>NZ_JNVB01000001.1 GCF_000770305.1 Erwinia oleae
GTGCGGCAGGAGCTTAATGCCAGCGTCGAGCAGGCGCAGTGGTACGTGCGCCATGCGGCAGACGTCTCGCGCGAGCTGAAATACATTGCGGAAAATCGGCTCAACGCCACGACCAGCTCCCTGGATGCCATGAATGGTGTCTTACCTGGCAAAGCGCCCGCGCCGCAGTTCGTCTCGCTGGCCGCTGATTCCGACTGTAGCGCAATGAGCAACACCTGGCGCAACTCGGTTGAGTCGTTAAGCTACTTTCTTCACTACTGGAAAGAAAATTTCTCATCCGCTTACGAGCTGAACCGCGTATTTTTCATCGGCGGCGACAGTTTGTGCGTGGCTGATTTCGGCGTGGCGGACGCCTCTGCCGATCGTGACCGTGCGCTCAAATCGTTGCGCGAGCGCATCATCAAATACCGCAACGGCAACGACCAGCAGCGCAAAAGCAGCTTCTACTGGATTGCACCGTCCAACCAGCCGGGCATCGGCTACTACTACATGATCACGCCGGTATACGTTGCCGGCAAGATGTCTGCGCTGCTGGGCGTTGAACAGACCATTCGCGTGGAAGATTTTGTTATGCCAGGCAGCTTTCCGGTCGTCGCCACCATCGTGGATGCTGACAACCAGCGCGTCATGTCCTCTTCCCGCTCCGCCACACGTATTTCACTTGATGAATTGCCTGATGAAAACGGCTGGTTCGGCTATATCGACGGCTATAAGCAGTTGGTGATGAAGAAGGCGTTGACGCCGTCCACGCTCAACGTGGTCTATTCAGTGCAGACCAATGAGATGGTTGAAAAGCTGAAAATGCTGATGGTCAATGCCGTGCTGCTTAACGTGATCAGCGGCATTTTCCTGTTTACGCTTGCGTGGCTGTTTGAACGCCGGATGTTTCTGCCTGCGGAGGACAACGCTCACCGCCTGGAAGAGCATGAGCAGTTTAACCGCAAAATCGTCGCCTCCGCGCCGGTGGGCATCTGTATCCTTCGCACCCGCGACGGCACCAACATCCTCAGTAACGAACTGGCGCATAACTACCTGAGCATGCTGACGCAGGAAGACCGGCAGCGGCTCACGGAGATCATCTGCGGGCAGCAGGTGAACTTTGTCGATGTGCTGACCGGCAGCAATACCAACCTGCAAATCAGCTTTGTGCACTCGCGCTACCGCAACGAAAACGTGGCGATTTGCGTACTGGTTGACGTCAGCGCGCGCGTCAAAATGGAGGAGTCGCTTCAGGAGATGGCACAGGCGGCCGAGCAGGCCAGCCAGGCGAAATCGATGTTCCTTGCCACCGTCAGCCATGAACTGCGTACGCCGCTCTACGGCATTATTGGCAACCTCGATCTGCTACAAACCAAGTCGCTGCCGCAGGGCGTTGAGTCGCTGGTCACCGCGATGAATAACTCCTCCGGACTGCTGCTGAAAATTATCAGCGATATTCTCGACTTCTCAAAAATCGAGTCCGAACAGCTTAAAATCGAACCGCGCGCCTTTTCCCCGCGCGAGATCATCACCCATATCGCTTCAAATTATATGGGCATGGTGGTGAAAAAGCGGCTGACGCTGTGGGTGTTTATCGATCACGACGTGCCGGTAACGCTGGATGGCGATCCACTGCGCCTGCAACAGGTGATCTCTAACCTGTTGAACAACGCCATTAAATTCACCCATACCGGCGGCATCATATTGCACGCCTATGTGAAAGACGGCTATCTGGCCTTTCGCGTACGGGATACCGGCGTGGGCATTCCGCCAAAAGAGATCGCGCGCCTTTTCGACCCCTTCTTCCAGGTGGGAACCGGCGTTCAGCAAAACTTCCAGGGAACCGGGTTGGGTCTGGCCATCTGTGAAAAGCTGATCAATATGATGGATGGTGATATCGAAGTGGATTCGGAGCCCGGCATGGGCAGTCAGTTTATCGTTCGTATCCCGCTTTATAACAGCCGCGTAATGTCGCCGGTGCTGCACGACGGATTACAGAGCAAGCGCTGCTGGCTTGAGGTGCGCAACGAGGCGCTGGCAAGCTTCCTCGAGAGGCTGCTGCGCGAACATGGCATTGAGGTACAGCGGCTCAATGATGAGCGCTGTGAATCCGATGACGTCATCGTGACCGATTATGACTTTGAAACCCCTGCGCCGCTTCGGGCGATTATTCGCTTCGACGGCGCGCACAATGACGGTCCTGTCGAAATAAGCGCAGGCCGCTGGGTGTACGGTACCGCTACGCCACACGAGCTGCCGGCCTTGCTGGGGCGCATCTATCGCGTTGAGGTGGAGATGCCGGACGCACAGGCCGCGCTGCCTGCCGCCGAAGAGCACAGCATCAGCAATGACGATATCCTGATCCTCGTGGTGGACGATCATCCGATCAACCGTATGCTGCTTTCCGATCAGTTGGGATCGCTGGGTTATCGGGTCAAAACCGCGCAGGACGGCGTGGATGCGTTGAGCGTGCTCAGCCGTAACGATATTGATATTGTGCTGACCGACGTGAATATGCCTAACATGGATGGTTATCGCCTGACGCAGCGTCTGCGACAGCTTGGGCTGACTTTCCCGGTGGTCGGCGTAACGGCAAATGCGCTGGCCGAAGAGAAGCAGCGCTGTATGGAAGCGGGCATGGACAACTGCCTGTCGAAACCGGTCACGCTGGATACGCTCCAACAGACGCTGGCATTTTATGCGGAGCGGGTGCGCAAAAGCAGGGAAGGGTGATTCAGACGTAAAAAAGGGTGGAAAACAGTTCCACCCTTAAATCAGAAAATGCCGTGACTACTCTTTTTCGACCGACGAGGTGCTGAACGAGGAGAGATAGTTCAACAGCGCGATATCGTTCTCCACACCCAGCTTCATCATGGCCGATTTTTTCTGGCTGCTGATGGTTTTGATGCTGCGGTTGAGCTTCTTGGCAATCTCCGTCACCAGGAAACCTTCAGCAAACAGGCGAAGAACCTCGCTCTCTTTTGGCGAAAGACGCTTGTCGCCGTAGCCGCCTGCACTGATTTTCTCCAGCAGTTTAGCCACGCTGTCCGGGGTATATTTTTTGCCTTTCTGCAAGGCGGCCAGCGCCTTAGGCAGATCGGTAGGTGCGCCCTGTTTCAGTACGATCCCTTCAATATCCAGATCGAGAACCGCACTGAGAATAGCCGGATTATTGTTCATGGTCAGAACGATAATCGACAGATCGGGATAGTGGCGCTTAATGTATTTGATCAGCGTAATGCCATCACCGTACTTTTCGCCCGGCATGGAGAGGTCGGTGATCAGCACGTTGGCATCAAGTTTAGAAAGATTGTTGATCAGTGCTGTGGAATCTTCAAACTCACCCACTACGTTGACCCATTCGATCTGTTCGAGCGATTTACGGATACCGAACAGGACAATCGGATGGTCGTCGACAATAATTACATTCAAGTTATTCATCTTATTGGTTACCTTGCTGCAGCAAGTCATTGACGTAGCTGTCAATCTCGCCGATGGTATTTTTAATGTTTGAATCGTCACGCTCTTTGATGAGCATTTCCAACGTTTCACAAAGCTGATTGCCAGGCGTTAAATTTAACATGGCAAACACGCCTTTCAGGCGATGCGCAGTCTGAGCAAGTGAATTCAAATCCCTGTCCGACGCCTCATTATACAATCTCTTCACATCTTCTGGTACTGTATCAACAAATAGCTGGAAATAACCTGGTGCGAAAAGCTGTACGGCATCCTGTCCATCGACCATTTCTTCCTCTGGCTCATCCTGTGCCAGTTGCAGTTCGATAAGCTGCAACAATGCATCCTGCATCGCGCTACTGATATTAAAATTCACTTTGAACTGATTTTCAGAGAGCGCGCTGAAACCGGCTTCATCATCCGTAAGCATTAATGCCCACGGCGTCAGACGTGAAGGATCGTCGGTGATCAGTACGTCGTGATCCTGACCAGAGAAGCGTTCATCCGGCGTGATGCAGCTTGCGCCCCAGCCTTCCAACTGATGTACCACGATTTTCCGTACGTCATCCACGGTAATATCAATCAACGTGGTTAACCCTTCCAGCAGCTTCTCATCCTGATCCTGCGTATGTTCCTGCGGTGCGTGCAGATGCACGCTGTAACGTGAACCGATATCGGCTCGCGCGATAATATCCACCTGACCACCCAAATGCTTACAAAGCTGGCGGCAAAGGAAAAACGCCAGCCCTGAAGCCTGTCCAAAGCGGTCCTGGCTGGTTTCGCCAAGGAAGGGGAAATCGCTGTTGCCCAGTTCATCAACGGTCAGGCCCGCGCCGGTATCCACAATGTCAATGGAGAGTCGGTCAGGCCGATCGGCGGCCTGTTTCACCTCAATGCTGATGCGCCCCCAGGTGGTATTGGTAATGGAGTAGTGCAACAGCGTGGTGAGAATTTTATACAGCGCGCGCCGGTCGCCAAAACGAATTTCATCCACGTCAAGGCGATTGCTGATAATCAGCGACAGCCCTTTGCGGCGCAGTGAAGGCAGGGCCTCCAGCACCAGTTCGTCGAGCAGGCTTTGCAGATTAAACGGCCCGGCGTCGGGCGCCCACTCGTGGGTTTCAAGGCGGTTCAGCAACACAATATCATCCACCAGACGGCTCAGCGCCTGAGACGCTTCCAGCGCATCATCAACATCGTCCGCAGGATGGGCGTGGCTGAGCGACTGTAGCTGACCGGTCAGTTGCCCAATCGGGCGATTAAGCGCCTGACCGAGGTTTTGCAGCAGCTGCTGTCGCGTCTGATGGTTTTTATCCAGAACCTGCTGCGCCTTCTGCAATTTCTTATTGACCAGCAGTTCACGATCCTGATCGCGCATCATAAACAGCTGCGTATGCGGTGAAAGCACGCTGCGGGCGTGGCGGATCTCATAAACCTCATTATTAATCGTTGCCTGGAGCACGCCCTGATGCTGATCGGACATATTCACAATCTTTTGCAGATTCAGGTGCGGCAGAAGATGCTCGGCAATTTTGTTACTGATGATGGTGCGATTATTGGCGAAGTCGTACACCAGCAGCCCCACTGGCAGACTGCCAACGATCTCCTCATTCAGCACGCGCAGCGAGTCCAGTTCCGCACTCTGATTTTCGCTGGGGCGCAGCGACTGCTGGCGCAGCATAAACAAACCGCTCAGCGAAAGAATAAACAGCGCAAGGTTCGTTAACAGCGGCCACATCAGGTTGCGTAACGTATCCGCCACCAGCACCATCACGGGAACACGATAAACAAGCTGAAGCGGTGTGCTACTCAGCGAGGCAGCGATCTCAACATTCGGGTTCGCAAAATCGACGCGCGTGCTTTGCGCCTCGTCGTCGCTTTCACCTGCGGCACTGCTATCGCTGCCGGCCATATCCTGCTTAAGCTGAAAATTCTCCAGCGGCATATTCAGCGGGATCAAATCGTTGACCGGTAAGTCAAAGGCGACCACGGTTGCCAGATGACCTGGCTGATTAAAGGTGGTGCGAACGGTGAAATAGTGGTCGTTTTGCCAGGTGAAGCGACGCAGCGGCGAAAAGCTTTCGCGCTCATCAAGGGCGTTGGCCTGCTGGAGCATTTCGGCACGCCGGGTATCGACGATGCCGCTGATTGCGCTCTCTTTATAGCGTGTCGCCATATCCTTCAGCGGCAGCGTGGAGATCAGGATCAGGCTGTTGTCCTGGCCGTTAAGAAAATACATTGACCAGGTGCTGTTTTCTGCGCCCCACAGCGTATCCAGATAGTTGGACATGCGCAGCGTCATATCCAGCGTACTGCTGTCGTGCGAGCCAAATATCAGCGCTTCCGTTTTGCGGCGGTTCTTTTCAAGGTAATAAACGTCAGGCCGCAGGCGTGTTTCCTGAAGGCTGTTGGGCGGCGTTCCCGCTGCGCTGGCCGACAGATTTTCATAAATTTGCCAGGTGGCGAAGCGCCAGGTATCAATGCGTTTTTGCATGGCATGAGCAATGTCCGCCATCGCGTAGCGTTTTTCCGTCAGCCAGCTGTTCACAGCGCTGCGAACCATCAGACCCGACGCCAGCAGTAATACCAGTATAAAAAACACGAAAAAGCGTGTGACATTGCCTGATGTAAGCGGAAATTTGTAGGGCAACATACGTTAGGTGATATCCCAGTTAACGTGTAATCAGCCGGGCGCTTGCGGCTACAGCCAGTAACAACACAGCAACCACGCCGGGCCTGTCAGAATACCTGCATAACCGATCGTTGTCATGAAAGAAATCGCCGCGCCTGTGATGAAAAATGCCGTGCGTGCGGCGTTGCTCCGGCGCCGGGCGCTCTGAATCCGCGCTCTGCTCACGCGAACATTTTTTGCGTGCTGATTTGTTGTGAGCGCAGGCTGGCATTTTTCGGAAAAAATGGTGGATTTTTAAAAAGAGGCTTATGTATAACATACGGAATATAATTAATTATACTTACCAGTGAGCACGCTAATTAATGCGCTGATTTTCGTCGCTCTTACGGTTTGTATAAGAATTTTACGCCGTGATGTTGGCATTTTACTCTTTTGTCTTCTTTTTATGACTTGGTTATCCCTTTCCCACCAGGAAAACTGATTTTTTTGTCGGTATTTAATCCCGAAAGTTTGCGCTGAATGTGAAGTTCACCTTCACCTTTTGCCGCAAATAAAAAACGGTTCTGGTAACGGTGAGGTGGGTAATGGCACAGTTGAACGACGGTCGCGCGGAAATTTTGTCACGCGATGACGGCAAACTTCTTTCCCGGGCCAGTGCAGGCTCTTCTCATACTGTGGTACTCAACCAGCCCAGCGTGGTGAAAATTCACGGCACGCGGGCGATGGTGACCGAATTCGAGCGGCACGGTAACGATCTCACCGTGCACATGCGCGACGGCAGCATTGTGCACTACCGGCAGTTTTTCCTCGACGATATTGATGGCGATCACAGCGAACTGGTATTTGACGACGGTTCAGGCGTGCCGGAACATGCCCTGTTTCCCGTCACCAACGAATTCGCCGAGGCGCAGACGGCGGTGGCGGCGGCCCCTGAATATGAATCGCTCAGCTCCATTGAACCGCTGCTGCTGGCGGGGTCCGGCGCATCTGGCGGGGTAATCACCGCTGCGGGCCTGGGCGCACTTGGCCTGGTCGGCGTGACGGCAGGCGCGGTGGCGGCCGGTGGCGGCGGTGGAAGCGGCAGCGATGATGATGGCGGTAACGTTACCGCACCGGGCACGTCGCCTGTCGTCACCTTCGATCTGTTTACCGGTGATGCTGTACTGAGCGTGGCGGAAAAAAGCAGCAACCAAATCCTGAGCGGCAGCACGCAAAACGCGCCTGAAGGCAGCGTGGTGACCATTACGCTGAACGGTAAAACCTATACCACGGCGGTGGGCAGCGACGGCGGCTGGCGCGTGACGCTGCCCGCAGCGGATCTGCTCGCGCTCTCTGCGGGCAGCAACACTATTAACGTCAGCGTAACCACCGGCACAGGCGCGTCCGCGTCCGCCAGCGAAAACATTGTGGTCGAAAGCGCGGTGGTCGTACCGGGTTCACCCGCCATTGATATCGATCCCTTTGCCGGAAATGACCGTCTTGAACGGGAAGAGATGCAGGCCAGTCAAATCGTTAGCGGCACAACGCGTAACATCGAGCAGGGACAGCGCGTGGCGATAAATATGGGCGAACATACCTATATCGCCGTAGTGGGGGCCGACGGGCGCTGGAGCGTGACGGTTCCCGTTATCCATCTTCAGGTGCTGGCGCAGGGAACGCTGGCGATCGTGGCCAGCGTCAATTCGCAAGCCGGGGCAATCGTCTCCACCAGCCATACTATTGAAGTGGTGATGCCGCCGCCTTCTCTTTCGCTCGATCCGCTCAGTGGCGATGGGTACCTTAACGGCATTGAGGCGCAGCTTCCGCTCACCCTGTCGGGCTTGACCAGCGGCGTTCCGGCGGGCGCCATCGTGTCGGTTACGCTGGGAGCAAGCACCTGGCAGGCTACGGTCAATGCGGATGGCAGTTGGCGAACCACCGTTCCTGCGGCGGATCTTCAGCTTTTGCCGCAGGGCGCCAATCCGGTTACCGCCATCGTTACCCTGGCGGACGGCACCGTCATACAGAATATCCCGGGGCTCTCGCTGATTGTCAGTACGCTTCCTCCTTCTGCGGCAATCGACCTGCCCTTTGGTGATGGCGTACTGAACGGCCCTGAAACCGGTGTTGCGCAAACCCTGGTGGGTAATACCGGCATCACCGGCGCGGGCCAGACGGTAACGGTATCCCTCGGCGGCGTCAGCCTCAGCGGCACGGTCGCCAGCGACGGCAGCTGGCAGATCACACTGCCGCCCGACCTGTTGCAGGCGCTGCCGCAGGGCAGCAATGAGATCGCTATCGTGGTGACCGACCGGGCAGGCAACAGCGCCACCGCCGTCACCACCGTCAACGTGGCCACCACGCCGCCGCCGCTCAGCCTCTCTCTGCCGGAAGAGGCGTTAAACCGCAGCGACGTCATGCAGCCGGTCACGCTCGTCGGGCAGAGCAGCGGCAGCGAAAGCGTGACCGTTACGCTGAACGGTGAGGAATACGTCACCCGCGTTAACCCGGACGGGAGCTGGCGTATTGATATTCCGGCCGCCGATCTCCAGCAAATGGGCGACGGCAGCTATCCCGTCACCGTCACCGCCACCGATGCCATCGGCAACAGCGTGACCCAAACCGGCGTGCTGGTGGTGGATGTCACGCCGCCCGTCGTCACGCTGGCTGACGTAGCGGGCGATGGCTATCTCAACGCCGCCGAGCACGGTCAGCCGCTCACGCTGAACGGTTCGGCTGAGAGCGGGGCAGCGATTGTCGTCACGCTTAACAACGTGACTTACTCCGTTACACCGGAGGCCAACGGCAACTGGCAACTGACCATTCCCGCCGATGTCGTCAGCGCCTTGCCGGACGGGCGCTATACCGTCAGCGTTGAGGCGAGCGATCCCGCCGGTAACGTGGCGATCGCCACGCAGCCTCTGATTGTCGCCACTGCAATGCCGGAAATCGGACTTCATTCGCTGACCAGCGACAACCTGCTCGACGGTGCCGAAAAGCAGCTTTCGCAACTGCTGACCGGCACGGTGTTGAATGTTGAAGCCGGACAGCAGATTACCGTAACGTTGAATGGCGAAAGCTGGAGCGGTGCCGTGCAGGCCGACGGCAACTGGAGCGTACTGATCCCCGCGGAGGCGTTTTCCGGGCTGGCTAACGGCACGCAGGACTACACGGTCGCGGTCAGCGATGCGGCAGGCAATGCGGCCAGCGCCAGCGGACGTTTTGACGTTGACAACGCCTTCAGCGCCATCGCTATCGGGGTCATCAGCGATGACAATACGATTAATGCCGTTGAGGCGCAAAACGATCTGCCGATCGCAGGAAGCAGCCGCTTCGTCGCGCCGGGCGCACGGATTCTGGTGCGCTTCAACGGCGTGGACTACAGCACCACGGCGGGCGAAAACGGCGAATGGCAGATCACCGTACCGGCCAGTGCGCTGACGGGCCTCGGCAACAGCAGCATGGAGGTCACTGCCATCGCGAACGACGTGAACGGCAATGTGGTTACCGTCACTCACAACCTGATGACGTTGGTTGACCCCAATTTCGCTCTCACCGTCGATATTCCTTTCACGGACGGCACGCTGAACGGCGCGGAAGTCATTGCCGGACAGACGCTGACCGGGCGCACCGGCGTCACCGGTGAAGGGCAGACGGTGAGCGTTGTGCTGAACGGCGTCACCTTACAGGGAACGGTGGACGCCGACGGCAACTGGCGCGTGTCGCTGCCCGCCGATCTGCTCCAGGCGCTGCCGCAGGGCCAGAATCCGGTAAGCGTGAACGTCACCGATCTGGCGGGGAACGCCGCCACGCTCACCGGCAGCGTTGTGGTGGATACGCTGGCGCCGCGTCTGACGCTGGAAACACTCTCAGACAACGATCGCCTGAACCTGGCGGATCAGAGCCAGACGCTGACGCTGACCGGCAGCGGCGATCCGGGCGAAACGATCGTGGTGATGCTGAACGGCACCCACTATATTGCGCGGGTGGCTGAAAACGGCGACTGGCGTGTTGATGTGCCGCCCGACGCGCTGGCAGCGCTTACCGACGGCCGCTATCAGGTGATCGTTACCAGCACGGACGCCGCCGGCAACGCCACGTCGCTGTCGCGCACGCTTGAGGTCGATCTGACGCCGCCGTCGGTTACGGTCAACGAAGCGGCGGGCGACGGCTATCTCAACAGCGTTGAAGGCCTTCAGCCGCTGACGATTGACGGAACGGGCGAAGCCGGCAGCGCCATCACGCTGGAAATCAATGACGGCATCTGGCGTACGGTCGTCGATCAAAACGGCCAGTGGTCGGTGACGCTGCCCGCAGACGTCGTCAGCGCGCTGAGCGATGGCCGCTACGCCGTTAACGTCACCGCCAGCGACCTCGCCGGTAATCGCACCGTGGTGAGCACGTCACTGATAGTCGATAAAACTGCGCCCGTTATCACCCTTCACGACCTGGCGGAAGACAATGTTATCGACGGCGCGGAACGACAGACGGAGCAGATCCTTAGCGGCACCGCCGACAACGTTGAAGCGGGCCAGACGCTCAGCATCACGTTCAACGGCGAAACCTGGTACGCGACCGTACAGTCCGGCGGCGGCTGGCAGGTAACGCTGCCCGCATCGGCCTTCGCCACGCTTGTTGACGGAGACTACACCTTAAGCGTCAGCGTGACCGATCGCGCAGGTAACGCCGCAGCGGTGGATAAAACGTTCAGCGTCAATGACGCACTCAGCGCAATTGCCTGGCAACCGCTCAGCGGCGACGGCTATCTCAACGCCGCCGAAGCGCAAAACGATCTGCGGGTTGAAGGCTCATCGGTAAACGTCGCGGAAGGCAGCATTGTCACCTTCACCCTTGGCGGGCAGATTTACACGGCCACCGTTGCGGCTGACGGAAGCTGGTCGGTGACCGTGCCGTCGGAGGATCTGCAAAACCTGGCGGAAGGGCCACAGCAGGCATCCGCCAGCGTTAACGGTACGGCGGTTACCCATCAGGCCACGCTGGAGGTGCACACCGCCAGCGTGCCCGCGCCATCAATGCAAACGCCGTTCGCCGACGGCACGCTCAACGGTGCGGAAGCGGGAACCGTGCAAACGCTGAGCGGCAGCACCGGCATCGCGGGCGACGGCCAAACGGTGGTGGTCAACATCGGCGGCAGCGACTATCGCGCAACGGTGGACAGCGCGGGCAACTGGCAACTGTCGCTGACGCCGCCGGTGTTGCAGGCGCTGTCGCAGGGTGAAAATACCCTCACCGTGACGGCAAGCGACGTGGCGGGCAACAGCGGGTCGCTGCCGGTGACGATAAACGTCGACACCCTTGCGCCGCAGCTGTCGCTGAATACCATAGCGGGTGACGGCGTGATTAATAGCAGCGAAGCGGCGGGGGAGATCACCGTCAGCGGCGGCAGTAACGCACAGCCGGGCGAGATCGTGACCGTCTTGTTCAACGGTCAGCGCTTCACCACGGCGGTGGACGAGGAGGGGGGCTGGCGGCTTCAGCTTCCGGCGGGGCTGCTGCTTGACAGGCCGGACGGCAGCTATCCGCTCACCGTCAGCCTCAGCGATGCGGCGGGCAATACCGCCACCGTCAGCGAGGTGGTGCGGCTGGCGATTGTCACGCTACAGCCGACGCTTGCGACGCCGTTTGGTGACGGCTGGCTGAACATCAGCGAGTCGGGCAGCGATCAGGCTCTGAATGGCACGACGGGCATCAGCGGGCCGGGACAAACGGTGACGGTTAACCTGGCGGGAACGGATTACAGCGCCACCGTTGACGCCAGCGGTAACTGGACGCTGCCGGTCAGCGTGGCGATGATGCAGGGGCTGGAACAGGGAGGCAATCCCATTACCGTTACCGTACGCGATGCAGAGGGAAACCGCGGCACGGTAAGCAGCAACGTCATTGTCGATTTGACCGCGCCCGATCTGCGCATCAACGACGTTACCGGCGACAACGTGATCAACGCGGCAGAGATCGCCCGGCCGGTTTCCATCAGCGGAACGGCGTCGCCGGAGGATGCAGGCCAGCAGATAACGTTGATCTTTAACGGCCAGACGTATCAGCAAACGGTGCGTGGCGACGGCAGCTGGCAGTTTGATCTGCCCGCCGGCGCCACGCAGAATCTGGCGGACGGCAGCTATCCGATCAGCGTGACCTTAACCGATCGGGCGGGAAACCGCAGCGAGCAAAACCTGACGCTCAACGTGGAGGCATCGCCTGCCAGCATGCCGACGCTCACGATCGATACCGTCTCGCTGGATGATTACATCAATCGCGCCGAGGCGGGCGACGACCTGATTGTCTCCGGTTCGACCAGCGCGGAGCCGGGGCGCACGGTTACGCTGACGCTGAATGGCGAAAGCTGGCTCGCGACGGTTGAGCAGGACGGCAGCTGGCGCGTGACCGTTCCGGCCGCCAGCGTGGGCGCGCTGAGCGACGGCGCACAGACTTTCAGCGCGGCGGTATCCAACAGCGTGGGCAATCCGGCCAGCGTCACGCATCAGGTTACCGTTGTTGCCCAGGCGGCAAACCAGCCCACTCTCACTATTAATCCTGTCACCAGCGACGATACTGTTAACAGCCAGGAAGCAGGCAGCGATCTTGAAATAACCGGCGGCAGCCAGCGCCTTGCGCCGGGCAGCGCCGTGGTTGTCACACTGAACGGCAAAGCGTATGAAACGGCGGCGGACGCCAGCGGTAACTGGCAGGTCACGGTGCCCGCAGCGGATGTGCAGGCGCTTGATCAGGGCAGCAACACCGTTACTGCGTCCGGCAGCGACGTGGCGGGCAATCCTGCCACCGCCAGCGGAACGTTCAATGTGGATACCCGTGCGCCGGTACTTGATGTCGCGCTGAGCGCAGGCGATACGCTGAATATGGCGGAAGCACTGGCCGGCCTGACGGTCAGCGGCAACACCGAGGCGGGCCTGGCGGTCAGCGTGACGCTTAACGGCAAAATATGGAGCGTCACGGCAGACAGCGACGGTGCCTGGCAACTGACCATTCCGGCTGGCGAACTACTGCTGCTGGCCGATGGCATCGCCAGTGTTGGCGTAACGGTAAGCGATGCCAGCGGTAATCAAACCAGCAGCCCGGTCGACCTCAACGTGGCCATCAACACGCTGCCGCTGCTGACGCTGACCACGCCGTTTACTGATGGTCTGCTCAATGCCGCCGAAGCCGCCGCAGAACAGATCCTGACCGGCCAGGCCACCCATCTTGCGCCAGGCACCGCGGTTATTGTTACCATCGGCGGCCTGTCCTTTAACGGCGTGGTCGATGAGGAGAGCAACTGGCGCGTGACGATCCCCGCCGGCGCCCTGAGCGTCCTGGATGACGGCGCATTCCAGCTTGCCGTGAGCGCCGCCGATGCGGCAGGCAACCCGGCCAGCGCGGCGGTCAGCGTCGAACTGCTGGTGAAAAACTCGCCGGAAGCCAGCATCAACACGCCGTTTGGCGACGGCCTGCTTAACGCGCTGGAGGCGGGCGAGACGCAGATCATCAGCGGAACCACCGGCATCCCCGGCGACGGGCAGACGGTTGTGCTGCTGATCGACGGCAGATCTTTCATCACCACCGTTGATGCGCAGGGCTACTGGCAGGCGACGCTGACGCCCGCGCAGCTCGCGGAGATCGGCAACGGAACGCATACGCTGACGGTGACCGTCAGCGATCGCGCAGGCAACAGCGACAGCGGCAGCCTGAGTTTTGACGCCATCATCACCGGCCTGCCTGCGCCAACGCTGGCAACGCTGTTTACCGATGGCGTACTGAACGCGGCAGAGGCGGCGTCGGGCGGCGCGCTTTCCGGCACCACCGGTATCACCGGCGCGCAAACCGTGACCATCACGCTTAACGGCACGCGCTATCAGGCAGAGGTTGACAGCGCCACCGGCAACTGGAACCTCAACCTGCCCGCCAGCGTGCTGAACCTGCTACCGGACGGCAACTGGCCGGTTGAGGTGCAGGTCACGGACGGCGTGGGCAATGCGCAAACGGCGAACGGAATGCTGCGGGTCGATATCCATTCGCTGCCCGACGTTACCATCAATTTGCCATTCGGCGACGGTCAGCTCAACGTGGCGGAAGCGGCGGCCGGGCAAATACTGAGCGGCAATACCGGTAAAGTCGCGCCGGGGCAAACGGTCACCGTCAGCATTGACGGCGGTACGGCAATCAGCGCTGCTGTTAACGCCAGCGGCGACTGGTCGCTTGCTCTCACGCCCGAACAGCTCACCGCGCCGGGCAGCGGCACGCATCAGTTAACGGTTACCGCCACCGACAGCGCGGGCAATCAGGACAGCGCGGATCTGGCGTTTAATGCCCGGCTCAGCCTGCCGGTGCCCACCATCGTTCAGCCGTTTGGCGATGGCGTGCTGAATATCAGCGAAATGAACAACGCCATTGTGTTTAACGGCACCACCGGCGTCAGCGGCCTGAATCAGGACGTGCAGTTACGCATTGACGTGGATGGCATCATCTGGACGGGCACGGTAAATGATAACGGCGACTGGGTGGTTGCGTTGCCCGCAGGCGCGCTCGGCGGCCTGAGTAATGGTCAGCACAGCATTACCGTCACCGTGACCGACGGCGCGGGCAACAGCAATACGCAGAGCCTGGATTTTGTCGCGTCGCTTAGCGCGCCGCAGCCCACGATCAACGTGCCGTTTATTGACGGCTTCCTTAACGGCACAGAGGCGAGCGCGGGCGCATCGCTGTCGGGGAACGCCGGCACGGCGCAGCGGGTGACGGTCACCCTTAACGGCACTGCTTATGATGCGGTGGTAAACGGCGACGGAACCTGGACGCTGGCGCTCTCGCCGACGGTGCTCGGTGGACTTGCGCAGGGCCCGCAAGGCATTACGGTGGTGGCGACCGACGTTGCCGGCAACGCCACCACGCTCACCGGCGATTTCACCGTGGACACGCTGCCGCCTGCCGTTACCATCGTCTCTTTCGTAGGCGATACATTGACCTATGTGGAGAGCCTGACCACCCAGTTACTGAGTGGCACCACCACCGGCGCGCGTGCGGGCCAGGTCGTGACGGTGACGATCGGCAGCGCGACGCTGAGCGGGGTGGTGCAGGCGGATGGCAGCTGGTCGGTTAACGTGACGCCGGAAGCGATGGCGCAACTTGGCAACAGCGGCACCGGTACGCTGACCGCCACGGTGTCGGACGTGGCGGGCAACATCGCCAGCACCTCTGCCTCCGTTACCGTTGACCTGACGCCACCGTCCGATCCGCTACTTACGCTGGCGCCGATATCGGGCGATAACATTGTTAACGCCAGCGATGACGCAACGCTGACCATCAGCGGTACCTTTGCCAACCTCAACGCCGCCAACGGCGCAGTCAGCGGTTCAGTGACCGTTATGCTTAACGGCGAAGCGCTGTCGGAGAGCGCGGTGGTAAACAGCGAAAACGGCAGCTGGCGCATTACGTTGCCCACCGCCAGCCTGCCGGAAGGCGCGCTGACCGTAACCGCCACGCTCACCACTGACCAGGGCGACACGCTGACCGCCAGCGAACAGCTTCTTGTCGATCGTATTCCGCCCGATCTGACCATCGACGCCTTCGCAGGCGACGATCGGCTGAACGGCACAGAAGCCGCGAGCAGCCAGACCATCAGCGGCACCGCCAGCGTGACGGAAGTGGGACGTCCGGTGACCCTCAGCCTGAACGGCAAAAGCTGGACGGCGATCGTGCAGGCGGACGGAAGCTGGGCGGTGGCGGTGCCCGAGGGGGATCTTCAGGCGCTCGCTCAGGGCAGCCAGACGCTGACCGCCACCCTCACCGACGCCGCGGGCAACCCCGCCAGCGCGGAACGCACTTTCACCGTTGATACCGCCGCGCCGCTGCTTCAGGTGGATGCGCTGTTGGGCGACAACCTGCTGAACGCGGCGGATATCGCCACGGCGCAGGTGCTGACCGGACGCGCCGCCGGGGCGGAAGGGCAAACTATCAGCCTTTACCTCGGCGACAGCAGCCCGATTGCCACGGCGATTGTTGACGCCGACGGCACGTTCCGCATCAACCTGACGCCGGAGGTGCTTGGCAGCCTGAGCGATGGCGCGCTGGTGTTTGGACTGCGCGTCAGCGACCGCGCGGGTAATCAGACCGACGCCACGCTGACGGTGAATAAAGTGGTCAACAGTGCCCTGAACCTGGCGGTTGATCCGCTCTTTGGCGACGGCTTTCTCAACGCTGCCGAAGCCGCCGTCGCGCAAACGATCACCGGCCTGGCCACCTCTGCCGGCACCGGCGCAACTGTCTCTCTGACCCTTGGCGGCACGACGCTGAGCACCACCGTCGGACAGGATGGCCGCTACGCGCTGGTGGTGCCGCCGGACGTGCTGGGGCTGATGAGTAACGGTGAATTCCCCCTCAATCTGGTGCTGACCGACGCGGCAGGCAACGTCCGCACGCTGTCGTCCACGGTTACCGCCATTCTGAACACGCCGGTGTTCAGCGCGCTGGATGGACTGTTTGGCGGCGACAACCGGCTGAATATCGCCGAAGCCGCCGTGGCACAAACCATCGGCGGCACGGTCAGCGCGGTGGGCGGTTCCACGGTGACCGTCACCCTGGGCGGTAAGTCCTGGCAGAGCCAGGTTGACGCAGGCGGCAACTGGAGCGTAACGCTGCTGCCCGCTGATTTGGCCGCGCTGGCCAGCGGCACGTTGACGCTTGGCGTGAGGGTGGTCGATCCGGCGGGCAACACCGCCGCCAGCGCGGTGAATGTCGACGTCTTCACCGCACAGCCGACGATTACGCTGGGGCCGGTTTTTGGCGACGGCATATTGAATATCGCCGAGTCGAAAATCGCGCAGACTATTGCAGGAACGGTCACCAACGTGGCAGCCGGTACGGTAGTGAACCTGACTCTCGGCAGCGCCACCGTGCAGGCGACGGTGGGGCAGAGCGGCGCGTTCACCGCTACCGTTTCGCCGGAATTATTGGGTTCGCTGGTTAACGGCACGCTGACCGTGGCGGCCAGTCTGACCGATGCGGCGGGCAACACCGCCCGCGCGTCGGCGAATGCGACGGTAAAAGTGACCGCGCCGGTCATCACGCTCGATCCGCTGTTTGGCGACGGGCTGCTGAACGCGCTTGATGCGCGCGCCGGGCAGATTCTAAGCGGCACCATCACCGGCGCAGAGGCCGGCGCCAGAGTGACTGTCTCGTTTGGCAACAGCCAGTTTGTCACCACCACCGCGGCGAACGGCGCCTTTACGCTGGCGCTGACGCCCGTGATGCTTCAGGGGCTGAGCGACGGTGCGCTGGCGGTGGGCGTCAGCGTCACTGATGCGGCAGGGAATAGCAACAGCGCCTCGGCGACGGCAGTGGTGGGGATCCATGCGCTGCCGGTGATTTCGCTTAACCCGCTGTTTGGCGATGGCGTACTCAATCTGGTGGAGTCGCTGGTGACGCAAACCATCAGCGGAACGGTGGCGAATGCCGCCGCAGGCTCGGTGGTGACGATTGCGCTTGGCAACACTACGGTAGCCGCGACGGTGAATCAGGACGGCACTTTCCGCGCGCAGCTTGCGCCCGCGCTGCTCAGCACGCTGCTGGACGGCAACCTGACCGTCAGCGCCTCGGTCACCGACGCGGTCGGCAACGTCGCCAGCGTGTCGACGGGCATTCAGGTGGGCATTCATGCCGCGCCGACCCTGTCGGTCAATACGATTTTTGACGACGGCGTTCTCAGCGCCAGCGATCTGCTGGGGGTTCAGACCATCAGCGGCGTAACGGCAAATGTGGCTGCCGGATCGCTGGTCAGCGTGGCGCTGGCGGGCAAAACCTATACCGCGACGGTCAGCAGCGGCGGCGGATGGAGCCTCAGGGTGCCGAAAGCCGATCTGGCGGTGTTAGCCAACGGCACGCTGACGGTCAGCGCCAGCGTTACGGACAGCTACGGCAACATCGCCACCGGCAGCAACACGCTGAACGTGACCGCACAGACGCCACCGACGGTGAGCATCAGCACTATTTTCGGCGATGGCCTGCTCAATGCAGCAGACGCGCAGTCAACGCAGATCATCAGCGGCACCGCCACCCAGGCGGAAGGTTCTACCCTCACCGTGCGCGTGGGCGCCAGCACGCTGACCACCACGGTGGGCGCGAACGGCACGTGGAGCGTCTCCGTGCCGACGCCGGTGCTGGCCGCACTGCCTGACGGGACGGACACCATTACCGCCGCGCTCACCAATGCGGCGGGCAGAGCGGCGAGCGTCTCCGGCAGCGTGCTGGTCGGGACGCACACCCTGCCCACCGTTGCGCTCACCGCCAGCAGCGTGTTTGGCGGCGACCACTACCTGAATCTCAGCGAAGCGAATGCGGCAAAGACCATCAGCGGCACCTCGGCCAATGCGGTGGGCAGCACGGTTTCCGTCACTGTGGCAGGCAATACCCTGACCACCACGGTGGGCGCGAACGGTACCTGGAGCGTCAGCCTGCCGTCGGCGACGCTGAAGGCCATTCCTGACGGCAGCTATAGCGTGACGGTCACCTTAACCGATGCGGTGGGGAACGTCTCGACCACCAGCGACAGCTTCACGGCAGTAACGCACAACCTGCCCGCCATTGGTGTCGATCCGGTGCTCAGTCTGGTCAACGTGCTGGTAACCGGCCTGACCGTTTCCGGCGGCACGCTCAACCTGGCGCAGGGCACCCGGCTTACTATCACCCTGAATGGCAGCACGCAGCAGGTCATCACCGATGCGCTCGGCCGCTACAGCGCGAAATTTACCGGTGGACTGCTCTCGACGCTGAGTCTGAACAGCGTTGTGACGGTGACGGCGGTAGACGCGGCAGGCAACCCCGCCTCGACCAGCAACACGCTGGTGGTGGGCTCACTGCTCCCTGCTGCCGCCACGTCCGCCACGGTTTTGCTTGCAGTGGCGGCGGATGATGACGTCACCGCCAGCGCTCACCATCAGGCGTCGACGCCGGCGGTGCATGATGCGGCAACCGCAAGCGATACCCACAGCAGTTCGACGGTACCGGAAAGCAGCGTCACACCGTTGACCCCGGTAGTTGAGGAAAACGGCTATACCATTGGCGGTGTGACCATTGACGTTGCCGACAACCAAAGCCTGACCGGCAACGCGGTCAGCGGAAGCAGTGGCGACGATACGCTCACCCTCAGCTCGCTGGATTTCAGCCATATCAGCGGCGGTGCGGGCACGGACACGCTGGTTCTTAGTGGCGATCATATGGCGCTGGATTTGACGTCGTTAGGGCTCAGGGTCGAGCACATTGAAATCATCGATCTTGGCAAAGCAGGGAATAACAGCGTGAAACTCGATCTTAACGAAGCGCTGAACATCACCGATGCGCAACATGACGATTTGGTGATCAAAGGCGCTGACGGCAATCGCGTGACGCTGGCCAACGGTGACGATGGCGAGTGGACAATGGCGGGATATCGCACCATAGACGGGCAATCCTTTGATATTTATCACAATTCAGCGCTGGCCGCGACCAATACGCTGGGCGATGTGCTGGTGCAACACAACCTTCAGGTGCATATCGTCTAGAAGAGGGATCGCCCCTGCGCCAGCGGAAGGCAATCAAAGGTTAAAAGGTTAGTGATGATTAACTAATTGAAAGGTAAAAAAGCAGACGGTGAAGATCTTTTGGGCTATAAAGCATATGTAAGGTCTTTGTAAATAACATTCAGGTTTTTTAATGAGAAAATTTCTTTCTGTAAACGACTTTCCAGATTTTCGGCAATAGTCACGGCGACGAGAGAGGCATAGCTTATTCTCTGCCAGCGTTGATGTACCGGAGCATTTGAATAAGGTTTTTGCTGATTATGCGATCAGGATTTGGCTTAAGGAGAAAAATAACTTGAGTCATTTTTTGGCACTAATGGTAAATGAGCGCTCATGATATGAACGCAATTTTGCTGAAAATTCAGCCTGAATTCATGTTCAAGATCGGCCGTTCTTCATCAGATCTCAGGAATTACTCCCATTCCTTCTGTTGCGCTGGCTGGAAAATGCGTAAGTAAAGTAAAGCGTTGCTTTAGTTTATTGCGCATAACTCACTCACAGTTTTCGTGGCAAGGGGAAGTTAATGGCACATTCAATCCAGGGCCAGACAGATATTGTGTCTCGTTCAGCAGGTAAAACGCTGGCGCACCTGTCGCCGGGTAGCTCGCAGACCGTTTCGCTTAGCGAGCCGGGCATCATCACCGTTCAGGGCGATCGCTCAATGGTGTCGGCCTGGCAGCAACAGGGAGACGACCTGATTTTACAGATGCGCGACGGCACCGAGAGGCATTTCCAGCATTTTTTCAGCGTGAAAGAGGGCGAACAGAGCGAACTGGTGTTTGTTGATGGCGACAATCCGCCGCAGCATATGCTGCTTTCACAGGCGATCCAAACGGATCCGCAGGCAGTGGTCGCCCTGTCACCGGGTTATGAGTCGCTGAACAGCGTGGATGATCTGCACACTGCGGCAGTTGCCTCCAGCGATAACAGCTACACCGCTGTTGGTTTGGGACTGCTCGGCCTGATCGGCGCAGGCGCAGGCATTGCGGCTTCGCACGGCGGCGGTGGCGGCGGCGGCGATGACGCCGCACAGGCATCGGTGGGTGAAACGGCACCCGACACCTCAGACAGCGTGGCAGCGCCTGCTGCGACAACCGACACCGGCGAAGTGACACCCGCGCCAACCACCACGGCAGAGACAACTACTACGCCAGAGACAACCACCACGCCAGCGGCAACCACCACGCCAGCGGCAACGACGGACGGAACCGCATCCGAACCCGGCAGCAATACAGAGACCCACAATGGCGCAGGTACGCCTGCTGTCGCCCCCACACTCACCGTTGATCCCGTCACCAGTGATAACGCGATCAATATATACGAGGGGCAGTTTGGCCTTGAGATTGCCGGCAAATCGTCTCAGCTGGCGGTCGGCTCACTGGTTACGCTGACGCTTGACGGCAAAACCTGGCAGGGCGTGGTGGAAGACAGCGCCGGTACGTGGCATGTAAATGTCTCCCCCACAGAGCTGGCGGCTATTCAGGATGGTTCTTATACCCTGAATTTCAGCGCCACCGATGCCAGCGGCGCAACGGCCAGCGCGTCGCGCGATGTCTGGCTGGTGACGCATGCCAGCAGCGAACCGCATTTCACAATCAATGAGGTGACCGCCAGCGACGTCAGCTGGCACGACGGGGACTCGTGGGTCACGCTCTCCGGCACGCTCGACGGCTCTGTGCCGATCGTCGCTGCCAGCGTCAATCCCAACGATTACCCACTTTACGACCTTGTGTTTGGCGCAAACCGTAGCTGGACCGTTGAGATCAGAGAGAGCGATCTTCAGTTTACCGATGGCTACAAGACCATGCTGTTTGGCGTGAAGGATGTTGGCGGCAACTGGTTTGAACATCCACAAAGCGTTCAGACGCATCTGGATGGCGGGAGCAGTCTTGCCGCTGTCGACAATGCCCCGGCAGGTGATGACGGCGTCGCCGCGATAGCAGGCGTTGACCAGGCCGTTGCCGACGACAGCATCAGTGCTGTTCTCAGCATGCACGGCGCGGTGACGCAGAGCAAAGCGGAGCACGCGACGCTGGACTCGCTGCGCTGGGGATCAAGGCGGAGGACGCGACGGCGCTGCCTCATCTTCCGGAACAGAAGCCAACCCACAGCGGCGGCGAGATGCTGGCCGAACATGCCGTTACGCTGAGCGCGCCGGAAGGGGGTGTCTGGCAGGATGCAGGACAGCGTGCTGATTATCAGGACAGCGTGCAGCATGTCCCGATCCAGCAGGACAATACGCTGGCGGACGTGCTGGCGCAGCACTCTCTTCAGCAACATACGGCTTAACGCGTGGCGCGGACTTGCGGCCCGCGCTTTTTTCCACAACAACCTTCAGGACCGTGGTACATCGATGAAAAAAGTGTGGGCCTCGCTCTGTTTTGGTTTGATATGTCATATAACCGACGCCGTAGCGGCCACTGAACCCCGCGCTGCTTTTAACTGGCGCGCCGCGCCGCGCGAGGAGCAGATTGCAACATTGACGCTACGCGAAGCGATACTGCGCGCCTTTGCGCGTAACCCAAAAATTTATCAGGCCGCTGCGCAGATCCACGTCGGCGAAGCGGATCTGGATGCGGCAGAAAGCGCCTGGTATCCACAGCTTTCTCTCCAGGCGACCGGCGGCCGCTCGCGGCAGACCGACTCGGCTGGCAGCCTGAACAACAGCGGCTCCGGCGGCATTACCCTCAGCCAGCTCCTCTATGACTTTGGCCGTACCGGCGGCGCCATTGATGAACAAAATAAGTTATCAGAGGCGTACCGCTACGCGCTCTATGACACCATGACTACCGTCGCGCAGGACACGCTGCGCGCTTACCTTGACGTTAAACGCTACCGCGCGCTGGCTGATGCCGCGCGGACTAATCTCGCCTCGCTCAGGCGGGTGCAGGAGATCGCCCGTCTGCGGGCGGAGGCCGGGCTCAGCTCGCAGTCGGACGTGCTTCAGGCCGGCACGCGCATTGCCGGTATGAACGCCACGCTTGAGCAGTATCGGGCACAGGCGCGCTCGGCGCAGGCGCAACTGACGGTATTGACCGGCGTGGTCTCAGACGAGCTGCCGGAACTGCCGCAGTCGCTGCTCAACCAGCAGATCACTCTTGATAAAATCGCCTATGAGAAAAGCGCGGCGGTGCGCAGCGCGCAGGCAAAGCAGGAAGCCGCGCTGGAGCGCGTGCGTCAGGCGGAGTCCAACCACTGGCCGACCATCAGAGTCGAAGCGGGACGCACCCGTTACGAGAACGACAGGCGTTCTTACTGGGATGATGAGCTTCAGCTCCGCGTGGAAGCGCCGATTTATCAGGGCGGTCTGGTCAATGCCAAAACCCGCGCGGCAGAGGGCGACAGGCAGGCAGCCGAAGCCGCTATTCAGCAATCAAAACTGGACATCAATCAGCACGCCTCAACCGCCTATGCGGACATGATTGGCGCCCAACAGCGCCAGACCGCAGGCGATCAGCAGTACGGCAGCGCCGACCATACCCGCGCGGTCTATGCCGATGAATACAAACTCAATAAGCGCAGCCTCAACGATTTACTCAGCGTCGAGCAGGATGTGTTTCAGGCCGACAGCGGACGGCTGATGGCGCTCTACGACGGCTGGGACGCCACGGTGCGCTATGCCGCCGCCGTGGACAATTTGCTCGATATGTTGGGCATCGATCGTGAAGCCACCAGCGGACAAACGTTGCCATCGCTCTGAGCGCAGAAGAGACAAAATAAGGCCTGATGATGACCAACCCGATCGCAAATACGGAAAACTGGATCGACGCCATGCTGCGCGTGGCGGCGCGCTTTGGCAAACCTGCCGACGGCAGCACGCTGCGCCAGCAAATGCGCTGGTTTGAACATCTGCCGCCGGAAAAACAGCTTGAGCGCCTGGCGGGGCTGATGGGCCTGCATCTGATGCTGCTGCCGCGCGATAAAATCCGCTGGCGGCAGGAGGTGACGCCGGTGGTGCTGATGATGCAAAACGGCAGCGTGGTAGTGATTGAAGATATCGACGGCGACGGCCGTGCGCGCTACTGGCTGAGCGACGGCGGTGATGTGGTGCGCGAAAGCGAGCTGGCGGCGCTGCTGAACGACAGTCAGCCGCAGGTGGGCATTATTGGCGTGGCCGCGCGTGGACGCGACGCGCGCATTGACGAATTTGTGCAGCCTTATAAAAAGCACTGGTTCTGGTCGAACTTTCGCGGCATGGGGCGGCGCATTGCCGAGATTTCGCTGGCGTCGGTGGTTGGCAATGTGCTGGCGCTGGCGGGTATTCTGTTTTCGATGCAGGTTTACGATCGGGTGATCCCGGCACAGTCTGAGCCTACGCTGTGGGTGCTGTTCAGCGGCGTGCTGCTTGCCGCGACGGTAGAATATCTGATCCGCCTGATGCGCACGCAGGTCTCCGATCTGATGGGCAAGCGCATCGATCTGCGCATCTCTTCAATGCTGTTCGCCCGTGCAATGAACATCCGCAACGAGGCGCGCCCCAAATCCACCGGCTCGTTCATTTCGCAACTGCGCGAGATCGATCAGGTGCGTGAACTGCTCACCTCCACCACCGTGGGCGCGGCGGCGGATATGCCGTTTGTTATCCTGTTTCTGTTCATCATGGCGTTCATTGGCGGCCCGCTGGTGATTGTGCCGCTGCTGGCGATACCGCTGATTGTCATTCCCGGCCTGCTGGTGCAGATCCCGATGGCGCGGCTGGCGAAAGAGGGATTGCGCGAGGGCGCGCTGCGCAACGCGGTGCTGGTGGAAACCATTGAGGGTATCGAAGACATTAAATCACTCCAGGCGGAGCCGTACTTTCAGCGCCAGTGGGAGCAAACGCACGAGGTGAGCGCCACGGTCGGCATGCAGCAGCGGCTGTGGGGCGCGCGGCTCACCGGCTGGGCCTCGACGGTGCAACAGCTTACCTATGCGAGCATGCTGGTATTTGGCGTCTACCTGGTGCTGAAGGGAGAGATCACCACCGGGACGTTGGTGGCGAGCAGCATGCTGTCGTCGCGCACGCTGGCGCCGCTGATGCAGTTGACGATGGTTTTTTCCCGCTGGCAGCACGCGAAAAGCGCCATGACCGGGCTGGATGAGCTGCTGAAAAAGCCGCTCGATCAGCCCGAGGAGGGCGAACTGGCGCACTGTCCTACCATGACCGGCCACTACGACCTGCGCGGCGTGCAGTACAGCTACGATGAGGAGCGCGTGCAGAGCGTGGTCACCATCGGTCAGCTTCAGATCAAACCCGGCGAGCGCGTGGCGCTGCTGGGTAAAGTGGGCGCAGGGAAATCCACGCTGCTGCGGATGCTGGCCGGGCAGGCCACCGCCACTCAGGGCAAGGTACTGATTGACGGCGTTGATATTCGTCGTATCGATCCCATCGACCTGCGTCGGCAGCTTGGCTGGCTGTCGCAGGATTCACGCCTTTTTTTTGGCACGCTGCGGCAAAACCTGATGTTAGGGAATCCTCACGCCAGCGAGCAGGAGATGCTACAGGCGCTGCGCATCAGCGGCGCGCTGACGCTGGTGCAGCAGGATGCCGCCAGTCTGGATCGTATTATTAATGAAGGCGGCAGAGGATTGTCCGGCGGCCAGCGCCAGATGGTTCTGCTCAGCCGGATGATCCTGCGGCAGCCGCAGGTGGTGTTGCTCGACGAACCCACCGCCTCAATGGATGAGCAGTTAGAAGCGCACGTTATTCACCAGATGCAGAGCTGGCTGCCGGGGCGAACGCTGGTGCTGGTGACGCATCGCCCCGCGCTGCTGAAACTGGTGGACCGCATTGTCGTCATGGATAACGGGCGAATTGTTGCAGACGGCCCGCGCGATGAGATCCTGCGTGCCGCCTCGGCGCGAACCGCCGCGCAAAATGGAAAAGGAGAGGCGACATGAGCCTGCTGATTACCGATCGCACTCTGAAACGCAATGAGAGGCGCACCTCCGCCATTATCTGGCTGTGCAGCGCAGCGCTGCTGCTGTTTATTATCTGGGCGCACTTTGCCGAGCTGGACGAAGTGACGGTCGGCACCGGCAAAGTGACACCGTCGAGCCGCGCACAGGTCATTGAAAGTCTTGATGGCGGCATTGTTAACCAGCTCAACGTGCATGAGGGCGATATCGTCACAAAGGGCGAAGTGCTGGCAAAGCTTGATCCCACGCGTTTTCAGTCAACCTTCGGCGAAGCGGCGGCGCGGGTGCGTACGCTGCGCGCGTCGGCAGAGCGTCTGCATGCTGAACTGACCGGCGCGCCGCTGGCGTTCAGCGCGGAAACGCTGGCAGAACCCGCGCTGGTCGCGCGCGAGACGCAGTTTTATGACTCGCGTCGCCGCACGCTGCTGGAGACGGTGAGAAACCTGACGCAGTCCATGAAGCTGGTGCAGGACGAACTGCGCATGACGGAGCCGCTGGTGGCGAAGGGGGCCGCTGGCGAGGTCGAGGTGATTCGGCTGCGGCGGCAGATCAGCGAACTGCGTGGCAAAATTGATGAAGCAAACAATGACTATGCGGTGAGGGCGCGAGAGGAGCAGGTAAAAAATAACGCCGATCTTGATGCGCAGCTTCAGGTGTTGACCGGCAAGCAGGATCAGCTGACGCGCGCCACGCTCTGGTCGCCGGTACGCGGCATTGTCAAAGACATTCAGATCACTACCGTGGGCGGCGTGCTCCAGCCGGGCGGCAAGCTGATGGAGATTGTTCCGCTGGAGGATCAGTTGCTGATTGAAACGCGCATCAACCCGCGCGACATCGCGTGGATCCGCCCTGGCCTGCCCGCAACGGTAAAGATCACCGCCTATGACTCCTCGATATACGGCACGTTATCCGGCGAGGTGGAAACCGTTTCGCCAGACACGCTTCAGGATGAGGTCAAGCGCGATCAGTACTATTATCGCGTCTACGTCCGTACGCAAAATGCGGAGCTGACCAGCAGGTCAGGGCGAAAATTCCCCATTGTGCCCGGTATGGTGGCCAGCGTTGAGATAAAAACCGGCCAGAAATCGGTAATGGATTATTTGATTAAGCCGCTAAATAAGGTGAATGAAGCGATGCGGGAACGATGAAACAAGCCGCTTTGCCGTTGAGATTTTACGCGATTAATTAACATACTCGTTTACCGCTTATTTAGTGTGGATTTTACGATGCGCAAGGCCATCCACACGGGAATATTTGCCGCGACGGGCGTGCCGGGGAAATATGTTTACATAGCGGGAAAGGCGTAAAAAAGATAAAAAAAGACCGGGCACAAGGCCCGGCAGGAAAAGGGGTAAAACAACTCATTCGGGGTGAATGAAGGTAATAATAAATAGTAAATGATGATAGCGAATTCATTGTATAACCAGATGACGTTGTTTTTTTATCATTGAGTGCTCCGCAAATTGCTCTAAATTATCTCTATGATTTTAAACAAAATTATATTTGTTTAGCGATGCGTGCTATATATTTTGTCAATACGTGCTGAATGAAAGTTCCGCGATATTTACTTTTTGAAATATTCATATTACATAAAGAAACATATTTGGAGATTTAGTAGCATTTTCTTTATGGCTTATTACGTCTCGCGTCTTAGTATGAATTGCCGACTGAATAATCAATGTTCAGCACGCAGTGGCAAATAAGGCATATAACAAGAGGCTAATAAGATGAAACTTCGTGTACTCTCCCTCCTGGTTCCCGCGATGCTGATCGCCGGGCAGGCAGGCGCAGCGGAAATCTACAACAAAGACGGCAATAAACTTGATCTCTTTGGCAAATTAGACGGTCTTCACTACTTCTCTGACAATGACGGCTCTGACGGCGATCAGTCCTATGTGCGTTTCGGTTTCAAAGGTGAAACACAAATCAGCAACGACCTGACCGGCTATGGCCAGTGGGAATATCAGGCGGCGCTGAATACCTCCGAAGCAGAAGGCTCGGCCGACAGCTTTACCCGCGTAGGCTTTGCTGGCGTGAAGTTCGGCGATGCAGGATCGTTCGATTATGGTCGTAACTACGGCGTAATCTATGATGTGAGCTCCTGGACCGACGTACTGCCTGAGTTCGGCGGCGATACCTATGGCGCGGACAACTATCTGTTCCAGCGCGGCAATGGCATGGCGACCTACCGTAATAGCAACTTTTTCGGCCTGGTTGACGGCCTGAATTTTGCCGTACAGTACCAGGGCAAAAACGACAATCCAACGGAATCGGCAGGCGGACGTGACGTGCTGGGCGAAAACGGCGACGGTTGGGGTCTGTCAACCACCTACGATCTTGGTTCCGGCTTTGGTGTCGGCGCGGCGATGTTCAGCTCCGATCGCACCGATCGTCAGAACGGCGGCACGCCGGGCTCGGCGGATATCATTGGTCGCGGCGATAAAGCTTCCGCCTATACGGGTGGCCTGAAATATGACGCCAATAACATCTATCTGGCAGCCATGTACACCCGCTCTTATAACGCGAATCGCTTTGGCGACAGCGGTTCAGACGCTTACGGCTATGCCGACAAAGCGGATAACTGGGAGCTGGTTGCGCAGTATCAGTTTGACTTCGGCCTGCGTCCTTCTCTGGCGTTCGTCAACTCTCGCGCCAGCGATATTGACGGCTACGGCTCGCAGAACCTGAAAAAATATGTTGATGTGGGCGCCACTTACTACTTCAACAAAAACATGTCGACCTATGTTGATTACCAAATCAATCTGTTGGATGACAACGAATTTACCGATGCGGCAGGTATCAATACCGATGACGTCGTAGGCGTTGGCCTGGTTTACCAGTTCTGATGTGTCGGGAGCGCGTTCGCGCTCCCGTTTCTCTCCGGCTTACTGACTGCCCGCCGTTTTCTCTGCGCTTTTACGATCTTACCCGACGATAAGGACGATAGAGCTGCTTATTATGCGTCTGCTTGTAATGCTTGTAGCCTGAAAGGATAATCAGCCCAACGCATACGGCAAGGAGTACGAAATAAATCATGCAGGATCTCCTCTGATTAATAACGGCAACCTCCTCAGGAGGTGCGTACAATCCCTATCCTGATGGGCCTTTTGATCAATATCAAGTAACTAATTTCGGCGAAAACCGCTAAAAACAGCGTTTTTCGGGCCAATATTTTCTGGAGGCATGCAGGGAAGAATGAAGAACAAATGTCTGTACTATGCTGGTTTAGCAGTATTTATTATGATTTCGGGCTGTGACAATCAAAACCAGAGTCGCGCCGATTCCGCGCTGATCCTTCAGGGAAGCACAATGGGAACATTCTGGCGCGTCAGCCTGGCTGACGTGGCACCCGAGCGCAAAGAAAGCCTGCAAAAAGCCGTGCAGCGGCAGCTCGACGACGACGATCGCACGCTCTCAACCTGGAAAGCAGACTCGGTGCTGTCACGCTTCAATCGCTATCGCGGCAGCGAGCCGCAGCCGGTTAGCGATGACATGGCGGATATTGTTACGGAGGCGCTGCGCATCGGTAAAAAAACCGACGGCGCAATGGACATCACCGTCGGCCCGCTGGTGAACCTGTGGGGCTTCGGGCCGGACAAGCAGCCGGTGAAAACGCCAACTCAGGCGCAGATCGAAGCGGCGCGGGCAAAAACCGGGCTGTCGCACCTGCGCGTTATTCAGCGTGCGGAAGGCGCGTATCTGCAAAAAGACTTGCCTGCGCTCTATGTGGACTTGTCCACGGTGGGCGAGGGCTTTGCGACCGATCATCTCGCACGACTGATGGAGAAAGAGGGCATCACCCGCTATCTTGTCTCTGTCGGTGGCGCGGTGCTGACCCGCGGGCTCAACCCGCAGGGCGAACCCTGGAAGGTGGCGATTCAGAAACCCACCGACCGGGAAAACGCCGCGCAGGCGGTGGTTGACCTTCAGGGGCACGGAATCAGCACCTCCGGCAGCTATCGCAACTATTATGAACTGGACGGCAAACGCCTTTCTCACGTTATTGACCCCGCCACCGGCGCGCCCATTCAGCACAGGCTGGTTTCGGCAACGGTGATCGCCACCACCGCGCTGGAGGCCGACGGCTGGGATACCGGACTGATGGTGCTTGGCGAAGAGAAGGCGAAGGCGCTGGCGCTGAGGGAGAAGCTTGCCGTTTATCTGATCATCAGGCAGGGCGATGAGTTTGTTAGCTGGATGTCGCCGCAGTTCAGGTCATTCGTTTTATCACCATAGAGGAGTCACCATGTTGGATCTCTTTAGTGAAGATGCGCCCTGGTCAGAGCCGCTGGCGGACGGGGCCGTTATCCTGCGCCGTCGCGCGCGCGATGAGAGCGAGGCGCTGATAACGTTGATCAACGACGTTGCCGCGCAAAATCCGTTTTACCACCGCATCACGCCAGGCGGCCACCGCATGTCGGTGGCGATGACCAACTGCGGTAATTTCGGCTGGTCAAGCGATTCGCGTGGCTACCGCTACAGCGAGCAGGACAGCGCCTCCGGCAAACGCTGGCCACCGATGCCGGATCGCTTTCGCGCGCTGGCCGTGACCTGCGCACAGGAGGCCGGTTTTGCGGGCTTCAGTCCGGATGCCTGCCTGATAAACCGCTATGAGCCGGGCGCAAAACTGACGCTGCATCAGGATAAAGACGAGCAGGATCTGAAGGCGCCGATCGTTTCCGTCTCGCTGGGACTGCCGGCGGTTTTTCAGTTTGGTGGTTTTGAACGCGGCGACGCCACGCAGCGGGTGCTGCTGGAGCATGGCGACGTAGTGGTGTGGGGCGGCCCGTCGCGGCTGCGTTATCACGGCATTCTGCCGCTGAAGCCGGGCGTTCATCCGCTGGCCGGCGCGTTTCGCTTCAATCTGACCTTTCGTCGTGCTTTTCGCTGACGGTTTAGGTGGCGGATGAGAATTATTATTGATATCGCCTTTCATCTCATTAAACTGCATGCTCAATTACGCATATTCGGGTGGTGTCATGGAGTTGCTTCGCGTCGTTTACCGTCAGTACCGCTGGCCTTTCATTACGGTTATTCTTCTCAGCCTGCTCAGCGCCGTGCTGGGTATCGGGCTGATCGCCTTTATTAACCGTGAACTGATCGTCTCAGTGAATACGTCGCTGATGGTGCTGCCGGAGTTTCTGGGGCTGCTGGTACTGCTGATGGCGGTCACGCTTGGCTCGCAGCTGGCGCTGACCCAACTCGGACATCACTTTGTTTATCGCCTGCGCGGCGAATTTATCAAGCGTATTCTCGACACCCAGGTTGAACGCATTGAGCAGATTGGCAGCGCGCAGTTGCTGGCCGGGCTGACCAGCGACGTTCGTAATATCACTATCGCCTTTGTGCGTCTGCCGGAGCTGATTCAGGGCATTATTCTGACCGTAGGCTCTGCGGCTTATCTGGCCTGGCTCTCGCCTGAAATGCTGTTTGTCACCGCCGTCTGGGTGGCCATAACCATTATCGGTGGCTGGCTGCTGGTATCGAAAGTCTATCGCCACATGGCGACGCTGCGTGAAACGGAAGACGCGCTTTACGCCGATTATCACACCATCATTGAAGGCCGTAAGGAGCTGGCGCTCAACCGCCAGCGCGCCGGACAGATTTTTGAAACGGTCTATCAGGAGAACGCGCGCACCTATCGCCATCATATCGTGCGTGCCGACACCTTCCATCTCAGCGCGGTAAACTGGTCGAACATTATGATGCTCGGTGCGATTGGTCTGGTGTTCTTTATGGCGAACAGCCTTGGCTGGGCCGATACGGCTGTTGCCGCCACCTATTCACTGACGCTGCTCTTCTTGCGTACGCCGCTGCTTTCCGCCGTTGGCGCGTTGCCGACGCTGCTCAGTGCGCAGGTGGCTTTTAATAAGCTGAACACCTTCAAACTGACCGCCTGGCGCCCCGAGTTTGCGCCGCCCGTTGCCTCGCAGACCTGGCAGACGCTTGAACTGCGCGAGCTGATGTTCAGTTACGGCGATAGCGGCTTTGCGGTTGGCCCGATAAATATGACCCTGAAACGCGGCGAGCTGGTGTTTCTGATCGGCGGCAACGGCAGCGGTAAGTCTACGCTTGCCATGCTGCTCACCGGCCTTTATCAGCCCGTTTCCGGGCAGATCCTGCTGGATGGCAAGCCCGTTGTGGCGGAGAACATGGAACGCTATCGCGCGCTCTTTTCTGCGGTCTTTACCGATGTGCATCTGTTTGATCGATTAATTGATCATCGCGGCGAGCCTGCCGACCCGCTGCAAGTGCAGAGCTGGCTTGAGCGTTTGAAAATGCAGGACAAAATCAAACTGGATGGTAACAAAGTGCTTAATCTGAAGCTGTCAAAAGGACAAAGCAAGCGGCTGGCGCTGCTGCTGGCGACGGCGGAACAGCGCGATATTCTGCTGCTTGACGAGTGGGCCGCCGATCAGGATCCGCATTTCCGCCGTATTTTTTATCGCGAATTGCTGCCGTGGCTCCAGGAGATGGGAAAAACGGTGTTTGCAATCAGCCATGACGATCACTACTTCCTGCACGCCGACCGGCTGCTGGAGATGCGTGACGGCCTGCTCAGCGAACTGACCGGCGAAGAGCGCGAAATGGCGACGCTTGATGCGGTAAAACGCACCGACGTGGCGAGCCAGGCGGACATCACGACGTAACGATGCGGCTGAGCAGCTCGCTGCCGCTGATAATTACGTGCCCGTTGAAGCATCTGCCCGCAGGTAAAAGCGCAGAGAGTGCCTGCGGCAGTTGCAGCGTAACCCTGGCAAGCTGCGGTTCTGCTGCAACGATCTCCGCCTGATGAAAATCGATAAAGCGCCGCAGGCCTGGAAACAGCGCTTTATAGAGACTCTCTTTCAGTGAAAACGCCGCGGTGAGCGCTGAGGCAAAGGGCAGGCCGCTTTGCTGTAGGAGCGCTTTCTCCTGTGCGTTAATAATCATATCCGCCATTTCATGCGCCGTTTCATCACGCATGATCTGCTCAACGTCCACGCCAACCAGTAAATCGTTCTGCGCACGCGCAAGCAACAGACACACGTAGCCGTCGGTATGCGACAGCGAACCGGCGATACCTTCCGGCCAGCAGGGCGCGCGATCGGCATCGTTGACCAGCAGAAAATCTGAAAGATGGAAGACTTCAAGCGCGTGACGGACAAGAGCGCGGCTCGCCAGGTATTCCGCCCGCCGTTTGTTTACCGCCGCTTCTAACGGCGCAGGAAGAGGAATGCCCGTCAGATCGTGCAGGTTTTGATGATAACGCGCAGGATGGTAGCGAGCCTGAAAGAGCAGAACCGCGGGCTTTTCGGGCAGGGGGTGGCAGTGCAGGGCACTCAAAAAATGGCGCGATGTCAGCGGCGGTGCCAGAGTTATCGGGCCGTTGGCGTGGTAAAGAGAGAGGGACAGTTGATCCACACGGCACCTGACTGCAATCTGCTTAAACGGCAATTTAAGCAGATTGACGTCTGTATGGCAAAGTAAGTCAGTCGTTAGGCGGGATAGCCATGCCTTTTATTGAAACCACAAATCGCCCCTCTTTGAGCGAGACTTTCGCGCCTCTTTCGCACCAGTGGCTGGCAAGGCGAAAAAAATCGTCGCTGTCGATATTCTCCGGTAGCGCCACTTTACGCACGCCTGACCCGAGCATGTCATCTGCATCTTTAATATCTTTCGCTTTAATGGTTGGCATCATAAGCCCATGACAGTATCTTGTTGTACTGTAAGAGATTAGTGCTGTAATGTGTTAAAAAGATGACAGTTTTGTTTCAGCGTGGCGCTTTAAGATTTGTGCTATCGCTTTCAGTGCCAGCGTCATCTGTTATGTCCAGGTCAGTGCTTAATGAATTCGCGAAAGGCGTCACGATTATCCACCAGCCAGTCAGGGAAATCTGGCTTGATGAGCGGTTGAGCTATCAGTTTTCGGTCACGTCCCCAAATATCTTCCGCCTGTTGAATGACTCTGGCGATATGCTCAGGGTTGTTAAACTCCGGCAGGTCATATTCGGTATGCGAAATAGAGGACATTTTTTCAGCGATCCGTTGCGGATCCATTATCCATGAAAAATGCCATCCTCCGTTTGTAACAATGCGGGTACGTAGCTTAAGCCACTGCCATTTGAACCAGTTCTTTTTGATGGCTGACCGTTTCACATTACGCAGGGTTTCCGGCTCACCGTGAAAAAAATTGACCAGATGCCTGAACCTGACGGCTTTAGGAAGCTTGCACTGGCGCGCTGTGCCATCGACGTTAAATACCTGGAGATTAAACTGGTAATTATAAAAATTCTGGTGAATTACCGTGCACAGAGCGCGCGGATCGATCTTGTTAAAAACGGCTGGCGAAAAAATCTCATCGATATCAGAAATCAGAATAAGATCGTTTCCATGGGCATCGCTCAGCCCGCGCATGATGGCATTTCGCGTGTCGGCTTCGTTTTGCCAGGCGTCTTCATGCGGTAAGCGATCAAAAACCACATAGATGATTTTGTCCCTGAACGCGCTGAACTTCTCAGGATCGAAGTTCAATTTTTTAGGTTTTCCCGTAAAAGTATGAGTGGACTCAACAATAACGAATTTGTCGACACAGTTTGCCAGGGTATTCAGCCTGATCGTTAACAGCATGTCTTCGTCGTAATATAAAAAACAGTCGTAAATCATTTTGACCTGTCATTCCCGAGGAAAAGATCTGAAAATAAACTAAAAATTCAGTTATTTTTTGTTTGCTCACCGTAGTAAGGAAAGCGATCTTAACAGAATGACGCTACCTGATAAATTCCTCTTATTCTTCTTTGGAATCAGTGCCGCAAATCGTAAGAACAGTTGTGAATCAGATATCAATTATGCTAGCTTAACGGCTATTAATCATCCACTTAACTTCCGTGACCATGAACAACGCATCGATCTGTTATTCTGCCAGTGACATCATCGGCTCGCCGATGTTCGCTGCGGTGCTGCGTCACGGTTTCTTTGCCTGCCTCTGTCCGCCTCCGCCTCCTGCGTCTGCAACTGCCTGTTACAGGGCGTAATTTCCCTGATTTGTTGACGCGTTTACGCGTTAATCATTCTATTGCAGTGACTGGAAACTGGAGCTAATCCATGCTTTTCGATAAATCTTTTCTTGCGTCTCAGGGCGCTATTTCTGGGTTCGTTCTTCTGTGGGGAAGCGCGGCTATTTTTACCCGTCTGGGGCTCGATAATGCCTCACCGCTTGCGCTGATAGCCTGCCGGTTTATCGTCGCGTTAATCGTATTGCTGACGCTGGGTATTATCCGGGGTCGCTTGCTACCCCCACCGATAGCACGAAAACAGGTGCTTCTGAGCGGTGTGATGATAATTGGCGGCTATTCGCTATGCTACTTTGAGGCGATGGCGCACGGCGTGACGCCGGGTTTAATTGCCACTATTATGAGCATTCAACCTCTGTTAACGCTTTGCCTCGTTAAGCCGGAAATGAATGGCAGACGGGTGGTCGGATTAATTATAGCGCTAAGTGGGTTGATATTACTGGTCTGGCGCAGCCTTGCGGCGGCGCAGATGTCGGGGCAGGGGCTCATGTTTGCACTCGCCGCCCTGTTGTTTATGACGTTTGGCGCAATTTTGCAGCAAAAGCTTCCTTACTCTCCCGCTGAAGTTTTACCTGTGCAATATGCCGTGAGTTTGCTGCTTTGCCTCTTCTTTGTGCCTTTCAGTTCGTTCCGGATTAACTTCAACGGGGAATTTGTGATTTCGGTACTTTTCCTTGGCGTATTCATTTCCGTTCTCGCGCAACTGCTCCTGTATCGCTTATTGAATGCGGGAAATATCGTTAATGTTACCAGCCTGTTTTATCTGGTTCCGGTTATTACTGCCATTCTTGACTACGTACTGCTCGGCAACAGGTTGCCGTTATCAGGAATTATCGGTATGGCGGCAATTATCGGCGGAGTGAGTCTGGTCTTCAGAAAACCATAGGTACAACAGCGGGCTATATGTTTAGCTCGCTGTTCCGTCTTACCCGTCACGTTGTTGCCTTCACTCGCAATCCTGATCCTTCTTAGCAGACAGCCGCTTTGTCGGCCATGGTGTCCTTCAGTGACATCGGTAAAGCGGACTTTATGCAGAGAAATTTCCTCCGGGGCTGCATGAGTATGTCGGGAGACTATTATGCGGGACGGTGACAGAAGGGAGCACAGCGATATTATGTCCTGTCATGGAAAGGAGACGACATAGAGGGTTTAAAAGCGTGTGCATGATGTGATTGCACATGTGCAGAAAGGTACAAAAAGTCAAAGGGCTAGTCTTGCGATTAATCCTTTGACCTCACCAGAGAAAAGGCTGAAGCTGGGGCGAAAACATAAAAAATATTAACAAAATCAACATATTGACTCCCAACAAAGGGCGGCCTATCAAGCATTTGACTCATCAATATATGAAAGAGGCTATGGAGTGAGACGGTAAGAAACGGGGCGGTTATGAGTCAGCTTATTTCCGTTGGGTTGTATTGGCTCGCCACTTCCCGGATCCGCTTCTGGAATGATTTACGCGCGATCAAATTATCTGCTTCCGCAACAAACGACTGAAAGAGGTTTCAGGATCAACCGTACGGCTGGAACTGCAATTACTTTCTCGTTTCTTACGCTGGTGACCCTGTGAGAAGGGGATTGAGTGCGAGGATGTAGTTGCTGGCGTCAAACTGCCCGAACCAGATAAGCCACAAGATAAGATCATTGAACGCGATGAATATGAGATGGTTTTGGAACGTGCCAGTGTCAAATCAATACCGATCATTATATTGGCATGGGAAACAGCGATGCGCCGTAATGAGATCGTGGCACTCAGGCTGAATATGATCGATTTCAGGAAGAAGACAATTTCCCTTCAGTACGATATAACTAAAAACGGCGAGGCAAGGGATGTTCCGCTGTCAACAGCCGGACTTGAATTGCTGAAACTTGTGTGATGGCAGAGACAAAATAAGCCGCTGTTTAGCCTCACGGTTTTACGGAAAAACCAGGTAACTCGTTGAGTGGTAATCTTGACTGCCCCCACTGACTGTGGCTCTATATTAAGCCGGACTTAGTTATAGTGAGAGGGAGCGCACACCTGTGGATACAGTTGAACAACTTAATGGGACGTACTTCTACAAAGGGATAAGTAATCTATCGCCGTATGAGTTACTTTTTTGGGTTTTTGTGACAAATGTTGAGAAACAATTGGGTGTGCAGGATTTAGCTGCTATCACAGCCTTACTCTTGGGTGATAACTCTATCGATGTGCCTGGCAAACCGATGACTGCAACACCAGGCACTTCATACGCATCTGTTTTTTTCCGGAGATGGCTAAATATCAGGCTCAAAAGAAATATTCTTCCCACTTTGACAAAAAAATCCATTCAGCATTTTAAATTCAGGATGGTAAATAATCTGGGTGTGTTTGTTGGGAGAGCTGTTCCAGTTGTGGGGTGGGTAGTTTTAGCAAAAGACGTTTCACAGATCGTCTTTTTTACAATGGTAGAATATAATCGTATCGTCAGTTATGAGCATAAAATATGATTAGCGATAATGATGTTCTGAAATTCTTCCGTGAAGAGATTTCTACGCTTGCAACTATCACTTTCAAAAAAATACCTTTAGAACTTGATACAGCATTACAAAGCTATTCGGAAATTGATGAACTTATCTATGCAATAGAAAAATATGATGAAAAATTCAATGTTAATACTTCAGATATTGATATGAATCATTATTACCCTTGGAAAGATGAATGGTTTTTTAGAAAGTGGTTTACCCGTAAACCTGTTAGACAAAGCAGTAAGCCTTTGACAGTACGAATGTTCGCAGAGTCAGCAAGAGCGGGAAAATGGCTTTATGATTAATCAGTGCTGAACAGACAATGCTCATTTTAATGGAATTATAAACCAGAAAATCTCTTTAAGAAGGCTAAAAATGACTGATAAATATTTTGCGATAACTAAGAGTGGTGCTCTATTCGATTCAGGTAGCGTGGAAAATGATGGTTATTTATACGCAATCAATAATGCTCGTCCTCAATGCCCGGATCGCATTGGGAAGTACGAAATTTTCTTTGATGAAAAGGAGATGCAAACTTTATGGAGTGAAAATAAAGATTATTACGCGATAATCAGAGGTGTTTCACCTGATATTCACTCTCTAAATCAAAAAAATGAAGTAATCGACAAGGTTTTTCTCGGAATCACACCTGTGGCAATTATTGGTCTAAAGAGATTTAAAGATAAGACTCAGGAAGTTAACTAATCATCATTCTCAAATGTCCTGGTAAAACAACATTTCCCCTGCTTCCACAACAGGCCAGCGTCACCGCCTGCGAGCTATGCCCGTACAACTGAGTTAGCGTCGGGTGATCTTACCCATGACAGTCTCCATTCTGCTCCCCGGAAGACTTGGGCATATCAAAAAGGCAGTTTTAGAACCGTATCCACACGCGTGTGCCTGAACCAGGTGGATTCCACTGTATCAAGCAGGATTTCACCAGACAACAGAAAAACAGCAGGCTTCAACAACCTACTGTTTAAACTGTTTTTTATGGTTCTCTCTGAACGTTGCCAGACAAAACGTTGGAGATTTTTGGTCGGCACGAGAGGATTTGAACCTCCGACCCCTGACACCCCATGACAGTGCGCTACCAGGCTGCGCTACGTGCCGACACGTGGGAGCCTATACTAATGAATTTAACGACGATTGCAAGCGCTAACACGTTGACTGCTCTGAATTTATACAGATTAATCGGCGATAAAACGCTTCTCTTCCGTTAAAACCTGGAGCAGCAAGGCAAGCTGCGGCTTATAGTCTTTTAAACGCTTGCCGCGGCTGTCCCAGGCTTCGTAGCTGCCGTCGTTGTCGAGCGCCAGCGTCAATGTCGGCGTGGTAACCACCAACTGACCGTTATTGCTGCTTACCACCCAGTCATGGCGTCGTCTGGCAGAGAAGAGATCTTCTCCCTGAGAGTAGTCGGTCGGCGGCGTGCTGACATGCAACAAACGTTGCATCAGCGTGCTCATGATATCTTTATGACTGGTGAGCTTGGTGACCTGCTGCGCAGGTGTGTCAGGCCAGTGGATCACCAGGGGAACGTGCAGGCTTGCGCGGCTACCCACGCTGCTGTCCGCATCTGGCGTAACGCCGTGCTGAGCGGTGATCACCACCACGGTATTATCCAGTAAGCCACGCTCTTTCAACGTATCCAGCATGATTTTTAGCTGTCCATCTATCGATGCGGTGCCGCGCGCATGATGGCGATCCGTATCACCGGCCAGCGAAACATACGAGAACCAGGGCGATTTATTCTCTTTTTGCGATTCAAGCCAGCGTTGCCACTGCGCGGTGGTTTGCCTGTCCGACTGGTTTTTCGCCGGAGAGAGAGAGAAGTCGGTCAGCAAGGCCTGGCGATAGAGTGATGAGCTGAAGCCATCGGAGGCGAACAGGCCGAACTGGTAGCCCTGCTTAGCCAGCGCGCCAATCAGCGCGGAAGGGATGCGGGAAGAGAGCACGCCGTCCATATAGCTGGCAGATATACCGTAAAAAAGGCCGAACAAGCCGCTGTCGGAGCGCGCACCCGCGCTGAAGTGCTGGGTGAAATTAACATTTTCATCAGCAAACTGCTTCAGTGCCGGCATGGTGCTGGTCGCGCCAAGCGCGTCCACGGTCACAATCAGCAGGTTATTGCGGGTACCCGCATCGCGGAAATCAATATTGCCGAGCGGATAGGCAACGGAAACGGCTTCCGGGTTGCCCTGTTCTACCTGACGTCGCTGCCACGCCTGCGCATCAAGCAGGCCATGTTTTTCCAGAAAACGGCGAGCCGTCATGGGATAAGAGAGCGGCAGGTTGGCGCGCTGCATGGTGATGGGACGATAAAAGTTTGCATCGGCCCAGATATACATCAGATGGCTGGCAAAAAAAGCCGCCATGAAAAATACCGCCAGCGGCTTACCGAAGCTGCGTCGATTGAGGCTGCGGAGCTTTTGCCAGCTCCAGGTGGCAAACAACATCTCCACCAGAAAAATGGCCGGCACGCTGATAAACATCAACTGCCAGTCGCGGGCCATCTCGCTCTGATCGGAGTTGACCACCAGTTCCCAGACGACCGGATTCAGGTGCAGGTGAAAACGGTTAAACACCGTGCCGTCGACGAGGATCAGCGTTAACCCTGCCGTGGCGACTATCGCTGACAGAAAACGCAGCAGCCGCTGCGACATCACCACAAAGGTCAGCGGAAAGATAATTAAGAGATAGGCGGCAAAAACAATAAAGCTGAAATGGCCAATCCAACTGGTAAAGGCATAGATGCGCCCGGCCAGTGAGGCTGGCCAGTCGGAGATCAGCAGATAGCGGCTACCTAAAACGAAGGCAACAATGATGTTAAACAGGGCGAACCAGTGCCCCCAGCTTATCATCTGGGACACTTTTTCTCGGTAGCGCTGCCGGTTAGTTACCATAGCGGATCACATCAGTGGGCTTTGTCATCGCGCACGGAGGCCTGAAGCGCCCCGGCGAAAGAGCGCGCCAGCGACTCACGCAGCGCTGGCGCCACGCTGGTATTAATCAAATTGGTCACCATATTTCCCAGAACCATCAGGGAAAGATCGGTGGGCGCCTTGTCGTTTTCAAGCACCTTAACCATTTCTGCGAGGAGTTTTTCCACGCGCTGGTCACTGTAACGGGATGATTGTGGCATAACGTCGAATTTAATTTAGTGGGCTGCAAAGGGCGGTATCTTACCGTAAAAGCGCGATTTTTACCGCACTTTTATCGGCCGTCATCTGTTGATTGCCAACGCGCTCGGTGTTTGAATATGCGCCCCGGTCAAAAGGAGAGTTTACTATGAGTCTGGATATCGAGCAGATTGCCCTGCATCAGCTAATCAAGCGCGACGAACAGACGCTGGAGCTGGTTCTGCGGGAGTCGCTGCTGCCTGTTAACGCCCCCGTCACCGCCATGATGGAAGAACTGCATCGCGTTTACAGCGCCAAAAATAAAGCCTATGGCCTGTTTAATGAAGAGAGCGAGCTGGCGGACGCGCTGCGCAACTGCCGCAAAGGCGAAGACGATTTTCTCGCCTTCAGTCGTGCCGCGACGGGTCGTCTGCGCGATGAGCTGGCAAAGTACACCTTTGCGGAAGGCGGCATCGTGCTGTTTGGTCACTATCGCTATCTGGCGGTGGAATATCTGCTGATCGCGGTGCTGAACAGCCAGAACAGCATGCACGTTAACGATGAGTTGGATATCAGCACCACGCACTACCTGGATATTAACCACGCTGATATCGTAGCGCGTATTGATTTGACCGAATGGGAAACCAATCCGGGCTCCACGCGCTACCTGACGTTTCTGCGCGGTCGCGTGGGAAGAAAAGTGGCGGACTTCTTTATGGATTTCCTTGGCGCCAGCGTTGGTCTTGATACCAAAGCGCAAAACCGTGGGCTGCTTCAGGCAGTTGATGATTACTGCGCGGATGCCAGTCTGGATAAAAACGAACGACAACATTACCGTCAACAGGTGTACAGTTACTGTAACGAGCAGCTTCAGGCGGGCGAAGAGATCGCACTGAACGATCTGTCGCAGGAGCTTGCGCCGCTGGGCGAGAAAACCTTCCAGGCATTTACTCAGGAGCAGGGCTACGAACTGGAAGAGACCTTTCCGGCGGATCGCAGCACGCTGCGTCAGTTGACCAAATTCTCAGGCAGCGGCGGAGGAGTGACGCTGAACTTCGACGCGATGCTGTTGGGCGAACGCATCTTTTGGGATCCGACCACCGATACGCTGACCATTAAAGGCACGCCGCCTAACCTGCGCGATCAGCTCCAGCGTCGCAGCAACGGTAAGTAACAGACAAAAAAAACGCCGCATTACGCGGCGTTTTTTCGATATCGTGCGCGATTAAACGCGAACGAAGTCGATGTGTTGCAGTTTTGGCTTGAACGGGTGACGCTGCATAGCCTGAACTTTAACTTTCACTTCTTTGCCATCGATAACCAGGGTCAGCACGTCGCTGTAGAACTCAGGCTTAACCTGAATGTTCATCACGGCGTCATGATCCAGTTCGATAGATACAGCTGCTTCTTTACCGCCATAAACGATGGCCGGGAATTTGTTAGCTGTACGCAGGCGGCGGCTCGCACCCTTTCCCTGCTCTTTACGTTCTACTGCATTAATAGTGAACATTGTTCAATCTCTTTATCTGATGATCCTGCTACAGGCGACCCAGCAGCAGGCGGGAGTGTTCAGCTTTTGCCAGGCAAAAGCGGGGCGCATTATAGCTCAGGAGGGCAGCGCTGAGCAATGTATTAACGTCGTTGTGCCTAACGAAGCGGGTGAGCGCGTCGAAAACGGCCCGCGTAATCGAACACTTTTTCCCGAATTTGCCAGAACTGACGCTGCTTTCTTGCCACGATGAAGTCGGGATAACGCAGCAGCGGCTGGAGCGCAATAATATCCGCTGCGGTTTTCCAGGCCAGCGGTACGCCGGGCGCGCGCTGGTGAGGCCGCAAAAAAACCTGTTCAAACGCCATGCGCTGCGCGGGCGTCGAGAGCCGAAAGCGCTCGCTGACTTCGGTTGCTTCTTCATCGTAGTAGCGCACCTTCAGCCACTCGCCTTTTTCGTCGCCGCCGCGCTCCAGCGTCATGGCCGCGCAGCGTAATACCAGGGCGTCTTTCAGTTTCAGCGCCGCTTTTAACATATCGTCGGGGTCAACCAGCACCGCATCACACTGATTGCAGCGACGGGCAGCAATGTCATTCTCTGCGTTACACTGCGGACAGTTTTTGAAACGAAAGCGAAAGTCGCACTGTTCGCGCTCGCCGTCGTCGTCTTCCAGCACGCCCTGACAGCGCCGCCCAAAGTGTTCGATGAGCGTGCCGTCAGCGGTGGTTTTCCCCCAAAAGGTATTGGCGAAGCCGCAGGCGGGGCAGAACACCTGCACCGGCTGGTTGTCGCTTTTTCCTTTTGGCGATCCCACTTCCGGCGTATAAAGATCGTGCGGATTACCCGCGTAATCGAGGATCAGGCAGTCGGTTTTGCCTGGTGAAAGTCGCAGGCCGCGTCCGACAATTTGCTGATAAAGGCTGACCGATTCGGTAGGACGCAGGATGGCAATGGTATCGACGTGCGGCGCGTCGAAGCCCGTGGTCAATACCGCCACGTTGACCAGATAACGCAGCTCGCGTGCCTTGAAGGCGTTAATCAGGGCATCACGCTGCGCGGCAGGCGTTTCCGCACTGATCAGCGCTTTACTGGTCGGCAGCAGGTTCAGCACCTCTTTTGCGTGTTCCACCGTCGCGGCAAAAATCATCACGCCCTGACGTTGCGCGGCGAATTCAACAATCTGCTGCACGATATGCGGTGTGATGCGCTGCTGCTGTTTCAGTTCGCGGTTAAGATCCGCTTCGCTGAAAAGACCGTTTTCCCGCGGTGTCAGGCGGCTGAAATCATACTGCACCACCGGCATATCCAGCCTTTCCGGCGGCACCAGAAAGCCATGTTTGATCATATAGCGCAGCGGCAGCTCATAAATACAGTCACGAAACAGCGCCCGCTCGTCGCCTCTGACCATGCCGTGATAGTGGAACTGATAAATCCAGCCTTTACCCAGGCGATAGGGCGTAGCGGTCAGTCCCAGCAGGCGCATCTGCGGATTGCGCTGGCGCAAATGGGCAAGAATTTGCTGATACTGGCTCTCATCTTCATCGCTGACGCGGTGGCACTCATCAACGATCAGTAAGGAAAACGCGCTGTCAAACTGCGCCAGGTTACGTGCCACCGACTGCACGCTGCCGAAAACAACCTTGCTGTGGCTCTCTTTGCGCTGAAGTCCGGCAGCGAAAATATCGGCTTGAGAACCTAACGCCTGATATTTCGCGTGGTTTTGCGCCACCAGCTCTTTAACGTGCGCCAGCACCAGGACGCGTCCGCGCGCCAGTCTGGCCAGCTCGGCGATCACCAGACTTTTGCCGGCACCGGTCGGCAGCACGATCACGGCCGGGTGATGAGAACGACGGAAGTAGCTGAGCGTGGCGTCAACCGCTTCCTGTTGATAGGGGCGCAGCGTAAACGACATGAGATAACCTGGAAGCAAAACCGCATTATGTCATGAAAGCCACTTTCGCGCGCGCCAGCCACTGTGACTGACCGGCAACTCTCTATATACTGGTTGCCTTGATCGCGTTTCAGGCGCTGTGCGTCGGACAATGTCGAACCCTCTCTTTTACACAGGCAATGCAGATTTAATGCGACTTGATAAATTTTTGTCTCAGCAGCTGGAAGTCAGCCGCGCGATTGCGGCGCGCGAGCTGCGGGCACGTAAGGTCACGGTAGATGGCGAAGTGGTGCGCGAAGGCGCCTTTAAGATTTCTGCGGAAAGCCAGGTTGAATACGATGGCAACGCGCTCACCCAGCAGACGGGGCCGCGCTACTTTATGCTGAACAAGCCGCAGGGCTACGTCTGCTCAACGGACGATCCTGACCATCCGACCATTCTCTATTTTCTGGAAGAGCCCGTCGCGTATAAGCTTCATGCGGCAGGACGGCTGGATATCGATACCACCGGCCTGGTGCTGATGACCGACGATGGCCAGTGGTCGCACCGTATAACCTCGCCGAAACACCACTGCGAAAAAACCTATCTGGTTACGCTGGAGTCACCGGTTGCCGCTGATATTGCGGCACAGTTTGCCGCTGGCGTTCAGTTGAACAATGAGAAAGAACTCACCAGACCCGCCGTGCTGGAGCAGGTCAGCGAGCGGCAGGCGCGCCTGACCATCAGCGAAGGGCGTTACCATCAGGTGAAGCGTATGTTTGCCGCCGTGGGGAACCACGTGGTGGCGCTGCATCGCGAGCGGATTGGCGAGATTGTGCTTGATGAAGATCTTGAACCGGGCGAATACCGTGCGCTCAGCGCGGATGAGATAGCCAGCGTAGGTCTGCCAAAAGAGTTAAACAGAAAATAGTGAGAATCGAAACACCATGAAGATGCGCAAGGAAAAGAACTCATCGCTGGGGCTGGTGGTGATCCTTGGCCTGTTGGCAATGTTAATGCCGCTGTCGATCGATATGTATCTGCCGGCGATGCCGCAAATCGCCCAGGAATTTGGCGTGTCGGCGGGCAGCGTGCAGATGACCCTCAACCTCTACATTTTGGGTTTTGCGCTCGGACAGCTGGTTTATGGCCCGCTGGCGGACAGCTTTGGTCGCAAACCGGTTATCGCCGTCGGCACGCTGGTTTTCGCCGTTGCGGCGGCGGCCTGCGCGATGGCGCAGACTATCGATCAGCTCATCTTCATGCGCGCCCTGCATGGACTCTCAGCGGCCGCTGGCAGCGTGGTGATCAGCGCCCTGATGCGCGACAGCTACTCGAAGGAGGAGTTTTCGCGCATGATGTCTTTTGTCATGTTGGTGACCACCATTGCGCCGCTGCTGGCGCCTATCGTCGGCGGTTGGATGCTGCTGGTCTGGAGCTGGCATGCTATTTTCTGGGCCATTTCGCTGGCGGCGGTAGTGACCACAGTGCTGGTGGTCACGCAAATCAAAGAGACGCTGCCGCGTGATAAACGGCAGAAGTTTCATCTGCGCACCACGATGGGCAACTTTTTATCACTGTTCCGCCATAAGCGCGTCTTCAGCTACATGCTGGCCAGCGGCTTCTCGTTTGCCGGGATGTTCTCTTTTCTTAATGCCGGGCCGTTCGTTTATATTGAGCTGAACCATATTAATCCGCAGAACTTTGGTTATTATTTTGCGCTGAACGTGGTGTTTTTGTTCCTGATGACGCTGCTGAACAGCAGGTTCGTCAGGCGCTTTGGCCCGGTGGCGATGTTTCGCTTCGGGCTGTTGATACAGTTTTCGATGGGCGTCTGGCTGATGATCGTCAGCGCGTTCAATCTGGGTTTTTTGCCGCTGGTTTTTGGCGTGGCGATGTTTATCGGCTGCGTGTCGATGGTCTCCTCCAATGCAATGGCGGTCATTTTGGAAGAGTTTCCGCATATGGCGGGCACGGCGTCTTCGCTCGCGGGAACGCTGCGCTTCGGGGTGGGCGCGTTAGTCGGCGCGCTGCTCTCCACCTTTACCTTCGACAGCGCCTGGCCAATGGTTGGCGCAATTTTTTTCTGCGCCACCTGCTCTGTATCGTTGTTCATCTACGCTACCCGCCCGCGCAAAGGCGCACCAGCCTGATCTCTTCTCTGTTCTGAGACGTCGTTCACCCGGCGTCTCAGATCCCTCGCCTGCATAGATGTTGTGGTTATGTGAATCTATTGCGCTTTAGAAGTTAACAATATGCATCAAAAATGATTGTGATTATTCCGGCGACGCGGTAAATATAGGATCATTATGAGATCTGACGCGCAAAAACAACATGAGCGCGTTGATACATCCTCTTTTTAATCCCGACCCGCCTTTCGGGAAGGGGAGCAGCAGAACCGGGGAGTTCAGGTGAATACGTTACAACATTCAGTGGTGCACCGTTTGCCGCACAGCTATCGCAAAGGTACGGCTTCAGGCCGAAGCGGTACTGAGGCGGTAATGCTCAGCATTAATGCCGCAGAGGACGACTTAACGGGACTGTGCCTGCTGAGCCATCAGGGCGAGCAGGCGTGGGAAGTGATGACGTTCATCAAAGAGGCGCTGGCGGAAATTCAGTTGGAGTGTTGCGTCGTCGAGTGGGAAGGTCAGCCCTGCCTGTTTGTCGCGCGGCACGATGAGCCTGCTGCAACCTGCCGTCTGAAAAATTTCGGCGTGTGTATTGCCGAAACCTTCCGCCACCGCTCCGCCTGACGGGCGGCTGATTAAGCCAGCGAAAGCAACTGCCGGGTATACTCCTCGGCGGGTTGCGCAAAAATCGCCTCGCATTGGCCCTGTTCGACCACTTCCCCCTGACGCAGCACCACCACCTGATGGCACAGCGACCTGACCACCTGCAAATCGTGGCTGATGAACAGATAGGCTAACTGATGCTCTCGCTGTAGCTGTTTTAGCAGCAGCAGGATCTGTTTCTGCACGGAACGGTCGAGAGAAGAAGTCGGTTCGTCCAGAATGATCAGCCGGGGTTTCAGGATCAGCGCACGGGCGATAGCGATGCGCTGGCGCTGACCGCCGGAAAACTCGGCGGGATAGCGGTGGCGCGTTTCCGCATCAAGCCCCACTTCCTGCATGGCATCGATCACCTGTTGCTCACGCTGTGGCGCGCTGAGGTCAGGATGGTGAACGCGCAGCCCTTCCGCAATAATTTGCAGCACGCTGAGCCGTGGGTTCAACGCAGAGTTCGGATCCTGAAACACCACCTGAATTTGACGGCGTACCGGCAGCATTTTGCGGCGGTCCCACTGATGCAGCGGCTGATTGTCAAACCAGATCTCCCCCTGTGACCGAAGCAGACGGAGGAGTGCGAGGCCGGTTGTACTTTTACCCGAACCTGATTCACCGACCAGACCAAGGCTTTCTCCCGGCCGTAAGGTAAAGCTGAGCGAGCGCAGCGCATGATGATAACCGGTAACACGCCGCATCAGGCCGCGTTTGATGGGAAAGGCTACCTGCAAATCCTCTACGCGAAGCAGCGGAGGACGTGACGCGTCAATCGGGTCGGGAAAGCCTTCCGGTTCCGCATCCAGCAGCGTTTTGGTGTAGGCGTGGTGCGGATGCGTAAACAGTTCGCGCGTGGTATTGCTCTCCACGCCGCGCCCGTTGCGCATTACCGTGACGTTATCCGCCAGTCGCCGGACAATATTGAGGTTGTGAGTGATAAACAGCAGCCCCATATTCATCTCCCGCTTCAGCTCCTGCAACAGCGTCAGGATCTGCGCCTGAACGGTGACGTCGAGTGCGGTCGTCGGTTCATCAGCAATCAACAGTTCAGGCTGGGTAAGCAGCGCCATGGCAATCATCACGCGCTGGCGCTCGCCGCCGGAAAGCTGATGAGGAAAATCGCTCAGGCGCCCGACCGCATTGCGGATGCCTACGCGATCGAGACAGCTCAGCATTTCGGCTCGCGCGGCTTCCCGCCGCATCCCACGATGCAGCGACAGCACCTCGTAAAGCTGTTTTTCAATGGTGTGGAGCGGGTTTAGCGACACCATGGGCTCCTGAAAGATCATGGCCATGCGGTTGCCGCGCAGGCCGCGCAGCATACGCTCGTCGGCCTTCAGCACGTCTGTTCCGGCAAAGAGGATCTCGCCCTGCGGGTAAACCACCGGCGGCGAAGGTAGCAGCCGCATAACCGACAGCGCCGTCACGCTTTTCCCGGAGCCTGATTCACCCACCAGCGCGCGCGTTTCACCGGCTTCAACCGAAAATGACAGCGACTCGACGACCCGCGATTCACTGCCTGCCTGGCGAAAAGCGATGCTCAGGTCTTTGATATCCAGCAGCGACATAATCAGTGCACCTTACTGGGATCGAAAGCGTCGCGAACCGCTTCGCCGATAAAAATAAGCAGCGACAGCAGGATCGCCAGCGAAAAAAAGGCAGTGATGCCAAGCCAGGGCGCCTGGAGATTATTTTTACCCTGTAACAGCAGCTCACCCAGCGACGGAGAACCGAGCGGCAGACCGAAACCAAGAAAGTCCAGCGAGGTCAGCGTGGTAATCGATCCGCCCAGTATAAAGGGCAGGTAGGTGAGGGTGGCGACCATCGCATTCGGCAACATGTGACGCAGCATAATGTGCCGGTCGCTGACGCCGAGCGCCTGTGCGGCGCGGATATAATCGAAGTTGCGCGTACGCAGAAATTCAGCGCGCACCACGCCGACCAGCTGCATCCAGCCAAACAGCACCGTTATGGCCAGCAGCCACCAGAAACCGGGCTGGATCACGCTGGATAACAGAATAATAAGAAACAGCGTCGGCATCCCTGACCACACCTCAATAAAACGCTGCCCCCATAAATCAATTCTGCCACCGTAATAACCCTGCGCGGCGCCTGCGACGATGCCGATGGCGCTGGAAATCAACGTCAGCATCAGGCCAAACAGCAGTGAAATACGAGCGCCATAGAGAATACGTGCCAGTACGTCGCCGCCGTTAGCATCGGTGCCCAGCCAGTTTTGCGACGACGGCGGAGAAGGGAAAGGGCGGGTGCTGGCGTAGTTAATGGTGCTGTCGGCAAAGCGCACCGGCGCCCAAATCGCCCAGCCATCGTGGGTCAGGCGGGATTTAAGCCACGGATCCTGGTAATCCGCCGCGGTTGCCAGCGGGCCGCCGAAGTCGGTTTCGGTATAGTCCACCACCAGCGGGAAATACCAGCGATCCTGATAGTGGACCAGCAGCGGCTTCTCGTTCGCCAGCAGCTCTGCACCCAGGCAAAGCACAAACAGCACGGAAAATATCCACAGCGACCAGTAGCCACGGCGGTTGTGGCGAAAACGCGTCCAGCGCGCCTGATTCACGGGGCTTAAACGGCTCATTATCGTCCCTCAAAATCAATGCGTGGATCGACCAGCGTGTAGGTGATATCGCTGAGAATATTCAGCAGCAGACCGATCAGAGTGAAAATATAGAGCGTGCCGAACATCACCGGATAGTCGCGCTGGATGGTGGTTTCATAGCCCAGCAGGCCTAAGCCGTTGAGCGAGAACATCACCTCAATCAGCAACGATCCGGTAAAAAACATGCTGATAAACGTGGCCGGAAAACCGGCGATCACCAGCAGCATCGCATTACGAAAAACGTGTCGGTAAAGGATTTTTTCTTCACCGAGGCCTTTTGCGCGCGCGGTAACGACGTACTGTTTACGAATTTCATCCATAAAGGCGTTTTTGGTCAACATGGTCAGCGTGGCGAAGCCGCCAATCACCGTGGCGAGAACCGGCAACGTGATGTGCCACAAGTAATCAACGATTTTCCCGTACCAGGGCAGGGAATCAAACTGCGCGGACACCAGCCCGCGCAGCGGGAACCAGTCGAGATAGCTGCCGCCCGCGAACAGCACAATCAGCAGAATACCAAACAAAAACGAGGGCACGGCGTAGCCGATAATAATCAGCGAGCTGCTCCAGATATCAAAGGCGCTGCCGTTGCGTACCGCTTTTTTGATACCCAGTGGAATTGAAACCAGGTATATGATCAGCGTGCTCCACAGGCCGAGCGTTACCGATACCGGCAGGCTCTCTTTTATCAGTTCAATCACCGAGCTGCTGCGAAACAGGCTGTCGCCAAAGTTGAAGCGCGCATAGTTCCACAGCATGTCCAGATAGCGCTGCCCGATCGGTTTATCGAAGCCGTAGCGTTTGGTGATTTCGGCGATAACTTCCGGATCTAATCCACGGGAGCCGCGGTACTGGCTGTCACCAGGGTGGGCGTTGAGCGCACTGCGATTGTGAATGGCCGAGGCGTCGCCGCCCGGAACACCGCTGCTCTGGCCGAATTCAATATTCGCCAGCGCCTGATCGACCGGCCCGCCCGGCGCAATCTGCACGATAAAAAAGTTAATAGTGATGATCGCCCACAGGGTAGGCACAATCAGCAGCACTCTGCGTAGCAGGTAAGCGCCCAAATCAAGACTCCTTAACGACGCTGGGCCGGCAACTGCGCGGCTTTGTTGGCATCATACCACCAGCCGTCAAAACCGACAGAGTAGGTGGGTAACGTTGCAGGCATTGAAAACTTATTCCAGTAAGCATATCGATCTTCGGCGCCGTACCACATGGGTATCATGTAAAAGTTCCAGGTCAGTACGCGATCCAGCGCCCGTCCCAGCAGCACCAGCGACTGCTTATCGGCCTGGTGAGCGATAATTTGCGCCAGCAGATCGTCAATGACCTTACTGGTGGCGCCGGACGCGTTATAGCTGGAATTCAGGTAGGCCGATCCCCAAATAATTTGCAAAGAGGAGTCGGGTGCAGGAAAAGCATAATAGCCTGTGGGCAGCATGTCATAATCGCGTTTGCGTTTGCGCGCGAGGTACTGTGAACTGTCCATCTGACGCACTGAAAGCGTAATGCCCAGCCGGCTCAGGTTATGTTTGAACGGCAGAACCCACTGATCGTTTCCGCCTGAGTTCAACAGCAGTTCCATGCTGAGCGGTTTGCCGGTTTTTACGTTGATGAGCTTCTGATTTTTCAGTACCCAACCCGCCTGTTTCAGCAGATCCAGCGCCTTGAGCAGTTTGCCGCGGTCGTAACCGCTGCCGTCGGTAACCGGCGGCTGATAAACCCGGGTAAACACCTTATCCGGTATTTTCCCGCGCAGGGGATTGAGGATCGCCAACTCTTTATCATCGGGAAGCTGCCGCGCGGCATAGTCGGTATTCTGGAAATAGCTGCTGGTCCGCTTATAGGCGCCGTAAAACAATGCTTTATTCATCCATTCAAAATCAAAGGCCAGTGCAAGCGCCTCCCGCACGCGGCGATCGCTGAATTGTGGCTTATTAACGTTTAATGCCAGCCACTGCGTATCCGTCGCCACGACGTTTGGCTTCTGCATCTTTACAATCTGCTGGTTTTCGAAGTTTTTACCCTGATACTGGGTTGCCCATTTTTTGGCCGAACCTTCGGTCCGGAAGTCAAACGCGCCCGCTTTGAACGCCTCAAAGGCGACGTTATCATCCAGATAGTAGTCATAGCGCACCGTATCAAAATTGAATCTCCCTTTGTTTACCGGCAGATCGGCGGCCCAATAATCTTTCACGCGAGACCAGGTAATATACTGACCTGCTCGCCAGGCGCTGATGCGATAGGGACCGCTGCCCGGCGGTGGCGATCGCAGTGGCTCATCAAGCCGGTGATGCTGCCAGAATTTTTCAGGAAATACCGGCAGTGAGAGCATCGACAGCATCTTGTCTTTGTCGCCATCCGGCATCTCAAAGCGTACGGTGAGAGGAGAAATAACCCTGGCAGTAATGCCTTTATTGACCACGCGGTATTGCGGCACGCCTTCGGTCATAAATTTGCGAAAAGTGAAGGCAACGTCGCGGGCCGTTATCGGGCTGCCGTCATGAAATCGCGCCCTGGGATTGAGCGTGATTTCTACCCAATGATAGCTGTCGGGATAGCGGGCAGATTCAGCAATAAGGGGATAATAGCTGTTTGGCTCATCTTCAGAATTGGTAAACAGACGGTCGTATAACTCATCCGTCCGCGCGCCGGGGTTGCCTCGCGAAGCAAAACGGTTGAAATTGTCATAAGTACCGATAGCCGACAGCGTGATCGTGCCGCCTTTGGGCGCATTCGGATTCACGTAGTCATAATGGCTGAAGCCGGAGCTATATTTGGGGTCGCCAGGTTGGGCAAACGCATCGCCCTGATGAACGGTTTCTGCCTGCGCGTATTGCGTCGCAAAAATGCACATTAACAGGGCAAACCAGCGAAATATCATGGTGTTAATTGACTCCAGCGGAAGAGGCCGACGATGACGGCAAGCCTAACAGCAGGCCAAAGACGAAGGCAATGCGCTTAAACAGTTATTTACGTTTTTTACCCGTCTTCAAACAGCGGGCTGATTCTCGCGATGAAAATAGTCGATAAGATGCGAAACGGTGCACGGACGGCTAAACAGGTAGCCCTGCAAATAAGTGACGCCATGTTCCACCAGCCACCCTGCCTGTTCCCAGGTTTCAACACCTTCCGCCACCGTATTTAAATCAAGTCGCTCAGCCAGCGTCAGTACCGTATCCAGCACGGGTGAGGTGACGGTTTCCAGTCCGATACTCTGCACGAATCCGCGATCGATCTTCAGAAAATCAAAATTGAATTTCTCCAGATAGATGAGCGCACTGTGTCCGGTACCAAAATCATCAATAGCAATACGGATGCCCTGCTGTTGTAACCATCTGAATTCTTGCGCAGCGTTCTTCTCGCTGACCATTGTGCGTTCGGTTAACTCGAAAACATAGTCAAAATGGTTAGCAGGCATTGCTGCAAGCCAGTTAAGCACATCCTGACGGAAATCGTTATCGACAAGATGTGCCGGAGAAATATTTAACGCCATGCGCGTGCCAACAGGCGTGACATGCATCAGGGCATGCGCATCCCGGGCTACAAGCTCAAAAAGGTGGCGGGTAAGCGGCGCCATCAGGTTTTGCAGTTCCGCGTAGCTGATAAACGCGTCGGGTGGAATACGCCCCTGCGTATGATGCGTCCAGCGCATCAGGGCTTCCAGCGCGACGGTTTTGCCGGTTGAGGCTTCCACAACAGGCTGATATTCAACATGAAATTCGCCTCGTTTAATACCCATCAAGATCTCTTTGCCCTGCTGCGCTTTTAACGTCAGCAGCATAAAACAGGCTAAGGCGCTACACAGCCCCAACACCAGTCCGGCCAGCAGGGTCATATTGAGATAGTTGGTCGGCAGGGGAGAGCCATACAGCAGAATACGAAGGGGATAACCGTTAACGGGAAGGCTTCTGACTGGCGGTTCAGTCAACGCGCGTGTGGCGACAATGCCCGATGATGCGGTGGTAAAAGCCTTATCGCCTGCAACGATGGCCATACCGGTCACTTCATGCTCTCTGGCGGCAAGCAATAATGCAGGCGGCAGCGTGATATTCATTGTAATAAGTACGCCGCTGGCGGCAAAGCGCGGATCTTTCAACCACAAAACAAGGGCTGGCTGGCCGGGCGCCAGCGGTGTGCCTGACATCAGCCGGATGTCTTTGTCATTTTCCAGCCGGGTGGTCGGTGAAATACGTGAAATATCCAACTGCATATCACCCGTAGCAGATGAGCAAAAGGAGTTGTGTTGGTTAACCAGCAAAATAGCCCGCACGCTGCCGGTAAACGCCGCGCGGCGGGTCAGTTCGTTACTGACATCAGCACAATGCGCCTGGGTCTGATTACGCAACGGCGCAAGCGCATGAGTTAATCCATCCAGCCTGGCTTCAGCCGAGGCTTGCGCCGCACGGGCAAAACGATCGTGTTGATCGGTGATCCGCTGCCAGATAATCAGCAGCGTAACGGCGACAAACAGGGCACAAATGGTCAGGCCGAACAGGGCGCTCAGACTAAAAATTTTGCGCGGGCTGTTTACCTGCCGCGCAATAAGTGCGGTGAGTGGCATGGGCTCTCCCGAAAGCGCTTTTATTATTATTCACTGCGGCAACAGTTTCCCGGTGTTCGCCAGAATATAACGCTGGCGAAAGGGTGTCTGCATTTAAGATGATAAATATGACATTCTGTCGCGAACGAGGCATAAGGTGGGATAAAGGACGGTTTTATCTGAAACGTCAGGGAGAGGAGAGGCAAAAAAAAACGCCGCAAGCGGCGTTTTTTATTCTCGTTTTCGCAGACTTCAGGGGAAGGACATCAGCTTTGTTTGTTTGCTAAAACCCGCCGCGCTTCGCGGTAGCGGTTTTTCCAGTAGCTGTCGTTCAGATTCGAGATCATCACGCCACTGCTGGTTGATGCATGAACAAAGTTGTCATTACCAAGATAGATGCCTACGTGGCGTCCCGTTGAACCGGCGCGAAACAGAACCAGATCCCCTGCGCGCAGCCTTGCACGCTGAATGCTTTTTCCTGTTCCTTCCTGCTCGTAAGTAGAACGCGGCAGGTCAAGTCCAAACTGTTCGCGGAAGGTGGTTTGCACAAACGCAGAGCAGTCAATGCCGCGTTTGTTGGTGCCACCCAGGCGATAACGCACGCCTTTCCAGTCTGCATACTGATCCATCAGGCGGGATTTAACATCCACGTTCTGAACCAGCTTTTCGAATTCATCCTGAGACGCTTGAAGTAAAAAACTATCCTGGTTTTTAACTGCACGCGTATCAGTTTGCGCATTGTTATGGGTATTCGTTGAACTACATGCTGACAACAACGTCGCTAAGGCGACAGCGGGTAAAATCCGCGAGATATATCTCAATATCGGTTGAGACTTGACCATTATGTTTGTGATCCCTTGAAGTCCTTAACGACGAGAGTCGTCAGAATAATGCGAAACGAAACGAGGTTAATTAGCGCGACAAGGTAAGACAATTCCTGAATACCCAAAACGTGTTGTAGTGCACACTTTAAAGTGTAAATTCTGGAAATATTTTACTATAGGGCCTAATCGAAACTGAGGTTAACCGATTAGAGGCCGCATGGCGAGGGGTTTTAGCGACTTTTTTATAGGTTTTAATGATATGAAATAAGATTGTAACAAAGCGGCCACGTTATCGACAAAATCCGAAAAAGCTTGAATATCCGTGGCGCATTTCAGACGTTAAACGTGTAGAGAAGGGTAAACTGAGACAAATCTGTGTTTACATTTACGCTTCACAGTGTAAATCACTGCTTTACGTCATACGACAGGCTTGTCACCAACTTGATTAGCAGCCTAATTATCTGTTCGCCATTATTTACTCGCGGGAAAATAACGGCGACATCATACACAAATATGAATGGCTCAGTTCACCGGTTTATATTTACCGGGCAGATAACGATATAGCGCATTGACCAGATAATCGCTGGCGGGGGTTATTAACCACCAGCTCATTCCTACCAGCACAATACTCAGCGAGCCGACCACCACATCGGTAAACCAGTGCGCGCCAATCATAATGCGTGGCGTGGCAAATACCAGCACGATCGCCACGGCAATAAAGAAGGCTCGCCGCGTAAAATAGCGCAGCATAAAGCAGGCAAAGATCATCAGCATCATACCGTGATCGCCGGGGAAGCTGTTCGTAGACGCATCTTTGGCGGGAATGCCGGTTAACTGTGTCACATGATTGACGTGCGGGAAGAACCGGGTTGGGCTGGGATGCGAGACCGGGATCAGACGACACAGCTGATTCAGCACCACAGCAGAAATCAGCATCGCTACGCCAATTGCCAGCAGGCGACGGCGTCCCCCAGGCGTTTCACGTCGCCAGAAGGTCAAATAGAGATAGCCCATCGCCAGTAATGCGACGCCATCAAAAGCGCGAAAATTAGTCACAGCCAGCAGCCAGAGCAGCGCTTTGTTAGTAACAAGCCGATCGTTGAACCAGTAGAAAATGTTTTTATCCAGCACAAACCATAAGCCATGATTGGCAGGCAGATACCAGGAAAAAAACAGCGCCAGACCCGCTGCATTCAACAACAGGATGGTCAATAAACGGTTAAAAGTCATTTTCATTAAGGTCATATGAAGAATTGTAGCGTCGAAGATTATGCTACTTATCATAAACGAAGTTTCAACAAACTGGCTTGCAGTTCGTTCCAGTTTGCTAATGATTCGTTAATCATTTCAACCCGACTGTCCGGTGGGGGAGCGGGGCGTGTTTCAATGTGAAAATCGTCGCCCTGACGGTTCACGCTTACCAGCCCTTCCCGAATGCGTAAAACCCCTTTTACCCGCGTTACGGGCGCAAGACGTACCCATTCGAGCAGGCCAACCGTATCAAAAACGGTGTCAGCATCGAACACCCAGCCGCAGGCAAAATAGCCCTGGCCTTCGTTAAGCGCGCGACGCCAGCGGGCATGAGGCGTCAAAGCCAGCGCCGCCAGCCCGGCATCGTGCGCATGATGATGCTTCGCATCAGGAAGCACGCGATGATTTTTTCGCGGGCGAGTCAATAACTGCGCATCAATGTTGCCGTAACTGACGTTAACCACGTCGCGACGGGAGTCATCCTGCGCCTGCCACGCCGCCAGCGCCAGACGATCAGCCTCCGACCAGCGGTCTTCCTTATTAGCAATAATAATATCGGCTACGGCAAGCTGGTCGCGGAAATTTTCGTTTTCCACCACGCGCCTGTCACTAAGCTGGCGCGGATCAAGCAGGCAGAATGTGGCATCAAGCGCGAGCCACGGACGATAAACGTCAGCGCCAAGCATATCCAGGATCTGCTTAGGATGGCCAAGCCCGGTAGGCTCAATCAGCAGGCGATCCGGCGCGGTCTGTTTTAGCAGCATGTTCAGCCCTACCTGCATCGGCAGTCCGTTCACACAGCACATGCAGCCACCGGGGATCTCTTTGAGCACCGCGCCGCTCTCCGCCAGCAGGGCGCCGTCAATCCCTACTTCACCAAACTCGTTGACCAGCACCGCCCATTTCTCGCTATCGGGCTTTTGTGAAAGAAGATGAAGCAGCGTTGTGGTTTTACCGCTGCCAAGAAAACCGGTAACTAAATTAACGCGTGTCATAATACTCTCTGTAAATTATTAAGTTTTATTTAACTTTTTTACCATCAGGCGATAATCTGAGAAGGTGACATCCATCGTCACTAACAGAATGAGGTTAATATGAAGGGCATCAAAACGGCGCTGGTCATTATGCTTTTAACCTCAGGGATGAGCGGTGCCCGGGCAGAGTTGGCGGAGGCCTTTAACAGTTCGGAAAACATTTCTTTTACCGGAAAGATTACTGAATCTACCTGTCGTGTCTCGCAACAGGCCAGCGAGATGATCAGTTTATGCGACCTCAATGGTATCAGTACACTACGAACGATGACCTACGCTGAAGAAACGCTCCAAAATAATATTGCACAACAGCAAATACGCTGGCTGAATCCCCAGCGAAGCCGCGCCATTGTTACCGTCAGCTATAACTGATATTGTTATATTATAACAAAAAAAGGCGAAGCGCACCCGCTTCGCCTTTTTTCAACCTGAACGTTATTCAGCACGACCCATGTAACGACGTTCCGGAATATGAATACGAATTTTATCACCGTTACTGAGATATTCAGGCACCTGGATGACCAGACCCGTACTCATCGTAGCGGGTTTGGTTCGCGCGCTGGCGGAAGCGCCTTTAATACCCGGCGTGGTTTCAATAATTTCCATATCCAGCGTTTGCGGCAGCTCAAGGGCCAGAATTTGTCCGTCCATCGTCAGCACCTGAAGGCCCGGAATGCCGCCGTCGGGGATGAACAGCAGTTCTTCCTCAATCTGATCTTTTTTGAAGACGTAAGGCGTATAGTCTTCGTCATCCATAAAGACGTATTCATCGCCGTCAACGTAGGAAAATGTCACCTGACGGCGGCTGAGGGAAATGGCCTCAAGAATGTCGTCGCCTTTAAAACGCTCTTCAACTTTCAGGCCGGTGCGGATATCGGTAAAGCGCATTTTATACAGCGTGGATGCGCCGCGCGCGCTGGGGCTTTGCACGTCGATATCCTTTACCAGCAGCAGTTTGCCGTTGAAGCTGACGGCCATACCTTTTTTAATTTCGTTTGCTCTTGGCATAAAAAGTTTCTCAAATTTAGAAGGGCAGAAAAATCATCGCGACAACTTACTCTTGCTCAGGACGTCAGGCAAGCACGTCCGGCGTTCATCGAGGGAAATGTCCAGAGTATAAGGATAGTATTTCATCAATCCGGCTGCTATTGTCGCGTTTTGCCATGAAAGGTAAGCCAGATGGAATGCCGTGCGGCCTGCGGTGCCTGTTGTATCGTGCCCTCAATCTCGACACCGATCCCCGGCATGCCTGAAGGCAAGCCTGCCAATACGCCGTGTATTCAACTCGACGAGCAGCGCCGCTGCAAAATATTCTTATCACCCCTGCGACCCGCCGTCTGTGCCAGCCTGATGCCTGATGCGGAGATGTGCGGCACCAGTAGCGAAGCAGCAATGACCTATCTGCTGGATCTTGAGCGTCAAACGGCGCCCGGAAGCGTTAACTAAGCCAGTTAAAGGCTGGCGGCCTTGTGAGCGCCCGTCACTGTTATTCCGCTGAACCTGCTTTCAGCACAACGAAGCCATCCTCATCCTCCTTCAGCGCTCCTTCAGCATTGAACCCACTCAGCCGTTAATTTATGTGCTTAACGTAACAAAGTGTGCGTGTCGTCAAAAATTTACTACGTCGTTTTCGCTAAAACTTGCGTCGGCAGAGGGAAGAGGAACACACTAATTGAAACGTTTCAGCGTTATCTCTCCGGCTCTGCCAGCACCAGATGACGCTTTTTTTCTCAACTTAGCTGAAACGATTCAATTTCGGCAGCGAGGAGAACTATGTTCCAGCTTGAATTATCCGCTATCCATCCTGGCGCAGCCGCCGGGGACAAAGAGGATGCCGTTCGTCAGGTTGCCGCCGCGCTAACGCGTGCCGGTAACGTGGGCGAAGGCTACGTCAACGGCATGCTTGCGCGCGAACAGCAAACCTCAACCTATTTAGGTAACGGCATTGCTATTCCGCACGGCACCACCGACACCCGTGATTTAGTGCTGAAAACCGGCGTACAGGTTTATCAGTTTCCACAGGGTATTGCCTGGGGCGACGACCAGACCGCTTATGTGGTCATTGGTATTGCGGCAAAATCAGATGAGCACCTCGCGCTGCTGCGTCAGCTTACGCACGTTCTCAGCGATGACAGCGTGGCCGAATCGCTGAAAACCACGGACTCGGCAGAGACGCTGCGCAGCCTGCTGATGGGCGAAAAACAGGGCGGCGAATTTCAGTTCGATACGTCGCTGATTACAACGGACGTTGCGGCCGGCGATCTGATGACGCTTCAGGCGCTGAACGCGGGCCGTTTACAGCAGGCGGGCGCGGTCGATGCGGCGTTTGTCAGCCGGGTTATCACCTCACGTCCGCTCAATTTGGGGCAGGGCATCTGGCTGAGCGACAGCACCGAAGGCAACCTTGGCAGCGCGGTGGCCGTCAGTCGCAGCGTAACGCCTTTTGAGGTTGAGGGCGAGAAAGCCGCGCTGCTGGTCACGGTTTCGGTCACCGACGATCGTCCACTGACTGTCCTCAACTACCTGAGCGATCTTCTGATCAAACAGCAGGCAGATCGTCTGCTGAGTGCCGATGCGGCAGGCATTCTGGCGCTGCTCACCAGCGAGGTCACCGAACAGGCCGACACGCTGACGGAAGAGTTCACCATTCGCAACGAACATGGTCTGCATGCCCGTCCGGGCACGGCGCTGGTCAGCGTGATCAAGCAGTTCAACTGCGACGTCAGCGTCATCAATCTGGACGGTAGCGGCAAACCGGCGAACGGCCGCAGCCTGATGAAAGTGGTGGCGCTGGGCGTGAAAAAAGGCCATCGCCTGCGCTTTACCGCCAGCGGCGAGGATGCCCGCGCGGCGCTGGACGCCATCGGCGCGGCCATCGCCGGCGGTCTTGGCGAGGGGGCAGCATGAGCAGACGCGTTGCCACCATTACGCTAAACCCGGCTTACGACCTGGTAGGTTACACGCCGGAAATCGAGCGCGGTGAGGTTAACCTGGTGAAAACCACCGGCCTTCACGCGGCGGGTAAAGGCATTAACGTGGCGAAGGTGCTGAAAGATTTAGGCATCGATGTCACCGTTGGCGGATTTCTCGGTAAAGAGAATCAGGACGGCTTTCAGCATCTGTTCAGCGAGCTGGGCATCGCCAACCGCTTTCAGGTGGTTGAAGGACGCACCCGCATCAACGTTAAGCTGACGGAAAAAGATGGCGAAGTGACCGACCTGAATTTCTCCGGCTTTGAGGTTACCGGTCAGGACTGGGAACGCTTCACCACCGACTCGCTGACCTGGCTCGGTCAGTTCGACATGGTCTGCGTCAGCGGCAGTCTTCCGGCAGGCGTGGCGCCAGATGCGTTCACCGAATGGATGAGCGCGCTGCGAACCCATTGCCCGTGCATCATTTTTGACAGCAGCCGCGAGGCGCTGGTGGCGGGTCTGAAGGCGGCGCCGTGGTTGGTTAAACCCAATCGCCGTGAGCTGGAAATCTGGGCCGGTCGCAAACTTCCCACATTACAGGACGTCATTGAGGCCGCACACGCGCTACGCGAGCAGGGCATCGCCCACGTAGTCATTTCACTGGGCGCGGAAGGCGCGCTGTGGGTAAACGCTTCAGGTGAATGGATCGCCAAACCTCCCGCATGCGAAGTGGTCAGCACCGTTGGCGCAGGGGATTCAATGGTCGGCGGGCTGATTTACGGCCTGCTGATGCGCGAGTCCAGCGAGCACACGCTGCGACTTGCCACGGCTGTGGCAGCCCTGGCGGTCAGCCAGAGCAACGTAGGCGTTACCGATCGTACCCAGTTGGCCGCAATGATGGCGCGCGTCAAGCTGGAACCCTTTAACTGACAGCAGGAGAGGTACAATGAAAACGCTGCTGATAATAGATTCTTCGCTGGGGCTGGCAACGGGCTATCTGGCAAAAAATATGGCTACCGCGGCGGCGGGCGGCCTTGGCATCACCCTTACAGACAACGTCGCTGACGCCGATCAGGTTATCGTGGCAGGCAAAAATATGCCGAACGATGCCAGCCTGAACGGTAAGGCAATTTACCTGGCGGATATCGAACAGCTTCTTCGCCAGCCCGATGCCGTGCTGTCGAAAGCACAGAGCGAAGCGAAACCCTGGCATGCACCCGCGCCAACGGCTGCGGTTGCCAGCCCTGCGGCCGCGCCGTCAGGGATGAAGCGCATCGTCGCCGTTACCGCCTGCCCGACGGGCGTCGCGCACACCTTCATGGCGGCGGAAGCGATTGATGCTGAAGCCAAAAAACGCGGCTGGTGGGTGAAAGTTGAAACCCGCGGCTCCGTAGGCGCAGGCAATGCCATTACGCCGGAAGAGGTGGCGGAAGCCGATCTGGTGATTGTGGCGGCAGATATCGACGTGGATCTGGCGAAATTTGCCGGTAAACCGATGTATCGCACCTCAACCGGTCTGGCGCTGAAGAAAACGGCGCAGGAGCTGGATAAAGCGGTTGCGGAAGCGCGCCCTTATCAGCCGAAAGGCGGCAGCCAGCCGCAGGGCAGCGAGAAAAAAGAGGGGTCTGGCGCCTATCGTCATCTGCTGACCGGCGTATCGTACATGCTGCCAATGGTGGTGGCGGGCGGTCTGAGCATTGCGCTCTCCTTCGCGTTCGGTATTACGGCATTTAAAGAGCAGGGCACGCTGGCCGCGGCGCTGATGCAGATCGGCGGCGGCAGCGCCTTTGCGCTGATGGTGCCAGTGCTGGCGGGCTTTATCGCTTTCTCCATTGCCGATCGTCCCGGCCTGACGCCGGGTTTGATCGGCGGTATGATCGCCACCAGCATCAATGCAGGCTTTCTTGGCGGTATCATTGCGGGCTTCATAGCCGGTTACGCTGCGAAGCTGATCGGCTCGAAGGTCAGGCTGCCGCAAAGTATGGAAGCGCTAAAACCTATCCTGATTATTCCGCTGGTGGCCAGCCTGATTACCGGCCTGCTGATGATTTACGTGGTCGGCAAACCGGTTGCCGGGATCATGACATGGCTGACACACTGGCTGGCTAACCTGGGGACGGCGAACGCGGTAGTGCTGGGCGCGATCCTCGGCGGTATGATGTGTACCGACATGGGTGGCCCGGTCAATAAAGTGGCGTATGCGTTTGGCGTTGGCTTGCTGAGTTCCCAAACCTACGCGCCGATGGCAGCGATCATGGCGGCGGGCATGGTTCCTCCGCTGGCAATGGGACTGGCGACGCTGGTGGCGCGTAAGAAATTCAATAAAGGCCAGCAGGAAGGCGGCAAAGCGGCGCTGGTGCTTGGCCTGTGCTTTATCTCTGAAGGGGCAATTCCGTTTGCCGCCCGCGATCCGATGCGCGTTCTGCCCTGCTGTATCATTGGCGGTGCGCTGACCGGCGCCATTTCGATGGCGGTGGGCGCGAAGCTGATGGCGCCGCATGGCGGGCTGTTCGTCCTGCTGATCCCTGGCGCGATTACGCCAGTACTGGGTTACCTGATGGCGATTGTGGTGGGAACCGTTGTGGCGGGCCTTGCCTATGCCGTACTGAAACGCCCCGAAGTGGAAGCCGTAAAAGCATAAATAACGTCAGAAAGAAAAAAGCGCGGTTGCCCGCGCTTTTTTTATGCCTGCTCAGCCTTCAGCCAGGCTATCTCATCCTTCCAGATATCCGGATTTACCGTTTCCAGAATCATCGGGATGCCGTCAAAACGCTGGTCTTTCATCAGCCAGCTAAACGCCGCTTTTCCGATATTGCCTTCGCCGAGGCTGTGATGGCGATCGACGCGGCTGGCAAATTCGCTTTTGGCATCGTTAAGGTGCATGCCGCGCAGGTAGTCAAAGCCCACGATACGCGAGAACTCATCAAAGGTTTTTTCGCACGCTTCCGCACTGCGTAAATCGTAACCCGCGGCAAACGCATGACAGGTATCAATGCAGACGCCGACGCGGGACTTGTCGTCGACGCCGTCGATGATCGCGGCCAGATGCTCAAAGCGAAAGCCGAGGTTGCTACCCTGTCCGGCGGTATTCTCAATGACCGCCGTCACGCCATGCGTTTTCTCCAGCGCGATATTGATCGACTCGGCGATACGTTTCAGGCACTGATCTTCGTCAATCTGATGCAGGTGGCTGCCCGGATGGAAGTTCAACAGCGCCAGCCCAAGCTGTTCGCAGCGGCGCATTTCATCAAGAAACGCCTCGCGCGACTTGTCCAGCGCCTCCCGGACCGGATGGCCGAGGTTGATCAGATAGCTGTCATGGGGAAGAATTTGTCCGGCGTTATAATGATATTTTTCACAGGCGGTACGGAAGGCGTCAATCACCGCGTCGCTCAGATCGGCAGCGCGCCACTGTCGCTGATTTTTGGTAAATAATGCAAACGCCGTGGCGTCCAGCTCGTGGGCGCGAAGCACCGCCTGATCCACGCCGCCTGCGGCGCTGACGTGAGCACCAATGTATTTCATGCCGTTTCTCCTGTCAGGGCACCAGAACGTAAGCGGCAATGATAACCATAAACGGCGTGTTTATCACAACAAAGCTTAGCGCCACTCAGAGCAAACGTCCCGGCGTCGTGCTGGCAGTACGCGTAAAGATGGTTTAAAAGTGAAATTGATTATATATTTATAATTAACCAGAATAAGTAATAGGAGAAGGCATGTTCAGGCGAATGCGTCGATGGCTGGGATTCTTTAATAAAAACGTGCTGCTGCTGTGGTATGCCTGTCGTAACCCGCTTACGCCGGGCTGGATCAAGCTGCTCTCCGCCGGACTTGGCGTCTATGCCGTAAGTCCTGTCGATCTTATACCCGATGTCATTCCGTTTGTTGGTCTGCTGGATGATGCGGTTATCGTGCCAGGCGGCATCGCGCTGCTGATTCGGCTGCTGCCTGCGGAGGTGAAGCGGGCCAGCGAGGCCCGGGCCACTCGGCGGCCAGGAAAGGGCAGGCGTTTTACACCGCTGACGATGGTGGGCTTATTTATCCTGCTGTGGCTGGCGCTGACCGTTTACCTTATCTGGCGTTAGTGAGGTACAAGAACAATGCATATCACGTTACGACAGCTTGAGGTGTTCAGCGAAGTGCTGAAAAGCGGCTCCACCACCCAGGCGTCACAGGTTATGTCACTGTCGCAGTCGGCGGTGAGCGCTGCGCTGGCGGATCTGGAAGGGCAGCTTGGCGTACAGCTTTTTGATCGCGTAGGTAAACGGCTGATAGTTAATGAGCACGGGCGGCTGCTCTATCCGCGCGCGGTGGCGTTACTGGAACAGGCCACTGAGATCGAGCAGCTTTTCCGTGAGGATAACGGCGCGCTACGCGTGTTCGCCAGCAGCACCATCGGCAACTATCTGCTGCCCGGCATGATTGCCCGCTGGCGCAGCGATTTTCCTGAACTGCCGCTCGAATTAAGCGTAGGCAACAGCCAGGACGTGATTAACGCGGTAGCGGATTTTCGCGTTGATATCGGTCTGATAGAAGGGCCAAGCCATATGACCGGGCTGATTAGCGAACCGTGGCTGGAGGACGAACTGGTGGTTTTTGCCGCGCCGGATGCAACGATTTTCCGGCAGCCGGTCACGCTGGATTCCCTCGCCGCCGCGTCGTGGATCCTGCGCGAGCACGGCTCCGGCACGCGTGAAATCGTTGATTATTTGCTGCTTTCCCACCTGCCGCCGTTTCGGCTGGCGCTGGAGTTAGGCAACTCGGAAGCCATTAAACACGCTGTGCGGCACGGCATGGGCATCAGTTGCCTGTCGCGCCGCGTGATTGAGGAGCAACTGGCGGTGGGCACGCTTCGCGAAGTCCGCATCCCGCTGCCGCCGCTTAAACGCACGCTCTATCGTATTCACCACCGTCAGAAACATCTCTCCAAATCTCTGCTGAGATTCCTTAGCTATTGCACGGAATAACGGCGCAAAACTTATAATTGCGCGGCGATCATGAAGCTATCTTATAACGGGGCGGAATCACTACCCGTCAGGAAGCAGTTTGCTACAATCGCGCCTTATTTTACCCAGGACACAGCATTTCAAGATGGTTAAGGACACAAAAACAACAGAACAGCCTGCGCTACGACGCGAGCTTAAGGCGCGCCACCTCTCCATGATCGCCATTGGCGGCTCTATCGGTACGGGCCTGTTCGTCGCCTCCGGCGCGACGATCTCTCAGGCGGGGCCGGGCGGCGCGCTGCTCTCTTATATATTGATCGGCTTGATGGTCTATTTTCTGATGACCAGCCTTGGTGAACTGGCGGCGTTTATGCCCGTTTCAGGTTCGTTTTCTACCTACGGCGCAAACTATGTTGAAGAAGGTTTTGGCTTCGCGCTGGGCTGGAACTACTGGTACAACTGGGCGGTAACCATCGCTGTCGATCTCGTCGCCTCGCAGCTGGTGATGACGTACTGGTTCCCGGACACGCCCGGCTGGATCTGGAGCGCGCTGTTTCTTTGTCTGATTTTCCTGCTTAACTACATTTCAGTAAAAGGCTTCGGCGAGGCGGAATACTGGTTCTCGCTGATTAAAGTGGTCACGGTCATTATCTTCATCGGCGTGGGCGTACTGATGATCGTCGGCATTTTGCGCGGCGGCGAAGGTGCGGGCTGGCATAACTGGCAGATCGGCGACGCGCCGTTTGCAGGAGGATTCTCCGCGATGATTGGCGTGGCGATGATCGTCGGTTTCTCTTTTCAGGGCACCGAGCTTATTGGTATCGCCGCCGGTGAGTCGGAAGAGCCGGCAAAAAATATCCCTCGCGCGGTGCGGCAGGTGTTCTGGCGCATCCTGCTGTTTTACGTCTTTGCGATCCTGGTGATCAGCCTGATTATTCCCTATACCGATAGCAACCTGCTGCGTAATGACGTGAAAGATATCAGCGTCAGCCCGTTCACGCTGGTCTTTCAGCATGCCGGACTGCTCTCCGCTGCGGCGGTGATGAACGCGGTGATCCTGACCGCGGTGCTCTCGGCAGGCAACTCAGGCATGTATGCCTCAACCCGCATGCTCTTTACCCTGGCGCGGGAAGGCAAAGCGCCACGCCTCTTCGGCAAGCTTTCCAAAGGCGGCGTTCCGCGCAACGCGCTGTATGCCACCACGGTGGTGGCGGCGCTCTGTTTCCTCAGTTCTATGTTTGGTAATCAGACGGTCTATCTGTGGCTGCTGAATACCTCCGGCATGACCGGGTTCATTGCCTGGCTGGGCATCGCGGTCAGCCACTATCGTTTCCGTCGCGGTTACGTGTCGCAGGGGCGCGATCTGTCAGACCTGCCTTATCAGTCCGGTTTCTTCCCGCTCGGCCCGATCTTCGCCTTCATTCTTTGTCTGATCATCACCCTTGGGCAGAACTATCAGGCGTTCCTTGAAGATCGCATTGACTGGTATGCGGTAGCGGCCACCTACATCGGCATCCCGCTGTTTTTAGTCATCTGGTTTGGCTACAAGCTGACTAAAAAATCCCGTTTTGTGAAATATCAGGACATGCAGTTTCCTGATACAAAATAGGCGATGCAATCAAAGGCGCGCGTCGTGCGCCTTTTTTTTATGAAAACAGTATTGATAATTATTATCACTTTCGTTATTGTCTCGGGCGTGACTTTTTGACGCTATGGAGCAGGCAACGATGTTCAACGGATCGATAGTGAAATGTCTTTTAGTGTTTTTCTCACTCGCCATCAGTAACGGCTGGGCCGCCACGGTAACCGATATTGCCGGACGCGAGGTGACTGTCCCTGAAAAGGTGGATCGCATTCTGCTGGGAGAAGGACGACTGTTTTACGCCCTCTCGCTGCTGGAAGGGCAGAAGCCGCTGGATCGTATCGTTGGCTGGCAGGGCGACTTCCGCAAGCTGGATACGCAAACCTACGCGCAGTACCGCAAAAAATTCCCCAAAATTGATGATATTCCTCTCATCGGCCACACGTCTGCCGACAGCATCAGCCCGGAAAAAGTGCTAACGCTCAATCCGGATATTGCCGTCTTTGGCCTGGCCGGACACGGGCCGGGCAGGCACAGCGAGCTGGTTAATCAACTTGAGCGCGCCGGCGTGCCGGTAGTTTTTGTCGATTTTCGCACGGCGCCGCTTAAAAACACCGTACCAAGTATGCGCCTGCTGGGCAAAGTCCTGCACCGGGAGCAGCAGGCGGAAAGCTATATCGATTTTTATCAACAAAACCTCCGGCGGGTGACGGATATTACTCAGGCGATTGCCGCCGCCGATAAGCCAAAGGTCTTTATTGAACTTCACGCGGGGATGCGGGACGAGTGCTGCGGCTCTGCCGGTAAAGGAAATATGGGTGACTTTATCGATCTGGCCGGGGGCGACAATATCGCGCGGGATCTGCTGCCTGGCCCGTTGGGCACGGTAAACCTCGAAAAAGTTATCGCCAGCCAGCCAAATGTGTATATTGCCAGCGGCGGTAAAGCACCTGGCACCGCGCCGGGGATTCAACTGGGCGCGCAGGTGACGCCGCAGCAGGCGCAGCAGAGCCTGACGATTGCGCTTTCACGACAGGGGATCCGTGATCTGGAGGCGGTAAAAGCGGGGCACGCCTGGGCAATATGGCATAATTTCTACAACTCGCCTTATAACATCCTGGCGATCCAGGCCTTCGCCACGTGGTTCTATCCCGAAAAATTCGCCGATCTCGATCCTGCCGTAACGGAAGCGCAGCTCTATCGGCAGTTTCTGGCGGTAGAGCCAACGGGCACATACTGGATGTCGGCAAAATAACAGCAGGTATTACTCATGCACGTTTCTTCTCCGCCAGCGACAACCGGCGATGCATCCATTATGGTGCGTTACCATCGGCTGCTGCGCTATCGCTTACTGATGATCGGCGTACTGCTGCTGGCCATTTTTACCTCGCTGGTGCTGGACTTCACCCTGGGTCCGTCCGGCCTGTCGCTCAGCACGCTCTGGCAGACGCTGCTTTCGCCGGAGAGCGTGGATGCGGGAACGCGGGTGATCGTCTGGGATATTCGCCTGCCTTATGCGCTGATGGCGGTGATGGTGGGGTTGGTGCTGGGGCTGGCAGGCGCGGAGATGCAAACCATTCTGAATAACCCGCTGGCTAGTCCGTTTACGCTCGGCGTCTCGTCGGCGGCGGCGTTCGGCGCCGCGCTGGCCATTGTGCTGGGGCTGGGCATTCCTGGTATTGCCGACCAGTGGTTTATTTCGGCCAACGCCTTTGTTTTTGCGCTGTTCGCCGCGCTGATGCTCGACGGCATCACCCGCTGGACGCGCGTAGCAACCTCCGGCGTGGTGCTGTTTGGCATCGCGCTGGTTTTTACCTTTAACGCGCTGGTATCAATGATGCAGTTTATCGCCAGCGAAGATACCTTGCAGGGGCTGGTATTCTGGACGATGGGCAGCCTGGCGCGCGCCTCCTGGGAGAAACTGGGCGTGCTGCTAATTGCGTTCGCCATTCTGGCACCGCTGTCGATGATGAGTTCGTGGAAGCTTACGGCGCTGCGGCTCGGCGAAGATCGTGCGCTCAGCTTTGGTATCGACGTGCGTCGCCTGCGTCTCGCCACGCTGTTGCGCATCAGCATTCTTTCCGCGCTGGCGGTGGCCTTCGTTGGCCCGATTGGCTTTATTGGTCTGGTTGCGCCGCACATCGCCCGTCTGATTTTCGGCGAAGATCACCGTTACTATCTGCCCGCCAGCGCGCTGACCGGTGCGCTGGTGCTGTCGCTGGCCTCTATCGTCTCGAAAAACCTGGTATCGGGCGTTATCGTCCCCGTCGGCATCGTCACCTCGCTGGTGGGCGTGCCTTTCTTCCTGAGCATTATTTTGCGCCATCGTGGGAGCATCTGATGGAAGGATTATCCCTTGCTCATTTCCAGGCAGGCTATCCGAAGCGTGAGGTGATCCGCGATCTTAACGTGCCTCTGCTGCCTGCCGGAAAAATAACGGTGCTGCTGGGGCCGAACGGCTGTGGTAAGTCGACGCTGTTGCGTGCCATCGCCGGGCTGAATAGCGGCCGTGGCGAACTGCGGCTCAACGGCGAAGATCTGATGTCGCTGTCGTTTGCGCAGCGCGCCGATCGCGTGGTGTATCTGCCGCAGTCGCTGCCTGCGGGTGTCCACCTGCACGTGCTGGAATCGATTATTGTTGCTCAGCGCGCGTCGGGCAATCAGGGCAGCGAGTCAGACGTTATGGCCCTGCTGAAGCGGCTCGGCATTGAGCACCTGGCGCTGAGCTATCTCGATCAGCTCTCCGGCGGACAAAAACAGCTGGTCGGTCTGGCGCAATCGCTTATTCGTCGTCCGGCGCTGTTATTACTTGATGAACCGCTGAGCGCGCTGGATTTAAATTATCAGTTTCACGTTATGTCGTTAATTCGACGGGAAACACAGCAGCGCAATATTATTACGGTGGTGGTGGTACATGATATTAATATCGCTCTGCGTCATGGTGACCACGTATTAATGCTGCAAAATGGAGAACTTATTGCTGATGGCCAGCCGGAAAACGTGATTACCCCGGAAACGCTGGCGAAAGTCTATGGTGTGCGGGGGCGCATTGAGCGCTGTTCGCAGGGGAAACCCCAGGTATTAATTGATGGTCTGGTTGCCGAACCGACTTTCTGATTCTGTCAAATAACAGCATAACGGGCAGCGCAATACTGCCCGAATAATTATCCAGGTTAATTAAGCAGAAAACGTTCTGCTGTTTTAGTGTGGGCAAAATACCCTTTAACTATAAATGCGCCTCAAGGAGAGAGTATGTTCAGGTTGAACACATTTGTACGCTATGGTCTTTATACCTCCGTTTCTGTATTCATCTTAACGGCTCACGCTGAGGAGAGGCAGCAGGATACGCTGGTGGTTACCGCATCGGCAGTAGAGGTAAATCTGAAAGACGCCCCCGCCAGCATCAGCGTGATCACCGCTGAAGATCTCAAACGAAAACCGGTACAAAATCTGAAGGATGTACTGCGAGACGTGCCGGGCGTACAGCTCATCAGCGAAGGCGATAACCGTAAAGGCGTCGGCCTGCGCGGGCTGGACAGCAGCTATACCCTCATCCTTATCGACGGCAAAAGGGTCAACTCCCGCCATGCCGTTTTCCGCCACAACGACTACGACCTTAACTGGGTGCCGGTGGACGCCATCGAGCGGATTGAAGTGGTGCGTGGGCCGATGTCATCGCTGTACGGCTCAGATGCGCTGGGCGGCGTGATCAATATTATTACCCGACAAACGGGCAAGGCCTGGCACGGAACGTTGAGTGCGGACACCACCTTCCAGTCGCACCGTGACCGCGGCGACAGCCACAACGGTAACTTTTTTGCCAGCGGGCCTTTGGTAGATGATGTGCTTAGCATCAAGACTTACGGCAGTCTGGGCAGGCGCGGTAAAGATGCGCAGCAGTCGTCTTCCACCTCAGCCACCGGCTGGACGCCGCGTATTGAGGGCTACAGCGCACGCAACGCCGATGTCGAATTCTCGCTCACGCCTTCGGAAACGCAGGATTTCGCCGTCGGCTACGGCTTCGACCGTCAGGATCGCGATTCCGACTCGCTGGATAAAACCCGGCTTGAGCGCCAAAACTACTCGCTCAGTCATAACGGGCGCTGGGGTTGGAGCCAGACCGAACTGCGCTTTTACGGCGACCGCCTTGAGAACGTCATCAGTGACGGCGACCTGGTTTCCACCAACCAGTCGCTGGACGGAAAGCTGATCCTGCCGCTGGGAGACATTCGTCAACTGCTGATCGTCGGCGGCGAGCTTCGTCACGATCGGCTGGCAGATTCGGTGAAACTTCAGGGCAGCGGGCGGACATCGGCCAGCCAGTATGCGTTGTTCGTTGAAGACGAGTGGCAGATGCTGGATTCGCTGTCGCTGACCAGCGGCGTGCGCATGGACAAGCATGAAACCTACGGCGATCGCTGGAGCCCCCGCGCCTATCTGGTCTATAACGCCAGTGAGACTGTCACGCTGAAGGGCGGCTGGGCCAATGCCTTTAAGGCGCCGTCGCTGCTGGAACTGAGCCCTGACTGGAAAACGGCGTCCTGTCGCGGTTCCTGTACAATCATCGGTAATAGCGATCTTAAACCGGAGACCAGCGAAAGCGTCGAACTGGGCCTTTACTATCATGGCGACGAGGGCGCGTTCGACGGCGTTATCGCCAGCCTTACCGCCTTTCAGACCAGGGTAAAGGATCGCATTGATATCGCCCGCACCGCCTCGCTTACTGACGCGCCGGGTTACAGTAACTTCGTGGGCGTTGAAAATGGCAAACCGGTATTTCACTATTACAACGTCAACCGGGCGCGTATCAACGGTGTTGAAACCGAGCTGAAAATTCCGATTTCTCCTGCCTGGAAACTGACGCTGAACTATACCTATGCCGATGGGCGCGACCGCAGCGGCGGCGGCAATAAACCGCTGGAGACGCTGCCGTTGCATACCGCTAACGGCACGCTGGACTGGTCGCCGCTGGCAGACTGGGCGTTCTACGTTCAGGCGAACTATTCTGGCGAGCGCCGTACGCTGAAAGACGATGGCCTGACGCCGGGCGGCTACGTGGTGTGGAATAGCGGAGGGAGCTGGCAGGCCAGTAAAGCCGTGAAGGTAAGGGCGGGCGTGCAGAATGTCGGCGACAAAGATCTGAACCGCGACAGCTATGGCTTTAATGAAGACGGTCGCCGCTATTTTGCGGCAGTTGATTACAGCTTCTGAATAAAAAAGGCCGGATAACCGGCCTTAATTTTTTAAGCAGAAAGGTGTTCTGCATGGAAACGGAGATGGTCTTCCACAAAGCTGGAAATAAAAAAGTAGCTGTGATCGTACCCTGGCTGAATACGCACGGTGAGCGGAAAGCCTTTCTCTCTGGCAATCTCTTCCAGCCGTTCAGGATGAAGCTGATCGGCAAGAAACTGATCGCTGTCGCCCTGATCGATCAGCATCGGCACCGCTGCTTTCGCCTGACGCATCAGCCAGCAGCTGTCATAAGGCAGCCAGGTTTCCACTGAATCGCCCAGATAGGCGCTGAACGCTTTACGGCCCCACGGCACGTCGGCCGGGTTGACGATGGGCGCAAAGGCCGAGGCGGAAACAAAGCGCTCTGGCGCGCGCAGCGCCAGCATCAGCGCGCCGTGACCGCCCATTGAGTGTCCCATGATCGCCTGGCGCTCGCTGACGTGAAAGTTATCCGCAATCAGCGTCGGCAGCTCTTCGCTAAGGTAGTCATACATGTGAAAGTGCGCGGCCCACGGTGCCCGGGTGGCATTGAGATAAAACCCCGCGCCCTGACCGAGATCGTAGCCCTCATCGTTCGCCACGCCTTCGCCGCGCGGGCTGGTATCCGGCATTACCAGCACCAGCCCCAACTCAGCGGCAACGCGCTGCGCGCCGGACTTGGTGGCGAAATTTTCGTCGGTGCAGGTCAAACCCGCCAGAAACCACACCACCGCAGGCGGGGTGTCATTTTTTGGTGCGGGCAGGAAAATACTGAACGTCATATCGCAGTTCAGCGTGTCTGCACGGTGACGGTAACGCTGCTGCCAGCCGCCAAACAGACGATGTTCTTCCAGAAGTTCCAGCGATGATGCCATCCATCCTCCCGATTATTTGTTGAAGTGCACCACGGAGCGAATCGACTTTCCTTCATGCATCAGGTCGAAGGCGTCATTAATCTCTTCCAGCGGCAGGTTATGAGTGATGAAATCATTAAGCTGGAATTCACCGTCCATATAGCGCTGAACGATGCCAGGCAGCTGCGAGCGGCCCTTCACGCCGCCAAATGCGGATCCGCGCCAGACGCGGCCGGTAACCAGCTGAAACGGACGGGTCGAAATCTCTTCGCCCGCGCCCGCCACGCCAATAATTACCGATTCGCCCCAGCCCTTATGGCAGCACTCCAGCGCGGAACGCATCACGTTGACGTTGCCGATGCACTCAAACGAGAAATCCACGCCGCCGTCGGTCATATCGACAATGACCTCCTGAATCGGCTTATCGTAATCTTTTGGATTCACCAGATCGGTAGCGCCCAGTTTAGTGGCGAGATCGAACTTGCTGGTATTGATATCAATGGCAATGATGCGTCCGGCTTTTGCCATCCGCGCACCAATGATTGCCGAAAGGCCGATGCCGCCCAGACCGAAGATGGCCACGGTATCGCCTTCCTTCACTTTTGCCGTGTTCATCACCGCGCCCATGCCGGTGGTCACGCCGCAGCCCAGCAGGCAAACTTCTTCAAGCGGCGCTTCTTTGCTGATTTTTGCCAGCGAAATTTCCGGTACCACGGTATATTCCGAGAAGGTGGAGGTACCCATATAGTGGAAAATCGGCTTGCCGTCCTTAAAGAAACGCGTGGTGCCGTCCGGCATCAGACCTTTGCCCTGCGTGGTGCGGATCGCCTGACAAAGGTTGGTTTTACCAGACAAACAGTACTTACATTTGCCGCATTCAGGCGTGTAGAGCGGAATCACGTGATCGCCGACCGCCACGCTGGTCACGCCTTCGCCGACCGCTTCCACCACGCCGCCGCCTTCATGGCCCAGAATCGCCGGAAAAACGCCTTCAGGATCTTTGCCTGACAGCGTATAGGCATCGGTATGACACACGCCGGTGGCGACAATGCGCACCAGCACTTCGCCTTTCTGCGGCGGCATTAAATCCACTTCTTCAATCTTCAGGGGTTCGCCGGCGGCCCAGGCCACGGCGGCACGTGTTTTAATCATTTCCATCGTCTTCTCTTTCATGTTTCGGGGGTTAATAGTCATTATGGACCAGTTTCACTGGCTGGCTCATTGTCGCGTTGCGCAATGATCAGGTACTTGAGTGCTTCAACGTTGGGGGTAAACGCGTCGCGGCGCCAGATGAGGCGGGTGGTTGCCTCACTAACGTCGTCGGGCAGGGCATGCCGTTTAAAGCGCGCCTGCGTCGGCATCAGCGCAAGCACGGATTCGGGTAATAACGCGAGTCCCGCGCCACCGGCAACACAGGCAAGCAGGGTATGATAAGACTGAATTTCCCTGACCGGTCCCGGCTCGACGCCGCTGCTGCGGAACCAGTTTTCAAGGCGCAGGCGGTAAGAGCAACCGGACCTGAAGGCAAACAGCGTGTAGCCTTCGGCGTCGGCAGGCTGTGCAATGGACGGCCGCTCGGGGCTGGAGATAAGCACCATCTGCTCCTGAAACGCAATGCAGCTGTTGAGTTCTTCGGCCAGCACCGGCCCGTCCACCAGCGCCGCTGCCAGCGAACCCTGACGTACGCGCTGGATAAGCTCTCTGGAGGTATCCGTAATCAGCGAGATGACCATTGTGGGGTAGCGCTGATGGCAGGCGGCCAGCAGATCGGGCAGGCGGGCGGCGGCGGTGCTCTCCATCGCACCCAGCGCGAACTGGCCGCCGGGTTCGCCGCTGTGCGCCATACTCAGCGCTTCCTCGCTCAGCGCAAGAATGCGCCGTGCATAGTTAAGAAAGTTATGGCCCAGCGGGGAAAGACGCAGACGCTGCTTCTCACGAATAAAGAGGTCGCAGCCCATCTCCTGCTCCAGCTGGCGCAGGCGAGTGGTGAGGTTCGAGGGCACGCGGTGCAGCTGCGTTGCCGCACGGATCACCGAGCCGGTTTCGGCGACTGCGCAGAACATTTTTAGCTGAGTCAGATCCATGTATTCTCTTTCAGGGAATAAAGTGTTGTTTATTATTCACTTTTCGTCAGTTTAACCATGCGCCATGATTGAGGCAACTATTGGTTAACACCTGCTTATAAAAACAAGGAAATCACTATGGCTTTTCGCGTGGCGCTCACCGCGTTTATCACCCTTGTAGTGGCAATGGGCATTGGACGATTCGCCTTCACGCCACAGGTGCCGCTGATGATCGGCGAGCATCAGCTTTCACTGACCAGCGCGGGCGTGGTGGCGGCGTTTAACTACCTCGGCTATCTCTGCGGCTCATGGAATGCGATGCGCACGACGCGGCATGTCGAGCGGCGGCTTCAGGTCGGGCTGTGGGGCGCGGTGGCGCTGACGCTGCTGTCGGCGGCGGCCTCCGGCCCCTGGCTGCATGGCGCCATCCGCTTTTTTATCGGCTGGGCCAGCGGCTGGGCAATGGTGCTGGTAGCCGCCTGGAGCAATGAACAACTGCACCGGCTGGGGCGGACAAAAATGAGCGCGGCGGTCTTTGCCGGGCCGGGCACAGGTATTTTTCTTAGCGGAATGCTGGCGGTGCTGTTGCATAAGTACAGCATTAACGCGGCGTGGGCATGGTGTGCCTACGGACTGTTGGCGTTGGCGCTGGTCGCGCTGGTGGCGCGCAACCTCCCGCGCAAAGGCGAGCTTCACCGTCCCGAAACCGCGCCTGAACCGCTGGTTTTGACGCCGGGCCTGAAAAAACTGGTCTGGAGCTACAGTCTGGCGGGCTTTGGCTATATATTGCCCGCAACTTTCCTTTCGCAAATGGCTGCCGAACGTTTTCCGGGCAGTCTTTTTGCACAGTTTATCTGGCCGATTTTCGGCGGCGCGGCGGTAATCGGCATTGGCCTGGTGATCCTGACGCGGCACTACGGTCACGCCAACACGCGGCTGGCGATCGTGCTCTGGGCGCAGGCTCTGGGTGTATTTTGCGCCGATATAATTCCGGGGATCGCCGGACTGACGCTGGGAGCGGCGCTGATCGGCGGTGGCTTTCTCTGCGCGGTACAGCTTTCCCTGCTGTACGGTCGCGAGCTGGCGCCGCTGCACACGCGTTACATGGCGGGCCTGCTGACCACCGGCTATGCGGTAGGGCAATTGGTGGGGCCGATGCTGTCTGCTATTTCAACAGCATTGACCCACCGGCTTGAACCGGCGCTGTGGATTGCAGGCGCGGCGCTGGTGGTTGCGGGCGCGCTGGTCTGGCGACGCGATGCGGCGGCAGCGTGAAACTGTTTCATGGCAATTGACAGGGATTCACTGGATTAACGCCAGATTGTGTTCCAAAATAGCGCCTCAGAATTTTGCCCGTTCCTATGAGTACGGGCGTGTCACCTGCCGGAGAAAATATCGCCATGGCTACGTTAAGTCAGGAAGCTGCACTGGTTCACGAAGCGCTGCTCGCCCGTGGGCTGGAAACCCCGCTGCGCGCACCCGCGCGCGAGCTGGATGATGAAACCCGTAAGCGCCTGATCGCTGAACACATGACGGAAATCATGCAGCTGCTTAACCTCGATCTGGACGATGACAGCCTGGCCGAAACGCCGCATCGTATCGCTAAAATGTACGTGAATGAGGTGTTTTCCGGCCTCGACTACGCTAACTTTCCAAAAATCACCCTGATTGAAAACAAAATGAAGGTTGATGAGATGGTGACGGTACGTGACATCACCCTGACCAGCACCTGCGAACACCATTTTGTGATAATCGATGGTAAGGCGACCGTTGCCTATATCCCGAAGGATAAGGTGATTGGCCTGTCAAAAATCAACCGCATTGTGCAGTTTTTCTCCTCCCGCCCACAGGTGCAGGAGCGTCTGACCCAGCAAATTTTACTGGCGCTTCAAACGCTGCTTGGCACCAACAACGTGGCGGTGTCGATTGATGCGGTGCACTACTGCGTGAAGGCGCGCGGCATTCGTGACGCCACCAGCGCCACCACCACCACCTCGCTGGGCGGGCTGTTCAAGTCGAGCCAGAACACGCGCCAGGAATTTTTACGCGCGGTTCGTCACGTCTGATCGCCGCCGATGCCGCGCATTGATACGCTGGATTTTATTCGCGGGCTGGCCATTACCGGGATTTTGCTGCTCAACATTGTCGCCTTTGGTCAGCCGCACGCGGCCTATCTCAATCCCGCCTGGCAGGGCGCGGCCTCACTGCCCGATGCCCTGACGTGGGCGGTTCTCGATCTGCTTGCCCAACTGAAATTCCTCTCCCTGTTTGCGCTGCTGTTTGGCGCGGGTTTGCAGATGCTGCTGCCGCGCGGCAAACGCTGGCTCCAGGCGCGTCTGACCTGGCTGGTGCTGCTGGGCCTGCTGCACGGCATTTTTTTCTGGGAAGGAGATATCCTCTTCGACTACGGTCTGATTGGGCTGGTGGCGTGGCGGATGATCCGCGATGTTCCTTCCTCCCGCCAGCTGTTCAACACGGGCGTGTTACTGTTTCTGGTCGGCACCGCCGTTCTGGTGCTGCTGGGGCTCTCATCAGGCCATCAGGCGAACAGCGCCTGGCAGCCCGGGTTTGCTGAAGTACAGTACGAAACCCTGTGGAAAACGCAGGGCGGCTGGCAGGCAGTGCAAAATCGCTTACAGCTCTTCTCCTCAGGCCTGCTGGGGCTGGCCGCACAGTACGGCTGGCAACTGGCAGGGCTGATGATGATCGGCGGCGCGCTGATGCGCAGCGGCTGGCTGCGCGGCAATTGGGGCATTCAGCACTACCGGCGCGCGGCAGCGCTGCTGATCCCGCTGGCCTGGATTATCAATATTCCTGCTATTTATCTGCAATGGGCCACCGGCTGGGATTACCGCTGGAGCGCCTTTTTCCTTCAGGTGCCGCGTGAGCTGAGCGCGCCGCTTCAGGCCATTGGCTATGCCGCGCTCTGTTTTGGCTTCTGGCCAACGCTGGCGCAGTTCAAAATCACCCGTGCGGTAAGCTGCGTCGGACGCATGGCGCTCAGTAACTATCTGCTGCAAACGTTGCTGTGTACGCTGCTGTTCAATGTCTTCGGCTGGTTTAATACGCTGAGCCGCCTGCAACTGCTGGCCGTCGTGCCGCTGGTCTGGGCCATAAATCTGCTTTTCTCCGTGCTCTGGCTGCGCTACTTTCGTCAGGGCCCGGTGGAGTGGCTGTGGCGCCGGCTGACGGTGCTGGGCGGCGGCAAACCGTCAGAAGCAGCCTCAGGCGGAAGATGACCGGCATCACAAAGGTTGCAGAATTGTATGTAACCGTTTTCATGATTGTGACGTGATTCACGCAGTAACCTGCAAACCCCTGCCAGAATAGCCGCCAGACACTGTGTGACTGGAAGGGCTATGCAAATTTTAATCAAAGGTAATCGCTGATGATTACCATCCGTGATGTGGCCCGCGCCGCAGGCGTTTCCGTTGCAACCGTATCGCGCGTGCTGAACAACAGCGCCGCCGTGACGCAGGACACGCGTGACATGGTGCTGAAAATCGTCGACTCGCTTGGCTACCGGCCCAACGCCAACGCGCAGGCGCTGGCAACGCAGGTCAGCGATACCATCGGCGTGGTGGTCATGGACGTTTCCGATCCCTTCTTCGGCGCGCTGGTCAAAGCGGTGGACACCGTTGCGCAGCTCGCGCAAAAACATGTGCTTATCAACAACTCCTATCATCAGGCGGATAAAGAGCGTCACGCCATCGAAGTGCTGATCCGCCAACGGTGCAGCGCGCTGGTGGTGCATGCCAAGGCGCTGGGTGATAGCGAACTCAGCGCGCTGATGCAGCAGGTGCCGGGCATGGTACTGATAAACCGTATCATTCCGGGTTTCCCGCATCGCTGCGTTTGTCTGGATAACATCAGCGGTGCGCTGATGGCGACGCGCATGCTGCAACAGCAGGGACACCAGCGAATTGGTTTTCTGGGATCCAGCCATCCGATTGAGGACGTGGAGCAGCGGCGCAGCGGCTGGAAGCAGGCGCTGGTGGGGCAGGGCATTAACCCGCCGGAAAGCTGGACGGCCAGCGCCGAACCCGATATGCAGGGCGGCGAGGCGGCGATGGTTGAGCTGCTGGGGCGTAATCTGCACCTCAGCGCAGTGTTTGCCTACAACGACAGCATGGCGGCAGGCGCGCTGGCGGCGCTGAAGGACAACGGCATTGCGGTGCCGCAGCAAATGTCCGTCATTGGCTTTGATGACATTCCTATTTCCCGCTATACCGACCCGCAACTGACGACGGTTCGCTATCCCATTGTTTCAATGGCAAAAACAGCGACTGAGCTGGCATTAATGGGCGCTGCCGGACTGCTTGATGACACCGCGCAGCACTGTTTTATGCCGACGCTGGTGCGTCGCCATTCCGTGGCGATCTGCCAAAGTGTGGCGGCAGTCACTAACCCAAGCGATTCTGCGGTGTAACCGTTTTCAATTTGTGAGTAAATTCACAGTTAATTAACATCGTCTTCTCTATGATTGCAGCGACTCAATGAGGGTGAAACATGATGTAACGCCGTTCAGCCCCCCTGAACCGCCCGTTGCACTGCTCATGAAACGGTTTATTTCACAGCATTCTGGAAGCGTTACCGTACAGGGAAGTCGGGCATTGTTTTAACAATTAAACGGCTTTGCGTAACGTTATCTTAACCTTACTGCCTCGCCGGTAAATTAGCGTCTCGCCTGGTTAACGGGCGCGGTGCTGAGTACGACCCTACTTAAAACCGGAGATACCATGAATAAGAAGGCTTTCACGCTCACTGCCCTGGCTGCCAGCATGATTTTTGGCGCAACGGCTCACGCCGCTGATACCCGTATCGGCGTGACCATCTATAAATACGATGACAACTTTATGTCCGTTGTGCGTAAAGATATTGAGAAAGAAGCAAAAAACAGCAGCGGCGTTCAACTGCTGATGAATGACTCTCAAAACAGCCAGTCCACCCAGAACGATCAGGTTGACGTTATGGTCGCGAAAGGCGTGAAGGCGCTGGCTATTAACCTGGTTGATCCGGCTGCCGCCGCAGTGGTGATCAGCAAAGCGAAAGCCAACGACATTCCTGTTGTCTTCTTCAATAAAGAGCCGACCGCGAAAGCGCTGGCCAGCTATGATAAAGCCTATTACGTCGGCACCGATTCAAAAGAGTCCGGCGTTAAGCAGGGCGAGCTGATTGAAAAACACTGGAAAGCCACGCCGGCCTGGGATCTGAATATAGACGGCGTGATCCAGTTCGTGCTGCTGAAAGGCGAGCCGGGCCATCCTGATGCTGAAGCGCGTACCAAATATGTTATCGAAACCCTGAACAAAGACGGTATCAAAACTCAGCAGCTGCATATGGATACCGCCATGTGGGATACCGCACAGGCTAAAGATAAAACCGACGCGTGGTTGTCTGGCCCGAACGGTAACAAGATTGAAGTGGTTATCGCCAATAACGACGCCATGGCGATGGGCGCAGTTGAAGCGCTGAAATCGCATAATAAAGCCAGTGTACCGGTGTTTGGCGTGGATGCGCTGCCAGAAGCGCTGGCGATGGTGAAATCAGGCGCAATGGCCGGTACGGTGCTGAATGACGCGAAAAACCAGGCGCGCGCTACTTTCCAGATGGCCAAAAACCTGGCGGACGGTAAACCTGCCACCGAAGGCACCGACTACAAACTGGACGGGAAAGTGGTACGCGTAGCCTACGTGCCGGTGGATAAAGATAATCTGTCTGAGTTACCTAAGTAATTACGATGTTTACGGGCGCGATCGCGCCCCTTTACGGGCCCGCCTGCGGGCGGCCCGATAATATGCCACGTTTAGCCAGGTAGAATTATGGGCAGCGATAAAGTGCAGACTCAGCGTGAATATCTGCTGGAGATGACTGGCGTCAGCAAGTCATTTCCCGGCGTCAAAGCGCTGGACAACGTGAATTTAAAAATTCGCCCTCATTCAGTTCATGCCCTGATGGGCGAGAACGGCGCGGGTAAATCCACGTTATTAAAATGCCTGTTTGGCATTTACAGTAAAGATGCGGGGAGCATTGTTTTTCAGGGCAATGAGATTGATTTCAAAAGCTCCAAAGAAGCGCTGGAAAATGGCGTATCAATGGTGCATCAGGAACTCAACCTGGTTTTACAGCGCACGGTAATGGATAACATGTGGCTGGGACGTTATCCACGTAAAGGTTTTTTTGTCGATCAGGACAAAATGTACCGCGATACCAAAGCCATTTTTGACGAGCTGGATATTGATATTGATCCGCGTGACAAAGTTATTACGCTGTCGGTTTCGCAAATGCAGATGGTGGAAATAGCCAAGGCGTTCTCCTATGACGCGAAAATCGTCATTATGGATGAGCCAACCTCTTCATTAACGGAAAGAGAGGTGAACCATCTGTTCACTATTATCCGTAAACTGAAAGAGCGCGGCTGCGGCATCGTTTATATCTCGCACAAGATGGAAGAAATATTCCAGCTCTGCGATGAAATTACGATTTTGCGCGACGGGCAGTGGATCGCCACCCAGCCGCTGGAAGGGCTGGATATGGACAGGATCATCGCCATGATGGTGGGGCGTTCACTGAATCAGCGCTTCCCGGATAAAAGCAACGTGCCGGGCGAAACCATTCTTGAGGTTCGCAACTTAACCTCACTGCGCCAGCCGTCGATACGCGATATTTCGTTTGACCTGCGCAAAGGCGAGATCCTCGGCGTGGCAGGGCTGGTGGGCGCGAAGCGTACCGATATTGTGGAAACGCTGTTCGGCATTCGTGAAAAGTCTGGCGGCACCATTAAGCTGCACGGCAAAGCGATTAATAATCACAGCGCCAACGAGGCCATTAATCACGGCTTTGCGCTGGTGACCGAAGAACGCCGCGCGACCGGTATTTATGCGTTTCTGGATATCGGTTTTAACTCGCTCATTTCCAATATTCGTAAATATAAAAACAGCCTCGGATTGTTGGATAACAGCCGGATGAAAAGCGATACCCAATGGGTTATCGATTCCATGCGGGTTAAAACACCGGGACATCGCACCTCCATTGGCTCACTGTCGGGCGGCAACCAGCAAAAAGTGATTATTGGTCGCTGGCTGTTAACCCAGCCTGAAATACTGATGCTTGATGAACCGACGCGCGGCATTGATGTGGGCGCCAAGTTTGAAATTTATCAGTTAATTTCCGAGCTGGCGAAAAGAGAGAAAGGCATCATCATTATTTCTTCTGAGATGCCGGAGCTTTTAGGTATTACCGACAGGATACTGGTAATGAGTAACGGCATGGTTGCAGGTATTGTTGAAACGAAAACGACTACGCAGAACGAAATCTTACGTTTGGCATCGTTGCATCTTTAATAGGGTAAGGGCTGTTACCATGAATGCTGTAAATAAAAAGAATGCGCTCACCTGGTTAAAAGAGGGCGGGATATACGTTGTATTGCTGGTGCTGCTGGCAATCATTATCTTCCAGGACCCCACTTTTTTAAGTCTAATGAACTTAAGTAATATTTTAACCCAGTCATCCGTCCGTATTATTATTGCGCTCGGCGTGGCGGGACTGATTGTCACCCAGGGCACCGATCTTTCTGCGGGACGCCAGGTAGGTCTGGCGGCGGTGGTTGCCGCCACGCTGCTACAGGCAATGGACAATGCCAACAAAGTCTTTCCTGATATGAATACCGTGCCGATCCCACTGGTGATCCTGACGGTGTGCATCATCGGCGGTATTATCGGCCTGGTTAACGGCCTGATCATCGCCTACCTGAAGGTGACGCCGTTTATCACCACGCTGGGTACCATGATCATCGTTTATGGCATCAACTCGCTCTATTACGACTACGTGGGCGCGTCGCCTATTGCCGGTTTTGATGAGAAGTTCTCAACCTTTGCCCAGGGCTTTATTCGTCTCGGCGATTTCAAACTCTCCTACATCACCTTCTACGCCGCCATCGCGATATTTTTCGTCTGGGTGCTGTGGAATAAAACCCGCTTTGGTAAAAACATTTTTGCTATCGGCGGCAACCCTGAAGCGGCGAAAGTGTCAGGCGTGAACGTAAACTTCAACCTGATCCTGATCTATGCGCTGTCCGGCGTGTTCTACGCTTTTGGCGGGATGCTCGAAGCAGGCCGCATCGGCTCAGCAACCAACAACCTGGGCTTTATGTACGAGCTGGATGCGATTGCCGCCTGTGTGGTTGGCGGCGTGTCATTTGCCGGCGGCGTGGGCACGGTGGCTGGCGTGGTGACCGGGGTGCTAATCTTCACCGTTATCAACTACGGTCTGACCTATATCGGGGTGAACCCTTACTGGCAGTACATCATTAAGGGCGGCATCATTATCTTTGCCGTGGCGCTGGATTCGCTGAAGTACGCACGTAAGAAATAACGCTTTCGTGGTTATCGTGGCCAGGCAATGCCTGGCCTTTTTTATTGCGCGTCGCGCGGTTTCAGCTTCTGTTGCAGTTCAAGCAACTGCTCCGGCGTAACCGCAGGATAGCTTTGCGCATCCTCCGGCACCGACTGACTGGCGGGAATGGGCACCAGCGGCCCGAGAAAACGCGGTTCACGTTTCCGTAAATATAAATCCGCCAGCGCGCCTAACCGCGCGCCCACTTCACGCACACGAATATTCAGCATGTTTTTTGGCGAAGGTACGGCATAGCACTGCGCCTGAATCCCCATATGCAGGGCGATAAACAGCGCGCGCTCGCAGTGAAAACGCTGGGTGATAATAATAAAGTCGTTGGTATCAAACACTTTGCGGGTACGGACGATAGAGTCCAGCGTGCGGAAACCGGCATAGTCGAGCACGATATCCGCAGGCGCAACGCCTGCCGCAATCAGATCGCGTCGCATGGTCATCGGTTCGTTATAACTTTGCTGCGCATTGTCGCCGCTCAGCAGCAGGTAGTTAATTTTCCCGCTGTTATAGGCGTTAAGCGCGCCCTGCATGCGATAGAGGTAATACTGATTGATCACGCCGGTGCGGTAATACTTAGCGGTGCCAAGCACAACGCCGACCTGACGATGCGGCAGCGCCTTCAGGTCATCATAAACGTAGGGCGCGGTTTTCCAGCCGATCCAGCGATCAAGGGCAAGCGCGGTCCCCATCATCAATAATATGATGATTATCAACCCTGATATCACGCGTTTTATCATGCCGGATGCTGCTCAGACTCGCAGAAAAAAGATGGCTCAAGGCTACTTTACCCGGCGTGGTGAAGCAAGCGGCAGTCATCGCGGATGGCGGCTTTTCACGCAGGAAAAGAGAGGGAAGGAAGAAGGAGGTATCGGGCACCTTTGTGCCCGATAATCACACATCAAATTGATGTACGACGATAGTTACGATACTGCGGCAGCCAGAAATTGGCGGCAATCGATGCGGAGAGCACATCTTCCGAGGTAACAACGGCCACGCCCGCCAGCTGTGCGGCTTTGCCCACTGCCAGCGCGATGATTTTCGAGACGCCCTGAATATCTTTCACCTCCGGCAATACCGGGCCTGCGCCATCGTTAACCAGCGGCGAGCAGTCGGCCAGCGCGCGGCTTGCGGCCATCAGCATGCTGTCGGTCACGCGGACGGCGCCGGACGCAATGACGCCAAGACCGATACCAGGGAAGATATAGGAGTTGTTGCACTGCGCGATAGGATAAATTTTATCCTTCCAGTGCGCCGGGGAGAACGGACTGCCGGTTGCCACCAGCGCCGCGCCGTCGGTCCAGGCCATAATGTCCTGCGGCGTGGCTTCAACGCGCGATGTGGGGTTGGAAAGCGGCATCACAATCGGGCGTGCGCAGTGCTTGTGCATTTCACGCACGATCTCTTCACTGAACAGCCCCGGCTGGCCGGAGACGCCGATCAGAATATCCGGGCGCGCGTTGCGCACCACATCAAGCAGAGAGAGGGATTCCGACTCAACGTCCCAGTTCGCCAGCTTTTCACTTTTCTGCACCAGCCTGCTCTGGAAATTGAGCAGATTAGGCAGACGATCGGTCAGCAAACCAAAACGATCGACCATAAACACGCGAGCACGTGCTTCTTCATCACTCAGGCCTTCTGATTTCATCTGCGCGATAATCTGTTCAGCGATGCCGCAGCCCGCGGAACCCGCGCCAAGAAAGACCACTGTCTGTTCACGCAGCAGGCTGCCTGCGGCGCGGCTGGCGGCAATCAGCGTGCCGAGCGTAACGGCCGCCGTGCCCTGAATATCATCGTTAAAACAGCACACTTCATCACGATAGCGCTCCAGGATCGGCATCGCATTCTTCTGTGCAAAATCTTCAAACTGAAGCAGCACGTTTGGCCAGCGGCTTTTTACCGCCTGAATAAATTCGTTGACGAAGCTTTCATACTCTTCGCCGGTAATACGCGGGTGACGCCAGCCCATGTAAAGCGGATCGTTCAGCAACTGCTGATTATTGGTGCCGACGTCCAGCACCACCGGCAGGGTATAGGCCGGGCTGATGCCGCCACAGGCGGTATAGAGCGAGAGCTTACCGATGGGAATGCCCATGCCGCCAATGCCCTGATCGCCCAGGCCAAGAATACGTTCGCCATCGGTCACCACGATAACTTTAACGTTTTGTTTGGTGGCGTTTTGCAGCATGTCTTCAATGTTTGCGCGATTCGGATAGGAGATAAACAGACCGCGCGCACGGCGATAGATTTCCGAGAAATGCTCGCACGCCGCACCCACGGTTGGGGTGTAGATAATCGGCATCATCTCTTCAAGGTGATTATCCAGCAGGCGGTAAAACAGCGTCTCGTTGGTGTCCTGAATATTTCGCAGGTAAACGTGTTTGTCGTTATCGTTTTTGAATTCCTGGAACTGACGCCATGCGCGCTGGGCCTGCTCTTCAATGGTTTCCACGGTTTCGGGCAGCAGGCCATTAAGGTTGAAATCGTTACGCTCTTCCACGGAGAAAGCGCTGCCTTTATTCAATAGCGGAAATTCCAGCAGGATAGGGCCAGCGTAAGGGATATAGAGCGATCGTTTACTTTCGTATTCGAGTTCCATGCGGTCAATACTCATTCGAAGCGGGATGTCGTGTGGCAATCCTAAAATAAATCGTCTGAAAGTACAGCTTTTGTTAACAAGCTATAACAAAAGCTGGGATCTTCGTTGAAAAGCGGAGGTAATGTAACTATTTAAACCAGCGGAACGGTGGTGATATTGCCGCAGCCCAGCGCCTGAAGTGTGGCGACGGTGGCCTGGCGCTGCACCACTTTGCCCTCCGGCGCTTCCGCCAGCACGGCGCGTTGAAGGGTGAACAAATTATGCCCCGCCAGGTTAAGCAGGATCAGCGCGGCCTGAAGCGGCGGCAGACTGGGGTTGAACGCGGCGTTCTCCGCGTAGGAACCGGCGAAAATGTCGCCGTTTTCTGCCTGAAGCGCCACCCCGCTCCATGCCTGGGTGTACGGGGCGTGGCTGCGGTTTGCGGCCCGAAGCGCCGCGCGTGTCAGCGCATCGCCTCTGAGAGGCACGCCATGATCGACGTTGTCCAACAGTAATGTCTCAATGGCCAGATCGCGCGGGCCGAAGGCGTCCGGCAGATAATCGCCCAGCGTGGCGGGTTTACGGCCCGGAAGATGAATGCCGAGCGCGGTGCCGCTGTTCAGTTCGTTCATAAACTGGCGGCAGTGGCCGCAGGGTGTGTAGTTAACGGTAATGGACGTCAGCGAGGGCTCACCGCGCAGCCACGCATGGGTTATCGCGCTTTGTTCAGCATGTATCGTTTGCTGCATGGTGGCGCCGGAGAACTCCATATTAGCGCCAAAATAGAGGCGTCCGCTTTTGCCGAGCGCCAGCGCGCCGACGTTAAAACCAGAGAGCGGCGCAACCGCACAGGCTGCGGCCAGCGGCAGCAGCGCAAAGGACAACGCATGCACGTCAAGGCCGGTGGCCTTCTGAAGAGCATCTACCTGCTCAGGAGAAAAAAAAGCGGGAAAGTCATCGGCATCCACTATCGGATGCAGCGCACTTTGCAACGGCGCGGGCAGCGTGGTAAACGCCGGTTGAAAACGTGGGTGCATATCGGCCTCTCTGGCATGTTCGGCCGCCTATTCTGGCGGCCCGTGTCACGGTTGTATGTGATTTTAATCACATTAGCAGTGCAATTCATGAAAGAGATGCAAACATTGCGCGACTTATCGCAAGTTCAGCCCCAGAGCTGAAGCAGCAATGGAAAAACAAACGGCGCCAGCAGTGAAGTGATAATGCCGCAAAGCACCAGCGCCAGCGAACTCCACGCGCCCTCCTGAAGATCGATCTCCGCACAGCGCGCGGTGCCCAGCGCATGCGAGGCATTGCCGATCGCCAGACCGCGCGCAGCCCTTGCCCGAATTTTCAGTAAATTTAACAGCATATGACCAAAGACCGCGCCCAGTACGCCCGCGATCAGCACACAGATTGCGCTGATCGCCGGTACGCCGCCCAGCGTGGCGGAGACGGCCATAGCAATCGGCGTGGTGACCGATTTGGGCAAAATGGTCGCGGCGATTTGCGGCGTTGCGCCCATCCACAACGCAATGGCGGTGCCGGATACCATCGCCGTCAGACTGCCGATAAAGCAGACGCCGATAATTGATTTCCAGCGCGCGCGGATCTGATGAATCTGCTCATAGAGCGGCAGCGCCAGCGCCACTACCGCGGGCTGAAGGAGCTGATTAAGCATTGCGCTGCCCTGAAAATAGCGCGCGTAGGGCAGGTTGAGCAGCAGAAGCAGCGGAATAATTACCGCCATTGAAATCAGCAGCGGATTAAGCAGCGAAATTTTCACCTTTGCCGCCAGCCGCCGGGCGGCAAAAAAAACCGCGACCGTCAGCGGCAGCGACCACCAGATATCACTCATCTTTCGCTCCTGAAGGCAGTCCGCCGTGCAGCCGTTGAGAACAGAAACCGACGGTGACCAGCACAATAAGCGTGCTGACGGTGCAGGAGACGACAATCGGGCCAAACTGGGCGGTCAGCACGTCCACATAGCTCATCACGCCAACGCTTATCGGCACAAAAAGCAGCGCCATATAGCGGATCAACAGATGACTGCCGGGCTTCACCCACTGCGCGGGAATGATGCGTATCGCCAGCAGGATAAAAAGAATAAGCATACCGAGAATGCTGCCGGGGATGGTCACCGGCAGCAGGGCCGCCAGGCCGTTACCGACAAAAAGCGCGAGATAGATAATGATAAAGGCGCGAAGATAGCGCCAGAGAACCGACAGCGCGGTACGCATGATAAGCTCCTGTTTGCTGAATGCTAATCATACGTCGGGACGTGTTGTGTGTCACATTTCACGATAAAAAACAGGGCGAAAAGTCGCCCTGTTTTTTTGATGTCGCCGGTTATTTTACCTGCATACCCGGCTGTGCACCGCTGTCCGGGCTGAGCAGGAAAATGTCTTTACCGCCAGGGCCCGCCGCCATCACCATGCCTTCCGACAGTCCAAAGCGCATTTTGCGCGGCGCGAGATTTGCCACCATTACCGTGTGACGGCCAATCAGCACCGCCGGGTCCGGATAGGCAGAACGAATGCCGGAGAATACCTGGCGCGTTTCGCCCCCTAAATCCAGCGTCAGCTTCAGCAGCTTATCGGAGCCGTCCACAAAGGTGGCGTTCTGGATTAGCGCGATACGCATATCCACTTTGGCGAAGTCATCAAAAGTAATGGTTTCCTGAATCGGATCGTCGGCCAGCGGGCCGGTCAGGGCGGGTTTGTTCGCGGCTGCGGCGTCCTCTTTGGAGGTGGCAACCAGCGCATTAACCTTATCCATCTCAATACGGTTATACAGCGCTTTGAAAGGAGAAAGCGTGTGGTTCAGCAGCGGCTGTTCAATCTCGTCCCAGCTCAGCGGCTGATTCAGGAACGCTTCAGCGCGTTCGCTCAGGCTCGGCAACACGGGCTTCAGCCAGGTCATCAGCACGCGGAACAGGTTGATACCCATGGTACAAATTGCCTGAAGATCGGCGTCGCGGCCTTCCTGTTTCGCCACGACCCACGGCGCCTGTTCGTCAACGTAGCGGTTGGCCACATCAGCCAGCGCCATGATTTCGCGCACCGCGCGGCTGAATTCACGGTTGCTCCAGGCTTCGCCGATACCGGCTGCGGCGTCGGTGAAGGTTTTATACAGCGCAGGGTCGGCCAGTTCGGCAGAAAGTTTTCCGTCAAAGCGTTTGGTGATGAAACCGGCGTTGCGTGAGGCAAGGTTCACTACTTTGTTTACGATATCGGCGTTCACGCGCTGCACGAAATCTTCCAGGTTCAGGTCGATATCATCAATACGCGAGGAGAGCTTGGCGGCGTAGTAATAACGAAGGCTGTCGGCGTCCAGATGATTAAGCCAGGTGCTGGCTTTAATAAAGGTGCCGCGCGATTTCGACATTTTGGCTCCGTTCACCGTCACATACCCGTGTACAAACAGATTGGTCGGCTTACGGAAATTACTGCCTTCCAGCATCGCCGGCCAGAACAGGCTGTGGAAGTAGACGATATCTTTGCCGATAAAGTGGTAAAGGTCGGCATCAGAATCTTTCTGCCAGAAGGCGTCAAAATCAATGTCGCCGCGCTTATCGCACAGATTTTTAAAGGAGCCCATGTAGCCGATTGGCGCGTCCAGCCAGACGTAAAAATACTTGCCCGGCGCGTTCGGAATTTCAAAGCCGAAGTAGGGCGCATCGCGGGAAATATCCCACTGTTGCAGGCCCGACTCAAACCACTCCTGCATCTTGTTCGCCACCTGCTCCTGTAGGGCACCGGAGCGGGTCCAGGCTTGCAACATGTCGCTGAAGGCTGGCAGGTCGAAGAAAAAGTGCTCCGACTCGCGCATCACCGGCGTGGCGCCCGATACCACCGATTTGGGTTCGATCAGCTCCGTCGGGCTGTAGGTCGCGCCGCACACTTCACAGTTATCGCCATACTGGTCGGCGGATTTGCATTTCGGACAAGTACCCTTCACAAAGCGATCCGGCAGAAACATGCCTTTTTCAGGATCGTAAAGCTGAGAGATGGTGCGGTTTTTAATAAAACCGTTCTCTTTCAGGCGCGTGTAGATCAGCCCGGACAGCTCGCGATTTTCATCGCTGTGCGTTGAGTGATAGTTGTCATAGCTGATATTAAAGCCAGCAAAGTCGGTCTGATGCTCCTGACTCATTTCGGCAATCATCTGCTCGGGGGCAATGCCGGACTGCTGAGCTTTCAGCATAATCGGCGTGCCGTGGGCGTCATCCGCGCAGATGAAGTAAACCTGGTTGCCGCGCATTCGCTGGTAACGCACCCATATGTCCGCCTGGATGTGTTCAAGCATGTGACCGAGATGGATAGGGCCGTTTGCGTACGGCAGTGCGCACGTTACCAATATTTTTTTCGCGACTTGAGTCATAGTAAGACTTAGCTCATACCTGTTAAAGAAAGGGTCTAGATGGTAACCGAGTGTGCTGTCCGGGTAAATGTTCTACTGTTGATTTTCGCATCCGGCCGCCGCCGCATCTGATATGCTGTGCGGTACAGAACTTATCGAAAAAAGAAGGAGCCAGGATGACCTCTCACTCTGCCGGGCAACATTCGCCGGAAGCGCTGCGCGCTATGGTGATGGGCGTGTTGACCACGTTTGAACATCCCACGCTGAAGCACAATCTGACCACGCTGAAGTCGCTGCATCACTGCGCCATGATGGATAATACGCTGCATATCGACCTGATGATGCCGTTTGTCTGGCGCAGCGGCTTTGAGGCGCTGAAGGAAGCGACCAGCGCCGAACTGTTGCGTTTAACCCACGCCACGGCCATCAGCTGGCGCCTTAACCACGATGTGGCGACCATGAAGCGCGTAAAAAATCAGCCCGGCGTAAACGGCGTAAAAAACATCATCGCAGTCAGTTCCGGCAAAGGCGGCGTAGGAAAATCCAGCACGGCGGTGAATCTTGCGCTGGCGCTGGTGGCTGAAGGCGCGAAGGTCGGCCTGCTGGATGCGGATATCTATGGCCCTTCGATCCCGGACATGCTCGGTACGCGGAGTGAGCGCCCGAGTTCGCCGGACGGCACGCACATGGCACCGATTATGTCGCACGGCCTGGCGACCAACTCTATCGGCTATCTGGTGACCGATGATAACGCCATGGTCTGGCGCGGCCCGATGGCCAGCAAAGCGCTGATGCAGCTGCTTAACGAAACGCTGTGGCCGGACCTGGACTATCTGGTATTGGATATGCCGCCGGGCACCGGCGATATCCAGCTCACGCTGTCGCAGAACGTACCGGTCACCGGCGCGCTGGTGGTGACCACGCCGCAGGACATTGCGCTGGTTGACGCCCGCAAAGGCATCGTAATGTTTGAAAAGGTCAGCGTGCCGGTGCTGGGAATTGTAGAGAACATGAGCATGCATATTTGCAGCAACTGTGGACATCACGAACCGATTTTCGGCAGCGGCGGGGCAGTGAAACTTGCTCAGCAATATAATACGCGTCTGCTGGGGCAGCTTCCGTTACACATTACCGTACGGGAAGATCTGGACGACGGGCAGCCGACGGTGGTGCGTCGCCCGGAGAGCGAGTTTACTCAGCTTTACCGCGATCTGGCAGGTGCGGTCGCCGCGCAGATCTACTGGCAGGGTGAGGTGATCCCGGACGATATCTCCTTCCGCGCGCTTTAGTATGAAAAACGGGATCGTTGATCGTTCCCATCTTCAGGCCGCCCAATCGCGGCGGCCAGCTTGCTTTTTTATCCTCTGCCTGCGCTGACCACCGTGTCGTTCATTGAATATTTATACTTCGGTCCTTATTATCAGCCGCTTTAAAATATCCGGGGATACATATTCATGACAGCGGCAAGATTGAGGCGTTTAACGCCGCACATCCTCCATAAGAAGAGGGTAAGAGATGCGCAGCGTGGTTTCGCGCTTTCAATTGCACTTCTGATCGGCGGGACATTTTCTGCGCATTCAGCCACCGTTTCACAAAAGATTAAAAACAGTTGGAATACGTTCAGCGATAACGTTGCGCAAACCTGGCAACAGTCTGAGGGCGGCGACATCTACCTGCCGGCGATCACCTGGCATAACCGCTGGACTTACGATGACGAACATATCGAGAAATATAACGAGCGCCCCTGGGGAGCCGGTGGCGGCGTTTCGCGCTACGACCAGAAAGGTAACTGGCATGGTCTCTATCTGATGGCGTTTAAAGACTCTTTCAACAAGTGGGAGCCCTTTGGTGGTTACGGCTGGGTGGCCACCTGGCGGCCGTTAGCGGATGACAAATTTCACTGGGGAGCAGGCTATACCGCCGGTTTTACCGCGCGCGATAACTGGAAATACATTCCTGTGCCCGCTGTACTGCCGCTGGCAGCGGTGGGATACGGCAATCTGGATTTGCAAATGACCTATATTCCGGGCACTTATAATAATGGAAACGTCTTTTTCGCCTGGCTGAAATATCACTTTTAAAACGGGACTTAACGCACAAAGTGCATCAGCCAGTACGCGCCGTGTTCGGCTTCGCCATCGGAAACAATCTCCCAACCGTGGCGCTGATAGAACGCGGTCGCGGCCTCATTGGCTTTGAGGCACTTCAGCGCGCCCGTTGAGGTGAATTTTTCCTGCACTGCATTCAGCAGCGCGCTGCCAACGCCCTGGCGCTGACAGTCAGGATCGATAAACAGGCTGTGCAGAAAATTATCATTAGGCAGCACGGCGGCAAAGCCAAGACGGCGGCCGTCCTGCTCGGCCACCCAGACCCGCTCCCCCAGCGTCACCCGGTCAAAGTCTTCCAGCCGCCAGTCGCTGTCATCGAGCCAGCGCCAGTTCGCTTTGCGCGAGGCCAGAAAAAGCGTGCGCAGAAAAGGGCGGTCGTCTTCGGTAAAGCGGCGAATGTGCATCGTTTATCCCACCAGCATGACGTAGCGCTCACCATCAATGCCGGTGCCGCGATAGTCATAATCGATCTTACCGGCTTCAAATAGCTGATCCAGTAAGGCAAAGTTATCCGGCGGCGTCACGTTGCAACGGTGATTCAGCGTGGTATCACGAATCGAAAATGTGCGATCGCCGCGGGCGATCTGTTCCAGATAGTGCAGCATGCGCAGCGCGGCCAGGCTGATGCCGTACTGTTCGTTAAGAGGTCTTATCATCGTTTCTTCCATCGGCTTCGCTTTCGGCCTGATGCTGAACAGGGTAGCGGATTGGCAGAGGATAGTAAAAATTAGCATCAGGCGACGGTGCAGTGCTGTACAACGCGTTCTGCAATCTGCTTTACTGTCTGGCGAGCAGACCAGTAGTCTGTTTACCACCTGACTCGGGGTGCCCTTCCACGCGAAGGCTGAGAAATACCCGTTGAACCTGAACTGGATAATGCCAGCGGAGGGAAGTCAGATGCCTGAGCGCATCGCCTTCTTGATCGCCGGTTGGGAGTATGTATGATCCAACCTCACACCGTCCTTGCGGCTGACGCCGCCGCCTCTCTCGCGCAGTATCATCAACGTTCCCTGACCCGTAACGTAATGCAGACCTTTACCAACAACCGGTTACTGATATCTTACGCTTTCTCTCTGGCATTCTTCTGCACGCTGTGCATGGAGGTAACGCGATGAAACGTATCAATGCATTGACCATCGCCGGAACCGATCCCAGCGGCGGCGCGGGTATTCAGGCGGATCTGAAAACTTTTTCCGCGCTCGGCGCCTATGGCACCAGCGTGGTAACGGCACTGGTGGCGCAAAATACCCACGGCGTACAGGCAGTTCGCTATATCGATGCCGAATTCGTGGCGGCGCAGCTCGCCTCGGTGCTGGATGACGTGCGTATCGACAGCATTAAAATCGGCATGTTGGCGGAGAGCGGCATCATTGAAACGGTGGCAGAAAGCCTTAAAAGCGCGGCGGTTCCATGGATCGTGCTGGATACGGTGATGCTGGCAAAAAGCGGCGATGCGTTACTTTCTCCGCGCGCCGTGGCGACGCTGCGTGACAGGCTGTTGCCGATGGTTTCACTGATCACGCCAAATCTGCCTGAAGCCGCCACGCTGCTGGGCTGTTCACCGGCACAGAATGAAAAGGAGATGCGTCAACAGGGCATCGCGCTGCTCCGGCTGGGCTGCCAGGCGGTACTGATGAAGGGCGGGCACCTGAGCGATGCAGAAAGCCCCGACTGGCTGTTTACGCATGACAGGGAGCAGCGTTTCAGCGCGCCACGCGTGCCGACAAACAACACCCACGGCACCGGCTGTACGCTCTCTGCGGCGCTGGCGGCGCTGCGTCCCCGCCACAGCAACTGGGAATCAACGGTGCAGGAGGCAAAAACCTGGCTACAGGGCGCGCTGACGCAGGCGGATTCGCTGGAAGTCGGTAGCGGCATCGGCCCGGTTCACCACTTCTGGCAATGGTGGTAGCGACACTTTTTCAGTCGGGAACGTTCTGAAAAAGAGAATTACCGGTTTGCATCATGCGTGAGGCTGATGGTCAAAGTCGCCACTGTTGTCTGACGGTCGCTGACCTGCTTCTCACCGGGAGCAGGTCAGGACTGCTCAAACCATTCGCTGTTTTGCTCGGCAATAGGGGTAATGGAGAAAATCATCTCCTGAAGATGGCGCCGCAGTGCCTGTTCAGCCGCATCGGCATCTCTGGCGAGCAGCGCATGATAAATCTCTTCATGCTGCTGAATCAGACTCTCCGGCGGAGAAACTTTACTCAGGGTCAAAAAGCGCACCCGATCCATTGCCGCTTTAATGTTCTCCACCGTCTCCCACGCCAGTTCGCAGTTGATGCTTTGCGCAATCAGCCGATGATAGTCGTCATCCAGCAGCAGAAAAGCCTGACTGTCGTGACGCGATGCGGCCATTCGCTGAAGCTGAAGATTATGCTCGAGGCTGGCAAGCGAGTCTGCGCCTGCCTCCAGCGCAGCGCGGCGTATTACCGCCACCTCGACGGCTTCGCGTATAAAACGGCCATCCGCCACGCGCTGCGCGGAGATCTTACGCACAAAGGTGCCACGCTGCGGCAGCACCTGCACCAGTCCGGCTTCCGCCAGCTTGATAAAGGCTTCTCTCACCGGCTGGCGCGATACGCTGAACCGTGAGGAAACCTCTTTTTCCGACAGCAGCGAGCCGGGCGGAATAGCGCAGGTCACAATATCCTGTCGCAGGAAGCGATAAATCTGCTGATTTACCGGCTCGGTAGCGGTAATAACATAGGCAATCGACATTGGGCGATATCCGTATAGCGGATGGCCTGAGCCAGCCGCACAATGCATAAAAGCCTCAGTCTAAACAGCGCGCTGGCTGCGCGCCAGCGCTTATTGACTCAGGCAGCCGATAGCGCCTGTTTCACCGTTTCTTTTGCGCCAAGCGTGGTGAGTTGCTGATAAAAATCATTAACGCGGGCGACAAATTTACCCTCGGTGGGCAAGTCTTCACCAAATATTGCATTCACTGCCAGCAAACCCGCCACGCGTGATTGATTTGACGACGTCTCAGCAACGATCTGCGCCAGCCTGTCACGCATAGGATCGTTAATCTCAATCGGTTCACCGTGCTCGTCCACGCCGCTGACGTAACGCATCCATCCCGCCACGCCCAGCGCGAGCAGCGTAAAGTCAGAACCGTTTCGCAGATGCCAGCGGATGCTGTCCAGCCAGCGCTGCGGCAGCTTTTGCGAGCCATCATTGGCGATTTGCGCGGTGCGATGCTTAATGGCACTATTTTCATAGCGGGCGATCAGCGAATCGGCATAGGCTGCCAAATCAACATCGGGCGTATGCAGCGTGGGCGCCTGTTCAGCCATCATCAGCTGACGCGCCGCCGTGCGAAAATGGGTGTCGGCCATACAATCGCTGATGTGCTGGTAACCGGCAAGATTGCCAAGGTAGGCGAGAAAAGAGTGGCTGCCGTTCAACATGCGCAGCTTCATCTCTTCATACGGCAGCACGTCGCTGACCAACTCCGCACCGGCTTTTTCCCACGCGGGGCGGCCGCTGACAAAGTTGTCCTCAATTACCCACTGAAAAAAAGGCTCGCAGGCCACGCCAACCGGATCGTCGCAGCCCAGTTTGTCACGCAGCACCGCGTGCGTTTCCCCGGTCATAGCCGGGACGATGCGGTCCACCATCGTGGAAGGGAAGGTGACATTTTCACCGATCCAGTCGGCCAGATCTGTATCCTGCTGCTTTGCCAGAGCGATCACCACGTTGCGGGTCACGTGACCATTTTCCGGCATGTTATCGCAGGACATGACGCTAAACGGCGGCAGCCCGCGCTCCCGACGACGACGCAGCGCGGCGACGATCAAACCCGGCAGGGAATCAGGGGCATCGGGGTGAGCAATATCATGCGCGATAGCGGGATGCGTCAGGTTCAGTCTGCCGCTCGATGGCTCATGGCAGTAGGCTTTTTCCGTGACGGTCATGGAAACGATGGCGATATCCGGCTGGCTCATCGCGTCAATCACCGCATCAATGCCGTCTGAGCGTCCATGCAGGGCGGCGGTGATCACGCCAACAACGCGGAGTGATATCTGCTCATCGGCCATTTCCGCCACGGAATAACAGTAGTTCTGCTGCTTCAGTGCCTGAATCAGTTCGCCGCTGTTGAGATTGACTTCGCAGTAGCCCCAGTCGCTCTGATGCGCGCTGGCCAGTTTATCGGTGCAGAGTGCCTGATGAGCGCGATGAAAAGCGCCGAAACCGATGTGCACCATGCGAGTGCGCAGTTTGCTGCGGTCATAATCGGGACGAATAATGTTACCGGGGTATTCAGATGAGAGCATAGTGTGTCCTTTCTCAGCCAGGGCGCGGACTGCCGCGCCCTGTGATGTTCAAACTGAAACCGCTTTGTTTTGCGTTTTCGGATTTTTGATAACAAACAGCACCAGCAGCGCGCCCAGCGCGGCAACAACACCCGCCAGTACAAAGGCGCTGTCAAACTTGCCGGTATGATGCACGATGTAGCCGGTCACGATGGGGCCGACAATACCTGAAACACTGCCGATCAGATGAATAAAACCGCTGATGCCGCCAACGCGGCTTTTGTGTACCACGTCCTGAATAATAGCCCAGTAAATTGCGCCGGTGATATAGAGGAAGAAGATGGACACCGACATTAACATCACCGCCGGATAGACACCTTTTACCGATCCCGCCAGCGCGACGCATATCGCCGCCGCCAGCAGCGAGGTCACCAGCACGATTTTGCGCGACAGCAGCAGTTTGCCGGTGATGTTGAATATTTTGTCTGAAATCCAGCCGCCCAGCGCCAGACCGACGAAACCGACGATCCAGGGGATCATGGTCGTCATACTCATCGATTTAATATCAAGGTTATGCGCCTGTACCAGATAGGCCGGGAACCAGCTCAGGAAAAAGAACAGGATGTAGTTGTAACAGAAGAAGGCGAAAGCGGTCACCAGGATGATCGGCTGACGCAGGTAGTAGCCAAGTCCATGTGCGGCATGGGACAGTTCTTCCTCAGGGCTGGTCTGCTCTTCTTTCAATGACGCAATCAGCGTGCGCTCTTCTTCGCTGACGCGACGGCTTTTCAGCGGGTTGTCCGACGCGATAAAGAACCAAATCACCATCCAGACGATACCGATTGCGCAGATGATCACAAACGCCGGACGCCAGCCGAAGGCGAGGGCAAGGTAACCTATAATCGGACCGGCTACGGCGCCGCCCAGCGGTGAACCGGCACTGAGGAAGCCCATTGCGGTAGCCGCCTGTTTTTTCGGGAACCAACCGTTGATGGCTTTGTTTGCCGAGGCACAGATTGGCCCTTCCGCCATGCCGAACATTACGCGGAGGATCAACATCGACCAGAAACCAGTAGCCAGCGCGGTAAAGCCGCACATCAGCGACCACATGCCCACCGCGACGCCCATGACGATGGTCGGGCCGAATTTGTCCGTTGCCAGGCCACCGATAAAGTTAAACAGCGCATAGCCGAAGAAGAAACTACCGAAGATCAGACCGAACTGTTCGGCGTTAAGCATTAAATCTTTCTCGATCATCGGTACGGTCAGCGACAGCGCGACGCGATCGAGATAGTTGATCATGTAGACGAAAAACAGCAGCAGTACTATTGTCCAGCGGAGGTTCTTAAACATAGTTATGCCTCGTTATATTTATCGTAGGAGGTAAGGAATTATGCGCCGTGCAGGCCGGCGCGTCTGGTGTTAACTAATGGCTAAAATAACCTTGCAGCAGCGTCGGGGATCTTTTTCAAACAGCGTCATCGCCTGCTCAATCTCGTTCAACGGCAGGGTGTGGGTTACCAGTTTTTCCGGGTGGATCAGCCCTTTTTCCATCCACTCAATCACGGCCGGGAAGCGATGGCTGTTGAGACGGGAAGTAAACAGCGACAGCTCTTTACTGGTCAGGCTCTGCTGTGTGATGGTGCAGGCATCGCCGGAAAAACCGAGCAGGCCGATGCGTCCGGCCGGTGAGGCGATGGCCGCGGCCTCGCTCAAAATAGAAGGATGGCAGGCGGCGTCGATGATGATGGTAGGCTTTATGCCTTCAAGCTGCGCCGCCAGCGGGATTTCACTGTTATCCAATACCCGGTCCGCACCATTGTCTTTCGCCAGCGCCAGCCGTTCGCTGAGGCGATCGACAACAATCACTTCACGAACGTTGTAGACACCTTTCAGCACCTGAATGGCGGTCAGGCCCATCGGCCCGGCGCCATAAATCAGCGCCACGTCATTGGGCTGCGGCTTAAGAAAGGCGGTGATATTGGCCGCAATGGTAAACGGCTCCACCAGGCTGGCGAAGTGGTCAGGAATGCTCTCCGGCAGGCGATACGCGTTGGCGGCGGGCGCGACGGCGTATTCGCTGAAGCCGCCGTCACGATGCACGCCAATCACCTGAAGCTCGCTACAGACGTTAGGGCGGCCAACGGAGCAGGGGTAGCAGTGACCGCAGCTCACGACCGGATCGACCGCGACGCGCTCACCGATGCGCGCCGGGGAGACGCCTTCGCCCACCGCATCAATCAGGCCAAAAAACTCATGGCCGATAACGCGCGGATAGCGCGCAAACGGGTTGTGTCCATGCCAGATATGCACGTCGGAACCGCAGATGCTGGCATAGTGAACTTTCACCCGCACCTCACCTGCTGTCGGCTCAGGCAGCGGACGCTCCTGAAGCGTCAGCGTGCCGGGACATTCAATTACCACACTTTTCATAGCGATCTCCTCGTCCTTTTACCAGTTCCACAGCGTGCCGTCTTCGAGGCGCGCAACCGGCAGGTAGGCAGGCTCGTAGGGATACTTCGCCGCCAGCTTCTCGTCGAACTCAATGCCAAGGCCTGGCTTGTCGCCAGGATGCATGTAGCCGTTATCGAATGTCCAGTTGTGCCGGAAGACTTCCATCATCTGCTCGGAGTAACCCATATATTCCTGCACGCCGAAGTTTGGCACCCAGAGATCAAAATGCAGCGCGGCGGCCATACAAATCGGCGAAAGATCGGACGGGCCATGAGAGCCGGTGCGCACCTGGTAAAGGGAGGCGAAATCGGCGATACGGCGCATGCCGGTAATGCCGCCGGCGTGAGTAATGGTGGTGCGGATATAGTCGATCAGCTGCTCTTCGATCAGCTGCTTACAGTCCCAGATGCTGTTGAATACTTCGCCAACGGCAATCGGCGTGACGGTGTGCTGACGGATCAGACGGAAGCACTCCTGATTTTCGGCAGGCGTGGGATCTTCCATCCAGAACAGGCGTGAATCCTCGATGCTTTTACCAAAGCGTGCCGCCTCAATCGGCGTCAGGCGATGGTGCATATCGTGCAGCAGATGTTCTTCGAAGCCGAACCTGTCGCGGATTTTTTCAAACAGCTTCGGCGTGAAGTCGAGATACTTCTCTGTTGACCAGAGCTGTTCTTCCGGCCAGTTGCCTTTCGTAGCGGGTTCGTAGGCCAGGCCTTTACCCTTCGCCATGCCGTAGGTGGTTTTCATGCCCGGTACGCCGCATTGCGCACGAATGGCCTTAAAGCCCATCTCTTTGTGTCTGGCATAGTCGTCAATAACTTCATCCACGCTGTGGCCGGTGGTATGACAGTAAACCATCACGCCGGTACGCGAGGCGCCGCCCAGAAGCTGGTAAACCGGCATATTGGCCGCTTTACCTTTGATGTCCCACAGCGCCTGATCTACCGCCGAAATGGCGGACATGGTCACCGGCCCGCGCCGCCAGTAGGCGCCCTTATAGAAGAACTGCCAGATGTCCTCAATCTGATGGGCATCGCGGCCAATCAGCTGCGGGCAAACGTGATCTTTCAGGTAGGAAGCGACCGGCAGCTCGCGGCCGTTCAGCGTGGCGTCGCCAATACCGGTTAAACCCTGGTCGGTGGTGATTTTAACCGTCACGAAATTCCTGCCGGGGCAGGTGACAAAGACTTCAGCGTGGGTAATTTTCATCTCTTTGATCCTTATATGAAGCAATGAAATAAACCTACGCTTTGACGTACTACCATACAAGTAAGGCGTGCTGAATGTTCGACGGCGATCACATTTGTTGGTCAGAAGGGTTGATTGTTAAATTAATGTTTAATGTGGCGCTGATGCAGCCCTTGTCACGGGTGAGGGCCGCTAAAGAACGGCCCTGAGAATAGGGGAATTAAGCGAGCAGGGGACAGGAGGGCGGCAAACGGCAGGCGAGCGCGGCAGGGATCACTTCAATGTGGAACGAAGTGCCGCTGAGCGGTTCGCCGTCGAGGTTGAAGGTCATTTCATGAGGCGCACGGATTTCAAGCCACGGCAACGAGGCGCGGACAATATTGGGATTGTCATCGTCGCCGCCAATCACTGAATTAAACAGCGCCGGAAGAAGTTCTCGGGAGGTCACGATGCTGACCTCTAAATGGCCATCGTTGATCAACGCGGCGGGACAAAGTCGCTGACCACCGCCCGCCTGGCGGCCGTTGCCGATACCGATCACCAGCGCGTCGCCCTGCCAGGCAAAGTCAGGTCCGCTCAGTTCACAGCTATCTGCTTTCAGTGCATCCATGCGTATCAGGCCGTGAATAAAATAGGAAACACCACCAAGAGCGGACTTTAACTTCTCCGGCGTTTCGGTGGTGATACGGGTGCCGAATCCTCCGGTCGCCATATTGATAAAATAGCGCGTCTGGTTGACGCGCGCTAAATCAATGGGCTGTGCCTTGCCAAACACCGCCAGACGCAGTGCCGCCTCCATTGTTTCAGGGATACCCGCGCTGGTGGCAAAGTCATTGGCGGTGCCGAGTGGGATAATGCCCAGCACCGGCCGCTGTCCTTCAGGCAGGCCCGCCAGCGCGGTGGCCACTTCGTTGATGGTGCCATCGCCGCCGCCTGCCACGACCGTTGTGGCCTGTAACGCTACGGCCTCGTTCACATAGCGCTCGCCGTCGCCATATTCCCAGGTTACCCGAACCTCAATGGGCAAATTTTCCCTGCGCAGCGTGACAATGGCCTCGCGCAGGGCTTCATTTCCTGCTCCTTTGCCGTTCAGAATGAGCAGCGTGAGCGAATGTTTATCCATAGAGTCTGTCCGGTTAGTGCAGGCCGCACGGGCCTGAGATGCATCATTTATAGCATATTTGAAAGCATCCGGTTAAGGCATGGACGAAACCGGAAAAAGAAAAGCCCGACCGGGGGAGCCGGTCGGGCCAAGGAGGTGGTACGAGATCACGCTGCTGTTTAGAATTACTCATTGTAAGCAGGCAGCATGATAACGAGAAAACGACCTGCGGAGTGTGATCGAATTCTAATATCCGTCACATTATGAGACGCGGTGTCCCAATGCGGCATTTTCATCAGTCTGCGCGGGGCTGACCGGGAAATTACGCATCAGCAGCGCAAAGGCCAGATCAATCTCTTCCGGCACCGGGATCCAGACGATATGGCCATTGCCCGGCGCCACCTGTGCAGCCTGACCTTTATTGTTTTCCATCTCAGCCAGATGAAAGGTCACGTTGCCCTGCGGCGTCATCATTTCCAGACTGTCGCCGACGCTGAATTTGTTTTTCACTTCAACCTGCGCCAGATGCCCGCGACGCTCGCCGGTAAACTCACCGACGAACTGCTGGCTGTCCGAGGCGGAGTGGCTGCGTTCGTAATTCTGATAGCTGTCGTGCGTGTGGCGGCGCAGGAAGCCCTCGGTATAACCGCGATGGGCCAGGCACTCCAGCGTCTCAAGCAGCGAAGCGTCGAACGGCTTGCCCGCTACCGCATCGTCAATTGCGCGGCGATATACCTGCGCGGTGCGGGCGCAGTAGTAATGGGATTTGGTACGGCCTTCGATTTTCAGCGAATGGACGCCCATGTTCGTCAGCTGCCCGACGTGTGCGACCGCGCGCAGATCCTTTGAATTCATGATATAGGTGCCGTGCTCGTCTTCAAAAGCCGTCATGTATTCGCCGGGGCGCGACGCTTCTTCAATCATAAATACGCTGTCGGTGGGCTGACCTTCGCCAAGTACGGGCTCAACGTGGCGCACCGGGATCGGCTGCTGCTGGTGCACGATATTTCCCAGCGTATCTTCCTTGCCTTCCTGTACGTTATATTGCCAGCGGCAGGCGTTGGTGCAGGTGCCCTGGTTAGGATCGCGTTTGTTGATGTAGCCAGAGAGCAGGCAGCGCCCGGAATAGGCCATGCACAGCGCGCCGTGCACGAAGATCTCCAGTTCCATTTCCGGCACCTGCTGACGAATTTCAGCAATCTCTTCGAGCGAAAGTTCACGCGATAAAATGACGCGGGTTAATCCCATCTGCTGCCAGAATTTCACCGTTGCCCAGTTTACCGCGTTGGCCTGCACTGACAGATGGATATCCATCTGCGGGAACGCCTCGCGCACCATCATGATCAGGCCCGGATCGGACATGATCAGCGCGTCCGGCCCCATCTCAACCACGGGTTGCAGATCGCGAATAAAGGTTTTCAGCTTGGCGTTGTGCGGCGCGATATTCACCACGACGTAAAACTTTTTACCCAGCGCGTGGGCTTCATTGATGCCGGTCGCCAGGTTCTCGTGGTTAAATTCGTTGTTACGCACGCGCAGGCTGTAGCGGGGCTGGCCCGCGTATACCGCGTCAGCGCCGTAGGCGAAGGCGAAACGCATATTTTTCAGCGTACCTGCCGGGGAGAGAAGTTCGGGTTTAAACATGAGTATCTCGGTGTGAACGGGCAACCTCGCAAAAGAGCGGGAATTGTAGAAGTTGCCCGCAGGAATGTAAATTGCGCTAGATCAAGCGGCACACATCTGCTTCCCAACGGTAGCCCATGCCGTAAACCGCGCGGATAAAGGGCTGATCGGCATCAAGGGATTCCAGCTTGCGCCGCAGGTTCTTGATATGGCTGTCAATGGTGCGATCGGTCACCACGCGATAATCGTCATAAAGGTGATTGAGCAACTGCTCGCGTGAGAATACTTTTCCCGGTTCCTGCGCCAGCGTTTTCAGCATGCGAAACTCGGCGGGCGTAAGATCCAGCGCATCGCCTTCCCAGCTTGCCTGAAAGCGGCCTTCATCCACCACCAGTCGCGAGCTTTTTTGTGCTTCTTCCGGTGAGCGCAGGCAGCGTTTGAGAATGGTTTTGACGCGGGCGACCACTTCACGCGGGCTGAACGGCTTGCAGATGTAGTCATCGGCGCCAATTTCCAGCCCCAGCAGGCGATCGATCTCTTCAGTTTTCGCCGTTACCATTACGATCGGCACCTCACTGGTACGGCGGATTTCGCGGCACAGCGACAGACCGTCCATGCCCGGCAGCATTAAATCGAGCAGGATCAGATCGGGCGGCGTCTGCTGAACCCAAGCCAGCACTTCGTCGCCGCGCAGCAGGTGATGCGTGCGATAGTTTGCTGCCTGAAGGTAGTCCACCAGCAGCTGGCCAAGCTTAGGTTCGTCCTCCACGATAAGGATCAGCGGTTCATGCGTTTCGTTCATAGCGCTCTGCTTCAGTTATGCTTGAGCGGTAAGTTTACCGCAATTTGCAGGCCGCCCGCATCAGCATGATGCGCAGTGATGGTGCCGTCGTGCGCCTCAACGATATTCTGACAAATGGCCAGCCCCAGCCCGGAACCTCCGCTGGCGCGGTTGCGCGAGCTTTCCGCGCGATAAAAACGCTCAAAAATTTGCTGGCGCTGCGCGTCGGTAATGCCGGGCGCGCTGTCGTCAAACTGTATGATAAAGCTGTCAGGCTGTGAAAGCAGGGTGACAACCAGGCCGCCGCCGGCATCGGTATAACGCAGGCTGTTTTCCATCAGGTTAGTGAAGAGCTGCATCAGGCGATCGGGATCGCCAAACATATCAGCACGCTCGGGCAGCCTCAGCGTCAGCGACAGACCGTGACCGGCGAAGCGCCCGGTAAAGTTTCCGGCGACCAGCTCCAGCAGCGGCACCAGATCGGTATTGCTTTTACGGTAGGCGAGCGCGCCCTCGTCGGAAAGCGAGAGCTGATGCACATCATCCACCAGCTTGGTCAGCGTCGCCACCTCGCCCTGAAGCGAGACGATGGACTCAGGCGTCAGTTTGCGCACGCCATCCTGAATTGCCTCCAGTTCGCCGCGCAGGATCGCCAGCGGCGTGCGCAGCTCGTGAGAAATATCCGCCATAAACGCGCGGCGCATACTCTCATTTTTTTCCAGCGTGCTGGCAAGACGATTAAAATCCTGCCCCAGTCTGCCCAGTTCGTCGCGGCTGTTGGCCTGCACCCGGCTGGTAAAGTCGCCCGCCGCCAGGCGATGCGTGCCTTCGACCAGCCGTTTCACCGGCGCCAGCAGGCCGCGCGACATCAGCCAGGTGACCAGCGCCGCCAACAGCATGGTCAGGCCCACGATGATCCAGCTGGTTCTGCGCTGCTGCTGATCGAAGTTAATATCGGCGCTGCGCGTCAGTCGCTCCGGCGGTGAACCGATCACCCAGCCGACCACGCGCCCATCGCTGAGGGTGATATTGCGCCGCGACCCTTCCGGCGGTATTGGATCGCGCGGGCCGATCATCACATGGAAACGCTGGTCGAGTACCCAAAATGCCGTGCGCCAGCCGTGCGGCGGCAGCTGATTATTGGCATCGGGATTCTGTTCCAGCGAGCGCAGGATCTGAAACACCAGTTTGTTATTGTGGCGCAAAAAATCCCAGTTGCCATGCTGCTCGTACTGATCGGCCAGCGCGTCGCTGAGCATATTCAGCCGCTGCTCGTTTCCCTTCTTGATGTAGTCAATAAAGCCATGCTCAAAGCTTAAGCGTACGCCCCAGTGCATGGTGATCAGCACCAGCATGCAGGTGGAGAATATGGCGGCGAAGAGCTTGGCGGTAATGCCAATGCGCAGCTTTGCAAACATCAGGGTTTCCTCCTGCGCCTGAGCACGACGTTCTTACTGATATCATTGGGCACCCGCAAGAAGATCAGCGCCGGCAGCGCGATAATCAGCGCGATACATAACCAGGTGTAGATAAAGGCCTGGTGAAGGCCATCGGACTGTGTCGGCTGACCAAAGGTGCCGAGCAGCAGGCCAGCGACGGTCACGCCGATACTCATTGATAACTGCATCACCATCGACAGCAGGCTGTTGCCGCTGCTCGCCAGGTCGTCAGGCAGCTCTTTTAACGTCAGCGTATTCATCGCCGAAAAACGAATGGCGTTCACCATCCCCTGGAAAAAGAGCACCACCGGCAGCAGCAGGTTCCAGCCCATCATCGCCACGAACAGCAGCAGCAGCACGACCGCCGCCAGCGCAAACGTTGAGCCGGTCAGCACGTTACGGTAGCCAAAACGGTTAACGATTTGCACCACGATGCGCTTCATGCCCATGTTGCCCAGCACCATAGGGATCATCATCAATCCGGCGTGAAACGGCGAATAGCCAATGCCAATTTGCAGGAAAATCGGCGTCATAAACGGCAGCATACCGCTGCCGATACGTCCCGCCAGGCTGCCCAGCAGCCCCAGTGTGTAAACCCGGTTGTCGAACAACCGCAGGCTGAACAGCGCTTTTTCATTGCCGCGCGCATGCAGCAGATAGAACAGCAGGGAAAAGACGCCCGTCAGGATCAGCAGACAGAGCAGCAGCGGTGGAATGCCTGAGCCGCGCTGACCATCCAGCGCCAGCGTCAGCGTCGCCATGCCCGCCGCCAGCAACAGGAAACCCAGAAAATCGAAGCGTTTCGGCGGCAGCGACAGATTCTGCATCAGCATAATCGTCGCCACGGCGCCCGCCAGCCCGACCGGCAGATTAATCAGGAAGATCCAGTGCCAGCTGGCGTACTCAACCAGCACGCCGCCCAGCGCCGGGCCAAGCAGCGGGCCGATCTGGCCGGGCAGGGTAACAAAAGTCATCGCCGCCATATACTGCGTGCGCGGCACCAGTTTCATCACCGTCAGGCGGCCCACCGGCACCATCATCGCGCCGCCGATGCCCTGCACTACGCGCGCGGCGATGAGCTGATCCAGTGAGGTCGACATCGCACAGAACAGCGAGCCGATGCTGAACAGAATAATCGCGCTACAAAAGATATTGCGTACGCCAAAACGGTCGGCCAGCCAGCCGCTGACCGGTAGCATCACCGCCACCGTCAGCACATAGGAGACGATCACCGAGTGCATATTCAGCGGGCTTTCGTTCAGGCTGGGGGCCATAGAGGGCAGGGCGGTGTTGACGATGGTGGTATCCAGCGTCTGCATAAAGAAACCGAAGGCGACGATCCACAGTTGCCAGCGCACGGTGGCGGGGAGCGTATTCATCAGCTAACAGCCTCCATTCCTCTTTTGCGGCGTAGCTTATCCATATACAGATAAACCACGGGCGTGGTGTAAAGGGTTAATAGCTGGCTCATCACCAGGCCGCCAGCGATAGTGATGCCGAGCGGTTGACGCAGCTCGGCACCGTCGCCGCTGGCCAGCACCAGCGGCAGCGCGCCAAACAGTGCGGCCAGCGTAGTCATCATAATGGGCCGGAAGCGCATCAGGCTGGCTTCAAAAATCGCCTCGCGCGCGCTGAGATGGCCGCTGCGCTGCGCATGCAGCGCGAAGTCCACCATCATAATCGCATTCTTTTTCACGATGCCAATCAGCAGCAGAATGCCAATCAGCGCAATCAGGCTGAACGGCGTACCAAACAGCTCCAGCGCCAGCAGCGCGCCGACGCCCGCCGAGGGCAGGGTCGAGAGGATGGTCAGCGGATGCACGTAGCTCTCATACAGCATGCCGAGCACGATATAGACCGTGGCGATAGCGCCCAGGATCAGCCAGATCTGACTGCCCTGCGACTGCTGAAAAAGCTGCGCGGTGCCGGCGAAGCTACCGCGTACGCTGTTCGGCACGCCGAGCGCGGTCATACTGCGATCGATAGCGGCCGATGCCTGAGATAGCGAGACGCCTTCAGGCAGGTTGAAGGAAATGGTCGACGCAGCGGAAAGCCCCTGATGGTTGACTGAAAGCGGCGCGTTGGCCGGTTGCCAGCGGGCAAAGTACGACAGCGGAATGGCCTTGCCGTCGCTGTTAAGGACATACATCAAATCCAGCGCGCTGACGTCCTGGGTATAGCGCGGATCCACCTCCATCACCACTTTATACTGATTCAGCGGCTGATAAATGGTGGATATCTGCCGCTGCCCGAACGCGTCATTCAGCAGGTTGTTGATATCTGAAACGCTGATCCCCAACCGCGACATGGTTGCGCGATCGTAGGTGAGCGCCAGCTCTGCGCCATTGTCCTGCTGATCGGAGTTGATATCGGCCAGTTCAGGCAGAGTGGCGAACGCTTTGCGGATCTTTGGTTCCCACAGGCGCAGATCGTCAAGGTTGTCCGACAGCAACGTGTACTGATAGCTGGCGCTGGACTCGCGTCCACCCGCGCGCAGATCCTGCACCGCCATCAGGAAAAGATTAGCACCCGGCTCTTTCGCCAGCTTCACCCGCAGCCGGGCGATAACCTGCTGCGCGCTCTCGCTGCGCTGGCCGAGCGGCTTCAGCGAAATAAACATCGAGCCGCTGTTGGTGCGTGAACCGCCGGTAAAGCCCACCACGCTCTCTACGGCCGGATCGCTGCGTACAATCTTCATAAAGTCTTCCAGCTTGCTGCGCATCGACTGGAACGAGATGCTTTGATCCGCCTGAATAAAGCCCATCAGCCGTCCGGTATCCTGCTCCGGCATGAAGGTTTTCGGAATGGCCACGTAAAGATACAGGGTCAGGCCGATGGTGCCGAGGAACAGCAGCAGCGTCCAGCGCGAGTAATTTAACACCTGCTTCAGCGACCGGCCGTAAGCGTGCTGTAGCCCGTTCAGCACGCTGCCGATGCGCCGCTTGCGCGGCTGTGCAGAGGCAGGCCGCGCGCGCAACAGCCGTGCGCACATCATCGGCGTCAGCGTCAGTGAGACAACCAGTGAAATCAGTATGGAGACAGAGAGGGTGACGGCAAACTCTTTAAAGAAGCGTCCTATCAGCCCGCCAAGCATCAGCAGCGGCAGGAATACCGCCACCAGCGAAATGCTCATCGACAGCACGGTAAAGCCCACTTCGCGTACGCCCTGCAACGATGCCTGAAGCGGTTTCATTCCGGCTTCGACATGGCGCGAAATATTCTCCAGCACCACGATCGCATCATCCACCACGAAGCCGGTCGCCACGGTCAGCGCCATCAGCGACAGGTTATTGAGGCTGAAATCGCACAGGTACATGGCGGCAAAGGTGCCGATAAGCGATACCGGTACTGCCACGGCGGGGATCAGCGTGGCGCGGCCCGAGCGCAGGAACAGAAAAACCACGGCGATCACCAGCCCCACGGCGATAGCCAGCGACTGCTCCACTTCCTCCAGCGAAGCGCGGATGGTGGGTGAGCGATCCTGCGAAACCTCAAGGTTGATGGCGGCAGGCATGCCTGCGCGCAGCTCGGGCAACTGTTGGCGAATGCGATCGATGGTATCGATGATATTGGCTTCGGGCAGCTTACGGATCAGCATCAGGATCGCGGGCCTGGCGTTTGCCATCCCGGCGTTGCGCACGTCTTCTACCGAGTCCGTTACCGTCGCGACGTCCTTCAGCCGTACCGCCGCGCCGTTGCTGTGATGAATGACCAGCGGCTGATATTCCGCCGCGGTTTTCAACTCGTCGTTGGTTTTCACCTGCCAGCGCTGCTGCTGATCTTCAATGGCGCCCTGCGGCCTGCGCTGGTTGGCGTTAGCAATGGTTTCGCGTACTGCGTCCAGCGAGACGCCCTGGTTAAATAACGCCTGCGGATTCAGCGCCACGCGCACCGCCGGGAGCGAACTGCCGCCGACCGTGACGTCGCCCACGCCTTCAATCTGCGCCAGCTTTTGCGACAGCTGCGTGGAGGCGTAATCGTACATCTGACCTGGCGTCCAGCTATCCGAAGTGAGGCTGATGATGGCTATCGGCGCGTCGGAGGGATTGATTTTTCGCCATTTCGGGCGGTCGGGCATGCCGGTGGGCAGCAGGCTTTGCGAGGCGTTGATCGCGCCCTGCACGTCACGCGCCGCGCCGTTGATGTCGCGGTCAAAATCAAAAACAAGAATGATGCGCGTGCTGCCCAGCGAGCTGGTGGAGGTCATTTCGCTGACGCCGGAAATACGCCCCAGCGCGCGCTCCAGCGGCGTGGCGACCGATGATGCCATGATTTCCGGCGAGGCGCCGGGTAGCGAGGCGGAAATAACAATCACCGGGAAATCCACCTGCGGCAGCGGCGCCACCGGCAGCAGACGAAAACCCAGCACGCCCGCCAGGGTGATGGCAAGCGTCAGCAAAATAGTGCCGACGGGCCGGTGAATAAAAAGCGCAAAAAATCTCACTGCGGCGCCCCCTGGCTGAAGCGACGGCGGGTGGCATGCGCGAGGCGGTCAAACAGGAGATAGATAACCGGCGTGGTAAACAGCGTCAGCACCTGACTGACGATCAGCCCGCCGACCATCGCAATACCGAGCGGTTGACGCAGTTCCGCCCCGACGCCCTGGCTCAGCATCAGCGGCAGCGCACCGAGCAGCGCCGCCAGCGTGGTCATTAAAATCGGCCGAAAGCGCAGAAGGCAGGCCTGATAGATAGCATCGTAAGGCGTCATGCCCTGTTCCCGCTCCGCCGCCAGCGCAAAATCAATCATCATGATGGCGTTCTTTTTCACGATGCCGATAAGCAAAATAATGCCGATAATGGCGATCACATCCAGTTCATTGCCGCTCAGCATCAGCGCCAGCAGCGCGCCAACGCCTGCGGTCGGCAGCGTGGAGAGAATGGTAATGGGATGAATAAAGCTCTCATACAGCACGCCCAGAACGATATACATCGCCACCACGGCGGCCACGATCAGCCAGACGGTGCTGGAGAGCGCGGCCTGAAAAGCCAGCGTGCTGCCCTGAAAGCGCGTCATGATCTCCGTCGGCATCGACAGATCCTTTTCCGCCTGGCTGATGGCGTTAACCGCCTGCTCCAGCGAATAGCCGTCGCTGACGTCGAAAGAGAAGGTGGTCGACGGGAACTGATCAAGATGGCTGATACCCAGCGCGCCGTAGCGCTGCCCGATGGTGGCGATGGCGCCGAGCGGTACCATCGCGCCGTCGCTGCCTTTCAGGCGGATGCCGTCCAGGCTTTGCAGGCCCGGCGTGGTGGTGGTGTCGTGTTCCAGCACCACGCGATACTGGCTGGCCTGGGTATAAATGGTAGAAATAAGCCGCTGGCCGAAGGCGTTGTAGAGCGCGTTGTCAACGTCCGCCATTGAGATGCCCAGCCTGCTGGCGCTGTCGCGGTTGACGTTAACCCAGGCTTCCAGCCCGCGATCCTGCCAGTCGCTGCTGACGTTTTTCAGGGCGGGCAGGGTCGCCAGTTTGCTGGTCAACTGCGGCACCCACAGGCTCAGCGAATCAAGCGAACTGGTCTGAAGCGTAAACTGATACTGCGTTCGGCTGAGCTGGGTATCAATAGTTAAATCCTGCACCGGCTGAAGATAGAGACTGACGCCGGGCACGTTGTCTACGGCGGATTGCAGGCGCGCAATCACCGTCGGGATACGATCTTCACGCTGATCAAGCGGCTTAAGATTAATTTGCAGTCGCCCGCTGTTCAGCGCCGGATTGGTGCCGTCGACGCCAACAAATGAGGTCAGGCTCTGTACCGCCGGATCTTTCATTATGATCGACGCCACCTGCTGCTGGCGCTGCGCCATGCTGGCATAGGAGACGGACTGCGGCGCCTGAAGCGTGCCCTGAATGATGCCGTTGTCCTGAAGCGGGAAGAAACCTTTTGGAATGGCAATCCACAGCAGTACGGTAATGACCAGGGTGGTCAGCGCCACGCCGAGCGTCAGCCACGGATGATTAAGGACGCGGCGCAGAATACGACCGTAACCGGCAATAATGCGTGAAAACATCGCTTCGCTGGCGCGGGAGAAACGGTTTTGCTTGCGCAGCGACTCCACACTGAGCATCCGTGCGCACATCATCGGCGTCAGGGTAAGCGACACCACGGCGGAGATCAGAATCGAAATGGCCAACGTCACCGCGAACTCACGAAACAGCCTGCCGACGATATCGCCCATAAACAGCAGCGGGATCAGCACTGCGATCAGTGAGAAGGTGAGGGAAATAATGGTAAAGCCGATTTCACCTGCGCCTTTCAACGCGGCGGCCATCGGTTTTTCGCCTTTTTCGATATAGCGCGAGATGTTCTCGATCACCACGATGGCGTCATCGACCACAAAACCGGTGGCGATGGTCAGCGCCATCAGCGTCAGGTTGTTGATGGAAAACCCAAGGAAATAGATCACCGCAAAGGTGCCGACCAGCGACAGCGGCACCGCCACGGCAGGAATGATCGTCGCAGGCACGTTGCGCAGAAACAGATAGATGATCATCACCACCAGCGCGATAGAGAGCATCAGCTCAAACTGCACGTCGTGCACGGAGGCGCGGATGTTGGTCGTGCGGTCGGTGAGCATTTTCACCTCCACCGACTTCGGCAGCGAAGCGGTAAGGGCGGGCAGCATCTGACGAATATTGTCGGCGGTGGTGATAATGTTCGCACCCGGCTGACGCTGAATATTGAGCACGATGGCGGGCTGGCGGTTGGCCCACGCGCCCAGCCACTCGTTTTCGGCGCCCTGTTCGATGGTCGCCACGTCGCGCAGGCGAACCGGCGCGCCGTTCTGCCAGGCAACGATGAGCTGGCGATAGTCCTCGGCGGATTTCATCTGATCGTTGGCCGAGAGCGTGATGGAGCGCTGCGGGCCGTCCAGGCTGCCTTTGGCCGAATTAACGTTGGCGTTACTGATGGCGGTGCGCACTGTTTCGCTGTCGAGGCCGAGCGCAGCCAGCGCCTGCGCGTTCAGCTTAACGCGGACGGCGGGGCGCTGGCCGCCTGAAAGCGTCACCAGCCCGACGCCCGTGACCTGAGAAATCTTTTGCGCCACGCGCGTTTCCACCATGTCGTGAACCTGCGTCATCGGCATGCTGGTGGTGGTGACCGCCAGGGTCATGATCGGCGGGTCCGCCGGGTTGACCTTGCTGTATACGGGCGGATTGGGCAGGTCGGAGGGGAGCAGATTCGTCGCCGCGTTGATCGCCGCCTGTACTTCCTGCTCGGCCACGTCAAGCGGCAGCGTCAGCTGAAACTGTAGCGTCACCACCGATGCGCCACCGGCGCTTTGCGAGGCCATCTGTTTGAGGCCGGACATCTGCCCGAACTGGCGTTCAAGCGGCGCGGTAATGGCCGAAGTGATGACATCCGGGCTGGCGCCGGGGTAGAGCGTGACCACCTGAATGGTCGGATAGTCCACTTCCGGCAGGGCGGATACGGGCAGCGCACGGTAGCCAAGAAAGCCCGCCAGCAGGATGGCGATCATCAGCAGCGTGGTGGCAACCGGGCGTAAAATAAACTGGCGGGACGGCCCGCCGTCGGCGCTCACCTGCATCAGGAACGTGCTCCTTTCGCTGGCTGCACGCGGGCATCCGGCTGGATGGACTGCGGCGCGACAACCTCAACCGTCGCGCCGTCGGTCAGGCGGTCGGTGCCATCGGTGACGACGCGTTCGCCGACGTTCAGTCCGGCGTTGACCACGGCTTTCTCGCTGTCCTGCATACCCACGGTGATCAATTTTTTACTGACTTTGTTTTCGGCGTTTACCACCCAGACAAAGTGGCCTTCACTGCCCATTTGCAGCGCGGCCGCCGGAACAACGATTGCGTCGTTCAGCGTGCTGGCCTTTAATCGTGCGTTAACAAACTGGTTGGGGAAAAGCGCGTCGTCGGTATTGCTGAACCGCGCTTTGAGCCTGAGGGTGCCGGTGGTGGTATCGATCTGATTATCCATGCTTAACAGCGCGCCGCTGGCGATCAGCGTGCTGTTGCCGCGATCCCAGGCCTCGACCGGCACCGGTTGACCGCTTTTTCTGGCGGCAACCAGGGTGGCGATATCATTTTCAGGCAGGCTGAATACCACATCAATCGGATGCGTTTGCGTGATAATGACCAGACCATTGCTGTCGCCGCTGGTCACGTAGTTGCCCACGTCCACCTGCCGCAGGCCAACGCGGCCCGCGACCGGCGCAATAATGCGACTGTAGGTTAGATTGAGTCGGGCGCTGGCGACGCTGCCTTCGTCGGCTTTCAGCGTGCCGAGCGTTTCATTAACCAGCGAGCGTTGATTATCCAGCTCCTGTTGTGAAACCAGATTGGTTTTCGCCAGTTTTTCATAGCGAGTCAGATCGCGGCGGGCGTTGGCCAGCGTGGCCTGATCTTTCGCCTGCTGACCCTGCGCCTGCGTCAGCGCCACCTCGTAAGGACGTGGATCGATCTCTGCCAGCAGTTGGCCTGCCTTGACCTCTTCGCCTTCGGTAAAGTGGACGGCCATCAGCTCGCCATCCACGCGGCTGCGCACGGTCACCGTATTGGCGGCGGTCACCGTTCCCAGGCCGGTGAGAAAGACCGGCACGCTCTGCCGTACGGCGGCGCTGGCCTGCACCGGCACCGTGGCGCCCGTCGCACCGCGTCGGCCGCCACTTTTTCCGCCTTTGCCGCGTGGCGCTTCGGTGGTTTTTTCCGACGGCTGGCTGCTGTGCCACCAGGCGTAACCGCCAGCCAGACAGGCAAAGACGATGAGAACAAGGATTATTTTCAGAGGACGACGCCCGGCATTCATATTGTTATGTGCTCTCCGATAGCAAATTTTCGCGCAGTGGGTCAACGTGACCCGCAAGTCCTCTATTTTAGCGGCTTTCAACAAGTCAAAAATGGAGGAATTAAGAATAACTGTTCAACCGGTGTAAGTATGGCCGTTCAGCGCCGCTCAGAAAGCGAATCAGCGAAACATCACCTGCGCCCAGCGCGCCAGTCCGGCGGTCACCGAGCCGAAATCATCGCCGCTCGCCAGCGGAATCGCCGGCAATTGCGCCGAAATCGCCTGCCGCAGTAGCGGAGAGCGGGCGCTGCCGCCGGTAAGATAGACCACGTCAGGCCGCGTGGCGCTGGCGTCAAGCGCCAGTTGCACCTGCTCCTGAATACGTTCAAGCGGTTGGGCAATCGCCGCCTCAAGCATCGGCAGGTCAATGGTTGCATAAAGCGCCTGCTCGACGAACGCCAGCGAGCTGCCGACCTGATGCTGTTCGGAGAGGGCGACTTTGCTCTCTTCTGCGGCGCGCACGAGGCGATAACTCAGCTTCTGTTGCCAGACCCTGAGCAGCCGCCTGACCTGTTCAGGGGCGGCGGCGTCGCGGATCAGCGTTTCAATCAGCCGGCGGCTGGCGGCAGCGTAAAATTCGCTCTGCGCCGGAACGTCATTAACAGCCACGGCGTTCCACCACGGCAGTACCGGCAGGGCGGTGCCTTTTCCCGTGACGCCGCCGCAGCCGAGCAGCGGCATCAGCTCTTTAAACGCCAACATGATATCCAGATCGTTGCCGCCAACCCGGCAGCCGCTGTGGCCCAGCAGACTGCCGCTGCGGTCGGATTTGCCGTGCCAGGCCGGGCCCATTAACAGCATCGAACAGTCAGTGGTGCCGCCGCCAATGTCCACCACCAGTACACGCGTCTCTTTTTGTAGCGTTGCTTCGAAATCCAGCCCGGCCGCCACCGGTTCGAACTGAAATTCAATATCACGAAAGCCCGCCCGTCCCGCCGCGCGCGCCAGAATACCCTGCGCCTGACGGTTTGCTTCGTCGCCGCCCAGCCCCTGAAAGTTTATCGGCCGGCCGATCACCGCCTGATCGATGACGTCATCAAGCTGGCGCTCCGCCGTCTGGCGGATGTGCAGCATCGTGGCGCAGACCAGATCCTCAAAAAAGGCGATCTGCTGCGGTTTCAACCCGTTCGCGCCAAGAAACGACTTGGGGGATTTTACAAACCAGACGTCTTCAGGATCGGCCATATAGTGAGCCAGCGCGTCAAGACCAAAGCGCACGCTCCCCGGCGTAACGTCGATATCCTCTTCACGATTGGCGCTCAACGCGCGGCGCAGCAGCGCCTGATTTTCGGCATCTGGCGTTGGGATCTGGTGGTGGCGAAACAGCCATTCGCTGACCGATTCGCGCGTGGGCGCGCAGAGCATGGAAGGCAGCAGCGCGGCGTTTTGCTCAAGGGGAAGGGCGGTCGGGACGCCTTCTTTCATCACTGCAACCGAGCAGTTGGCCGTTCCGTAATCAAAACCGATATACATATTTTCCCCCGTTAGCGTTAAAAAAGGGAGGGACTTTAGGCCGGGAGGTCAGTGAGAGCAACCTATTTTATTGCAAAATAGCCGGTATTAAGCAGCGCATTCAGCGGCTCACGCGGCATTATTGCTTCGCCCCAGGCGTGATCGACGCCGATATTCGCCAGGGTGTTCAGCGCGACGGGCAGCTCAATGGGGCCAGCAATGGTCAGTATGTGCATGCGCTGCGCGTGACCCTGAATAATGGACACCATCATTTCATCCATCAGATTGAAGTGTACGTTGGCGGTCATTTGCGGGTTGAGGATCAGATAATCAATCATCTCCCCGGGCATCTGATTAAAGGCGTCGAGGTTTCGCCCAACGTCGCTGAGTACGATGCCGCAGCCCGCCTCACGCAGACGCGCCACCGGCGGCGAAAGTTTATCGATATCCGTCAGCAGCGCCTCTGCGCCAATGGAAAAGTGCAGCAGCTGCGCCGGCAGGTCAATGCGATCTATGTTGTTAATGACTTCATCAATTAACGTCTCGTCGCGCAGTCCCTGGGGTGAAAGCGGCAACACCACCGACAGCGCCTTATTGACCATCCCGGACGCGTAGTGTTGAAAAAACTCCCTGACCATTTTTCGGTCAAGCATGATAAACAGCGCATCGTCATGAAGGCCAGCGCGGAAGCTCGCTTCCTCTATTTCTTCGCCCTGCGCGCTGAACAGCTGGATTTCAGCCAGACAGAGGCTGACCGACTGCGTTTTGCGCGGCGGCGCAACCGGCCAGACGAGGAGACGCATCGGCTGGTCAGCGAGGATCTGTTCAATGTCGGGCCGTGAAAGCAGCGGTTTGAGAGTGTTCAATAACTGCGGTTCATACACGGATAGCTGTCCGCGCCCGTTATGTTTGGCGTTGTAGCAGGCGAGATCGGCCTGCGCCATAATTTCACTGGCCATCACGTTATCTTTATCGAACATGGTAATACCGGCGCTGGCGCCGACGCGATGCAGACGTCCCTCCCACAGCAGGCGATAGTCGTTTACGGCGGCAATAATGCGGGAGATGATTTCGCGCGCTTTATCCGGTGGGCAACTGTGAAGCAGCACGCCGAACTCATCACCGCCCAGGCGCGCCAGAAAGTCCGTGCCGCGAAGATGGTGTTTCATTACGCTGGCAACTTCCCGCAACAGTGCATCGCCAGCCGCGTGTCCTGCGGTGTCGTTGACCGCTTTGAAGCGATCGAGATCGATAAAGGCCAGCGCGTGCTCAAGATGCTGGTCGCTGGCGGTTGTCAGCATTTGCTTCAGCTGTTGTTCAAAGCTCACGCGATTAGGCAGGTGTGTCAACATATCATGTGAAGCGCTGTAGCTCAGGCGGCGCAGCATTTCTCGCGATTCGCTGACGTCCTGAATAACGAGCACATAGCCAATATCTTCTCCCGCCTGCGTTTTCAGCGGCATGATGCTGTAGTGGATGTCGAATTTGTCACCGGCGACATTGTGCAACACCATTTCCTGATCGATACCCGCTGCCGATCGGTTGTCATGCTGTTCAAAAAGCAGCAGATTATCAATGGGCGGGCCATCACTGTCAGGCGTGATGCGCAAAATATCATTAACCGGCCGGCCTTCCGCCTGCTCCTGCGCCCAACCCGTCATCGCTTCCGCCACCGGATTCATAAACATCACCCGCATCGCCTGGTCGGTACTGATCACCGCTTCGCCGATGGCATCCAGCGTGATATGCATTCGCTCTTTTTCCTGGTACAGCGCATCGGTGAGCCGCTGCATGGTGCTGACGTCCTGATTAACGCCCAGCATCCTGTCCAACCCGCCTTTTTCATCCAGCACCAGCGTGGACTGGCTGCGAACAAACCGAATGCCGCTCTCGGTATGAATACGAAACTGAATATCAATCGGCGTGGCATTTCTGACGGCCTGGTCGAAGGCATCAATGGCTGTCTGACGATCGTCAGGCAGCAGACTATTGGCCCAGGTAAGGTAGGTTGCTTTCCCTGCGGCAGGCAGATCGTAGATCTCGAACATCCTTTTGTCCCAGTTCATTTCCCCGGTTTTCAGGTTCCAGTCCCAGACGCCAATGCCGCCCGCTTCGTTCGCCAGGGTAATACGCTGCATCAGGCTGCGGTTTTCTTCTTCACTATTTTTCAGATCGGTAACATCTTTGATCTGCGAGATAAAGTAGAGCGGCAGGTTTTCGTTGTCACGCACCAGCGATACCGCCAGCTGCGCCCAGACGATTTGGCCGTCCTTGCGGAAATATCGCTTCTCCAGGCTGTAGGTTTCGATATCACCCTTTAATACGGCATCCCGTAAAGCAAGGTCATTGTTTAAATCGTCCGGGTGGGTCAGGGTCTGAAAGGTTAACTTTTTCAGCTCTTCCGGTTCATAACCCAGCAGGTGACAGAGCGCTTTATTGACCTGTAGCCATTGCCCTTCCGGAGACACTAACGCCATGCCGATGGCAGAGAATTCGATTGCGTGGCGAAAGCGGGTTTCGCTCTCCTGAATATGTTTCTTTTCTTCGCGGAAAGAGTGCATCACCAGCGCCATGACGTGGCTGGGAATGATGGCCATCAAAAAGGGCAGCCAGGGCGCGCGGGTCATAAAACTGGTCACGGCAACCAGGTTGTTGAGTTGATGCAGCGCCAGCAGCATGGTCATCATTGAAAGGGAAGCAAGAAACACCACGAACGCCTCAAAGCGCGGCAGGCGAACCGCGCTGTAAAACAGCACAACGATGACCACGGTGAAAGGCCAGGGCAGATAGCGCAATGCGATATAGTTTAATAACAGCGTGCCCACCAGCGTGATTAACGTTTCGGGCAGGGCATGCTGGTTAACGTTTTTAGCGGCAGGATCGCTGTTCCACAGCAGACAAACCGGCCCGAGCGCCAGCATCCCCACCACTTCCGACATGACCCAGGTTGAAAAAAATTGAAATGAAGCGGTGTCGCCCTTAAGCAGACAGGCCACCAGGCCGCTTACCAGCGGCATAAGCAGCCCCACTGACAGGAGCATTTTGCCCCAGTTCTTTAGCGACGCCAGCGGGGCGCTATCTTTAAACAGCCATCGCAGCAGCGCGCCGCCGGCCAGCGCGTGAAGCAGATTAATCAACGTAAAGGTAACGTTTGCGAAAGAAAGACCAAACACCAGCGCGTTGGCGCCGATGACCCCTGCCACACAGCAGAACAGCGGGGCAGGCAGCGCGCGCGGCGGCAGACGATAGGTCATCACCGTCATCAGCGCGGTGGCGAACCACAGCGGGGAAATATGCCCGCTGATCTTAATCAGTTGAAGGCAGAAAAGCGTTAAGCCGAAGGAAAGTACGCCAGGCAAAAGCGCGCGTTTTATTGGCGAAAGGCGATCGGTGCTTAAAAAAGCGTTTTTTGTCATTTACTTATCCAGCATGGAGCAAGACCACCCTGTTGTGCAAGCAACGTCATCTGAGACTGACTAATATAACGCTTTCTAATGCCTTACGTAAATTTAACCGCTCAGAACAACTGTTTTTGTATGACAGCAACCTCATGACGTAATTTTAACAACTCTTCACGCGTCCATGCGTGATCGATTCCTGCAAGTTGGACCGACAGCCGCTGGAGGAACTGCTGGGTGGTGGCGATCCGTCCGTGGCCTAAGAGTAATACAGGAAGCAGTAGGGTGAGACAAACCTGCCAGAAGGCGAAAGGCTGAGGTAAGCGCCCGCGCTGGCTGAACAAAAACACGGTGCTGAGTATGAAACCCAACGTCAGGCCGGTGACCACTTCACTGGTTGAGTGGTAGTGCAGCAACAGACGGGAGGCGCCGACAATCAGCGGAATAAAATAGCCCACTGCGCAGGCGACGCCGCGCCAGAAACTGCTAAGCCCGCCGCTGAGCAACCAGAGAAGGACCGGCCAGAGCGTGGCAGACATCGCGCTGTGGCCACTGAAGCCGGTAAAATTGAAGCGGGCATTGCCGATCCCGAAACCCATAAAAGCGATTTTTGACAGGCTGACTACCGCGCCTGCGGTACAGAAGGCCGCTATCCAGTACCAGACCGCACGAGGATCGCTACTTTTTAATTTGATGGCAATCGCCACAATAACGGCAGTTGGGATCAGTAACATGCTGTCGCCGAAGTAGGTCAAAATATGAACGATATGCCAAATCACTCTGTTTCCTTTTTTATTGTCTGAAGCCGGGACAGCAATTAACGGGGCAATCAATACTTATCGGCAATGCAGCCGAAAGCCTGCCGTCTCCTGGCTCGAAATGTGAAGTTGATCTCATTAATTTTAGTTTACGGGTGAAGCGTAACCTTGGCTAAGGGTAAAATCTGAAAAGGCATCGGGCGCATTTTACTGGCGTCAACCTGGTGAAATCCTTATAATTGCGCGCGAAATCCTCCTCCCCATTGTCTCTGACAATCAGTAATCAGGTCTTTAATTTATGACTGACAAGTCACATCAGTGCGTCATCGTAGGTATTGCCGGCGCCTCTGCCTCAGGAAAAAGTCTTATCGCCAGTACCCTGTATCGTGAAGTCCGCGAGCGGGTTGGCGATGAAAATATAGGCGTAATCCCTGAGGATGCCTACTACAAAGACCAGAGCCATTTGACGATGGATGAGCGGGTGAAAACCAACTACGATCATCCCAGCGCGATGGATCACAGCCTGCTGTTCCAACATTTGCAGATGCTGAAAGCGGGCAAGGCCATCGATCTGCCGGTGTACAGCTATGTTGAGCACACCCGCACCGTGCAAACCGTGCAACTCAAACCTAAAAAGGTCATCATTCTTGAGGGGATTCTGCTGCTGACCGATGTGCGTCTGCGTCAGGAGATGAATTTCTCGATTTTTGTTGATACGCCGCTGGACATTTGCCTGATGCGCCGCATGAAACGCGACGTTAACGAGCGCGGCCGCTCCATGGATTCGGTGATGTCGCAGTATCAGAAAACCGTTCGACCGATGTTCCTGCAATTTATCGAACCCTCGAAGCAGTACGCCGATATCATCGTGCCACGCGGTGGTAAAAACCGTATTGCCATTGATATTCTGAAGGCAAAAATTAATCAATTCTTTGAATAAAGGGCGTTTCCGATGAGATTATGCGATCGCGATATTGAAGCCTGGCTGGATGACGGGCGGCTCGACATCTCTCCTCGCCCTCCCGTTGAGCGCATCAACGGCGCCACCGTTGATGTTCGTCTCGGTAACCTGTTTCGAACTTTTCGCGGTCATACCGCCGCGTTTATCGATCTGAGCGGCCCTAAAGACGAGGTGAGCGACGCGCTGGATCGCGTCATGAGCGATGAGATCGTGCTGGCTGAAGGCGACGCGTTTTTCCTCCATCCGGGCGAACTGGCGCTGGCGGTGACATTCGAATCCGTCACGCTGCCTGACAACCTGGTCGGCTGGCTGGACGGACGTTCATCGCTGGCGCGTCTCGGGCTGATGGTTCACGTCACCGCGCACCGAATCGATCCGGGCTGGCAGGGCCGAATTGTGCTGGAGTTCTATAATTCAGGTAAGCTACCGCTGGCGCTCCGTCCCGGCATGTTGATTGGCGCATTGAGCTTTGAACCACTTTCCGGGCCTGCCGCACGGCCCTACAACCGCAGGCAGGATGCAAAATACAAAGGCCAGCAGGGCGCCGACGCCAGCAGAATAGATAAAGATTAGCGTCTGTCGGACAGCTCCGGCAGAGCGTTTTCGCCGGGCAAATTCTTTAAAGCCTGCCAGGATTAACGGCCCGGCAGCCTGTCTGCGGGTAAAGATTGCGTTAACAAGGGGAAGGCATGAGAAGATTTATTACCACTCTGGCCATTTTGCTGGTGGTGATTGTGGCGGGAATGATGGCGCTGGTTTTATTGGTGAATCCCAACGATTTCCGCGCCTATATGGCCCGTCAGGTTGAGCAGCGCAGCGGTTATACGCTGGCGCTGAACGGCGATCTTCGCTGGCACGTCTGGCCCCAGCTCAGCATTCTCTCCGGGCCGATGACGCTCACCGCGCCCGGCGCGCAGCAGCCGGTGGTGAGCGCTGAGAATATGCGTCTGGACGTTCGCCTGCTTCCTCTTCTCTCTCATCAGCTTTCGGTAAAACAGGTGATGCTGAAAGGCGCGGTGGTGCGCCTGACGCCGGAAAGCGACAGTCAGCGCCCGCAAAATGCGCCGGTGGCGCCAGGTCGTTCAGGCTCATCGGAAATTACCCAGGGCTGGACGTTTGATATTGGCGAACTGCGCGTGGCCGACAGCCTGCTTATCTGGCAGCAGAGCAACGGCGAACAGATTAACGTGCGCGATGTTAATCTACAGCTTTCTCAGGACAGCCACCGTCAGGCCCACGTTGAGTTAAGCAGCCGCATCAGCCGCGACCAGCGCGAACTGGTGATGAACCTCAACGCCGACATGGATGTTAACCGCTATCCCCAACAGCTCAATGCATTGATCAACCAGCTTGATTATCAGCTCACCGGCGCCGATCTTCCGCAGGAAGGGGTGAAAGGCCAGGCGAAAATGCAGTTCTCATGGCTGGGCGATCGGCAGGCGTTCAGCCTGAAAGAGATCGCCCTCAACGCCAACGACAGCCAGCTCAGCGGCAACGTCAGCGGTACGCTGACGGGCCGTCCGCAGTTAGATATCGATCTGCGCGCTCCGATGCTGAATATGGATTCCCTGCTGGGACTGGCAGACGGCAGCAGCGATGGACAGCAGGCACAGTCGCAGCGCGCGGGTGCCGCACCGGTTATCGCCCAGCGCGCAGAGCATGATAACAGTGATTCGCCGCTTAACGCGATCGACGGCAAGGTGAAGCTGGCCGTTGACACGCTGCGCTGGCGAGGGGTGGACTTTAGCCAGGTCGCACTTGACGCCAGCAGCCGCGAAGGGATAATGCAGCTTGCCAGATTCAGCGGCAAAGCGGGGAACGGCAGTTTTTCACTGCCGGGCAGTATCGACGTTCGCGCGGCGCAAACGGCGGTAGCGTTACAGCCAGAAATCAGCGCCATTGATGTTGCCGCGCTGCTAAAAGCATTTAGTTTACCGGCCTCGCTCAGTGGCGATCTGTCGCTGAAAGGGAACTTTACCGGCATCGGGTTAACCGTTGCTGCCTTTAAACGCACCTGGCAGGGCAGCGCAATGCTGAACCTGGATAATGCGCAAATCGCCGGACTTAACTTCCAGCAGATGATCCAGCATGCTGTTGAGCGCTCGAATAGCCGGGTAAAAGGAACAGATAACGCGGCTGCAAAAAACGATCTACAGCAAATTAAAGGCGGCGCCACGCTGAATAATGGCCTGCTGACATTCGACGAACTGAAAGGCAGTTCGCCGGTACTCAACTACGCCGGGCAGGGCAGGGTAAATCTGCCGCAACAGCTTGCGGATATCACGTTTGGCGTGACCGTAACTAAAGGCTGGCAGGGCGATGATGAACTGGTGAAACGGTTACAGCAAACGCCGGTGCCGCTGCGCATCTACGGCCCGTGGTCGGCGTTGAACTACTCGTTACAGGTCGACCAGGTGTTGCGTCAGCAGTTGCAGGATGAAGCGAAAAAACGTTTGAAGGACTGGGCAGATCGTAATCGAAGCGGCGACAGCTCTGTGCAAAAGCTGATAAAGGATCTGTAGGGCGGCGGCCAGCGCCGCCCGGATATTATCCGCCGTTCTGGTGGCGTAAGGGAATAATTTGCACTTTCTGTACGCGATGGCTTTCAACCTGAAGCGTGCGGAACAGATAATCCGCAATGCAGATCTCTTCGCCTTCTTCGGGGACCTGCTGGGTATGCTCCATCAACAGGCCGGCGAGCGTGTTATAGTCGCGTTTTTCGTCCAGCGGCAGCGCCACATACATAATCAAATCATCCAGCGGCATATGTCCATTCGCCGTCCAGCTTCCGTCAGCGTTCTGCTGAATATCGTAACGCGGATCGATCTCTCCCCCTTCGTTTGGCAGATTGCCCGCAATGGTTTCCATCAAATCGCTGAGCGTCACCACGCCTTCCACCGAACCAAACTCATCGACCACAAAGGCGAAATGCGTGCGTGCCGTGCGGAACTGCTCCAGCGCCGGCAACAGGTTGAGCTGCTCCGGAAACACCAGCGGCTGGCGAATGAGCGCGCGAATATCCAGGCTGTCGCCATGCAGCGCCTGCTGGAGCAGATCGATAACATGCACCACCCCGAGCGGCTCGTCGCTATTCTCGGTTATCACCAATCGCGTATGCTGGTTACTGTCGAGCAGCGCCATGATCTCCTCCGGCGATTCCGCAAGATCGATATGTTCAATATCATGGCGTGACGTCATGATACTGCTCACCGTGCGCTGGCCCATTCCCAGCACACGCGCAATCATCATCCGTTCCTGCCGATTAAAAATGGCCTGGCTTTCCAGACGATCGGCGACCAGTGAAGAGGTGTCGCTATCCAGCTCCGCCGGTTCATGATTGCCGCGGAGTAAACGCAGCACCGCCTCAGCGGTGCGTTTACGCAGCGGCCCTTTCGACGAAAGAAAACGGCGGCGGTTGAACTGCGCCAGCTGATTGAGCGCCTCAATAATCACTGAAAAGCCGATCGCCGCGTAAAGATAACCTTTGGGAATGTTATAGCCGAATCCGTCAGCCACCAGGCTGAAGCCAATCATGAGCAAAAAGCTCAGGCAGAGAATGACAATGGTGGGGTGTGCATTAACGAATCGCGTTAACGGTTTACTGGCCAGCAGCATCAGCAGGATGGCGATAATCACTGCCGCCATCATTACCGCCAGATGATCGACCATGCCAACGGCGGTAATAACAGAATCCAGCGAGAATACCGCGTCAAGCACCACTATCTGGGCAACCACCGGCCAGAATTTTGCGCCGCGCTTTTGGGGATCCTCCTCCTCGTCTTTTCCTTCCAGACGCTCGTTCAGCTCCATGGTGGCTTTGAACAGCAGGAAAAGGCCTCCCGTCAGCATAATGACATCGCGCGCACTGAAAAAATGCCCGGCAATGTTGAACAACGGGGCCGTTAATGAGGAGAGCCAGGAGATAGAGGCCAGCAGCACCAGGCGCATCACCAGCGCCAACAGCAGCCCGGTGATACGGGCCCGGTCGCGCAGTGCAACGGGCAGCTTTTCAGCAAGAATGGCGATAAAAACGAGGTTGTCGATGCCCAGCACCAGCTCTAAAACGATAAGCGTGACCAGGCCAGCCCAGATTGACGGATCAACGATCCATTCGAACATTACATACTCGCAAGATGATGAGATTTTGCTGATCATAGAGAATATTCATTCATACAACAAATAATCTGGCATTTTAAGCGCGCAACTTTCAGATTATCGCCAGAAAGAGTAGGGGGAAGTGAAATGAAAATTACCTGCGAGGTAAACCAATATTGCGGTAAAAGTTTCAGAGTTATTCGCATAGCCGGGAAAATTATTTTGCGGCTGGCGTGAACGCATCCTGAAATCGTTCAGGACTAATCTGAATCAAAATTGTGGTGAATCTGAGCTTAATCTTAGTGAAAAAAGAGGATCGACTCTGGTGGTCCGGGATGAAAGGTAGTCTTATTCCTAAAAGGGCAGGCGGGCTGTCTCCTGGTCTTGTAAAGAGGCCATTTATAACTAGTATAGCAACGGGTAAGTAGACGACCGCGTTAATCTCGCTATTTGCGACGGGCGTCCTTTTAATGTCTTTTTCATGAATGCTGAATTGCGTATCATGAAAAAATGCGGTGGCAGTTGACCGGAGAGGACAGGATAAAACCAACAATATTTGGAAACATTAGCGCGTATTGGCAGCCACAAGCCAGGGGCGGTAGCGTGTATATCCGGAGAGAACGGCACATAAAGAGGTTAGGGAAGTCGCCGTTCGCATTGTTGATTTTACCTGTCAATTCTCCCGTTATTCTGCGTATAACAATGACAGGGTTACACCAAACGGAATATGTTGATGTGTAATTAATGATGTGATTAAAAAATAATCAATAATTTTCAATGATGAAAATTAATAAATCACAGGCGAAGAAAAATAAGAGTTAACTATGCGCGATATAGAATTTACCTTCAAAGGGTTATTAATAAAATTGTCACTGGCCCTTTCAGATTTCATTTTATTTAATGCCTCTTTATTTATTGCGATTCTGCTGATCAATATGCTTCCGGGTAATTTTCTGGACGATATTTCTACGCATGATCTTAAGTTAAAAATTGCTACACACATTATTCTCTCAGTTATCTGTATTGGTTGGTTCTGGGTGCGTCTGCGTCACTACACCTATCGCAAACCTTTTTGGTTTGAATTAAAAGAGGTGTTACGCAGCATCCTGATTTTCTCAGTGATTGACCTGTCGATTACCGCGCTCTCTAAATGGGATATGTCCCGTTGGATTTGGGCGCTGACCTGGTTACTGGCAATGATCTCCATCCCAGTTGGGCGGTCAATTGTAAAACGCGTGCTGAATAATTACGGTCTGTGGAAGAAGCAGTCGATCATTATCGGCAGCGGCAAAAATGCCGAAGAGGCTTATCTGGCCTTGCAAAGTGAAGAGGTGATGGGTTTTGACGTTATCGGCTTTTATGATGTTGATAATACGACGCCAGCGCCTGCACTTTTCGGTATTCCCGTTTTACGGGAAGAAGAATCGTTATGGCAGCTCGTTAACAGCGAAACACAATTTATTGTGGCGGTTGAATATGAGCAGAGCCAGTATCGTGACCTTTGGCTGAAAAGTCTGGCAAAACATAAATGCCGTTCTATTTCCGTTATTCCTTCACTGCGTGGCGTGCCGCTGTACGGCACCGACATGGCGTATATTTTTAGTCATGAAGTTATGATTCTTCGCGTCAGTAACAATCTGGCAAAAAGAACATCGCGCGTGCTGAAACGCGCGTTCGATATCATCGGCGCACTGAGTATTATCACCATGCTGATGCCTGCGCTGGCGGCATTGATCTTTATGGTTTCCCGCGACGGTGGTGCCCCTATTTATGGTCATGAACGCGTGGGAATGAACGGTCGCAAATTTAAGTGCCTGAAGTTCCGCTCGATGGTGGTCAACTCCAAAGAGGTGCTGGAAGAGGTATTGCGTACCGATCCTGTTGCGCGCGCCGAATGGGACAAAGACTTTAAACTGAAAAACGATCCGCGCATTACCCGCATCGGCCATTTCATTCGTAAAACCAGCCTTGATGAGCTGCCGCAGCTCTGGAACGTCGTGCGCGGTGAAATGAGCCTTGTCGGGCCGCGTCCAGTCATCGAAGATGAACTTGAGCGCTATGCAGGTGACGTTGATTATTACCTGATGGCTAAACCAGGGATGACCGGGCTCTGGCAGGTTAGCGGTCGTAACGATGTGGATTATGAAACGCGCGTTTACTTTGACTCCTGGTACGTTAAAAACTGGTCACTCTGGAACGATATTGCCATTTTATTTAAAACAGTAGGCGTGGTTTTGAAGCGAGATGGCGCATACTAACCGCCTCGCCTGGGGAGCGAGTGACATCTTTCTCTTCAGGTTATGCGATATCTGGCCGATTAACATTCGTCGGATATAAAACGATAAAATTTTTGACGAATTCCAGGCGTCGGCTTTAATGATACCGGCAAGAGATAAAAGGGATAGGGAGTAAAACATGATGAGCAACAGTTACTGTGCCTGAAAAGGCGGTTCGCCTTATTACTTTTGCATGACGCTACACAGCGGCGGATTCGCCACTATCAATTAAATCACTGATAGCGATGATATAGATGATTACAATGAAAACGAAATTGATACCCCTGATGGTATCAGCAGCCATTCTCTCCGGGTGTACCATCGGGCCCGGATCGCATCTCTCCACCAGCGGAAAAGATGTTATTGAACAACAAGACAGCGATTTTGACATTGATAAATACGTCAACGTATTTCCAATGACCCCTGGCCTGGTGGAGCAGTTACGTCCGCGCCCGGTGGTGGCTCAGCCTAATAAATCGCTGGAAACTGAACTGCAAAATTACCAGTATCGTATCGGTGTAGGCGATGTGCTGACCGTGACCGTCTGGGATCACCCGGAACTGACTACGCCAGCGGGCCAGTACCGCAGCGCCAGCGATACGGGCAACTGGGTGCACTCTGACGGCACCATCTATTATCCCTATATCGGCCGCGTCCGCGTGGTTAATCGTACCGTGCAGGAAGTACGTGATGAAGTGTCCAGACGCCTGGCGCAGTTCATTGAAAGCCCGCAGGTTGACGTGAGCGTCGCCTCGTTCAAATCGCAAAAAGCCTATATTACCGGTGAGGTCACCACCTCCGGTCAGCAGCCTATCACTAACGTTCCACTGACTATCCTGGATGCGGTCAACGCAGCGGGTGGCCTGGCGGAAAACGCCGACTGGCGCAACGTGGTGCTGACCCATAACGGTAAAGAAATCCCAATCTCTCTTCAGGCGCTGATGCAAAACGGCGATCTGTCCCAAAACCATCTGCTCTATCCTGGCGATATCCTTTACGTGCCGCGTAATGACGATCTGAAAGTGTTCGTGATGGGCGAAGTGCGTCAGCAATCAACGCTGAAGATGGATCGCAGCGGCATGACCCTGGCCGAGGCACTAGGTAATGCGCAGGGTATGGATCAGACCGTAGCGGATGCGACAGGGGTGTTTGTTATTCGTCAGATTAAAGGTCAAAACCGCACCAAGATCGCCAACATCTATCAGCTGAATACGAAAGACGCTTCCGCGATGGTGATGGGTTCTGAGTTCCAGTTGCAGCCTTACGACATTGTCTACGTGACCTCAACGCCGCTGACCCGTTGGAACCGTGTGATTTCACAGCTGGTACCAACCATCAATGGTCTCTACGACGCGACGCGTAACGTACAGATAATTCATAACTGGTAATCCGAAACATATGATCAATTCAGTCTTAGTGGTCTGCGTCGGAAATATCTGTCGCTCCCCGACCGGGGAGCGACTGCTCCGAAAAGCACTGCCCGATAAAAAGATTGACTCCGCGGGACTGAGTGCGATGACCGGCTATGCGGCCGACGCCACTGCCAGCAGCGTCGCTGCTGAACACAGCCTGTCGCTGGAGGGCCACGTTGCTCAACAGCTGACCTCGGCGATGTGTCAGCAATACGACCTGATCCTGGTGATGGAAAAAAAACATGTCGACCTGGTCACCCGCATCAACCCTTCCGTACGCGGTAAGACCATGTTGTTTGGTCACTGGCTCAACCAGCAGGAAATAGCGGATCCCTATAAGAAAAGCCGCGAAGCCTTTGAAGCCGTGTACGGACTACTCGAAAACGCTGCCCAGAAATGGGTCAACGCATTAAGCCGATAGTTGAGATTATCCATGAATATAAAAAGTAAGATACCGTCAGCGTCGAAAGAGGAATCAAAGTGGTTTGATTTGACGCATCTTGTGGGGCAACTTATTGACCATCGATGGGTAATTGTAGCTGTCACGGCGCTTTTCATGCTGCTGGGCACGTTATATAGCCTGTTTGCCACGCCGATCTACAGCGCTGACGCGCTGGTGCAGGTAGAAAGCAAAAATCCAAACACCGTGCTTACCGATCTGACCGAAATGGGCGGCCCGGCCCCTGCTTCCGCCGCCGAGGTTGAAATTGTGGCGTCGCGCATGGTGATTGGCAAGACGGTCAAGGATCTGGGACTGGACGTGATGGTTGAGCAGAATTATCTGCCGGTCATCGGCGCCGGTCTGTCTCGCCTGAGCGGCAACAAACCCGGTCAGATCGATATTCCTGAACTGACCGTGCCAACCGAATGGGACGAGCGCCAGGTTGAAGTCGAAGTTAACGGCCCGGACAGCTATACCGTAACCAAAGACGGCGATGAGCTGTTTAAAGGCAAAGTTGGCCAGCGCGTCGACCAGAAAGGTGTGAGCATTCTGGTTAAAAGCATCGACCAGGTGGATCCCGGCACCAGCTTTACCGTGACCAAACTGAGCAACCTTCAGGCGATCCGCATGATAACCGATAACCTGGCCGTTGCTGATAAAGGTAAGGATACCGGCGTGCTGGGTCTGACCTATACCGGTGAAGATCCGGTGTTAATCAGTAAAGTGCTCAATCAGATTATTGAAAACTACGTGGGTCAGAACGTTGACCGCAAATCTGCTGAAGCGCAAAAAAGCCTGTTATTCCTGAAAAACCAGCTGCCGGAAGTACGCGCCAAGCTTGACGCTGCCGAAGACAAATTGAATATCTACCGCCGTCAAAATGACTCCGTGGATATGTCACTGGAGGCGAAATCGGCGCTGGACTCCTCCGTCAGCATTCAGAGCCAGTTGAACGAACTGACCTTCCGTGAAGCCGAGGTTTCTCAGCTGTTTACGAAAGGCCATCCGACCTATCGTGCGCTGCTTGAGAAACGCCAGACGCTGGAAAACGAGCAGAAGAAGCTGAATGATAAAATTGGCAAGATGCCGCAGACGCAGCAGGAGATTGTTCGTCTGACGCGTGATGTGCAGGCTGGTCAGGAAATCTACATGCAGCTGCTGAATCGTCAGCAGGAGCTGAACATCAGCAAAGCCAGCACCGTTGGCGACGTGCGTATCGTTGATAACGCGGAAACCGCGAGCAAGCCTGTCGCGCCGAAGAAGATGTTAATCATTCTGGCGAGCATGATCCTGGGGCTGTTGGCTTCCGTGGGTTATATTCTGCTTAAAGCGCTGTTCCACCACGGTATCGAAAATCCTGAGCAGCTGGAAGAAAACGGCATCAACGTATACGCCAGCGTGCCGCTCTCTGAATGGCAGCGTAAGAAGGATGCCGAAGCACTGGCAAAACGCGGCATCAAAGAGAAGGTGAATCCGCACAATACGCTGCTGGCGTTGGGTAATCCTACCGATCTCTCTATTGAAGCGATTCGCAGCCTGCGTACCAGCCTGCACTTCGCGATGATGGAAGCGAAAAACAACATTCTGATGATCACCGGCGCAAGCCCTGGCATCGGTAAAACCTTCATCTGTTCTAACCTGGCGACGCTGATTGCGAAAGCGGATCAAAAAGTTTTGCTGATTGATGGTGATATGCGCCGCGGTTACACGCATGAAATGCTGGGCGCCAGCGGTAAAATCGGTCTCTCTAACGTGCTGTCGGGTAAAACGGCGTTCACGACTGACATGATCCAGCGCGGCGAGTACGGTTTTGATTTCCTGCCGCGCGGTCAGGTTCCGCCAAATCCTTCCGAGCTGCTGATGCACGATCGCATGGGGCAACTGCTGGACTGGGCAAGCAAAAACTATGACCTGGTGCTTATCGATACGCCGCCAATTCTGGCCGTTACCGATGCGTCGATTATCGGGAAACTGGCAGGAACGTCGCTGATGGTTGCGCGTTTTGAAGCCAACACCCTGAAAGAAATCGACGTCAGCTATAAGCGCTTTGCGCAGAATGGCATTGAGATCAAAGGCGTGATCCTCAACGCCGTGGTGCGTAAAGCCGCTAACGCTTACGGCTATGGCTATGACTATTACGATTACAGCTACAAGGGCGACGCCAAAAGCTGACGTCTGAACGGAGGAAGCTTTCAGATCATATCTGGAAGTTTCCTCTTTGTTTTTGTGCCAGCCAGGTCGTTTTTGAAGAACGTTTATAAGGTGCCTTGCCATGAAGGAAATCTTTTTCTCGATCGTTATTCCAGCCTATAACGCGTCAGAATCCATCATCACCACGCTTGATTGTGTGAAAGCGCAAAGCTATCAAAATTTTGAAGTCACTATCGTTGATGATAAATCTGCCGATGCGGCAAAGCTGGCGGAAGTGGTCAACAGCGAGCGCTATAGCGCGCTGAAAATTAACCTGGTGCTCTCCGACGTTAAGCTGAACGGCGCCGGGGCGAGGAATCGCGGTATCGATCTCTCTACCGGTGACTATGTCTGCTTCCTTGATGCTGACGACGAATGGCATCAGGACAAACTGAAGGACACCCTGACGCGCATTGAAGAGCTGACCGCTCAGGGCAAAGATCGCTTTGTTATCTACAGCCAGGTCAACATCATTGAGGACGGCAGCTTCCTGAAGGTCATGCCGTTAATTCCGCCCGCGCGCGATGAAAGTATTGCAGAATACCTTTTTGGCTGTTACGGCTTTATTCAGACCAGCACCATTGTGCTGAAGCGAGAACACGCGGCGGAGATCCGCTTTGATGAACGCTTCATTCGCCATCAGGACTACGATTTCTGTATTCGTGCCGATAAGAGCGGCTTTGAATTCAACCTGATCGCCAAACCGCTGGCCAGCTATCATATGGTCACCACCTTTAACTCCAGCCATAAAGGTGAGTCGGTTAAGTACTCAACATTCTGGCTGCAAAGCATGAGTCCTTATCTGAGCAAGCGGGACGTTTATACCTACAAAGCCTACAAACTGCCGATTCGCTATAAAATGGATGGCAAAGTTCTTCAGGCGAGCCTGAGTTTCGCGCAGTATTTTCTGCTGACGAATAAGGGGAATCGCAACTACTTTATAGGCCGTGTTAAGCAGAAGCTTTCTGAGCGCGTATCAAAAAAATAGCCTCAATTATAATAAAACGGCGGAAAAAAACGAATGGCAATATATTGGATAATCAGCTACAGCATACTGGCCTGCTGTATCTTTGAGCTGGCAGCAATAAATAATTTACAGGACACCAGAGTTAAACATGTCGTCGCCTGGCTGATGTTTGTCTGTACCATGTCACTGATATTTTTTGGTGGTATACGCGGTTTGCATAGCGGGCTGGATGATAGCCAATACCTTGATTTCTTTCATAATTTTTCTTCTCAGTTGAAGATTACCAATTATGACGCCATCACCGATATCTATCGTTATGAAAAGTTCTTTATGCTGTTGGCCTGGTTCTTTTCATTATTCACCAAAGAAAGTTACTACTTTCTGTTTTTTATTTGTTTGATCGCTGTCACGACTAACGCTTATTGTTATAAAAAATATTCGCCGCTGATGCTTTGCTCGCTTTGTTTATACTCAACGCACCTGTTTATAAATAAAGACATGAACCAAATCCGCTTCGGATTATCCAGCGCCTTCGCCATCGCTTTTATCTGTTCGCTGGCAACGCGCAAATATTTACTGTCGGTGCTGTTTTTGGTGCTGAGTACGCAATCGCACTCCACCGGCTACACGGTGCTGCTGATCCTGCCGTTCCTGCTGCTGCGTGAGCGTAAATATCTGCCGTTGCTGGTGGTGCTTGTTTCTCTTCCGTTAGGGATTATCGGTGGTAAAAAGCTGTTTCTTGATTCGCTCGGCATCGTTCCGGTTCTGGGGGAACGCGCCGCAAGCTACAGCGGCACCAACTTCGATACCGCCACGCCGGTATTTGGCCTCGCGAACCTGAAGAATATTCTTTTCATTGCCGGTTTCACCGTTTATTACTTCCGTAACGGCATTATGAAAGAGGACCGTCTGGTCTATATTCTGCTGATTGCCTACAGCGTGGGTGCAGCGGTACGTATTACTTTCTCGGACTTCAGTATCTTCGGCGGCAGGGTAGGTAACCTGTTCCTCCATGCGGAACCCATTCTTTTCGCTTTCCTGATGATGCGCGTCAGGAATTTGATGCTTAATTTCGCGCTGCTGTTTTTTATGTCTTCTTACTACCTCTATTACAATACGATCCTTTCGGTGCAGTCGATAAGCGGTTACAGCGTCTCTCCGCTGTTCAGAATATTTGGCTGAACTGGACCTGTAAAGCGCGAGAAATAGCCTTTTAATTACGGGTTGTTCAAACCCGATGGAAGGCCCGGTTAAAAGAAAGCTACCGTCCGGCCGGGCCGATTGACAGGATGAATAATATGTACAAATTGCTGATTCTTATTGACAGAATTTCGAACAGCGGCGGCACGGATCGCGTTGCCAGCACGCTCTCCAGCCTGCTCTCAAATGATAATTATGATGTCACGCTGTTTTCGCTTGAAGCGGGCGCCCCTTATTATCCCGTCGATGCTAAAGTGAAAATCCAGTATGCGCGTGCCTCTGCGCGACTCGCAAAAATACATGAATTTGTTCGCTTTGCACGGGCAAATCACCCCGACGGCATCATGATTATTTCAATGGGCAAGCTGTCGGTACAGTCTATTCTTGCTTTAAAACTTTTTGGCGTGAAAGCAAAAATTATTTGCTGCGACCACGTGTCAATTGAGTCGTTTAAAACGCCAATCCGCAAGCTGAAAGTATTCTGCTACCGGCTTGCCGATCAAGTTGTCGTTTTGACCGACCATGACAAACACCATCTTGAAACACACTACGCACTGAAAAACGTTCACGTCGTACGAAATATTTCGCCATTCTACACGGAAAAAAATAACACGACGTTTCCTGCGTTGATGGCAGGCAAACAAAACAGAGTGCTGGCTATCGGGCGATTAACCTATCAGAAAAACTTCGATCGTATGCTTGATGTGTGGAAGAAGGTAAATAAGCAGGGCTGGACGCTGCAAATCGTTGGGAATGGTGAAGATCGCGAGGCGCTGCTGCAAAAAATCAAAAGTTATCAGCTTCAGGACAGCACGGAAATTGTCAGCCCAAGCAAGCAGGTAGATGAATATTACCGCGCTGCCGGAATAATTATTATGACCTCCCGTTATGAAGGGTTGCCGATGGTGCTGATTGAGGCAAAAAATTTCGCGCTGCCTGCCATTGCCTTTGATTGTAAAACCGGGCCGTCGGAAATCATCAGCGATGATGGTTATGTCATTGAGTATGATAATAACGATGCGTTCGTAAACCGGCTGAATGAAACGATCGCTGACGAAGAGAAAAGAAATGCATTTGCACAGGCGGCATGGCGGAATTCAGATAATTATGGCCCGACGCTGATCCTTGAAAAATGGAATCAAATTCTGAACTAATAAGAAGGTATTATGTTTTCAGTCCTTATTTCACTTTATAACAGAGAAAAGCCAGAGAATCTGGATCAGTGCCTTGAAAGCCTCCAACAGCAAACGCTGCCAGCCGATGAAATCGTTATTGTCTATGACGGTCCGGTAAGCGATGCGCTGAAGGCCGTTGTTGACCGCTATACCGCTTCGTTGCCGTTAAAAATTGTGCCACTGGAAAATAATGTTGGCCTCGGTAAAGCGCTTAATGCAGGTCTGGATCACTGCCAGCACAGTATCGTTGCGCGTATGGATACCGATGATATCTGCCTGCCGGACCGTTTCGAAAAACAAATTCCCTACATGGAGGCGCATCCCGACGTGGCGCTGCTGGGCGCTGCGGTTATTGAGTTTGATGAGCACGGCAGGGAGCGACTGAAGCGTTTGCCGCTGGGCAATGATGAAATCAAACATTTCGCGCGCATGAAAAACCCCTTTAATCATATGTGCGTGGTGTTCCGCAAAGAGAAAGTCATTGCGGCGGGAAGCTATCAGCATCACCTGTTTATGGAAGACTACAATCTCTGGCTGCGAATGATCGCTCAGGGATACCAGGTGGCTAATTTACACGATGTGCTGATGAAGGTGAGGGCCGGCAGCGACATGGTGAATAAACGACGTGGATGGGTCTATATCAAAAGTGAAATTCAGCTCTTTTCGCTGAAAATGAAGTTGAAACAGACCAACCCGATCAACGGCATCATCTATTTTTTGATCCGCACCTCCACGCGTGTTATGCCTGTTAAGGTCATGCAATTTCTTTATGAGAAAGACCGTAAAGGTTAAATCAGTGTGCGCAGTTATCGCTTTTAAGAATACGTCTGGGTGACGCAGTAACCACACACTCTTTAAACACGGGATTTTTATGAAACGCAGAGATTTGATCCGAACCGCTTTTTCATCCGTCGTGGCGACAGCGGCACTGGGCTCCTTTTCCGCACGTGCAGGGGAGCCGGGTCAGGTTGAGCTGAAGAAAGTGCCAGCCAACGCTATCCCAAAGAATGACGTGCCGATTGTTACGCCCGATGATGTCTTTACCATGCCGGACCAGTTCTGGCATGACTTTACCGGCAAGCTCTATATCGGTAAGGCCGGTGCCGATCCTACGCAGTCGCAGAACCTCATTGACGTCTTTTTTAAAAATGCCAACGGCGACGTTGCCCTGTTGCAGCAGCCCATCACGCTCAACAGCGATACGCTGAAAAAATTTGTTGCGATGAAAGGCTCGCTCTGGTCCGGCAGCGAATATTCAATGGCGCTGCACAATGAAAACGGCGAGCAGTTGTTCTACGTGCCTGATGTCAAAAACAATGGCGTCTCCGAATTCAGTCGCCGCCTTGCGCAGCCAGCCGGCTATCAGCTCATCGGCGAAATTCCCTCTTATGAGGAGCTGCGCCAGACCCGCCCGCTGTTCTCCGGTGCAAAGGTTCGCCTGAAAAGCTGGCATGCGAATGTGGAAGCAGGCGGCGGTGAGTTCATTGGCGAACTCAGCGCAGGCGAGGACGATGGCGGCTATATTGCCTCTTCCGGCAAGGACTTTCACTGGCGTCGCGCAAATGACGATCTGAACAGCATCACGCTGTTTGACTTCGGCGCCATCGCAGATGGTAAAACCGATACGCTCCCGGCCGTTACTGCCATGTACCACTGGGCGCAGAAAAATAATCAAAAGCTGTCAATACTGTTCCCGGCCGGCCGTTTCTTTATTTCTTCGTTAGATATCTCAGAAAAATATATCCGCTTTTTCCGCCTGTCGGGCGCTACGGTTAATTTTGGTTACTTCCCGGCCACCACGCTGGTTTCCGATGGCAAATCCGATTTTCTTTTTAAAATTAACGCGCGTTGGGTTGAAGTCAGCAATATCAGTTTTGAGGGCGGTATCGACAAACAGCCTAATACCCAGGGCTTTTTTCACAATGCCTGCCCGGCAGGACAATATTTCCGTGGCTCGTGCCTGCGCTTTATTAACGTGGGCGGCGTTTCGCTCAGCCTGCTGGATACGCTCGATTGTAAAATCGATCAGTGGTATGCCAATAAGTGTACCGGCGACGTGATCAAGGCCGCCTGGACCAACACCAAAAAAGGTAACTGGGATCACAGCACCGCCATTGAGCTTTCTAATTTTAACGTTCAGTACTGCACAAAAGGTAAGGTGCTCAACCTGCCGCGCTGTACCCAGTCCATTATTCATAACGGCTGGATTGAACACAGCGAATTCCCCGGCGATCTGTCGAACGGGCAGTGGATTGTTGACGCGCTGAGCCTGGAAGCCTGTAAAAACCCGCTTAACGCGCACTGTTCACGTCTCAACATGCGTCAGACCAACCTTCAGTCCGGTAGCTGGATTGATAATTCTCTTGGCGACGACGAATGGCTCAGCTCTTTTGAGCGCGGCTCCACCCGCGTGGAGTCTTATGGCATCGCCGTTGACGGCAGCATGAAATATAACTATCTCTCATCGCGTTTTCGCATTGAAAACCACAGCGATCAGGAGAAATGGTATCTGCTGGGCAATATCCACACGCCTGACGTCGGCGACAGCTGGGAGATCGAAGTTTTCGGTCAGACGCAGTTCAGCAACGGCACCGACAAAAACGCGCTGAAAAATGTGGTCAATGACCGCAACACCGGCGGCAGGGCAATGATCAGCCTGCAACGTAAGACGAAGGGTTTTGAAGGAAGCTGGCATCTGGAAGGGAGCAGCCCGATTGTGGACGTCATGTACACCACCAATCAGGACGCCAACACGCAGGTTTATATCAAGCTGGCGGGCTGGATAGGTGCGGCTGGCGTGATGATGAAAACGACTGCAAAAGATCGCTTTGCAACAGGCCAGTGCGCGCGCTTCGACAGCCGGATGCGTTTCGAAAACCCGCCACAGGGCGACAATGTTCACCGTGCCGTCCGTCGCTTCTCGCTCCATAACGGTAAAGCCGGGATCGGCGCGAACGAAGAGGGCGATCTGCTGTTGCAGTCGCGTCGCCTCAACGCCGACCAGGTTGATACGTCAAAAGCCGAAGGCTACCTCTCAATGGTGGTTAACGGTCAACAGGTGGCTATCCCTTACTTTGCGCTTAAGCAATAAGGGCCATAACCGCTCGTGTGCTGAATCGTTTACAATTTTTCACACGTGAGCGGTTACTTTGTTGATTTTTCGGATAACTGCACTTATTTATTCACACGCTCTGATTAATAATAAATTGTAAAATTACAAAAAAACTTGTGGGGTATTATGAAGATTTTGTTGGTTGGTAATCACACATGTGGTAACCGGGGCGATGGCGCTATCTTGCGTGGGATCATTGATTCACTCAAACTTGCCAGAAACGATCTCGAAATAGACGTAATCAGCCGCTATCCAACCAGCTCCGGCTACCTGTTACAGCAGGACGTTATGCCGGATGAGTTATTCCTGGAATCGAAAAAGACCAACAAGCTGATTGATAAGGTTAAACGCCGTCTGATGCCAAAAATCATGATGGCGCACATTAGCGGCAGCGGCCCGTTCAAAGCCTTTGCCGTGCCAAAATATCTTCAGGCGTTTATCGACAAGCTGAAGCAGTATGACGCAGTCATTCAGGTTGGCGGCTCCTTCTTCGTCGATCTTTACGGTCCGCTTCAGTTTGAGCATTGCCTGTGCGCGCTGTTAGCGAAAAAACCGATTTACCTGATTGGCCACAGCGTCGGGCCATTCCAGAAAGAGCGCTTTAATCAGATTGCGAATTTCGTTTTCGCACGCGTTAACAGTCTGGTGCTGCGCGAGAGCGTCAGTCTGGACATGATGAAAGCTGCGGGTATCACTACTGCAAAAGTGGTGTCCGGCGCTGATACTGCTTTTCTGGTGCGTGAGCGGCATGTTGCCGAACCAAGCCATAATCTTGTGCACTGGCAGAAAAAAATTGCTGAAACCAAAACCGTGGCGATCACCGTTCGCGAACTGGCACCGTTCGACAAGCGCCTGGGCGTGACGCAGCAGGAATACGAAGCGGCGTTTGGTCGGGTGATTAATGCCGTTATCGACAGAGGTTACCAGGTGGTGGCGATGTCAACCTGTACCGGCATCGACAGCTACCATAAAGATGATCGCATGGTCGCGATGATGCTGCGCGACCACGTTGCGCAAAAAGATCGCTATCACGTGATTATGGATGAGTTTAACGATCTTGAGCTGGGTATCCTGCTGGGTGAGTCTCATCTGACGATTGGTACGCGTCTGCACTCCGCCATTATTTCAATGAACTTCGGTACGCCTGCGGTAGCCATCAACTATGAACACAAATCGCTGGGCGTGATGAACCAGCTCGGCCTGCCTGATATGGCAAGCGATGTGAAAAGCCTGATGGATGGCAGCATCATTGCGAAAGTTAACGGCATTCTCGACAACTACGAGAGCGTTAAACAGCAGGTTGACCTTGCGGTTGAGCAGGAAAGGATTCTGGGCAATAAAATTACCGAAGATGTCGTCCGGGTTCTGGGGTAAATGAATGAAACTTACTTTTTTTACAATGCGGTTTCCCGTTTCGTCTGAAACGTTTGTACTGAATCAGGTCACCCATTTTATTGATATCGGCTACGACGTGGAGATTATTTCGGTTTTTCCGGGTGACCACGTTAACCGCCACGGCGCTTTCGACAGCTACAATCTTTCCGACAGGATTCACTATCTGCTGCCGGAGGATCAGGACTCCGGCGCGGCAAAACTCAAGGAGCGCCTGAAAATTGTGCTGCCGAAAATCCTCAGCCCGACCACGCTGAAATCGTTTAACGTTGGCCGTTATGGCGCGCAGTCGATGAAGCTGCTGCTGCCGGCCATTGTGGCGCATGCGAAGCAAACCTGGACCGCTGATATTTTTCTGGTTCACTTTGGCTATGCGGGCGCGCTGGCCAATAAACTGCGCGAGCTGAATATTCTCCAGGGCAAACAGGTTACCGTTTTCCACGGCGCCGATGTTTCGCGTCGTCATATTCTGGAAGAACATAAGCAGGATTACGTGAACCTGTTCAAACAGACCGAACTGGTGCTGCCGATCAGTCATCTGTGGAAGAACAAGCTGATTTCGCTTGGGTGTCCGCCGGAGAAAATTCACGTAACGCGAATGGGTATTGAACCGGAAAAATTCAATCTCAAAGCGCGTGATACGCTGCATTCGCCGCTGCGCATTCTTTCTGTTGCGCGCCTAACGGAGAAAAAAGGGTTAGGCACCGCCGTTGAGGCCTGTCGCTATCTGAAAGAGCAGGGCGCCAATTTTGAGTACACCATCGTCGGTAACGGCGATCTGGAAGACGAACTGCTGCAAAGTATTCGCAATGCAAACCTTGAAGATTGCGTGAAGCTGGTGGGCTTTAAGCCACAGGAAGAGATTAAGCGCTATCTTGATGAGGCTGATATCTTCCTGCTGCCTTCGCTGACCGCGGCGGATGGCGATATGGAAGGCATTCCTGTCGCGTTGATGGAAGCGATGGCGGTTGGTCTGCCGGTGGTATCAACCGAGCACAGCGGTATCCCGGAACTGATTGAAAACAACGTTTCCGGCTGGCTTGCGCCAGAAGGCGATGCGAAAGCGCTTAGTGAAATTTTATTCAGGCTGGCAAACGGCAATATTGATGTTGCGCCTGTCGTTGCGGCTGCGCGTCAAAAAGTTGAAACGGAATTTAACCAACACATCGCCTATCGCGAGCTGGCTCAGCTTCTGGAGCGGCTGGCGTGAGTAGTTTTAAAAACCAGGCCGTTTGGCTGTTTGGCGGCACCTGTTTTGCCGCTGCATTACAGGTGGTGCAACTGGGGGTTCTTGCCCGCAAGCTTGAAACGCACGAGCTGGGCATTCTGGCCATCATCAATGCGATTCTGGCCGTTGCCATGGTGCTTCAGGATATGGGGATGAGCAGCTATATCGTTCATCGCCAGGACATCACCCGCCGGGAGCAGAGCACCATTTACTGGGTCAACGTTACCTTAAGTCTGATTACCGGTCTGATATTGATCGCCATCGCCTGGCCGATTGCGTATTTCTACCATATACCGCAGTTGACCGGGCTGATAATGTTGACCAGCCTTAACTTTCTGATATTAGGCTCGTTGTCGCAATATCAGGCACATTTTATTAAAGCCAAAAGAATGGTGCTGCTGGCGCAGATAGAAATGGTCACCAAGCTGCTGGCCTTTATATTTACCGTTGCGCTGCTCTATTTCTCTCCGCTGAACGTTTCCGCCGTTATTTTAGGCCTGTTTGCGAATGCTGCATTGCGGGTACTTTGCATGATCTGGCTGGGCGAAAAATCCTGGCGGCCTACGTTCGAATTCGATAAAAGTACTTTTTTCAGTTCGTTAAAATATGGCGTTTATCAGCTCGGTTCGCAAACCGTTAACCAGTTACGGACGCAGGCTGATTCATTGATCGTCGGGAAAGTAATGGGCGCGGAAATGCTCGGTGTTTATTCGCTGGCGAAAGAACTGGTGCTCCAGCCGCTCAAACTTGTCACGCCGGTCATTAATCGCCTTGCGCTACCGCGCTTTGCGGAAAAGCAGCATGAGCCCGCACAGTTGCAAAAACTGTTCCTCAAAGGAACGCTGGTTATCATGCTCTTCAGTAGTCTGCTCTATCTGGCTATTGGCATCATGTCGCCAGTGATCGTTCGCGTGCTGTACGGTACGGCGCATGAGGCTGTCGGACAGCTTATTCCATTGATGCTGCTGTTTGGAATGCTGCGGCCGATGGGCGGCCTGACAGGCGCTATCTCACAGGCGAACGGACGAACCAACGTTGAGTTTTGGTGGAATATCGTGGCAAGCATTATTGTGGTTCTGGTGCTGGCGACAACGTGGTTCTATCCACAGGTGTGGTATGTGGCGCTGACGCTGTCGCTGTCACAAGCCCTGATCTCTGCCTTTGCTCATCCGTTCTTCATTAAGCCGGTGATTGGGATTGGCTTTATTCCTTACGCCAGACAGTGGGTTTCCGTATCGCTGGTGTTTGTCGGGATAATGGCGCTGGTCGCGCATTTCAATTTATTTATCCGGCCTGAATGGTTTAGCGGCTTGTTTTAAATCAAATTATCAGGCATTGCAAAAGGTAACCCTTAAGCGGTTACCTTTTTTTTAATTAACAGAATTGACTGATACGCTTATCGCTTAATTTACTCAGGCCGAGCGGAAAATTTTCAGATAAAGATTATACTTAGCGATCATGACTTTATTGCATAATCGCTGAACGTTTTTTACTTCATTTATATGGAAAAAATATGACCAAGCTTAAAGCAGTAATCCCCGTTGCGGGTCTGGGTATGCACATGCTCCCTGCTACAAAAGCCATTCCTAAAGAGATGTTACCCATCGTCGACAAGCCAATGATCCAGTACATCATTGATGAATGCGTTGCGGCTGGCATCAAGGAAATAGTTCTGGTCACTCACGCATCCAAGAATGCGGTTGAAAACCATTTTGATACCTCTTATGAGCTGGAAGCGCTGCTTGAAGCACGCGTTAAGCGTTCACTGCTGAGCGAAGTCCAGTCAATCTGTCCGCCCGGCGTGACGATTATGAACGTGCGTCAGCCACAACCGCTGGGCCTGGCAAACTCAATTTTGTGCGCGCGTCCAATGCTGCACGATGAAGCCTTTGTCGTGGTATTGCCGGACATTCTGCTGGATGATTCTACGGCCGATCCGCTGCGTTACAACCTTGCGGCGATGGTAGCGCGCTTTGAAGAGACCGGACGCAGTCAGGTGCTGGCTCACCACATGCCTGAAGCCGAACTTTCTGAATACTCGGTTATTAAGACGAAAGAAGTGATGGATAATCCAGGTCAGGTCAGCGAAATTGTCGACTTCATCGAAAAACCGGAAAACGTTCAGTCGCTTCAGTCCGATCTGGCTGCCGTTGGCCGTTATGTTCTGGCCGCCGATATCTGGCAGGAACTGGAAAACCTGGAGCCTGGCGCATGGGGCCGCTACCAACTGACCGATGCCATCGCTAACCTGGCTAAAAAACAGCCGGTTGACGCTCACCAACTTTCGGGTGCAAGCTTTGACTGTGGACGCAAGCTGGGTTATATGAAAGCGTTTGTCTCATGGGGCCTGCGTAGCAATGCCCAGGGCCGTGATTTCCGCGAAGCGATCCAAACCATCTTAGCGAAGTAATTACTTTCGAATTCGATCGCGCCAGTGCGCGCGGTAGCAAGGAGTCCACATGGCTATTTTAGTAACGGGCGGCGCCGGATATATTGGTTCTCATACGGTTCTGACGCTGCTTGAGCGCGGCGATGACGTGGTGGTGCTGGATAACCTGAGCAATGCTTCACGTGAATCTCTCACGCGTGTTGAGCAGCTAACCGGTAAAAAAGCCGTTTTTTGCGAAGGCGATATTCTTGATCGCGCCTGCCTGCGCGATCTGTTCGCACAGCACGATATTACTGCGGTAATACACTTTGCCGGCCTGAAAGCGGTAGGCGAGTCTACCCGTATGCCGCTGGAGTATTATCAGAATAACGTTACCGGCACACTCGTGCTGCTGGAAGAGATGCGTTCAGCGGGCGTCAATCAGTTTATATTCAGCTCTTCTGCCACGGTTTACGGGGCGGATGCGCCGGTTCCGTATGTGGAAACCACGCCAATCGGCGGGACGACCAGCCCCTACGGCACCTCAAAGCTGATGGTTGAATTCATCCTGCGTGACTACGCCAAAGCCAATCCTGATTTTAAAACCATTGCGTTGCGTTACTTCAACCCGGTTGGCGCGCACGAATCCGGCCAGATTGGCGAAGATCCAAACGGTACGCCAAACAATCTGCTGCCTTACATTGCGCAGGTTGCCATTGGTCGCCTTGAGAAGCTGGGCGTGTTTGGTGATGACTATCCCACCAAAGATGGTACCGGCGTACGCGATTATATTCACGTGATGGACTTAGCCGAAGGACATCTGAAAGCGCTGGATCATTTACCGGCGATTCAGGGTTATAAAGCGTATAACCTTGGGGCGGGTGAAGGGTATTCAGTGCTGGAAATGGTGAAATCCTTTGAGCAGGCTTCAGGCCGTTCTGTCCCTTATCAGGTTTCACCACGCCGCGATGGCGACCTGGCCGCATTCTGGGCCGATGCCTCCCTGGCGGATAAAGAACTGGACTGGCGCGTATCACGCGGTATTGATGAGATGATGCGCGATACCTGGAAATGGCAGAGCCAGAATCCTAACGGATACCGCTAGACATACCCAACTGACAAACTCCCTGAGGGGAGTTTTTTTGTTTTCAATCAATATGTAATAGCTTAAAAATTAAGCGCCGCTCTGATAACACTTCAAAATTAAGTATCCCTTTCAGCTATTTTTTCATCATGATGCAGCTTTCTTAACAATTTTTATCTGCTCTTGGGCATTTAGTGCAGGTTATGTCTTGTATGCAGACAGGGATCGTACGAGAATTGTAGCGTTTTTGCTAACCAGGGCCGCAGTGAGATTGCAGCCCCGGAGATGTTAATCACGTTAACAATTATGAAAATCGGGCCTTAAGACGATTCATTGCAACTGGTAGCAAAAGCCAGGGGCGGTAGCGTGTCAAAATACCGGGTGAACAGACAAGAGAGAAATTTTGCGTGAAAATTTTAGTGACAGGCGGAGCGGGTTTCATCGGTTCAGCAGTGGTGCGTCATATTATTACGTCTACGCCAGATAGCGTAATCAATGTTGATAAATTAACCTATGCAGGCAATGTAGAATCGCTTGCGGCGGTGAGTAAGGACCCGCGATATGCTTTTGTGAAGGCAGATATCTGTGATAAAGCTGCGATTAACGCAATTTTTGCTGAGCATCAGCCTGATGCGGTAATGCATCTGGCCGCTGAAAGTCACGTCGATCGCTCTATCACCGGGCCAGCAGATTTTATTGAAACAAACATTGTCGGCACGTATGTATTGCTCGAAGCGGCCCGCGCCTATTGGCAAAATTTGGATGCGGCCCGTAAATCCGCTTTTCGTTTTCACCACATCTCCACCGATGAAGTGTACGGCGACCTGCCGCATCCTGATGAAGTCAAGGGAGGGGCGCCACTACCTCTCTTTACTGAAAAAACGAGTTACGCCCCCAGCAGCCCTTACTCAGCGTCAAAAGCGTCCAGTGACCATTTAGTTCGTGCCTGGTTGCGCACCTATGGCTTCCCAACGATTGTTACTAACTGCTCCAACAACTATGGCCCTTATCATTTCCCCGAAAAACTCATCCCACTGGTCATACTTAATGCACTTGAAGGAAAACCACTACCGGTGTACGGCAAGGGAGATCAAATTCGTGATTGGTTATATGTAGAAGATCACGCACGCGCGCTTTATACCGTGGTTACCCAAGGGAAGGTGGGTGAAACTTATAATATTGGCGGTCATAATGAAAAACAGAATCTACAGGTAGTGGAGACTATTTGTGATCTGTTGGATGAGCTGGTGCCAAAAGATGACAGTTATCATCGTCAGATTACCTATGTAAAAGACCGACCCGGCCATGATCGCCGCTACGCCATTGATGCAGAAAAAATTAGCAAAGAACTTAACTGGAAACCCGTTGAAACTTTTGAAAGCGGCATCCGAAAAACCGTTCACTGGTATCTTGAAAACAGCCAGTGGGTAAAAAACGTTAAGAGCGGCGCATATCAGGCGTGGATCAAACAAAATTATAGCGAACGCCAGCCATGAATATTCTGCTTTTTGGTAAAAATGGCCAGGTTGGGTGGGCTTTACAACGAGCACTTGCACCACTGGGCGAGGTGACTGCACTGGCTACCTGTTCTCAAGACTACTGTGGCGATTTCACTGACACCGACGGCATTATTGCGACTATCAGACATCTTAAACCGGAAATTATCGTCAATGCGGCAGCCTATACCGCAGTGGATAAAGCTGAAAGTGAATCAGAACTGGCGCGGCAGATTAATGCTGTGACGGTTGGCGCTATCGCTAAAGAAGCCCAGCGTTTAAATGCCTGGTTGGTACATTATTCTACCGATTATGTTTTTCCGGGAAACGGAGATCGACCCTGGAATGAGGATGATGCTACCGGGCCGTTGAACAGCTATGGCGCAAGCAAACTGGCGGGCGAGCAGGCAATACAGCAATATTGCACGAAGCATCTGATCTTTCGCACCAGTTGGGTTTATGCGACTAAAGGGAATAATTTTGCGAAGACCATGCTGAATCTGGCAAAGGCTCGTGAAGAATTATCGATTATCAACGATCAGTTCGGAGCACCAACGGGCGCAGACTTACTCGCCGACGCCACTGCTCATGCCTTATTGATGGCGCAACAAAAGCCAGAGGTTGCCGGTCTTTACCATCTGGCGGCGGCGGGTACAACAACATGGTTCGATTATGCAAACCTTGTGTTCGCACAGGCTGAGAGTGCTGGAATTGAGCTGGCGCTGAATACGGTTCATTCGGTATCGTCCAGCAGCTATCCAACACCTGCCCGTCGGCCTGGTAACTCCCGACTGGATACGCAGAAATTTCGTCAGACCTTTGGGCTGACGCTTCCTGGCTGGCAGTATGGTGTGAGGCGCATGCTTGAAGAATTGATCGCCTTGCGGGCAATATAATCTTGCAGGAAAGATATTCTGAATATCAAAAAATTAGAGAGATAGCATGACACGTAAAGGCATTATTCTGGCTGGTGGTTCGGGTACCCGTCTGTATCCGGTGACCATGGCAGTAAGTAAGCAACTGCTGCCAATCTATGATAAACCCATGATTTACTATCCGATTAGCACACTGATGCTCGCGGGTATTCGCGATATGTTGATTATCAGCACTCCGCAGGATACGCCACGCTTCGAGCAACTACTTGGTGATGGAAGCCAGTGGGGGCTGAATCTTACCTATAAGGTACAGAACAGTCCTGATGGTCTGGCCCAGGCTTTTATTATTGGTGAAGAGTTTATCGGTAATGAAAACTGTGCTCTGGTTTTAGGTGACAATATTTTTTATGGGCACGATTTACCTAAAGAGCTTCAGGCAGCCGTGAATCAAACTACCGGAGCAACTGTATTTGCTTATCACGTTAATGACCCTGAACGTTATGGCGTGGTTGAATTTGATGAAAATGGTATAGCTGTATCCCTTGAAGAAAAGCCGTTGAAGCCTAAAAGCAATTACGCAGTTACAGGTCTCTATTTCTACGATAATCGCGTAGTGGAAATGGCGAAAAAACTTAAGCCCTCACCGCGTGGTGAATTGGAAATTACCGATATCAATCGCCTGTATATGGAGGAGGGCAATCTCTCCGTCGCGATGATGGGACGTGGCTATGCATGGCTGGACACGGGAACACATCATAGTCTGATTGAAGCAAGCAACTTTATCCAGACCATAGAGCAGCGTCAGGGTTTAAAAGTTTCCTGTCCAGAGGAAATTGCATATCGTAAAGGCTTCATTGATGTCGATCAGGTAAAAAAATTAGCAGCGCCTCTGGCAAAAAACGAATATGGGCAGTATTTGCTCAAGATGGTGAAAGGGTACTAGCCTGTGAATGTTATAAAGACTGATATACCTGATGTGCTCATTTTCGAGCCGAATGTGTTTGGCGATGAACGCGGATTCTTCTTTGAAAGCTTCAGTCAGAAAGTTTTCGAAGAAGCAGTTGGACGAAAAATTGAATTTGTTCAAGACAACCATTCAAAGTCCGCTAAAGGAGTATTGCGAGGGCTTCATTATCAGCTCGCTCCGCACGCTCAGGGTAAACTAGTACGTTGCGTAGTTGGCGAAGTGTTTGATGTAGCAGTAGATATCCGACGATTTTCTCCTACATTTGGAGCATGGGTCGGCGTACATTTATCTGCTGAAAATAAACGACAGCTGTGGATCCCAGAAGGATTCGCGCACGGATTTTTAGTACTAAGTGATACTGCTGAATTTGTATACAAAACTACAAATTATTATCATCCTGAAAGCGATCGCGGAATTTTTTGGAATGATCCTGATATTGGTATCGATTGGCCAAAGATTTCGGAAAAAATTCTTTCTACTAAAGATAGCAAGCAACCAACACTTGGCCAGGCTGAAATATTTCAATGAATGCAAGATTATTGCATTGTATTTGAAATATATATTCAATTTATATTGAAACGCTATGAAAATTAAAGAAGTTAAAACCAAAGAGCTTGCAGTTTATAGTGTCATCACGGGTGGTTACGATCAGATATTGCCGGTTAAATCAATAGATGAACGATGCGACTATTTTATCATCAGTAATGAATATATTGACCTGCCTGCCCCATGGAAATTGCTGACACCACCTAAAAAAAATCTTAATAATAAAGATTTTAACCGTTTTTATAAATTAAACCCTCATCTTGTATTTCCTGATTACAAATATTCCCTCTATATTGATGGGAATATTTTACTGTGTGGAGATATATTTGAGTGGAGTTCCAGTCAACTTTCTAAGTCTGATTTCTCAATTTTTTCGCACCCTGAGAGAGATAATATTTTTGATGAAGGTAAAATTTGCTCTTTCATAGGGACGGATTATTTCTGGATTATTAACAGGCAATTACGGAAATACAAGAAAGAGAATTTCTGCCATGATGCATTATATGAAGCGAACATATTATTGCGTTCACATAATGAACCTAAAGTCATCGAGTTGATGGAAAAATGGTGGCTGGAATATATAGATAAATTTAATGCAAAGAGAGATCAGCTTGCATTACCCTATGTAATATGGAGAACGGAATTCCGTGTTAATAATATGGGGCCTAGCGATGCCAGATATGAGAATAAATATTTCCGTTATATGGGGCATGCAAATAACAGACACAAAACATTAGAGACAAAATTTAAGAAAATTATTAACAGAACAATAGGAAGTCTATTTAATGTATGACGTGTCAGGAAAGATAGATATTGTGTTGGCGACATATAATGGAGAGAAGTATTTATCCGAACAACTTAATTCTATCCTCGCAATGCATAGTTTCGACGAAATAATTAATAAAATCATTGTTTGCGATGATAACTCGACGGACCATACACTAGATATTATTGCCAGGACAATCCCTCCCAATAAATTAATATTAGTTAAAAGTGACCAGGGAAAGCCTTATGGTCCCGCAAAAAATTTTGAACGAGGCATCAGATTGGCAAACAGTGAATTTATTATGCTGTCTGATCAGGATGACATCTGGATGCCGAATAAAATTATTGCATATATTAAAGAAGCAGAGAAGTGTAACAAAAACCTGCCATTGCTAATATTTAGCGATCTGGAAGTTGTTGATTCTGATTTACGTTTGGTGGATAAATCATTTTTGCATTATCAATCGATCAAAGAGTCCTGGGTGAATAATATCAATAATCTCTTGATTCAAAATCTTTCTCCAGGATGTACTATGATGTTCAATCAAAAACTAATTCAAAAGAGTTTTCCATTACCAGATAAATGTCTGATGCATGATTGGTGGCTCATAGTAGTCTGTAAAATATATGGAGAGATTCGATTTATCAGCAATGAGACATTTATTAAATACAGGCAACATGCCAACAATCAAGTAGGCGCAAAAAGTAATAGTTTTTTGAATGCATTTTTCAACTTTAAAAAGTCATTTTATTCTGCAAGTCGTAATTATGAACGCACTATTCAACAAATGCTGGATATCAAACTACGTTATTTAAATGATCTTTCAGATGAAAGCTTAGCTTATATTGATGCTTTATCTTTATATGTCGATGCGAAATCGTCTAAAATAAAAAGAGTATACGCAGCATTAAAAGTAAACTTAAAAAAAAGTTCGTCACTAAAAACTGTCGGAACATATTTAATTATATTTAAAGGCATAGGTAAATGATTTTTATTTCAATAGTGTCTCATGGGCATTACTCATTAATAAAAAAACTTGGAACATTACTGAAATTAGCTCAAAACTTCCCTGTAATTGTGACCGATAATGTCGGTGAGAGCGAATTAGAAAATTATTGCCTTCGGCATAAATTACATTATATTAAAAATAGTAAAAAAAAAGGCTTTGGCGAAAATAACAACCAAAATTATAGATATGCGAAAGATATTCTGAATCTGCAACCTGATGATTTATTCCTGGTGCTTAATCCAGATGTTAGTGTCACTGCCGAAATATTAATAGATGCAATGAATGAGATGAAAGTATATTCAGCTAACATTGCGACAATAGATCTGGTAAAAAAAGAAACTGAACGGGATGCTAATATTCGGAATTTCCCTACTATCAAGCATTTTATTGAATCTTTTCTTTTAAATAAAAATGAGACAATAATTGATAAATCTAAAATAAAAGAACCATGCCTCGTAGATTGGGCTTCAGGATCTTTTTTACTTATAAAAAGTAGTTTGTATGACAAGGTCGATGGCTTTGATGAGAAATTCTTTATGTATTGTGAAGACCTTGATATATGTCGTAGGATTTATTCGCTTACTAATCAACGTGTTCTGTACATTCCTGGAATAGAAGCGCTTCACCTCGCAGCGCATAACAATAGAAATATCCTCTCTAAACATTTTTTATGGCATATTAAAAGTGTATTTAGATATTGCTTTTTTGCTAAATATTAATATTGGAAATTGAAATTATGGCTTATTGGGTGGTACTTTTTATTCTTTTTATCAGCACCCTTGCGCGTAATAATTATTTAATTGCTTTAGTTTTAGTTGCTTTATTTGTTATGGCGGGTTTCATTGCTCCAGAGGTAAGTCATGATTTCCAAAACTATTATAACGGATATTATTTAGCTCAACCCAGATATTTTCCTGAACCAATATCCAGTTTAATATTTAGTGGCGCTCAGCATTTTTCGTTGCCTATAGCAGTTAGTTTTATAATTTTGGCTTTTTTGGCGACGGTTCTAAAGATTAAAGCTCTGCGACGATTATCATTGCCTGTTAGTCTCTTTTTCTTAGTGTATTTTGGAAAGCTATTTTTACTTTTAGACCTGACGCAAGTGCGAGCGGCTGTTGCTGTATCTGTATGCCTTTTGTCATTCGATGCTTATATAAAAAATAAAAAAGTAATGGCATTCATATATATAATACTTGCATTTTTTTTTCATCTAAGCTCAATAATGTTTATCGTCATATTTTTTGTTAATCGAAAAAAGCCGAATGCGACATTCTGGCTTGTTGCATTATTATGCGGGTTAGGGTTTTCTTTTATTAATATTAAGTATTATCTTTATATTTCAATGATATACTTACATTTACCTCTTAACTACCTGACTTATATTGATAACGCTAATAATTCAACTGTTAATCCCTTAAACGTATTAGCAGTTCTTAACGTGGCTATTTTTGTTACCTATTGTTTTTTCAAGAAGGCATTTATTGATTCCAAAATGAATGTGGCTTTTAAACTTTACGGTATTTCCATTATTTCATTTTACGTATTTATTGATTTTCCTGTGTTGAGTTTCAGGATAAGCGAATTTTTCTTAATTTATCAGGTTGTTCTGTTAGCCAATACCATAAAGTTTGTCAGAAGCGATCAACGATGGATATATAGTTCAGTTTTGTTTGTCTTTTCTGCTTTGCAATTATATTTGACTTACAACAAGGCAGCCATTATTGAACCATATCGTTTGCTCTCGTTTTGACAGAATTAGTGTGATTAGCGATTTCATTGAAATACTTCAACAGATCGTATTGTCAGATAGAGTAATATTAAAATTATTACTAATCCGCGAACTTAGCTCGCGGTGATACACCAGACAGGAGTATATAATGTCCAAGCAACAGATCGGCGTCATCGGTATGGCAGTCATGGGGCGCAACCTGGCGCTCAACATCGAGAGCCGTGGTTATACTGTTTCCGTCTTTAACCGTTCCCGCGAAAAAACTGAAGAAGTTGTCGCGCAGAATGCGGGAAAAAAACTCGTTCCTTATTATACAGTACAGGAATTTATTGAGTCTCTCGAAACGCCACGGCGTATCCTGTTAATGGTAAAAGCGGGCACTGGTACTGACGCAGCAATCGATTCCCTCAAACCCTACCTTGATAAAGGCGACATCATTATCGACGGGGGTAACACTTTCTATCATGACACAATTCGCCGTAATCGGGAACTTTCGGAAGAGGGTTTCAACTTCATCGGTACGGGCGTCTCAGGTGGAGAAGAGGGGGCTTTGAAAGGGCCTTCAATAATGCCTGGTGGTCAAAAGGATGCTTATGAACTGGTTGCACCTATTTTGACAAAAATTGCCGCTGTTGCAGAGGATGGCGAACCTTGCGTGTCATATATAGGTCCGGACGGAGCAGGACACTATGTCAAAATGGTTCATAATGGTATCGAATACGGAGATATGCAGTTAATTTCAGAAAGCTATGCTCTGCTTAAAGGCGGTCTGAATCTTTCAAATGAAGAGTTGGCACAGACTTTTACCGAGTGGAATAGTGGCGAGTTAAGTAGCTACTTAATCGATATCACTAAAGATATTTTTAATAAAAAGGATGAAGACGGTAAATATCTGGTTGACGTTATTCTGGATGAAGCCGCTAATAAAGGAACAGGAAAATGGACTAGCCAGAGTTCCCTTGATCTTGGCGAGCCGCTATCTTTAATCACTGAATCTGTTTTTGCACGCTATATCTCATCTCTGAAAGACCAGCGTGTCGCCGCTTCAAAAGTATTGAGCGGTCCACAATCCAAACCCGCAGATGATAAGAAAGAGTTTATTGAAAAAGTACGCCGTGCGCTCTATCTGGGTAAAATTGTTTCCTATGCACAGGGCTTCTCTCAATTACGTGCGGCTTCTGATGAAAACAACTGGGATCTCAATTACGGTGAGATCGCGAAAATTTTCCGCGCAGGTTGTATCATTCGTGCTCAGTTTCTACAAAAAATCACCAATGCTTACGTAGAAAATTCGGGCATTGCAAACCTTTTGCTGGCACCATACTTTAAGCAAATCGCTGACAACTATCAGCAGGCGCTACGCGATGTAGTGGCTTATGCCGTGCAAAATGGTATTCCGGTTCCGACGTTCTCTGCTGCAATCGCCTATTACGATAGCTATCGTTCAGAAAAACTGCCAGCAAACTTAATACAGGCTCAGCGTGATTATTTTGGTGCGCATACATATAAACGTACCGATAAAGAAGGTGTATTTCACACTGACTGGATGAATTAATCGTTTTCGTTTTATCTGTATAAAACCCGGAAATTTTTCCGGGTTTTTTATTAGTTACGTGTTTTTAGCAATAATTATTATACTGCATTAAGCTGATGTGCCGCCGATGATAATTGTTGGAGGTAACCCGAGAAGGTTATATGGCTTGAGGAAAACTTCACCTGTTATTAATGAGAATATTGCATTAGTGAGATTCTAAAATCAGATTCCACAATCTAAACTCCAACTCTTCAGAAGAATTCTTGAAATGAAACGTCTAATTAAAAAATTGATCCCTGATTCAATTCATTCACTTTATCGTTATTATTTTCATCATGGTGTTCTTCCCAATATAATTCACCCGAAAAAATTTAATGAAAAAATTGCTTTAAGAATGCGTAGGCCTAAGCAGTTTTATGCATTATTGGCTGATAAATTAGCTGTCCGTGAATATATTAAAAACCGTATTGGTACGGATTATTTAATCCCTCTATTGTGGCAAGGCGATAAACTCACCATAAATGACTGGAACCACTTTCCTGAATCATTTGTTATTAAAGCTAATCATGCCAGTGGAACAAATTTAATTGTTACATCGAAAGCTGAACATGCCTTTAGCGATGTTTTATCGTTGACTAATAGCTGGCTTGAAATGGATTTCAGTCGAATAAATTTCGAAAAACATTATAAATATATAAAGCCTAGTCTTATGGTTGAACAACTACTTGTTTCTGATGACGGCAAAATTCCATATGATTATAAGGTGCACTGTTTTAATTCTAAGCAAGGATCTAAATTTTTCATCCAGGTTGATTATGACAGGTTTGAAGATAATGGCGATGCGCATACTCGTGATTTTTTCGATGAGGACTGGAATTTTATACCTTTTACCCTGGATCACCCCAATTCCACGATACCTGCTGAAAAACCAAATAAACTTGATGAGTTATTATCACTGTCAAAGAAACTCAGCGAAGGATTAGCCTATGTGCGCATTGATTGGTATATTGTTAACAATAAGCCTCTGTTCGGTGAGATAACTTTGACCCATGGCTGTGCAGGTGAAACCTTTAATCCGGAAAAGTATAATGATATATGGGGAGAGCTTTGGAATGACGACTATGAGGAAAAATATAATGAAAATAAATCTTCTGAACAGGCTTCGTGAATGTTAAAGTTTTTCAATAAAGAGTTTCTCAGTAATTTTATCGGATTATCATCGATAAATATTATTGGAATGTTGATTCCTATCATAACAATGCCTTACCTTTCCCGGGTACTTGGTGTAAATGGATATGGTACAGTTTTACTTTTTAGTACACTGTCTATATTTATGCTTATTATCATAGACTACAGTACAAATATTACAGGGGTGAGAGACGCTGCTGAAAAAAAAGGCGATAAAGAGGCACTGAACTATGTTTACTCAAGGTATCAACGGATTCGTTTTTTATTAACTCTGCTTTTTATTCCTTTATCCCTTATATATTGTCATTTTTTTATTCCTGGCTTTAGTTTGCTTTTTTATTTCGAAGTGATGGTGGCTTCGGCGGTTGGATATTATTTGTCAGCGCCATGGTTCCATCAAGGTACGTCCACACTGAAATTCTTTTCCCTTGTAACAGTCGCAACACGAATTTTACAGTTATTACTGATTTTTGTATTTGTTAAGGATCATGATTCAGTGTCATCGGCTGTCAGGTTAAATGCATATGCTTTCCTGATAGCTGGCGTTATAATGTATATCTATCGACTTCATCGGATCAAAGTTAAAAAAATAAGTAATACGAACTCTATAGGTAAAGATTTTAAAGAAGGCCTTGATGCATTTATAGGCGAGTTTGCACCGAATCTCTATAGTAATATACCGCCTTTGGTTATTGGTGCAATTGTTAGTCCAATGGTTTTTGCCTGTTATTCAATTGCATTGAGGATTATAAACATTGCGGGAAGTTTTCAGGCTATCGCAGCGAAATCCGTGTATCCTATGGTCGTAAAAGGAAAGTCTACGTTGAAGGCTTTGTTGTTAATAAATTTATCGCTTTCAGCAATTCCTTTTATAGCTATTATTCTCTTCAGAAAAGAAATTATCTATCTGTTTTTAGGCCAGGGATATGAATTGGCCCAAAAATATTTACTGTTGTGTTCGCCAGGTATTGTTTTATATTCAATTCTGTGCTCGTTTTCCTATGGTTTTTTCTTGCCGCAAAGGCTGGATACACATTTTAAAAGAATTTCAATAATATCTTCAATTCTTCCCGCTGTAGTTTGCTACCCTTTAATTCAAATTTACCATGCTTATGGTGCAATTTTGATGCTCTTAATGGCAAGGCTACTATTTGCATCTCTATTCGCATACTATTATTTTAAATTAAAAAAGGGCTCTGCGATCTGAAGCACTCCTATTACAAGCTGAATGTGATTTTTTATAATACGCAATGCTATAAATAATGCTGCGTAGGAAGTTACTCAGAAGTGCGTCTTCATGATCCAGCAAATATCAGGCTATAAGGTAGTGTACTGTGTGATAAGAAGAGTATGTCATCTTTGAATCTTAAGCCTTTCTGAAAATGGCACTATCTTATTGTATGTAAACCCCTATAAGTAAAAGGTTTATATAATAAAATTGTTATCTTTAACGGACCTTCTCTGATGCCTGCCGGTTTTAACAGTGGCGGATTTGAATTATATTTCGGACTCCATGCAAAAATCAGTCATTAGATTGGTAGCAATTCTCATGCGTCCAGGTAAACTATCGTTCATGGTATGCATTCTCTTATAACATGTTGTTAAGGTTTATATGATACAGGATAATAATAACAGCAGTACCGCTCGCTACAGTGAACCTGAGCAGGTCGATCTGATTGATTTGGGTATACAGATCTGGCATGGAAAGCTCACTGTTATCGTGTGCATGATTGTGGCTATTTTACTCGCAACGAGTTATTTATTTTTCGCTAAAGAAAAATGGACATCAACGGCGCTGATTACTCAGCCTGATTCTGGTCAGGTCTCCAGTTACGCTAATGCTATGAACATTCTGTATGATACTAACGCGCCGACAATTACGACTATTCAGCAGAATCTTATTTCACATTTTAACTCGTCTTTCTCGGCGTTATCAGAAAAACTGGACAATCAGGAAAAACCAGAAAGACTTAATGTAGAAGCTGCAATTAAAGGGCAGAATTTGCCTTTGCGTGTCTCATATGTTGCAAATTCTGCGGAACAAGCACAGAAAATTCTGGCGCAGTATATTCAGCAGATTGATGACGACGTGGTAAACGCGGTTAAAGCAGATCTTGATTCCAGCATCATTTCTCGCAAAAGCGAACTGGAACAATTGTTAGTGAGTAGTGAGAAAGTGGCTACCGAGCAGAAAGCGCTGCGCATTGCGCAGATTGCTCAGGCGCTGACAATAGCCGAACAGGCTAAAATCAAAACTCCGCAGGTCCAACAGGCAGAGCAGGTATCCCAGGACACAATGTTCATGCTGGGGAGCGATGCGTTATCATCAATGGTGAAAAACGAGGCGACTCGCCCACTTACCTTTCCGGATAGCTATTATCAGGTTCGCCAGCGGCTACTGGATGTCAATAATTTAGTGACGACCACCAACAGTAATAATAACTCGATAGTCACTAACTTTCATGCATACCGCTACGTGATGAAGCCAACATTGCCGTTCCGTCGCGATAGTCCAAAGCGCGCTGTAACGATGATGCTGGCTCTGCTATTAGGCGGTATTGTAGGCGGGGGAATTGTGCTCGGTCGCAATGCGCTGCTTAAGCACAAACAGAAAGTATAAAATCGTTGGCAAAAAAAACGGGCGCCTGAGTTTACGGCGCCCGTTTTTTGCATTAATTTACCTGTGCCTTTCCCGTAAATTCCCTATCACCGCACTCAAATCCAGTTCCTGATCCTGCAACAGCACCAGCAGATGATAAACCAGATCGGAAGCCTCGTTCTTCAACTCTTCCCGGTCATTTACCGTTGCGGCCAGTGCGGTTTCCACACCTTCTTCACCCACCTTCTGCGCGATGCGCTTGGTGCCGCTGGCATACAGGCTGGCGGTATATGAGCTTTCAGGATCGGCATGCTTGCGCTCTGCCAGTAGCTGCTCCAGTTTATAGAGAAACGTCCAGTCTGGGGCGGCAGGAGAGAAACAGCTTGATGTTCCAAGGTGACAGGTTGGCCCAAGCGGGTTTACCAGGATCAACAGCGTATCATTGTCACAGTCCGGCGTAATGCTGACCACGTTCAAAAAGTTTTCTGACGTTTCGCCCTTGGTCCACAGGCGCTGCTTCGTGCGCGACCAGAAGGTGACCTGACCGCTTGCCAGCGTTTTCTCCAGCGCGGCCGGGTTCATATAACCATGCATCAGCACTTCGCCCGAAACGGCGTGCTGAACGATAGCAGGCATCATGCCGTCGGTTTTTTTCCAGTCGAGCTGGTCTTGCTGTTGTTGTGTTAACACGCGCGAATCTCCACACCTTTCTCAATCAGGTAACGTTTCAGCTCACCAATATTAATAATTTGTTTATGGAATACGGAAGCGGCCAGCGCGCCGTCTACGTCTGCATCACGAAAAGCCTCATGGAAATGCGCCATTGTACCCGCGCCGCCGGAGGCGATCAGCGGCACTTTACACACTTCCCGCACCTTTTGTAGCTGGGTGAGATCGTAACCGTTGCGCACGCCATCCTGATTCATCATATTCAGTACGATCTCGCCCGCGCCGCGCCGCTGTACTTCCTGCACCCACGCCACCGTTTCCCACGACGTTACTTTTGTACGGCTTTCATCGCCGGTGTACTGATTAACGTGATACTTACCGCTTTCACTGTCAAACCAGGTATCGATGCCCACCACGATGCACTGCACGCCAAAACGATCCGCCAGACGCGTAATCAGATCGGGATCGGCCAGGGCAGGGGAGTTAATGGAGATCTTGTCGGCGCCGAATGACAAAATTTGTGCGGCATCTTCCGGCGTTTTGATACCGCCTGCCACACAGAAGGGGATATCGATCACTTCCGCCACGCGGGATACCCAGCTTTTATCCACCACGCGTCCGTCAGAGGAGGCCGTGATGTCATAAAAGACCAGCTCGTCGGCGCCTTCCTGCGCGTAGCGCTGCGCCAGCGGCACGATATCGCCAATAATTTCATGATTGCGAAACTGCACGCCTTTTACCACCTGACCCTCGCGTACGTCGAGACAGGGAATTATCCGTTTTGCCAGCATGAAATGGCCTCCTTAACGGTGAATTTATCTTCCAACAGCGCGCGGCCAACGATAACGCCCTGTACGCCGCTGCCGCGCAGCGCGCTGATATCATTCAGCGAGCCGATACCGCCGGATGACTGGAAGGCAATCGATGGGAAACGCGACGACACGTCCTGATAAAGCGCGACGTTCGATCCGCTGAGCGTGCCGTCGCGCGAAATATCCGTACACAGCACATGCTTCAGTCCCGAGGGTGAAAACTGTTCAATCACCTGCTCCAGCGTCACCCCTGCCGCTTCCTGCCAGCCGCTGATGGCCACCTCTTTACGGTTGCGGCTGTCAATACGCACGTCGAGCGCCAGTACAATGGCCTCCGCGCCGTATTTTTGAAACCAGCGCTGCACCTCTTCAGGCTGTTTCACCGCCGTTGAGCCAACCACCACACGACGCGCGCCCGCCTCAAGCAGCGCTTCAACATCCTGCGCGGTACGAATGCCGCCGCCAACCTGTACCGGCACGCTGACGCCCGCCAGCAGCTTTTTCAGCAAGGGGATCTGACGCGCGGCGGGATCTTTCGCGCCGGTCAAATCGACGAGGTGCAGTACGCTGGCGCCTTGTGCTTCGTAGTCCTGAAGGCGCGGCAGCGGATCGCTGCCGTAATCGCGTTGCTGGCCGTAATCGCCCTGATGAAGGCGTACCACCTTGCCCTCAATTAAATCTAACGCAGGAATAATCATGACCTTTACATCTCCAGGAAATTTTTCAGCAGCTGTGCGCCCGCCGCGCCGGAGCGTTCCGGATGAAACTGCACGCCGTAAAAGTTATCTTTCTGTATCGCTGCGCTGAACGCTTCACCATACTGACACTGGGCGATGGTGTATTCATTAACCGGCATGGCGTAGCTATGTACAAAATAGAAGTACGAACCGTCGGGAATGCCGCGAAACAGGTGATTTCCTGCCTGCGGAACGATCCTGTTCCAGCCCATATGCGGCAGCGGCAGGCCGTGATCGGTCATGTGCTGTACCGGCGTATCGATAATTCCCAGCGTTTTGACGCCGCCGCTTTCGTCGCTTTCAGCGCCCAGCAACTGCATGCCAAGGCAGATGCCCAATACGGGCTGCGTACAGGCTTTAATTAACTCAATGAGTTCACGCTCGCGGAGCTGATCCATCGCCGCCTGTGCGGTTCCTACGCCCGGCAGCAGCAGCTTGTCGGACTGAAGCACAATGTCCGATTCGCGACTGACGAGGGGATCGTAACCCAGGCGTTGCACTGCCCACTTAACCGAAGAGAGATTGGCGCAGCCGGTATCCAGAATCACCACCTCCATCACAGCACTCCTTTTGAACTGGGCAGGGTGTTACCGTCTACGCGGATGGCCTGGCGCAGGGTGCGCCCGAAGGCTTTAAACAGGCTTTCCACGCGGTGATGATCGTTTTTGCCTTTGGTTTTTAAATGTAGCGTGCTGGCCATTGCGTAGGAGAGGGAGCGGAAAAAGTGCTCGACCATTTCGGTGCTCAGATCGCCCACGCGCTGATGAGAAAACTCGGCCTTAAACTCAAGGTGTGGCCGTCCGGAAATGTCCAGCGCACAGCGCGCCAGGCACTCATCCATTGGCAGCACAAATCCAAAACGACCGATGCCGCGCTTGTCTCCCAGCGCCTTAAGCAAGGCTTCGCCCAGCGCCAGGCCGGTATCTTCGACCGTATGGTGATCGTCAATATGCAGATCGCCCTTCGCCAGAATGTTCATACGGAAACCGCCGTGCGTGGCGATTTGATCAAGCATGTGGTCGAAGAAACCCACGCCGGTGTTGAACTGGCTCTCTCCTTCGCGATCCAACCACACTTCGACCTCTATCTGCGTCTCTTTGGTCTTACGGCTCACCAGCGCGTGGCGATCGCGATGCGTCAACTTCTCAGCGATACTCTGCCAGTTCAGATCGCGTGGATGGTAACGCAGGCCGCTGATGCCCATATTTTCCGCCAGTTCGATATCGGTCGCCCGGTCGCCGATGACGTAGCTGTGTTCCGCATCCAGCGCGCCGTCGGCCAGCCAGGCTTCAACCATTTTTGTCTTCGGCTTGCGGCAGTCACAGCCGTCTTCCGGCTTGTGGGGGCAGATCAACACGTCGTCGAAACGTACGCCCTGCGAGTTGAGCACCTGCATCATCAGGTTGTGCGGGCCGTCGAAGTCCGCCTGAGGGAAGCTGTCGGTGCCGAGTCCATCCTGGTTGGTGATCATCACCAGGCGGTAGCCCGCCTCCTGAAGCGCCAGCAGCGCCGGGATCACGCCTGGTTCGAAGGCCAGCTTGTTGAGACGATCCACCTGAAAATCTTCCGGCGGCTCGGTAATTATGGTGCCGTCACGATCGATAAAAAGAACTTTCTGACTCATGCTTGCTCCGGAGCGTCAGAGGCGCTTAACGTTTTCAGCGCGTTAATTACGCGGTCACACTCTTCTCGCGTGCCGATGGAAATACGAAGACAGTTTGTCAGGCCCGGCTGCTTGCTCTGGTCGCGTAAAATAATGCCGCGATCCCACAGCGCTTTAAACACGGTGCTGGCATGGGTAAAGCGGGCCAGCACGTAGTTGGCATTGCTGGGGAACACCGCCTCCACGCCGTCGCAGTTACGCAGTTGCTCAATCAGGTTTTCCCGCGTGGCGACAAGCACGCGCACGTGATCGCGCATGATACGTAAACCCTCGTCGCTCAGGGCCTGGCCTGCCACATCGGCAACCGGCGTGGCGAGGGGATAAGGCGCAATCACCTTCAACAGCAGGGCGATCACGTCCTGGTTGGCCAGCGTAAACCCGCAGCGCAGCCCGGCGAGCGCAAAAGCCTTAGAGAGCGTGCGCAATACCACCAGATGCGGGTAGTCTTTCAGCCAGCCAGCCAGCGAGGCTTCCGGGCAAAAATCGATATAGGCCTCATCGGCTACCACCAGCGCTTTGCCGCGCGTCATCTCCAGCAGCTGCCGGATGTCTTCCGGGTTCAACAGGTTGCCGGTCGGGTTATTCGGACTACAAATATAGACCAGCTTGACGCCGTCGAGCTGGTCCGCAATGGCGGGCAGATTAAGCTGCCATTCTTCCCGCGCGGAAACCGTACGATATTCGACGCCAAACGTCTCGGCACTGACGCTATACATGCCGTAAGTTGGCGGACAAAACAGTACCGCGTCTTTTCCCGGCTCGCAGAAGGCGCGGATCAGCAGTTCGATACCTTCATCTGCGCCGCGGCTTACCAGCACCTGCTCCGGTGACACGCCCGCATAGGCGGCGTAACGCTCAATAACCTGCTTTGGCTGGCACTCAGGATAGCGATTCAGCGTCTGCTGGCTCAGCTCAAACGGCACCGCCAGCGGATACTCATTGGCATTGAGCCAGACGTCGCCGTTGCCGCCAAGGCGACGAGCGGACATATAAGGCGTCAGGGCGCGGACGTTGGCGCGGGCCAACGCGTCGATACTGTTGCTCATGGCTTCTCCTTCAACGCGGAAACGCGCAGCGTTACGGCATTTTTATGGGCGGCAAGCTGCTCCGCCGCGGCGAGGATCTCAATAGTCGGTGCCAGCGAAAGAAAGCCTGCGGGCGTCAGTTCCTGCACCGTCATGCGTTTCTGAAAATCCGCCAGGCCCAGGCTGGAGCAGGTGGCGGTATAGCCATAGGTTGGCAGAACATGGTTAGTGCCGGAGGCGTAATCGCCCGCCGACTCCGGCGACCAGTCGCCAAGAAAAACCGATCCGGCACTGGTGATATCGGCGACCAGATCGCGGGCCTGGCGCGTCTGAATAATCAGATGCTCCGGCCCGTAGCGATTGCTTATCTCAATGCACTGTTTAAGATCGCGCGCCACAATCAGGCGGCTGCTCGCCAGCGCCTGACGCGCCGTTTCCGCGCGCGGCAGAGCGGCAAGCTGGGCGTCAACCGCCTCCGCTACCGCAGCGGCCATGGCTGCTGATGGCGTCAGCAAAATGACCTGCGAATCGGGTCCGTGTTCCGCCTGCGACAGCAAATCAGACGCGACGAAAGCAGGATTGGCCTGCTCATCGGCAATCACCAATACTTCAGACGGGCCGGCGGGCATGTCGATGGCCGCGCCGTCGAGCCGCTGGCTGACCTGCCGCTTGGCTTCGGTGACATACGCATTGCCCGGGCCGAAAATTTTATCAACTTTCGGCACAGATTCGGTGCCGAAGGCGAGGGCGGCAATGGCCTGCGCGCCCCCGGCCTGATAGACCTCGTTCACGCCGCAAAGCTGCGCCGCGTAAAGAATTTCATCGGCAATCGGCGGCGGCGAGCAGAGCGCGACGCGCTGACATCCGGCAATGCGCGCCGGCGTCGCCAGCATCAGCACGGTGGAAAACAGCGGCGCGGAGCCGCCCGGAATATACAATCCTACAGAGGCTACAGGGCGGGTGAGCTGCTGGCAGCGAACGCCCGGCAGCGTGTCGACGTCCACTTCCGGCAGCCGCTGCGCCAGATGAAACGTTTCAATATTTCCGAGGGCGAGCACCATCGCCTGTTTCAGCTCGTCACTTAACCGGCCGGCGGCAGCATCAATCTGCTCCGGGCTGACGCGCAGCGCGTCAACCTGCGTTTTATCAAAGGTTGCACTGTACTCACGCAGCGCCGCGTCGCCGTCGTTTTTTACCCGGTCGAGAATGGTGCGAACGGTGGCGGTAATGTTCTCTGATGCGGACATTGCCGGACGCATCAGCAGCGCCTGTTGCTGCGCCGCGCTGCATGTCTGCCAGTCAATGGGGGTTGCGAAATCAGCCATGGTCTACTCCATCATTTTTTCAATAGGCAGAACTAAAATTGAGCTGGCGCCCAAGGCTTTCAGCTTCTCCATGGTTTCCCAGAACAGCGTTTCGGTGCTGACCATGTGCATTGCCACGCGGCTCTTATCGCCCGCAAGCGGCAGGACGGTTGGGCGCTCGGCGCCCGGCAGCAGCGAAATGATGTCCTCCAACCGCTCGCTCGGCGCGTGCAGCATAATGTATTTTGACTCGCGCGCCTGGATCACGCCCTGAATGCGCGTCATCAGCTTGTCGATCAGCGCCTGCTTGGCGGCCGGCAGTTCACCGTCGCGCTGGATCAGGCAGGCTTTGGAGCGATAAATGACTTCGACTTCGCGCAGGCCGTTGGCTTCCAGCGTGGCGCCGGTGGAGACCAGATCACAAATCGCGTCGGCCAGACCGGCACGCGGCGCCACTTCGACGGAGCCGTTAAGCAGGCAGGATTTAAAGGCAATGCCCTGTTTGTCGAGGTACTTTTTCAGCAGGTGAGGATAGGAGGTGGCGATACGGGCGTTCTGTAAACACTGCGGGCCGCTGTATTCATCGTCAACCGGCATTGCCAGCGACAGGCGGCAGCCGCCAAAATCGAGGCGTCGCAGGGTGAAGTAACGCGGATCTTCGCCCTGTGCGCGGCGCGTCAGCAGCTCCTCTTCCAGCACGTTCTCGCCGATAATGCCGAGATCAACCACGCCGTCCATAACCAGCCCCGGAATATCGTCGTCACGCACGCGCAGAATATCAATGGGCATGTTCTCGGCAAAGGCGATCAGCCGCTGTTGCTGAAGATTAATCTTAATACCGCAGCGGGCCAGCAGTTCGCGTGATTCGTCGCTTAAACGGCCTGATTTCTGCATAGCTATGCGTAAACGTGAGTTATCTAACATCGGTGCTTATCCTCTTTTCCTGTCTGCTTCGACCAAATTTCGTTTGCGCTTCGTCCAAACCCGGCTCAAAAAAAAGCCCCCGGAAGGCGATCTTCCGGGGGCTTATCTTGCGTTCTGCACCGCTGGAAGATCAAATGTCTTCCAGCACACATCGCCTGAAAGACTAGTCAGGATGATGGTGATGGCGGTGAGTAAACTGAACGCGTGTCATAAAATTCTCTTGGATGGATGTCTATTCATTCGGTAACGATTAACCTAACCGGGATAACGGCCGCGCGCAACCCTTTTTTACCTGAAAAGCAACACAATGTGGATTGTCATCGACGTACGGCTGGCGTAGCGTAAACGGAAATTAACGGAATTATCAGGAGCCACGGCATGAAAAGCGTTGCGATTGTTGGATTAGGATGGCTCGGCATGCCGCTGGGGCTTTCATTAACGGCACATGGCTGGCAGGTGAAAGGCACGAAAACGACCCCGGATGGCGTGGAGGCTGCACGCATGTGCGGCATAGAGAGCTGCCTGCTGGAACTGACACCGGCGCTGATCTGCGAGCCGGACGACCTGGCGGCGCTGATGAATGTCGAAGCGCTGATTGTTACGCTGCCGGCCAGTCGTACGGCAGCGGGCGGCGAAAACTACCTGCTTGCCGTGCAGCAGATGGTAGACAGCGCGCTGGCTTATCATATTCCGCGTATCATTTTCACCAGTTCCACCTCGGTTTACGGCAACGGGTCGGGCGTGATGAAAGAGAACAGTCCGCTGGAGGCGACAACGGTGGCTGGCCGCACGCTGAAAGAGCTTGAGGAGTGGTTGCATCATCTGCCCGGCACCTCGGTGGATATCCTCCGACTCGGCGGCCTGGTGGGGCCGGATCGTCATCCGGGACGCTTCCTGGCGGGAAAAAGCGGGCTGAGTAATGGCGCGCACGGCGTCAATCTGGTGCATCTGGAAGACGTGATCGATGCGATTACGCTGCTGTTGCAAACGCCAAAGGGCGGGCACATTTACAATCTGTGCGCGCCGGCACATCCGGCACGCCGCGATTTTTATCCTGCGGTTGCGCGGCAGCTTAACCTCGCACCGCCCACCTTTTTGCCAGACGAAAGCGGTGATAAAGGTAAAGTCATTGATGGAGGGAAAATTTGTCGCGAGCTGGGTTTCGAGTATCGCTATCCGGACCCGTCGGCGATGCCGTTGGGCTGAGTTACACGCCCAGCCTGTCCCTTAACGAATACCACGCCGCGCCGATGGCGGTCAGCGGCACGCGCAGGCGCCGGCCGCCCGGAAACGGCAGATGCGGCAGCCGGGCAAACGCGTCGAAGCGCTGCGGACGTCCGCCAATCGCTTCCCTCACCAGCTTTCCGGCCAGGTGCGTCAGAGTGACGCCGTGACCGCTGTCGCCCTGCATATAAAACACGCTGTTATCCAGCCTGCCGATCTGCGGCAGGCGGGAGAGCGTCAGCAGGAAGTTGCCGCTCCAGGCATAATCGATGTTCACGCCGGCGAGCTGCGGAAAGGTTTTCAACAGTTTTGGGCGGAGGATCGACGCGACATCGCCGGGTTCCCTTGCGCCATAGACGACGCCGCCGCCGTATAGCAGCCGGTTGTCGGCGGTCAGGCGAAAGTAGTCCGGCAGATAGTTGACGTCCTCGACGCAGCGATTATTGGGTAACAGCGACAGCGCCCGGTCGGCGGAGAGCGGTTCTGTGGTAACAATGTGCGAACCACAGGGAATGCTGTTTCCTGTCAGACGTGGCTCCAGATGGGGCGCAAGGTAGGCGTTACCCGCGAAAATCACGATTTTCGCCGTCACGCTTCCCCGTGCCGTTTTGATGACGTGCGGTATGCCATAGGTCACGGAAATCACTTCCGACTGTTCATAGATCCTGCCGCCGTGACGGCGGATTGCCTCGGCTTCGCCCAGCGCCAGATTGAGCGGGTGAAGATGGCCACCGCGATGATCGAGCAGGCCGCCCTTATAGCGCTCGCTGGCAATTTCGCGGCGGATACCCGTTTCACTCAGCATTTCCAGCTCGCTGTTACCAAACTGCTGCCAGCGTTTGCGCTGCGCGCGCAGAGCGTTGAGCTGACGTTTATTCTGCGCAGCAAAAATGCCGCCCGGCCGGTAATCGCAGGCGATGGCGTAACGATCGATGCGGTCGCGGATCACGCCTGCGCCTTCAAACATCATACTGCCCAGCAGCCTCGCGCTCTCCTGTCCGTAGCGTTGTTCAATCACATCCATATCCCGGCTGTAGGAGTTCACCATCTGCCCGCCGCTGCGGCCGCTGGCGCCAAAGCCCACTTTCGCGGCTTCCAGCACCACCACGTCGTAGCCTGCTTCAGTCAGATGCAGCGCGGCGGAGAGTCCGGCAAAACCGGCACCGATGATACAGACATCGCAGAGAATAGCGTCCTGAAGCGGCGGCCAGGAAGAGTGAGGGTTCACCGTTGCGACGTAGTAGCTGTTAACATGTTCCATCCCACCATCCTGTTTATTTTTTTGGCCATGCGTGACGGCTACTGTAATATTTGCCCATAATTCGCGTCAGGTCTATGGCAACTCTCCTGGCGTTTTTTTGAACCACGCATGGCTGAAATGCAGGCCGGTGGATAGCAGCGATTCTGCGCTTCCCCGACGCGACGCGCTGCGAGAAGCTGCGCAGCGTTGATCCCTGCCTCCACTGGCGGAAGAACGCTTCGGCTTCGTCCGGCACACCGCAAAAAACACGCGCAGATGCAGGTTGAACGGCTGGTGAGCGTCAGAAGGATTGACCGGACGCTGAAAAATAGCTGAAGCAACACAGACTGCGTTGATCGTAAATAAAGAAAGCGTCACTCACGGTCGTAATGTCTTGTCTTCTGACCGGCGACCAGGCAAAATATGCGCCCTGCAAAATCGCATTGATAGCCGACGCTCACCGCGCCGGTTATTTTTTTGCAGAAACTTAATCGCATTTAAGAGGCCGGGCCAGCCCGGATAGATATTCGTCATTTACACGCGCGTTGAGGAAAAAGAAAAATGGGGCTTCACTTATTTACACCGGCTTACGCTGGAAACCGACTGCGGGATGATTACGGTGCCGCAGCAGGTTCCACGTCTCTCTGTTCCTGCCACTCCCTTTCTCCTCTGAAGAAGCGCTTACGCATAACGCGAAGTTTCCCTGTGGTTCAGCCTGAAAAGGTTGGCGCTATGGGGAGGCTGAATCATGTCGCTTGATAAGCCGACCGCTGCTGCGCCGCGCGCGCACCTGAAAAAAACGCTGACGCTGATGCCGGTGGTCATGATGGGCCTTGCCTACATGCAGCCTATGACCCTGTTCGATACCTTTGGCATTGTTTCCGGCCTGACCGACGGCCATGTTGCCACCGCCTACGCTTTCGCGCTGATCGCGATTTTATTTACCGCGTTGAGCTACGGAAAGCTGGTTCGCCGTTTCCCCTCCGCCGGATCGGCCTATACCTACGCGCAAAAAGCCATCAGCCCGCATGTGGGTTTTATGGTCGGCTGGTCATCATTGCTCGACTATTTGTTCATGCCGATGATCAACATCCTGTTGGCAAAAATCTATTTTGAAGCGCTGGTGCCGGGCATTCCGTCATCGCTCTTTGTGGTACTGCTGGTCGGTTTTATGACCCTTTCTAATCTGAAAGGCATCAAAACCGTCGCCAATTTCAACAGCGTCATTGTTGTGCTTCAGGTCGCGGTAATGGTGGTTATCATGGGCATGGTGATTTACGGCGTTGCGCATGGCGAAGGCGCCGGCACGCTGGTCAGCCCGCGTCCGTTCTGGTCGGAAAACGCGCACGTTGTGCCGATGATCACCGGTGCGACCATTCTTTGCTTCTCATTTCTTGGCTTTGACGGCATCAGCTCGCTGTCGGAAGAGACCAAAGACGCCGGTCGCGTAATACCAAAAGCGATTTTCCTTACCGCACTGATTGGCGGCGTGATCTTTATTGTGGTGTCCTATTTCCTGCAACTCTATTTCCCGGACATCTCGCGCTTTAAAGATCCCGATGCCTCACAGCCGGAGATCATGTTGTACGTGGCGGGTAAAGCCTTCCAGTTCGGCATCCTGATTTTCTCGTGCGTCACCGTGCTGGCGTCCGGTATGGCGGCGCATGCGGGCGTCTCGCGGCTGATGTACGTAATGGGCCGCGACGGCGTCTTTCCTGAGCGCTTCTTTGGCTATATCCATCCGAAATGGCGTACGCCAGCGCTGAACGTGCTGCTGGTGGGGGCGATCGCGCTTTCATCAGTTACCTTCGATCTGGTGACCGCCACGGCGCTGATCAACTTTGGCGCGCTGGTTGCCTTTACCTTTGTGAATCTGTCGGTGATTTCGCAGTTCTGGATCCGCGAGAAGCGCAACAAGACGCTGAAAGACAACATTAACTTTTTACTGTTGCCGCTGTGCGGCGCGCTGACGGTAGGCGCACTGTGGATCAATCTTGAAGAGAGCTCTATGATTTTGGGGCTGGTGTGGGGCACTATTGGTCTGATTTATCTGGCCTGGGTGACGCGCAGCTTCCGCAATCCGGTGCCGCAGTGTACTGAAGAGCCGATGTAACGGTGAGATAAAAAAGGGCGCTCCGGCGCCCTTTTTGCTGCGCGAAACAGACTTACGACGTCAGCTCGCGTGCATAGTCAAACAGCGCCTTCAACTGCTTCATCTTCTCCTGGTCGCCCTCGTACTGATGCAACAACATCTCCAGTTCCTGCACATAATTTCGCACCCGTTCCGGGTTGAGCGCGTCACGGCGGTGCTCAAGCCAACGTTTTTGCTCGGCTTCATCCAGCGTGCCGGGGAAGTTGCGCGCGCGATAGCGGAACAGCAGCTTATTGATTCTGGCATCGTTAAAGGTGAGATCCAGCGCCGGGAGATTTTCCGGCGTGGTCTGTTGAAGAATGCGCATCGCCGAACGGTCAGCATCGCTGAAAAAACCGTCATACAGTTGTGCATCCACATCATCAGAAGGGGGGAAGGGTTCAGCTTCCGCGAACAGCGCCACCACTTTTTCACGAACGTCAGGCAGTTGACGCAGCAGGGCGAGGTTATCCAGGCAGCGTTGGCGATCGATACCGAGGCGCCCGGCATCCTCCGGGCGCAGCGTATTCGCCGGGGCCACCACCGGACACTTGTTAATATGCAGTAACTTGAGCGGCACCGGCGCAGCGTCGCCCAGATCGTCGCGTCGCGTGTAAAGGCGCTCGCGCAACGCCTCCGCATCCAGCTCGCGCAGCGGCGTGATATCGCCGGCCAAATCGCATACGATCAGCGCATTTTTATTCTCCGGATGCCAGGCGAGCGGCGCAATCCAGCTGGTATTGCCGCGAAATGCGCCGAACATGCCGGAAATGTGCAGCAATGGCTTCATCTGCGGTATATCAACCAGCGTAACGATCTTCTGTTTGTTACGATGGCTGAACAGAAAATCATACAGGCGGGGCTGCTTCTCTTTTACCAGTTTTGCCATCGCAATGGTGGCGTAAACGTCGGACATCGCATCGTGCGCGTTTTCATGCGCCACACCGTTGGCTTTGGTCAGGTGTTCCAGGCGAAAGCTGGGAAAGCCGTCATCGTTCTCAGGCCACGTAATGCCCTGGGGGCGTAGCGCGTAGCAGGCGCGCATAACGTCAAGCAGATCCCAGCGGCTGTTGCCGTTTTGCCAGCTCCAGCCGTAGGGATCGTAAAAGTTGCGGTAAAACAGATTCCGCGTGACTTCATCATCAAAACGCACATTGTTATAGCCAACCACGCAGGTATTGGGCTCGCTGAACAGCCGGTGGATACGACCGGCAAACGCGGCTTCATCAACCCCTTTTTCCTGCGCCACCTGCGGCGTGATGCCGGTGATCATCACGGCTTCGGGCTGCGGTAAATAGTCATCCGCAGGACGGCAGTAAAACACCTCCGGTTCACCAATAATATTGAAATCCATATCGGTACGCACCCCGGCAAACTGGGCGGGCCTGTCCAGCGACGGGCTCTTGCCGAAGGTTTCGTAGTCGTGGAACAGGAAGGTGGGTTGTGGGGCGTCTTGTTTCACTCGGCTCGCATCCAGTCAGGGAAAATTCCCCTTATGGTAGAGCATTTGATGGGAAGTTCGAAGCCAACAGGTTAAAAGTGGGCAAGAAAACGACCCGAATCAATTACGGCGCGGGGCCGATGCGCTATGCTGCGGGGCGACGATTGAGTTTCTGGAGAACGTAGTGCGTCCCGACAAGCCGCTTTCACCCTTCGAGTTCACGCTTTACCGTAACTATCGCATCGTGCACGGTGCCCGCATTGCGCTGGCGTTTGTGCTCACCTTTCTGCTGGTCCGGCTGCTTCAGATCCCGGAAGGGAGCTGGCCGCTGATCACGCTGGTGGTGGTGATGGGGCCGGTTTCGTCGTGGGGAAACGTTTTTCCGCGCGCGGTGCAGCGGATTGGCGGCACCATTTTCGGTTCGGTTTCCGGGCTGATAGCGCTGAAGCTGGAGCTGCTTTCGCTGCCGGTGATGCTGCTCTGGTGCACGGTGGTCATGTTTCTCTGCGGCTTTCTGACGCTTGGCAAACATCCCTATATGGCGCTGCTTATCGGCATTACGCTGGCGGTGATTTGCGGCGCGCCGCCGGGGGACATGACCACGGCGCTGTGGCGAGGAGGCGATGTGATTTTCGGTTCACTGCTGGCGCTGCTCTTTACCAGCATCTATCCGCAAAAAGCCTACACGCACTGGCGAATTAAGCTCTCAGACTCGTTGCTTGAGACCGCGAAGATTTACCATGCGGGCTTTTCACCGAATCTGGTGGATAAACCGCGCCTGACGCAGCCTCTTCAGCGTTTACTCACCGGCGTGGTGAAAATGCGGGCAATGCTCGATCCCGCCAGCAAAGAGACGCGCACGCCGCGCTCGGTATTTGAAGGGATTCAGACGCTGAATCGCAATATGGTCTGCACGCTTGAGCTTCAGATCAATGCCTGGTGGGCGCTGCGCGAAAGCCACCTGATCATGCTGAACGCGCCAACGCTGCGGCGCACGCAGCAGATGACCGAGAAGACGCTCCGCGCGCTGTCGACGGCGGTGGTGGAGGGCAACGCGGGGAAAATCGACGCCAACAGCGACGAGCTGGCGGAAATCAGCCGTGAACTGCGGGAGTTAATTTCCGCGTCCAACAGCAGCGTACAGGTTGAAACGCCGATTCATGGCTATGTCTGGCTCAGCCTGGAGATGGCAGGACAGCTGGAAAGATTGTCCGATCTGATCCGCATGGCGCTGCGTAAATAAGCGATTTGCAACAACTTACTGCGCGAAAGAGCGCTTCACGATAAGATGAGCGCAGGTCTTATTCTGCAATCTGAAAATTGCCATCTGGGGCGGCAAACCGCTAAGCTGATGGCTATGATAATGGTGCCTGTACTAACAGGCCTGAATAAAAGGTGGCTTCATGGAAAATGCAAAACAGTCATTCCAGAACGTGCTGGAATTCGTACGGATGTTTCGTCGCAAAAATAAGCTTCAGCGCGAAATCCACGATATTGAAAAGAAAATTCGCGACAACCAGAAACGCGTGCTGCTGCTCGACAACCTCAGTGAATACATCAAACCAGGCATGAGCGTCGAGGCCATCCAGGAGATTATCGCCAGCATGCGCAGTGACTATGAAGATCGCGTTGATGATTACATCATCAAAAACGCTGACCTGTCGAAAGAGCGTCGTGAACTCTCTAAAAAGCTGAAGGCGATGGGTGAACCCAAAGCGCAATAAGCTCCGCCACCGGGGCCGTTGCCCCGGTTTTTCTGCATTTCTCTCTCTTTTCCCCAACGCCCGCCGCCTATCACATTTTTTGCTAATAAAAAACTTTGCATAAATCGTCGCCAGTAATCATCATCACTAAAGCCTTTTCCCTTTTCCGGCTGGAATGACCTTGCAATACTTCAGCGCTTCTCTGCTTCAAACTTTCAAAAATTCGATGTGGTACACCCGACGGCGCTCAAGACGCGTACTTTTCTGGCGGGAAATTACACCGCTGGCGGTGCCAATCTTTTTCGAAAACCTCTGCGTACTGCTGATGGGCGTGCTCAGCACCTTCCTGGTCAGCTGGCTGGGTAAAGAGGCCATGGCGGGCGTCGGGCTGGCCGACAGTTTCAATATGGTGATCATCGCCTTCTTTGCCGCTATCGATCTGGGCACAACCGTGGTGGTGGCTTTCAGCCTGGGTAAACTCAACCGCGAACGGGCGCAGGCCGCCGCGCGTCAGTCGCTGGTGCTGATGACGCTGTTTGCCGTGGCGCTGGCGCTGCTGATCGCCCTGTTTGGCGAAGCGATTATTGACGTTATTGCAGGGAGCGCCGAACCCGAAGTGAAAGCGCTGGCACTGGTCTATCTGCAAATTACCGCGTGGAGCTATCCGGCGGCGGCGATCGCCCTGATCGGCTGCGGCGCGCTGCGCGGCGCGGGCAATGCCAAAATCCCCATGCTGATCAACGGCGGCATGAATATCCTCAATATCATTTTTAGTACAGTGCTGATCTACGGCTGCTTCTCATGGAAAGGCATGGGCTTTGCCGGCGCAGGCGTCGGACTGACGATTTCTCGCTACGTCGGCGCGATTGCGGTGATTTACGTGCTGATGACTGGCTTTACGCCACAGCTGAAAATTTCGCTGAAAAGCTATTTCCGCAAGCTGGATATTGGCATTCTGAAAGAAGTACTCGGCATCGGCGTACCGGCGAGCATTGAATCTGTCCTGTTCAACGGCGGCAAGCTGCTCACGCAGGTTTTTGTCGCCGGGATGGGCACCGACGTGATTGCCGGTAACTTTATCGCCTTTTCCATCGCCTCCATGATCAACCTGCCGGGCAACTCGTTGGGATCGGCGTCAACCATCATCGTCGGCACGCGGCTGGGCAAAGGGCAGCTTCTCCAGCCGGAACGGCAGCTACACAATATTTTCATGCTGTCTACGGTTGGACTGTGCATCGTGTCGGCCCTGACGGTGCCGTTTGCCGGCATCCTGGCGTCTTTCTACACGCGCGACCCGGAAGTTATTCACGTGGTTAAAATGCTGGTCTGGCTGAACGCCGCCTTTATGCCGTTTTGGGCCGCCTCCTGGGTGCTGCCTGCGGGCCTGAAAGGCGCGCGGGATGCCCGATTCACCATATGGGTGTCGCTGCTTGGCATGTGGGGCTGCCGCATTGTGGCAGGTTACACGCTTGGCGTAATGCTGGGATTTGGCGTGGTCGGCATCTGGATGGGTATGTTCCTGGACTGGATCGTACGCGCGCTGTTCTTCTATCGCAGACTGGTCAGCGGTCGCTGGCTGTGGAAGTATACTAAACCGGCGAAGCTGCCGTAAAAAAATAAAAATATTCACCTGACCTGCACGGGAAACGTTATGCCGTCTTCTTCCTCCGCTGCGGCGGAATCGCTGTTTCAACATCGTTCGTTTGTGGCGTTCTGGCTGGCCCGAACCACCTCCAGCTTTGCTTTCCAGATGCTCTCCATCGCCGTCGGCTGGCAGATCTACGCGGTGACCGGCCGCGCGTTGGATCTGGGGCTGATAGGGCTGGCGCAGTTTCTGCCTGCCGTACTGCTGGCGCTTCCCGCCGGACACATCGCCGACCAGTTCGACCGCCGCCGCGTGGTGCTGTTCGGGCAGATCACGGAATGGGTGGCGATTATGGCGCTGGCGGGCCTGACGCTCGCACACCGTACCGATGAGGCGGTGATCCTCGGTCTGATTTTTATCATTTCGGTAGCGCGCACGCTGGAAGCGCCGTCGTTGCAATCAATGCTGCCCGCGCTGGTGCCGCTGTCGCTGCTCTCACGCGCTACGGCCGCCAACGGCGCGTCGATGCAGACCGCGTCGATGCTGGGCCCGGCGCTGGGCGGCTTTCTCTACGTCGCCGGGCCGGGCGTGGTTTACCTGACTACCGGCGCGCTTTACCTCATTTCCGTGCTGATGGTCAGCCGCCTGCGTTATGAAAAGGCACCGCCGCCGCGCGCGCCTGCCACCTTTGCCACGGTGTTTGCCGGGGTGAAGTTTATTCGCAACCGGCCCGATGTGCTGGGCGTGATATCACTCGATCTCTTTGCCGTACTGCTTGGGGGCGCTACGGCGCTGCTGCCGATTTTTGCTAAAGATATTTTGCATACCGGCCCCTGGGGGCTGGGACTGCTGCGCGGCGCGCCAGCGGTCGGCGGGCTACTGGTCGGTTTCTGGCTCAGCCGCCGTACGCTGGAGCGCAACGTGGGGATGATCATGTTTGCGTCAGTGGCGGGATTTGGCGTGGCGACGGTGGCTTTTGCGCTGTCCACTCACCTGGGGCTGTCGCTGCTGGCGCTGTTTCTGCTCGGCGGATTTGATATGGTCAGCGTGGTCATTCGCGGTTCGCTGGTCCAGCTTGATACGCCCGACGAGATGCGCGGGCGCGTCAGCGCGGTCAACTCCATCTTTATTAGGTTTTGTACGAAAAGTCGGTGGGGGGTAGAATTGCCGCCATGATTGGCTGGAGGCCCGCATGGCAAAGCGTTACGAACTCTCCGACGCATCGTGGGAATTGATCAAGGATCTGGTTTCTCCCGAGCAGAAAATGGGTCGCCCACGTAGTGATGATGGCCTGGTACTCCACGGAGTCCTTTGGATTTTGTGCTCGGGTGCTGCCTGGCGTGATCTGCCGGAACGCTTTGGGCCTTGGTCGACGGTGTATCAGCGTTTTCGTGACTGGCGCGATAACGGCACGTTCGACCGGATACTGGAACGCTTGCACATTCGACTCAACCAGGAAGGACTGATCGATCTGGACACCTGGATGATCGACTCCACGGCGGTACGTGCAACCCGAGCCTCCTCAGGCGCCGGGAAAAAGGGGGGCCTGAAGAACCGCTAGACCATGCTCTGGGGCGCAGTCGAGGCGGCCTGACAACCAAGATTCATATGGTTTGCGACGCTAATGGCGTGCCATTGCGCTTCATGCTTTCACCGGGACAAGCCAGCGATATCGCCCACGCCCAGCCGTTGCTGGATCAGGTGCGCATTTCCGGTAAGCCGGGGCGACCACGCAAACGCAGTAGATGGTTGCTGGCTGACAAAGGCTATGACGCGGAACACCTGCGTTACTACTGCGACCGTTACCGAATACAGCCTGTGATCCCGCTACGCGCCATGCCACGCAAACCCCGGCCTGGCTTGCCCCGACTCTTTGATCGTCCAAAGTATCGGCAGCGCAACATCATTGAGCGGATGTTTGGCTGGCTAAAAGAGAACCGCCGAATCGGCACCCGCTACGACAAGCTGGCCAAGAGCTACGCAGCCATGGTCACGCTGGCCTGCAGCCTACGTTGTATGCGGCA
>NZ_JNVB01000010.1 GCF_000770305.1 Erwinia oleae
CCGCCGACGCGGGCGCTGCCACACTTTATCTGTATGGCGATCTCGGCGCGGGTAAAACCACCCTGAGCCGAGGCTTCCTGCACGCGCTGGGTCATCAGGGAAACGTGAAAAGCCCAACCTACACGCTGGTTGAGCCTTACATTCTGCCCGACAGGCGGGTCTACCACTTCGATCTTTATCGGTTGGCCGATCCTGAAGAGCTGGAGTTTATGGGCATTCGTGATTATTTCACCGATGATGCGCTTTGTCTGGTCGAATGGCCGGAAAAAGGCGCTGGCGTGCTGCCCGCGCCGGATATTGAACTGCACCTCAGTTATCAGGGAGAGACGCGCAAGGCTGAGGTTATCGCCTGCTCCAGAACGGGTGAAAAGATGGTGCAACAGATCGCGACAAATAAGGATGGGCAATGAATTTGCGTATGAAGTTTGGCTTAGTACTGACGCTTTTATTGAGTTCGTTTTTCAGCACGGCAGCAAATTTATCAGATATCAAAGTGTCCAACGGCAGCAGCAGCGCGACCGTTACGCTCAGCTTTAGTGGGCAGCCAGTCTATGCTTTTTTCCCGTTGAGCAATCCCAGTCGTGTCGTGCTGGACGTACGGCAGAGCGGCGTTATTCAGGGGCTACCGCTAAACTTCAGCGGCGAGAACATCGTTAAGCGCATTCGCTCCAGCACGCCAAAAGATAATCAGAGCATTCGGCTGGTGTTTGAACTCACCCAGCCGGGGAAAACCCGCGCGGTCACGCAGCGCAGCGGCAACGCTTACAACGTGGTGTTTACTATCAACGGCTCGCGCGCCACCGCGGCGAAACAGCCGGTTGAGGTTTCTCCCGCACCTGCTCCGACGCCTTCATCGCCAGCCGAAAACCCGTTCAAATCAAATCCGGTTACGGCTGTCAGCAGTGGTAACGAGGTTGTCAGGCCCGGCGCTACCGCCAGCAAGGGCAACGATTCAGTGATTGTAGCCATCGATGCCGGGCACGGCGGGCAGGACCCTGGCGCGATGGGGCCGGGCGGGCTGAAAGAAAAAAATGTCACCATTGCCATCGCGCGCAAGCTGAAAGCGTTGCTGAACGCCGATCCGATGTTTAAAGGCGTGATGACTCGCGACGGCGACTACTTTATCTCTGTGATGGGCCGCTCGGACGTGGCGCGTAAGCAAAATGCCAATATGCTGGTTTCCATTCACGCCGACGCCGCGCCAAATCGCAGCGCGTCCGGCGCATCCGTTTGGGTGCTCTCTAACCGGCGCGCCAACAGTGAGATGGCAAACTGGCTGGAGCAACATGAGAAACAGTCCGAGTTACTGGGCGGCGCGGGCGATCTGCTGGCAAACAGCCAGGCCGATCCTTACCTGAGCCAGGCCGTGCTCGATTTGCAATTCGGCCATTCGCAGCGCGTGGGTTACGACGTTGCTGTAAAAGTTATCGCTCAACTCCAGCGCGTCGGATCGCTGCACAAGCGTCGCCCTGAGCATGCGAGCCTTGGGGTGCTGCGTTCACCGGATATCCCTTCACTGCTGGTTGAAACCGGCTTTATCAGTAATCCTTCGGAGGAGCGACTGCTTGGCAGTAGCGCATACCAGGAGAAAATTGCCGAGTCGATCTACAAAGGACTCCGCAACTACTTCCTGGCGCACCCGCTACAATCGCTCCCAAAGGAGGAAAACCGACCGTTGCAGTCCGCAGCGGCGGTTAGCGTAGAGCCCAACCCCGCGCCGGCGAATACGCAATATACCGGCGCCACCCAACGCCACGTGGTTGCGCGTGGCGAAACGCTGTCTGGTATTGCAGCGAAGTACGGCGTGAGTATGGCGACGCTGCGTGATCTGAACGCCCTTAAACGCGATGTGGTTTGGGTCGGTCAGCGTCTGAAAGTGCCTTCTGGCGGCACGCCGGTCAGCGCGCCGAAAAAAGCGGCGCGGCACAAGGTGGTTCAGGGAGATTCCCTCACCGCCATTGCCGCGCATTACGGCGTAAGTGCGAAGTCGATCCAGGAGGCGAACAATATGAAAACGCAAAACGTCATGCTGGGTCAGACGCTGAAAATACCTACATCGTAATCCACCGAGGAATCGTTATGCCCATTCAGGTGTTGCCTCCCCAGCTCGCCAATCAGATCGCCGCCGGAGAAGTGGTCGAGCGGCCAGCGTCAGTGGTCAAAGAGCTGGTAGAAAACTGTCTGGACGCGGGGGCGACGCGCATCGATGTTGAGATCGAAAAGGGCGGCGCAAAGCTGATCCGCATTCGCGACAACGGCTGCGGCATTACTAAAGATGAGCTGGCGATGGCGCTGGCCCGCCATGCAACCAGTAAAATTACCTCGCTGGATGACCTGGAGGCGATTGTGAGCCTCGGTTTTCGCGGCGAAGCGCTGGCGAGCATCAGCTCGGTTTCCCGCCTGACGCTGACTTCACGCACGCAGGCGCAAAGTGAAGCCTGGCAGGCGTACGCGGAAGGACGCGAAATGGCGGTGACGGTAAAACCGGCGGCGCACCCGGTCGGCACCACGCTGGAAGTGCTCGATCTGTTTTACAACACGCCCGCCCGCCGCAAGTTCATGCGTACGGAGAAAACGGAGTTTACGCACATCGATGAAATCATCCGGCGTATCGCGCTGGCGAGGTTTGATGTCGCGTTCTCACTGACGCATAACGGCAAGCTCATCCGACAGTATCGCGCCGTCAGCGAGGCGAGCCAGCGGGAGCGGCGACTGGGTTCAATCTGCGGTACCGCTTTTCTGGAGCACGCCCTGCGCATTGAATGGCAGCACGGCGATCTCAGTCTGCATGGCTGGGTTGCCGATCCGGCCGGTTCGCGCGCAATAACTGATTTACAATATTGCTATGTAAACGGGCGGATGATGCGCGATCGGTTGATCAATCACGCCATTCGCCAGGCGTATCTGGATCGGCTGGGCGACGATCATCAGCCCGCCTACGTGCTTTACCTCGAGATTGACCCGCACCAGGTTGATGTCAACGTACATCCCGCCAAGCACGAAGTGCGCTTTCATCAGTCAAGGCTGGTGCATGATTTTATCTATCAGGGCGTAGCCACTGCCCTACAGGAAACCGTACCGTCCGGCACGTCGCCCGCGCGGGCGCAACCGGAAAATCGCCCGGCGGCGGGCGGCAACCACTTTTCGCTGCCGGTCACGCCGGCTGCGCCGCGCGCTGCAACAGGGGCGTCTCAAGGCGGCGGCGCGCAGAAAGGTTTTGGTGCTCAGCGTCAGGAGCAGCCCACCTACCAGAAACGCGAAGGCGCGCTTTATCAGCAACTGATGAAAGTGGGTGACAAAGCCGCATCGCAGGAGCCTGCGCCTTCCCCTGTCGCAGAGGCGCCGCTGGCTGGTCACCAGCAGAGCTTTGGCCGCGTGCTGAGCGTGGTGCAGAACGGCTTCGCGCTGGTTGAAAGGGGCGACAGGCTGGCGCTTATTTCGCTCGCCGTTGCTGAGCGCTGGCTGAAACAGGCGCAGCTTGAACCCGGCGAAGACGGACTCAAGCCGCAGCTGCTGCTGATCCCACTGCGTATGAAGGTCGACAAAACCGATCGCGATGCGCTTGCCCGCTTTCATTCGTTACTGGTGAAAATGGGCGTTGACGTTGATATTGATGGACATCACGTCACGTTGCGCGCGGTGCCTTTACCATTGCGCCAACAAAATTTACAAATCTTGATTCCAGACCTGTTAGGCTATTTAGCCGGACAGCAGGATGTGACAGTTTTGCAGCTGGCGCAGTGGCTGGCGCGTCATTCGGCGATTGAACATCCGCACTGGAATCACTCGCAGGCGATTGCGCTGCTGGCAGAGGTTGAAAGACTTTGTCCGCAACTGATGAAATCGCCGCCTTCTGGCCTTTTACAGTATATCGATCTGGAACCGGCGTTGAACGCCCTGAAGCATGAGTGAAACATCCAAGGCTGGCCGACCAAAGGCTATCTTTTTAATGGGGCCAACGGCTTCCGGCAAAACTGCGCTGGCGATGGCCTTACGCCAGCGGTTGCCGGTTGAGTTGATTAGCGTCGATTCCGCACTTATCTATCGGGGAATGGACATCGGCACGGCCAAGCCTTCCGCAGAAGAGCTGCGGCTTGCGCCCCATCGTTTACTGGACATTCGCGATCCCGCTGAGGCTTACTCAGCCGCGGAGTTTCGTCGTGATGCGCTGGTTGAAATGGCGGAAATTACCCAACGCGGGCGAATTCCGCTGCTTGTTGGCGGTACCATGCTCTACTACAAGGCGTTACTGGAAGGATTGTCGCCATTGCCCCCGGCCGATCCTGAGGTGCGTCAGCGTATTGAGCAAATGGCGAGCGAGCGCGGGTGGGACGCGCTGCACCGTCAGTTATGTGAAATAGATCCCACGGCAGCGAATCGTATTCATCCGAATGATCCGCAGAGACTCTCGCGAGCACTGGAAGTTTTTTTTATTTCGGGTAACACTTTAACGGAACTGACTAAAACTTCAGGCGAGGCGTTGTCATACGATGTGACTCAATTTGCGATTGCCCCTTTGGAGCGCGAACAGCTCCATCAACGTATTGAACAGCGTTTCATGCAGATGTTGGCGTCAGGATTTGAAACGGAGGCTCGGGCGCTTTTTGCACGAGAAGATTTGCATACGGACCTGCCTTCCATTCGTTGTGTCGGCTATCGCCAGATGTGGTCATATCTGGCTGGCGAGATCGATTACGATGACATGGTTTATCGAGGAATTTGCGCAACCCGGCAATTAGCGAAGCGTCAGATGACCTGGCTACGCGGTTGGGACGGTGTTCACTGGCTCAATAGCGAACAACCTGACGCCGCGCTGGTCAGAGTATTACAGGTTCTTGATGCGAACACTGGGTGAATGTGTACAATTGGTACGTTATCCTGCGCAATTTTTTACGCTGTATTTCAGGGCCGACAGGTTCTTAAGCAACAAACAACAAGCATATAAGGAAAAGATAGAATGGCTAAGGGGCAATCATTGCAAGACCCGTTCCTGAACGCACTGCGTCGCGAACGGGTTCCGGTTTCGATTTATTTGGTAAACGGCATCAAACTTCAGGGTCAGATTGAGTCGTTTGATCAGTTTGTAATTTTATTAAAAAACACGGTGAGCCAGATGGTATATAAGCACGCTATCTCAACCGTAGTTCCGTCCCGGCCGGTCTCCCATCATAGTAATAATACGGGTGGCGGAAGCAATAACTATCATCACGGTGGCAGTAATCAGGGGGCGTCTTCGCAGCCTCAGCAAGACAGTGACGACACAGAGTAAGTGTGGATTTTACCCGGCGGGGGCGTGATCGTTCCCGACCAGGTATGTCTTAAGCCGGTTTTTACAGGCAAAGCGGCAGAATATTATGCGGCTTTTACTTAACGAAACGCGCAATTTGAATCTGATTTCCACGCAGTATGGCCATCGTGTAGCAGGTTTAACAAGGTTCTGAGAGGTTTTAAGTTTGTTTGACCGTTATGATGCCGGTGAGCAGGCCGTACTGGTGCACATCTATTTCTCTCAAGACAGAGATATGGAAGATCTTCAGGAATTTGAAACCCTGGTATCTTCTTCGGGTGTCGAGGCGCTGCGAGTGGTAACAGGCAGCCGCAAATCCCCCCATCCTAAATATTTTGTTGGCGAAGGGAAGGCCATTGAAATCGCCGAAGCGGTGAAAACATCCGGCGCTTCCGTGGTGCTCTTCGATCACGCCCTTAGTCCGGCGCAGGAGCGTAACCTTGAGGCACTGTGTCAGTGCCGCGTTATCGATCGTACCGGGCTGATCCTGGATATTTTTGCCCAGCGGGCGCGTACGCATGAAGGTAAATTGCAGGTCGAGCTGGCGCAGCTTCGGCATCTTGCCACGCGCCTGGTACGCGGCTGGACGCATCTCGAACGTCAGAAAGGCGGTATCGGCCTGCGTGGGCCGGGCGAGACGCAGCTTGAAACCGACCGCCGTTTGCTGCGCAATCGCATTACGTTAATCCTTTCCCGACTGGAACGCGTTGAAAAGCAGCGTGACCAGGGACGACAGTCGCGTAACAAAGCCGATGTGCCCACGGTGTCGCTGGTGGGTTATACCAACGCTGGTAAATCGACGCTGTTTAACCGTCTGACCTCGGCCGACGTTTATGCCGCCGATCAGCTCTTTGCCACTCTGGATCCCACGCTCCGCCGTGTTGACGTCGCAGACGTCGGCGAAGTGGTACTGGCGGACACGGTTGGGTTCATCCGCCATCTTCCGCACGATTTAGTTGCCGCCTTTAAGGCCACGCTTCAGGAAACGCGCCAGGCGGCGCTGCTGCTGCATGTGATTGATGCGGCCGATAACCGCGTTGATGAAAATATCAAGGCGGTCGATATTGTGCTGGAAGAAATTGAATCTGACGAGATCCCTTCACTACTGGTAATGAATAAAATCGATATGCTGGAAGATTTTGTCCCGCGTATCGATCGCAATGAGGAAAATATTCCGGTTCGCGTCTGGCTTTCAGCGCAAACGGGCGAAGGGATTCCGTTGCTGTTTGAGGCGCTCACCGAGCGGCTGGCCGGCGACATAGCACAGTACGATTTGCGTTTGCCGCCTGAAGCCGGGCGATTGCGCAGCCGCTTTTATCAGCTTCAGGCTATTGAAAAAGAGTGGAATGAAGATGACGGCAGCGTGGGTTTGCATATCCGCATGCCTGTCGTTGACTGGCGTCGCCTGTGTAAACAGGAACCGACGCTGGTGGAATACATTGTTTGACTGATTTTGCCTGATACGCGTATCCCGGTTTTGGGATACCACCGCATACACAATTAATGGAGTATAAACATGGCGTGGAATCAGCCCGGAAATAACGGACAGGACCGCGACCCGTGGGGAAGCAGCAATAATCAAGGCGGCAACTCTGGGGGAAATAAGGGAGGGCGCGATAAAGGGCCACCCGATTTGGATGATATTTTTCGCAAGCTGAGCAAAAAGCTTGGCGGCTTTGGCGGTGGTAAAAACGATAGCGGCAGCGGACAGCGTACACCGGGACGCGGCGGACGCGTGCTTGGGATCGTTGTGGTGGCGGCGGTAGTAATTTGGGCCGCCAGCGGCTTCTATACCATTAAGGAAGCGGAACGCGGCGTGGTCACGCGCTTTGGCAAATTCAGCCATTTGGTGGAGCCAGGCCTGAACTGGAAACCCACCTTTATCGATCAGGTCCGGGCGGTTAACGTTGAGGCCGTACGCGAGCTGGCGGCATCCGGCACCATGCTCACCTCGGATGAGAATGTGGTGCGCGTGGAGATGAACGTTCAGTATCGCGTGACCAATCCTGAACGCTATCTGTTCGCTGTCACCAGCGCAGATGACAGCCTGCGTCAGGCCACTGACAGCGCGCTGCGCGGCGTAATCGGCCGTTCTTCAATGGATCGCATCCTGACCGAAGGCCGTACCGTGGTGCGTAGCGAAACCCAGCGCGAATTGGAAGAAACCATTCGTCCTTATGATATGGGCATTACGCTGTTGGACGTGAACTTCCAGGCTGCGCGTCCGCCGGAAGAGGTTAAGGCCGCATTTGACGATGCGATTGCCGCGCGTGAAAACCGCGAGCAGTACGTACGTGAGGCGGAAGCCTATGCCAATGAGGTCCAGCCGCGTGCGAACGGTCAGGCACAGCGTATTCTTGAAGAAGCGCGTGCATACAAATCGCGCACCGTTCTGGAAGCGCAGGGTGAAGTGGCGCGTTTTGCCAAGCTCCTGCCGGAATATAAAGCCGCGCCGGAAATCACCCGTGAACGTCTCTATATTGAAACAATGGAACGCGTGCTCAGCCACACCCGCAAGGTGCTGGTTAACGATAAAGGCAACAACCTGATGGTGCTTCCGCTCGATCAGCTCATGCGCGGTCAGAATGACGCAGGGGCCGGTGCTGCGCGCGACAACAGTTCCAGTCTGCTGCGGCTGCCGCCTGCTTCCGGCGGCAATGAACGCGCCAGCGGAAGTTCGTCGTTCAGTCCGGGCGACATCATGGATCAGCGCCGGGTAAACGCTCAGCGCAACGATACCCAGCGCCAGGGGAGGGATTAATCGATGCGTAAACCATTGATCGTATTATTAGTAGTTGTACTGGTGCTGCTTTACGCGTCACTGTTTGTTGTTCAGGAAGGCCAGCGCGGCATTGTGATGCGCTTCGGCAAAGTTCTGCGCGATGGTGAAAACAAACCGCTGGTTTATGCGCCCGGCCTGCACTTTAAGATCCCTTTCCTGGAATCGGTAAAGTCACTGGACGCGCGTATCCAGACCATGGATAACCAGGCGGATCGCTTCGTCACCAAAGAGAAAAAAGATCTGATTGTCGATTCTTACATTAAGTGGCGCATCAGTGACTTCAGCCGTTACTACCTGGCAACGGGCGGCGGCGATGTTTCTCAGGCGGAAGTGCTGCTGAAGCGTAAGTTCAGCGACCGTCTGCGATCTGAAATTGGTCGTCTCGACGTGAAGGATATCGTTACCGATTCGCGTGGACGGCTGACCACTGACGTACGCGACGCGCTGAATACCGGCACGTCAGGTAAAGATGACGAGGTTGCAACGCCAGCTGCCGACGACGCCATCGCCTCTGTGGCCGCGCGCGTTGAGCGTGAAACCACCGGCGACGCGCCGAAAGTGAATCCTAACAGCATGGCTGCGCTGGGCATCCAGGTCGTAGACGTACGGATCAAGCAGATCAACCTGCCTACTGAAGTGTCAGACGCCATTTACAACCGTATGCGCGCCGAACGTGAAGCCGTTGCTCGCAGCCAGCGCTCGCAGGGGCAGGAAGAGGCCGAGAAACTGCGTGCGGGTGCGGATTACGAAGTGACCCGCACGCTGGCGGAAGCGCAACGTACCGCGCTGATTACGCGTGGTGAAGGCGATGCAGAAGCTGCTAAGCTGTTCGCTGATGCGTTCAGTCAGGACCCTGACTTCTACGCCTTTATCCGTAGTCTGCGCGCCTACGACAACAGCTTCCAGAGTAGTCAGGACGTCATGGTTCTCAGCCCGGATAGCGATTTCTTCCGCTTTATGAAATCGCCCTCTAACGCCACGCGCTAAGAATCTGCTATAAATTGAAGGCCGGATAATCCGGCCTTTTTTTTTGTATTTATCGGATAATTAAATGAACCCAACCATTTGGATGGCGCTGGCGTTGGTGCTGGTTTTAGAAGGTTTAGGGCCGATGTTATTGCCGCGCATCTGGCGTCGGATGATACTCGCGATGGCGCAGCTTCCCGATACGGTGCTTCGTCGCTTTGGCGGCGGTTTAGTGGTGGCAGGCGCGGTGATCTACTATATGGTTTCGGCACGAAACGGCGGGTAAAAACAGAGCGGTTCACCGGTTTTAGCGGCTCTGCAATTGCCAGGTTATTCGCGGTGCTACGGGCAAAAAAGTCGCCAATTGACGGTTAAAACAGCTGAAAGAGACACTTTACGGTGTTAGAATCCATTTTTAAGCAATCGGTGATTTTGAGAAATGGGTAAGAACGTCGTCGTACTGGGCACCCAATGGGGTGACGAAGGTAAAGGAAAGATAGTTGATCTGCTGACTGAGCGTGCTAAATACGTTGTGCGCTACCAGGGCGGTCATAACGCTGGCCATACGCTAGTCATCAACGGTGAAAAAACCGTACTCCACTTAATTCCCTCTGGCATCCTGCGCGAAAATGTAACCAGCATCATCGGTAACGGTGTTGTGCTTTCGCCTGCTGCGCTGATGAAAGAGATGAAAGGTCTGGAGGATCGCGGCTTCCCGGTACGTGAGCGTCTGTTTATTTCTGAAGCCTGCCCGCTTATTCTTGAATATCACGTTGCGCTGGACGTGGCGCGCGAAAAAGCGCGCGGCGCGAAAGCTATCGGCACCACCGGTCGCGGCATCGGCCCGGCTTATGAAGACAAAGTCGCCCGTCGCGGCCTGCGCGTTGGCGATCTGTTCAATAAAGAGACGTTTGCCGATAAGTTGAAAGAGGTGATGGATTATCACAACTTCCAGCTGGTGAATTACTACAAAGAAGAGGCCGTCGACTATGACACGGTGCTCAGCGATATCATGGCTATCGCCGATATCCTCACTGGCATGGTGGTTGACGTCTCTGAACTGCTCGACGGCGCACGCCAGCGCGGCGATCTGATTATGTTTGAAGGCGCTCAGGGCACGCTGCTGGATATCGATCATGGCACTTATCCTTTTGTCACCTCTTCAAACACCACCGCGGGCGGCGTGGCAACGGGTTCCGGTATCGGCCCGCGCTACGTAGATTACGTGTTGGGTATTGTTAAAGCCTACTCAACCCGCGTCGGTGCAGGCCCATTCCCTACTGAACTTTTCGACGAAACCGGCGAGTTCCTGTGTAAAAAAGGTAATGAGTTTGGCGCCACTACCGGCCGCCGTCGCCGCACCGGCTGGCTGGATGCGGTTGCCGTGCGTCGTGCCGTGCAGATCAACTCACTGTCTGGTTTCTGTATGACCAAACTGGACGTGCTGGATGGCCTGAATGAGGTAAAAATTTGCGTGGCGTACCGCATGCCTGATGGCCGGGAAGTCACCACCACGCCGCTGGCGGCAGAAGGCTGGGAAGGTATTGAGCCGATTTACGAAACCCTGCCGGGCTGGAGCGAAAACACCTTTGGCGTGAAAACGTTGGAAGGGCTGCCACAGGCGGCGCGCGACTACATCAAGCGCGTTGAAGCGCTTACCGGCGTGCCGGTCGATATCATCTCAACCGGCCCGGATCGCAGTGAAACGATGATCCTGCGCGATCCTTTTGATGCATAACGCTGCTACTGAGGCCGGGTTTTCCCGGCCTTTTGCTTATTGCGTTGTTTTCCCGCCGATGATTTTCCAAATAAACGAGGCCTGACGGCAGAGGCTGGTTTATTATCATCAATAATATTCCTGTTAATTATCAAATAGCGGCAGCTACCGCGTTATATATCGCGCTTTGAGGTCATCGTGCAGCTAACCAGTTTTACCGATTATGGATTACGAGCGCTGATTTTCATGGCCACTTTGCCGCCGGGCAAACTGACCAGCATCACCGAGGTGACTGAAACCTATGGCGTATCGCGTAACCATATGGTCAAAATTATCAATCAACTTAGCCGGGCAGGTTACGTGGCGGCCGCGCGCGGTAAAAACGGCGGGATTAAACTTGGCAAACCGGCGTCGGAAATTGTGATTGGCCAGGTGGTGCGCGATATGGAGCCGCTCCAGCTGGTTAACTGCCACAGCGATTTTTGCCACATTACCTCAGCCTGCCGCTTAAAAAAGGCGCTGAACGAGGCGGTACAGAATTTTCTTGCCATATTGGATGGTTATACGCTGGCCGATATGATTGAAGACAATCAGCCGCTCTATCACTTGTTGTTGGGTGAACGTCCTTCACTCAGCATCTGATGACAACGGAGGAACCGACATGTCACAAGATCCATTTAAGGAACGGGAAGCGGAAAAATACGACAACCCCATTCCCAGTCGTGAATTTATCCTTTCCCATCTTGATAAACGTGAAAAACCGGCCAGCCGCGAAGAGCTGGCCGAAGAGCTGTCCATCTCTGATGAAGAGCAGATTGAAGCACTGCGGCGTCGCCTGCGCGCGATGGAGCGCGATGGACAGTTAGTCTTTACTCGCCGCCAGTGCTATGCGCTGCCGGAGCGCCTCGATCTGCTGCGCGGTAAAGTTATCGGCCATCGCGACGGTTTCGGCTTTTTACGCATCGAAGGCAGCAAAGACGATCTTTACCTCTCTGCCGAGCAGATGAAAATGTGTATGCATGGTGACGTGATCCTGGCGCAGGCAATGGGCGCCGATCGCAAGGGCCGCCGCGAGGCGCGCGTGGTTCGCGTGCTGGAGCCGCGTAACAATCAAATCGTTGGTCGCTACTTTACCGAGGCGGGCGTTGGCTTCGTGGTGCCGGACGATGGTCGTCTCAGCTTCGATATTCTCATTCCGCCCGAGTCGCTGATGAATGCCCGCATGGGCTCTGTGGTGGTGGTCGAGCTGACCCAGCGTCCTACCCGCCGCAGCAAAGCCGTCGGTAACATTATCGAAGTGCTGGGCGACAATATGGGCACCGGCATGGCCGTTGAGATGGCGCTGCGCACCCATGATATTCCGCATAGCTGGCCGCCGGAGCTTGAGCAGCAGATCGCTAAGCTGAAAGAAGAGGTGCCGGAAGAGGCGAAAGCAGGGCGCGTGGATCTGCGCGATCTCCCGCTGGTGACCATTGACGGCGAAGACGCTCGCGACTTTGACGATGCCGTTTTCTGTGAAAGAAAACGCGGCGGCGGCTGGCGTCTGTGGGTGGCCATTGCCGATGTCAGTTACTATGTGCGTCCCGGCACGCCGCTGGATGACGAAGCGGTGAACCGCGGCACCTCGGTCTACTTCCCCTCTCAGGTTGTGCCGATGCTGCCTGAAGTGCTCTCCAACGGCCTGTGCTCGCTCAATCCGCAGGTGGATCGCCTGTGTATGGTATGCGAAATGACCATCTCCGCTACCGGCAAACTCACCGGCTACAAGCACTATGAAGCGGTAATGAACTCCTGGGCGCGCCTGACCTATAACAAAGTGTGGAGCATTCTCCAGGGCGATCAGGCGCTGCGCGAACAGTATCAGCCGCTGGTGAAAGATCTCGAAGAGCTGCACCGTATGTATCTGGTGCTGGATAAGGCGCGCGAGCAACGCGGCGGCATCTCGTTTGAAACGGAAGAGGCGAAGTTTATTTTTAATGCCGAACGCCGTATCGAGCGCGTGGAACAGGTTTCTCGCAACGACGCCCATAAGCTGATCGAAGAGTGCATGATCCTTGCCAACATCGCTTCTGCGCGCTATGTCGAGAAAAACAACGAACCGGCGCTGTTCCGCGATCACGATCGTCCGAGCGAAGAGAACGTAAAAAGCTTCCGTTCCGTGTTGAACGAGCTGGGCCTGTCGCTGGGCGGCGGCGCCAAACCGCATCCGCTGGATTACGCGGAGCTGCTGACGCAGATTGCGCATCGGCCCGATCATGAAATGCTGCAAACCATGCTGCTGCGCTCGATGAAACAGGCGGTTTACGATCCAGAAAACCGCGGCCATTTTGGCCTGGCGCTGGCGTCCTATGCGCACTTCACCTCGCCGATCCGCCGCTATCCCGATCTGCTGCTGCATCGCGCCATCAAATATCTGCTGGCGAAAGAGAACGGGACGCTGAAGGGCGAAACCACGCCGGGCGGCGGCTGGCACTACGATCTGCAACAGATGTTGCAACTGGGTCAGCACTGCTCTCTGACCGAACGGCGCGCGGATGAAGCCACCCGCGACGTTGCCGACTGGCTGAAGTGCGACTTTATGCAGGACCAGGTGGGCGAAACCTTCAGCGGCGTCATCTCCAGCGTCACCGGTTTCGGTTTCTTCGTGCGCCTGACCGATCTGTTTATTGACGGACTGGTTCACGTCTCCACGCTGGATAACGATTACTACCGCTTCGACGCGGTGGGTCAGCGGCTGGTGGGCGAGTCCGGCGGCAAGTCCTGGCGCCTGGGCGACGCGGTAGAAGTGCGTGTCGAGGCCGTGCACATGGAAGAGCGCAAAATCGATTTCGCGCTGATTTCAGGCGGACGCAGGCCGCGTAGCGAAGGCAAGACCGAGCGCGAACGGACGAAGAGAGGCGCCGCAGCGCCAAACAGCGGCAGACGCCGTCGCGAGCAGCGCAAAGGGAAAAACTTCGAACCTGACAGCGCGTTTCGCGCGCCGAAAGAGAAAGAAAATGCGACCGCCGGACGGCCCGAAAAAACCAAAAAGCCGTCGGACAAAACCCGCAAAATTGCGCAGGCCACGCGTTCGAAGCGTGCTGCGAAGAAAGCTGAATAAGCGATAATTTGTTGAGTAACGTGAATGAGTGAAATTGTTTTTGGCATCCATGCTGTACAGGCGCTGCTGGAGCGCGATCCGCAGCGCTTTCAGGAAGTTTTTATTCTGAAAGGGCGCGACGATCGTCGCCTGCAACCGCTGGTGAAAGCGCTGGAAGCGCAGGGGCTGGTGATTCAGATCGCCAGCCGTCAGTGGCTGGACAGCCAGGCAGAAGGCGCGGTGCATCAGGGGATCGTGGCGCGCGTTAAGCCGGGCCGTCAGTATCAGGAGGCGGATCTTCCTGACCTGCTGGAGAGTCTGGATTCGCCGTTTTTACTGATCCTTGATGGCGTCACCGATCCGCATAACCTCGGCGCCTGCCTGCGCAGCGCCGATGCGGCGGGCGTGCATGCGGTAATTGTGCCGCGCGATCGATCGGCCACCCTGAACGCTACGGCGAAGAAAGTGGCCAGCGGCGCGGCGGAAAACGTGCCGCTGATCCGCGTGACCAATCTGGCGCGCACCATGCGCGTGCTTCAGGAAGCGAATGTCTGGCTGGTGGGCACCGCAGGCGAAGCGGATCACTCCCTGTTTCAGAGCAAAATGACCGGCCCGATGGCACTGGTGATGGGCGCAGAAGGCGAAGGCATGCGCCGCCTGACGCGCGAGCACTGCGACGAGCTGATCAGCATACCGATGGCGGGCAGCGTCTCTTCGCTGAATGTATCGGTAGCAACCGGCATCTGCCTGTTTGAAGCCGTGCGTCAGCGACGCGGTTAAACGCTAACAACGGCAGCGCCAGCTACGGCTGCGCGCCGCCGTTTGCTGTTGCGTAAAGCACCGCCGTTGCGTACCAGACGCCAGGGATAACGGTTTCGCTGACCAGCTGCACCACATAATAGTTCGCGCCCGCCTCATTCGCCTTCGCCTCAATCGCTCGCTGGGCATCATCCGGTGAACCGCGCTCCTGCACGCTGATGCTGCCCAGACGCGTCAGCCCGCCCGTTTGCGCGCGCGTGATTTCCTGTGCCTGAGCGGTCGGCGCGGGCGCGGGCTGCGGCGTGTTAGCAAACAGGCTACAGCCCGCAAGCAGAAGTGTGACGATCAAGGGAACAAAGCGGCGCATGATGTGGCCTTTTAACAGGGATGGCCTTTAAGTGTAAGCCATCCCTGCGGGATTTCAGGCTTTGACGGTAAAGATGCTGACCAGTTGCGTCAAATGGTGACCTTTTCGACTCAGTTCATGAGCGGTTTGCCCGGAAGCGGCCACCAGTTCGGTGCTCTGATGCGTGGCCTGTCCGATATGCGTCATCGCCTGATTCACCTGGCCAATACCGGCAGCCTGCTCTTTTGAGGCCACGTCGATTTCACTCATCAGCGTTTTTACCTGCTCGATGCGTCCAGTGATCTCCGCCATTGCCTGCTGTGTCTGCTCAGAGAGCGTGTAGCCCTGCACGATTTGACCAAGCGAGTTATCGATGAGCGTATTGATCTCTTTCGCCGCCTGCGCGCTGCGCTGCGCCAGCGCACGCACTTCCGCCGCCACTACGGCAAAGCCTTTGCCATGTTCTCCGGCGCGGGCGGCTTCGACCGCAGCGTTAAGCGCCAGAATATTGGTCTGGAAAGCGATAGATTCGATAACCTGAGTGATATCCGCAATATTTTGTGAGGCGCTTTTGATGTCCGTCATCGTCATTACCGAGCGCGAAACGGTTTCACCTCCATGCTGAACCGCCGTGGCGGCCTCGCCGACCAGCATCAGCGCCTGTGTGACGTTAGCGGCATTTTGCGCAACGGTCGCGCTGATCTCTTCCATGCTGGCCGAGGTTTGCTCAACGCTGCTGGCCTGGCGTGAAATCTGTTCGCTGATGTTCTCGCTACCCAGCGCAATGGCATCCGTGCCGCTGCTTATCTCCTGCGCGGCGCCGCGAACCTGAAAAACCACGCGCTCCAGACCGTCGCCAATACCATTAATGGCGGTAATCAACTGGCCTACTTCATCATGACGCGTTGTTTCCAGCGTAGCCAGCAGGTTACCTGATGAGTAGTGGCGCGCCAGCTCAATGACCTGCTGCAACGGCCTGCTGAGCCAGCGGCGGGTGGTAATGGCAAAGGTGAGGGCGAACAGCACCACCAGCGCGGCGCCAATCAGCAGAAACAGATTACGGATATGGTTAATGGGCGCCAGCAGACTGGCCTTGTCCACCTCACCGATGATCACCCAGTTCCAGCCTGGTAACCGTTGCCAGGTGATAATCTGCGCGTGGTCATCCTCTTCCTGTAACTCTTCTGCACCGTTCGTCTGCGTCAGTAGCCGCGCCTGAAAGTCAGCGGGCCAGTCAGGCTGTTTGCCTTCGAGCGTGGGATGAAAAATAAACTGGCCGTGCGTTTTGCCGGGCGCGCTGCTCAACACAGAGAAGCGTCCGCTATCGCCCAGTTTTCGGCTTAAAACTTTATCCCGAATAAGCGCATACTGTTTGGTGATGTCCACGCCAACGAACAGGATGCCGATTACCTTGCCGCTGCTGTCTTTAACGGGTTGATACTGGGTGATATAGCGTTTGCCAAACAGCATCGTCACGCCCTGATAGGCGTCGCCGTTCAGCGCCAGCTTCCAGACCGGACCGCCGCGGTCAAGGCGCGTGCCGACAGCGCGCTCGCCGTTCTCGGTACGCAGCGAAGTGGAAATACGCAGGAAATCATCACCGGTGCGTACAAAAATGGTTGAGATGGCGCCGGTACGCTGTTGGAAGTCGTCCACCATCACCTGATCAAGGTTCAACGTCTTCAGGCCCGCACGCAGCGTACCTACCTGTTCAGTGCCAACGGTGATTGGCTGCGTATTATCCAGTGAGAAGCGCTTGGGAAGGAAGCTTTGAAGCAGCATCATATAGTTCGCGACTTCTTCGCCCAGCGTACTGTTAAACATGCTGGCCATATCACTGATGCCGCTGACCTGATTTTCCATGTTCTGTCGGGTCAGACTCTCCATCTGGCGCGATGCATTATGCGTCAGGGCCAGCGTCAGGATCAGAAACAGCACGGCCACCGTGGCAGAGGCAATCGCCGACAGCTTGACGCCAAGGCTCCAGCGGCCCAATGAGAAGTGTTTCATAGGTTAGCCTGTAAAGGATGAAAGTGGGTTGTAACGGTTAACGGCAATTTTCGTAAAAAATTTAGTGTGGCAGGTTGTAAATGCGATAATTTTGCGATGCTTTTTAAAGGAGCGTTCCATGATTGAAGTCAGTACAGAAATTTTTGCCGGTATCGAATGCCTGCACGCCGCGCCAGCCGCAAAACGACACGCGCCGTTGCCGACCGTTGTTTTCTGGCACGGCTTTACCTCGTCGAAAGAGGTGTACGCCTGGGCCGCAGTCGGGCTGGCCAACGCGGGCTTTCGCGTGGTGATGCCGGATGCCGATCAGCACGGCTCTCGTTACGGCGGCGATGCTGATTACCGGCTCGGTTGTTTATGGGAGATCCTCAGGCAAAATATTGACGAAACGCCCCTGCTCGAAACGGCCCTTCGTCAGCAAGCGCTGGTGGAAGGGGGACGATTCGCGGTGGCAGGCGCCTCAATGGGCGGGATGACGGCGCTGGGCGCCATGGCGCGCAATCCGCAGATCGCCAGCGTCGCCTGCATGATGGGATCGGGCTATTTTATGTCGCTCTCACAGACGCTGTTTCCTCCGCTGACGCAAAAAACGCCCGATGAAAAAACAGCGTTCGAAGCACGCACGGCGCCGCTGGCTGACTACGAGGTCAGCCATCAGTTGGCGAAAATCGCCGACAGGCCGCTGCTGATATGGCACGGTGAGGCGGATGAGGTGGTGCCGGTGGCAGAAAGCGTCCGGCTGGAAAACGCGATGCGCGAAGCGAACCTGAACCAACAGCTCACTTTTATTACTGAAAAGGGTGTTGGACATCGTATTACGCCACCGGCGCTGGATACGCTGGTGGCGTTTTTCCGGCATCATTTATGACCTGTTAAAGTCGTTCCGCTGTCGCCGGAACGCCGGGTGAGGCTGCTTCCGTCGGAGAGACGAGCCGGTTGATATAGACGTAGCTGTTCGCCGCTTTGCTGGTGTAGCTTTTCACCTGTTGCGCGCAGCCAGTTGTACTGGCAAAGGCGGATGTGGAAAGTTCGATCCCGAGTAAGAGGGCGATTGCGATGGTTTTCATGCGATAACTCCACAATCTGGCTGGCGCTTTCGGCGGCGCCGGGACATAACCTGTTAAGCTTAGCGCGCCTGTAATAAAAAGGTATTAGTAATTCTTGCTTTTTAATGGTTGTTGCCGGGCCTGTTTCTTTAACTGTTTGATATCTGAAAATAAGCAGCGCGTTCTCCGGCTGTGATTTTTCATCACCTGACTAATTTATCTTTTGCCGCGACTTTGCCTTGAGTTTCCGGCACTCCGCCAGTATTATTACGCGTCAATTTTTCAGCCGTAATCTCAGGTTGTTTTACACAACCTTTAACGTTCCTTGCTTCCATGGGCCACGGCTGACCCTGACAGGAGGCTGAATAATCCGTAAGGAGCAAATTCGATGCGTCATTACGAAATCGTATTTATGGTTCACCCTGACCAAAGCGAACAGGTTCCTGGCATGATCGAGCGTTACACGGGTGCTATCACCGGTGCAGAAGGCACGATCCATCGTCTGGAAGACTGGGGCCGCCGTCAGCTGGCTTATCCGATCAACAAACTGCACAAAGCTCACTACGTTCTGCTGAACGTTGAAGCGCCGCAGGAAGCGATCGATGAGCTGGAAACTAACTTCCGCTTCAACGACGCCGTTATCCGCAGCATGGTTATGCGCGTTAAGCACGCGGTAACTGAAGCTTCTCCAATGGTTAAAGCGAAAGACGAGCGCCGCGAGCGTCGTGAAGATTTTGCTAACGAAACCTCGGATGATGCTGGGGATTCTGAAGAGTAATTGACCGTGACGGCCAATCGACTGACGCTGTCTGGCACCGTGTGCAAGACGCCGATGCGAAAAGTGAGCCCGTCAGGTATTCCACACTGCCAGTTCGTGCTTGAGCATCGTTCACAGCAGATGGAAGCCGGTTTTAACCGGCAAGCCTGGTGTCGGATGCCGGTGATTATCAGCGGCAAGGCCCATCAGGCACTTACTCAAAGTATAACGGTCGGCACGCTGCTCATCGTTTCAGGTTTCATCAGCTGCCATCAAGGCCGCAATGGACTGAATAAAACGGTACTGCATGCCGAGCAGATTGAATTGATAGATTCTGGAGACTAGCCTAATGGCACGTTATTTCCGTCGTCGCAAGTTCTGCCGTTTCACCGCGGAAGGCGTTCAAGAGATCGATTATAAAGATATCGCAACGCTGAAAAACTACATCACTGAAAGCGGTAAGATTGTACCGAGCCGTATTACCGGTACTCGCGCAAAATACCAGCGTCAGCTGGCTCGTGCTATCAAGCGCGCGCGTTACCTGTCTCTGCTGCCGTATACCGATCGTCATCAGTAACGGCTGTTGTCCATTAACGACTTTAAGAGGATAAGGTAATGCAAGTTATTCTGCTTGATAAAGTAGCAAACCTGGGCACTCTGGGCGATCAGGTTAATGTTAAAGCGGGCTATGCTCGTAACTTCCTGGTACCACAGGGCAAAGCTGTTCCTGCTACTAAGAAAAACGTTGAGTTCTTCGAAGCACGTCGCGCAGAGCTGGAAGCCAAACTGGCTGACACTCAGGCTGCGGCAAATGCACGCGCTGAGAAAATCAACGCGCTGGGCAACGTTACCATCACCACCAAATCCGGTGACGGCGGTAAACTGTTCGGTTCCATCGGTACTCGCGACATCGCTGACGCTGTAACAGCGGCTGGCGTTGAAGTGAGCAAAAGCGAAGTTCGCCTGCCAAACGGCGTTCTGCGTACTACCGGTGAGCACGAAGTGGACTTCCAGGTTCACAGCGAAGTCTTCGCTAAACTGGTTGTCAACATCGTTGCTGAAGCTTAACAGGCTTCAGGTAACGCATAAAAAACGCCGGCCTCGCGCCGGCGTTTTTGTTTTTGTCGATCGCCGTAACTCTACTGCGCGCGAAGAAACGTACCATCCGGCTGACGCGTAAATAACACCTCCGCACCTGCGCTCTCCACGGTCAGGCCGGTAATCACACCCTGCGCATTTTGACGAATTTTCACCGTCTGGCCGGTTTGCAGATTGCTCAGCGGCTTGTCATTGCCTTCCACCTGCGCCATTGCAAATACGTCATTAACCGGCAACCCATTGTCGCGGAAAAGCTGCGCAAGGGTCTGGCCTGATGCGACCTGATAATCTCGCCATGCGCCCTGAGAGTCCGGGGTGGCGGCAGGCGCCGCTTTCCCGGGCTGTTCGCCGACAATCTCAGCCTGCATTGGCGGCGCGTTATTAGCGAGCGGCTTATCCGGCTGCCGCTGAGTTTGCTGCTGCGGCGCGGAGGACGGCCAGAGGAAGGCCAGCAGCACCACCAGCACGGCAACAATGATGGCGCGGCGGTGAAAGGGCGGCAGCGGATCCATCCAGCGCACCGATTCCGGCAGATGCCAGATCCGCTTGAAGAACTGTAGTGCTGGAGACGTGTTGGGCATGGTGTCGTCCTCCTGGCGCGACTCTCGCGTAAATAGTGTGCATTTCGTCATCCGACGTAAAACGTCGTTGAGCGAAAGCGGCTGGCTTTTCCTTCGCCTGCGGGCAGGATGGCCCATATTGACCTCAAATATAGCTGATAACGCGTTGTCCGTACGGAGTTTATTCCGTTTGTGAGATGCTCATATTGTTTACTTTTCAGCGGGGAAAGTCACCTGAAGACGATGAAATTTTACGGCCGTTGCCTGCGCTGTTATGCTTCGTCTTCATTTTTCTATTATGAAAGGAAAACTCATGTCCACTCCTTCTTTTGACAGTGTAGAAGCGCAGGCGAGCTACGGAATCGGTTTACAGGTTGGTCAGCAGCTGCTGGAGTCCGGCCTTCAGGGCCTGGAACCTGAGGCGCTGTTGGCCGGTTTGCGTGACGCACTGGAAGGGAATGCGCCAGCGGTGCCGGTCGACGTTGTGCATCGTGCGCTGCGTGAAGTCCATGAGCGCGCCGACAGCGTCCGTCGTGAGCGTCAGCAGGCGATGGCGGCGGAAGGGCAAACCTATCTGGAAGAGAACGCGAAACGCGACGGCGTAAGCAGCACTGAGTCAGGCCTTCAGTTCAGCGTGCTGAAGCAGGGCGAGGGTGCTATCCCTTCACGTCAGGATCGCGTACGCGTTCACTATACCGGCAAACTGATTGACGGCTCTGTCTTTGACAGCTCCGTTCAGCGCGGCGAACCCGCAGAGTTTCCGGTAAGCGGCGTTATTCCTGGCTGGATCGAGGCGCTGACGCTGATGCCGGTTGGTTCCAAATGGGAACTGGTTATCCCACAAAATCTGGCCTACGGCGAGCGCGGTGCTGGCGCATCCATTCCGCCTTTCAGTACGCTAATATTTGAAGTTGAACTGTTGGAAATTCTGTAAGTATTAAGCGTGGGATGACATTATTACTCGCTTAACAGGCCAGTGTGCTCTCCGCCGCTGGCTTTTTATCAAAAAAAATAATATTCATATGAAGTTTATTTCATTTTTTATGTAAAAAATGTTCAGATCTCTCTTTCCAGAATGCGCTGATAGTTGACTGTTTTTAACCGTTAATAATTAAAAAAAATCAATAAATTACTATTTGATTTCCAGTAAACAGAAGGTGTAATATTAATTGGCTTTAATGATTAAGGCGAATAACAATATATGGAGAATATAAAAAATGCGTGAGCTTAATACTAAAGAAATTTCCCACGTTTCAGGCGCAGGTTTTTTTGGTGATATTGGTGAGCAGATGGGTAAAGCAATTGGTAACGCTGTTAGCGAAGCGGTAGCTGAGTCAGCCAGCCTGCTGGGAAAAGGGATTGGCAACATCCTTGATTTTAATATCATTGGCGCCATTAACGACATGGCTCAGGGTATTCGCGGTATCGTTGATTGGGCAAAAAGCCTGAAAGCGGGTAAAGCTCAATAAACTGTTCTGTCCCCTCTGGATACAAACCAGCTCTGACTTTAAAGCTGGTTTGTTATTGCAAAGCGGAAGGCAATTACGTCCTCTTCTTATTCATCTTCACGTCCGAAAACCTCTTTCTGAAGATCAAGCTGATAAATAGCAAAGCCAATTTCATCTGTTCCTTTGGGATGCAGTGGATATTGTGCATGCTGACGTATAAACGCGCTGGCTTTTTCTCCCGGCGAGGTTTCAAAACGTATATCCAGCGGCATTTGGCTGGTAATCGTCCTGAGCTTCCAGTTATTATCCGCCTGTGGTTTTACTTCTCCCTGTGATTTTGTCTGCGCACTGATATACGCTGCTACCACGCTACGATTCTCATCCGGCGAGGCAAAAGCAACATGCGATTCTCCCGTTCCGGCGAATTTGCCGCCATAAGCACGATAGTTATTGGTTGCCACCAGGAAAGTTGCTGCGGGATCGATGGGTTTGCCTTCATAGGTCAGGTCGGTGATCCGCGAGGCGTTCTCATTAATCATCTGGCATTCCGCGTCATAACGTGCTGGCTGCGTCACGTCGATACGGTAGTTCACGCCGTCGATAACATCGAAATTATACGTCCGGAAGTTCCAGTTTATCAGCGCCTGCGGCTTACTGCTGGCGGTATCGATCTGGTTAAACTGTCCCGCAGAGCATTCCAGCCACTCTTTTACCTCTTTTCCGCTGACTTTCATCACCACCAGCGTATTGGGATAGAGATAGAGATCGGCGGCATTGCGGAAGGTGAGCTGGCCTTTCTCAACCTCAACATAGCTGGCCGGATCGTTTTTACGCCCGCCCGCTTTAAACGGCGCAGCGGCAGACAATACGGGCAAGGCGGCTAAATCAGGATCGCCCTGAATAAAATGCTTCACATAGTCGCGCTGGGCATTATTGACGATCTGTACCGTCGGATCGTCCTGGACCAGCGATAAATAGCTGTACATCACATCGGCCGCCTTGCCGATGGGCTTACTGACAAACTCGCGGGTTGCCTTGTGGTCGGGCGCCAGCAGGCTTACCAGCGCCGGATCTTCCGCCGCAAGCGACTTCTTCGCCGTTTTATCATAGATCGGACGCGCCTGGGCTTTCGCACTGCTCACCTGCCAGCGGCCGGCCTCATTATTCAGCACCAAATCCACAATACCCAAATGATCGCCCCACATCCCCGGCATCACCGCCGGTACGCCATTGAGCGTTCCTGCTGAAATGTCAGCGCCCTTGATAGCGGCAAAATCTTTGCCGGGGAAAACGGCATGGGCGTGACCAAACATGATGGCGTCAATTCCGGGCACCTGGCTGAGGTAATAAACGGAGTTCTCCGCCATCGCTTTATAAGGATCGCCCGATAACCCGGAATGGGGAATGGCCACTACCAGATCGGCACCCTGTTTACGCATTTCCGGCACCCAGCGGCGCGCCGTTTCCGTAATATCGTTTACCGTCACCTTACCGCTGAGATTTTTTTTGTCCCACACCATGATTTGCGGCGGAACAAAACCAATAAAGCCTACTTTTAACGAATGCGTTTTGCCCTCGCGGTCGGAAACCTCAAGCTCTTTGATCAGATAAGGCGTGAACAAGGGCTTGCCGGTTTTCACATCGATAATATTGGCATTGATATAAGGAAAACGCGCGCCGCTGATGGCTTTATGCAGATATTCCAGCCCGTAGTTAAACTCGTGGTTTCCCAGGTTGCCCACAGTGTAATTCAGCGTGTTGAGCGCTTTGTACACCGGATGAACGTCACCTTTCTGTAATCCTTTTGCCGCCATATAGTCGCCCAGCGGACTGCCCTGGATTACGTCGCCGTTATCAACCAGCACGCTGTTGGTCGCCTCTTTGCGTGCCGCGTTGATCAGCGTGGCGGTACGCACCAGCCCGAACTTCTCGGTCGGCGCATCCTTGTAATAATCGAAATCCATCATGTTGCTGTGCAGATCGGTGGTTTCCAGCAGGCGAAAATCCACCGTTGCGGCGTGGATTGTTGTGCTGACCAGCAGCGCCATCAGCGTCATGCAAGGCTTTTTCATCGTTCTCTCCATGTCAGTGTGTTGCAATACGCTTAAACATCTCAAATTTTTGTAAGGTTGTTATCTTAAGTTTCATCGTTATGTGATCAATAACAAAATTTCTTTGTTTATCAGCGCGCTTCTTGATATTGCGCCTGGCTGCTATGATCAGAGAAAGAACGTTTGCCCGCCACAGCGGCAGGTATCAGGATTCTCCGGCCGATAAAACCGGCACTCAGAGACGAAGCAGGAGGTCAACAATGCTGGATAATATTTGTCAGCTCGCAAGGGACGCAGGCGATGCGATCATGCAGATTTACAACCAACAGGCGCCGCTTGATGTGGCCCATAAGCAGGACAATTCTCCGGTGACGGCTGCCGATATCGCCGCGCATGAGGTGATTTTACAGGGGCTGACACGGCTTTCGTCCGATATTCCGGTGCTCTCCGAAGAGGCGCCGCCCGCCTGGGACGTTCGCCGGCACTGGCAGCGGTACTGGCTGGTCGATCCGCTGGACGGCACCAAAGAGTTCATCAAGCGCAACGGCGAGTTCACGGTGAATATTGCGCTGATCGAGCAGGGCAAGCCGGTGCTTGGCGTCGTTTATGCACCCGTACTCGGTGTGATGTATTCCGCCGCAGAAGGGCAGGCATGGAAAGAAGAGGGCGGACGCCGTGAAGTCATTCAGATCCGTGAAGCGCGTCCGCCGCTGGTGGTGGTGAGCCGTTCGCACGCCGACAGCGAACTGGAAGATTATCTCAGCCAGCTTGGCGAGCATCAGACAATCGCTATCGGCTCTTCGCTGAAGTTCTGCCTGGTGGCGGAAGGAAAAGCGCAGCTCTATCCACGCTTCGGGCCAACGAATATTTGGGACACGGGCGCCGGTCACGCGGTGGCGATTGCCGCAGGCGCGCACGTTCACGACTGGCAGGGGAAAAGCCTCGACTACGCACCGCGCGAGTCGTTCCTCAACCCCGGCTTTCGCGTGTCGATTTTTTGACGCATTGCGGGGCCTGAACTAACGCAGCAGCTGATGCAGCAGAGCCATCACGTTATCGACTTCCTGCTGGCTCAGCGCCCCGTCTTTTGCAAAACGCACCTCGCCATTATTATCCAGCACAATAATGGCCGAACCGCCGTTTTCCAGCTTCCAGGCTTTTTTAGCCACGCCGTTATCGTCGACAATAAACTGCGACCAGGGGAATTGCTTTTTATTACTTTCGATACTGCTGCGCACGAACATGCCGGTACCAGGAATGGCATCATCGGTGTTAACCAGCGTGGTAGTTTGGTAGCGATCGCGAGGCAGCTTAGCGGCCTTGATGGCCTCAATCAGGGCGGCGTTTTTCTCTTTCGCCGATGAGCGCCCGGCAATGTGCTGAATCACCCGCACCTTGCCCGGCAACTGCGCGCTGTTCCAGCTTTTATAGCGAAACGTCTCCTGCTGATAAATCAGCTCGCCTTTATCGGCGATGCCCACAGGCGCAACGCGTTCGCCCGTCACAAAATTATGTGCATGCGCGGTGAAAGCCACAAGCGCCAGGGGAAGCGCGCACAGCGTACGATAAAAAATCATTTCGGCTCCTGATGATCTCATCCGACCAGACGGTCACATTCCTGCAATAGTAAGCAGAGAAAATGTCCTTGTCGCCCTTAGGTAACAATTTTGCAACAAGCAGCACAATTCCGTCATATTTGAAGGGATATACTGTTTCAACGTGTCGCAGGCACAGAGCGTACTGTCATGATATGTAAAAGCAGTAAAATAATTCGGTTTTCGGAATTCGTGAAGGTCAAGTTGGTCTATAGTGAATCCACTTCGCGCTGCAAAGATTCGTACCAATAGTGGTTACGGCGCAGCGTGCATCATAAAGCATAGAGAATTAACAGAATGAAAATATTCCAAAAATACAACCCACTACAGGTCGCTAAATACGTTAAAACCCTGTTCCGCGGGCGTCTTTATATCAAAGATGTTGGCGCGTTTGAGTTTGATAAGGGGAAAATCCTTATCCCGCGAATCAAAGACAAACAGCACTATAGCGTGATGTCTGAAGTGAACCGTCAGGTGCTGCGCTTACAAACCGAATTTAACTGATTTTCAGACGAAAAAAAGGCGCGAATGCTCGCGCCTTTTTTGTTGCCATCACCTTTCCCGCCAGCACTACTCTTCCAGTACTTTGTTCAACACCGTGGCTGTCACAGGGCGAGCGTCAATGCGCGTGACCAGCAGCTGATCGATACGATAGCTGTCGATATCCACCACCTCAAACTTATAGCCGTGGAACTTGACGAAGTCGGTACGTTTGGGGATTTTGCGCAGCATATACATCATAAAGCCGCCGATGGTTTCGTAATTGCCGGATTGAGGAAACTCGTCAATGTGCAGCACGCGCATGACGTCATCAATCGGCGTGCCGCCCTCAACCAGCCAGGAGTTTTCGTCACGAGCGACGATCTGCTCCTCCAGCCCCTGACCCACCAGGTCGCCCATCAGCGTAGTCATCACGTCGTTCAGGGTAATAATGCCGACCACCAGCGCGTACTCGTTCATGATCACTGCGAAGTCTTCGCCGGCGGTTTTAAAGCTTTCCAGCGCTTCTGACAGCGTCAGCGTGTCCGGCACAATCAGCGCCGAGCGGATCTGTACGCCGCTGTTCAGCGCCATGCTCTGATGACCGAGAACGCGCAGCAGCAGCTCTTTGGAATCAACATAGCCAACGATATGGTCAATGTCGTCGTTGCAGACAAGGAACTTCGAATGCGGATGGTTGGCGATTTTTTCTTTCAGGCTCTCTTCATCTTCATGAAGATTGAACCAGACCACGTTTTCACGTGAGGTCATGGATGAGGGAACGGTGCGCGACTCCAGTTCGAAAACGTTTTCAATCAGTTCATGCTCCTGCTTACGCAGCACGCCCGCCAGCGCGCCCGCTTCCACCACCGCGTAGATGTCATCTGAAGTGATATCGTCCTTACGTACCAGTGGAATTTTAAACAGCCGGAAAATAATGTTGGCGCCGCCGTTAAAGAACCACACCAGCGGCCGGAACAGAAACAGGCAAAGACGCATCGGGTTGATGATCTTCAGCGCGATCACTTCCGGCGCAATCATGCCAAGGCGCTTGGGGAAAAGGTCAGCAAACAGAATAAACAGGCTGGTGACGAGGGTAAATGAACAGATAAAGCTGAGTTGATCCGCCAGTTCCGGGCTGACCACGCGCTCAAGCATCGTGCGAAAACCCGGTGAAAAGGCTGAATCGCCGACGATACCGCCAAGAATAGCCACGGCGTTCAGGCCAATTTGCACCACGGTAAAGAAGGTGCCCGGCGTCTCCTGCATCTTAAGGACGTGCTGCGCGTTAATGTTGCCATCGTCCGCCAGCAGCTTCAGCTTAATTTTGCGCGCCGCCGCCAGAGAGATTTCTGAAAGGGAAAAAAATGCGCTGACCGCAATCAGCAGTAAAATGACAAGCAAGCTGTCTAACATAAAACATCCATAAAATGGCTCTGTTCAGTTGCTATCACGTGGGAAGCGTACCAAAACTGGCCTTTAGTTAATTACCTGTCATTTTTGGCCTGGGCAGCGATGAGGATCCGCGAACGTTCTTTCGTTCAGTCAAGCTCGGCTGTCCGTGCCAAAAATGTCTGCGCGATATCGGCGCAGAATTCAGTGTGGAACGCCGCGCGTCCCATGCAAGGGATTATAGCTGTGGTCACGAAGGCTTACAATTGCAGCCATCATTGTCACGCTGACAGTATGGCGCATCAGGCGGCTAAGATTAATCCGACTGTCATGCCACTTTGTTCGACTGATTGATATTCCGTTGGGGTTGTTGGTTGTATCAGCGCTATTCTTTGCACACAATAAGTCAAAATTTGGCTTTATGGGTGTGCGTAACAGGCAAAATGCCGCCATGCCCCGGTGAAAACGAAAAAAGAAGACGTTGTGCCTGAAGGGAACCCGGGCCGACCAGATAACCAGGAGTAAGCGTGTCACGAATTTATGCGTATTGTCTGTTCACTCTGCTTGCCGCTGCGCCCGCTGTCGAAGCCGCAACGGTGCGATTGCAGGTAACAGGATTATCCGGCGCGCTGGAGAAAAACGTGCGGGCAAGGCTTTCCACCATTGCCAGCGATGAGATTTCCGCCGATGGTCGCTTTCGGGCTCGGGTCAGTGAAGCGGTAAAAGAAGGCCTGAAGGCGTTAGGTTATTACGATCCCACCATTGAATTTACCCTCCTGCCGCCGCCAGCGGGCGGAAAACGGCCTCTGCTGCTGGCGAAAGTCTCGCCCGGCGAGCCGGTTAAGCTGGTGGGCGAAACGGTGATTATTCGCGGCGGCGCCCGCACCGATGAGGATTATCAGAGTCTGGTGCGTGACGGCAAGAGCAAGATCGGCGGCGTGCTGAATCATGGCGACTACGATCGTTTTAAAAGCTCCCTCAGCAACCTGGCGCTGCGCAAAGGCTATTTCGACGGCGACTACGCAAAAAGCCAGCTTGGCGTCTCCCCGGCGCGGCGCGAGGCGTTCTGGGATATCGACTATGACAGCGGCCAGCGCTACCGCTTTGGCGACGTCAGTTTTGAAGGATCGCAGATCCGCGAAGAGTATCTGCAAAATCTGGTGCCGTTTAAAAAGGGCGACTATTACAGCTCGCGCGATCTGGCCGAACTGAACCGACGCCTTTCCGCAACCGGCTGGTTTAATGCGGTTGTGGTGGCGCCAGAGTTTGAAAAATCGCGTAAAACCAAAGTGCTGCCGCTGCATGGCGTGGTCACGCCGCGCACTGAAAACACCATTGAGACCGGCGTGGGCTATTCAACGGACGTCGGGCCGCGCGTGAAGGCTACCTGGAAGCGTCCCTGGGTTAACAGCTACGGACACAGCTTTACCACCAGCGCTAACGTCTCCGCGCCAGAGCAGCAGCTGGATTTCAGCTATAAAATTCCGCTGCTGAAAAATCCCATCGAGCAGTATTACCTGTTGCAGGGCGGCCTGAAACGCACCGACCTTAACGACACACGCTCGGATTCCACCACGCTGGCCGCGTCGCGCTATTGGGATTCGTCCAGCGGCTGGCAGCGCGCGCTCAATCTGCGCTGGAGCCTGGATCACTTTACTCAGGGCAACGTGACCAACACGACCATGCTGCTCTATCCGGGCGTCAGCGTTAACCGTACCCGCTCACGCGGCGGCCTGATGCCGGTATGGGGCGATTCTCAGCGTTACTCACTGGATGTCTCCGACACCACCTGGGGCTCGGACATTGATTTCGCCGTGGTTCAGGCGCAGAACGTCTGGATCCGTACTCTGGCGGACAAGCATCGCTTCGTGGTACGCGGCAACCTCGGTTGGATTGAAACCAACGATTTCGATCGCGTCCCGCCCGATTTGCGCTTTTTCGCCGGTGGCGATCGCAGCATTCGCGGCTACAAATACAAAGGCATTTCGCCACGCGACGAGGACGGCAAACTGACCGGTGCCTCAAAGCTGGCGACCGGTTCGCTGGAATACCAGTACAACGTGACCGGCAAATGGTGGAGCGCGGTATTTATCGACTCCGGTGAGGCGGTTAACGACATCAGGCAGAGCAACGTAAAAACCGGCGCGGGCGTTGGCGTGCGCTGGCAGTCGCCGGTCGGGCCGATCAAACTGGATATCGCCCGTCCCATCGGCGATGACGAAAAACGAGACATACAGTTTTATATCGGATTGGGGCCTGAGCTATGAGTTTGTGGAAAAAGGTCCTTATTGGCATCCTGATTTTCCTTTTGCTGCTGCTGGGCGGGGTGGCGTTTTTAATTGGCACCACTACCGGCCTGCATCTGGTGCTGAACGGCGCAACGCGCTGGGTGCCGGGGCTGGCGATCAAACAGGTGCAGGGGGGCTGGCGCGATTTGCGGCTGACCGGCGTGCAGTATGAGATGCCAGGCGTGACGGTCAACGCGGGCGAATTCCACCTCGCGCTTCAACCGGGCTGCCTGAAAAGCCGCGCATTGTGCGTCAACGATCTGTCGCTGAAAGACGTGAACGTGGTAGTGGACAGTAAAAAGATGGCGCCTGCCGGAGAGAAGCCGGTTGAAGAAGACGGCGCGTCCGGCGAGCTCTCCACGCCCTATCCGATTACGCTGCGCAACCTTGCGCTGCACAACATCAACGTAAAAGTCGATGACACGGCGATTTCTCTGGCTGACTTCACCTCCGGCATGCAGTGGCAGGGGCGCGCGCTGACGCTATCGCCCACGCACATCCAGGGGCTGCTGATTGCGCTGCCAAAGGCGGCGAAAGTGGCAGATGAAGAGGTGGTTCAGCCGAAAGTACAGCAGCCAAAGGCCGATGAGCCGCCGCTGGGCGAGACGCTCAAGGCGATGTTTGCCAAACCGCTGTTGCCCGAGCTGCCCGACTTTACTCTGCCGCTGGATGTGGATGTACAGGCGATCCTTGGCGAACAGTTGCGCATTACCGGCGATACGGATATTGCCGTCAATCGCCTGTTGCTGAAGGCGAAAACGCAGGATCGCCTGCTGCATCTTGAAACGCTGGACGTGGATTCGCCGCAGGGGCAGCTTAATGCGCAGGGCCAGGCGACGTTACAGGGCAACTGGCCAGTCAGTTTTACGCTCTACAGCGCGCTCAATATGGAGCCGATGAAAGGCGAGAAGATCAAAATGACCGTCGACGGTGGGCTGCGCGAGCAGTTGAACATCGCGCTGAATCTCTCCGGGCCGGTCAGAGTGCAGATGGAGGCGCAGACGCGGCTGGCCGAGGTGGGGCTGCCGCTGGCGATGACGTTACAAAGCCCGCAGCTGCGCTGGCCGCTGACGGGCGAGGCGCAGTACCAGGCGGACAATGTCAATTTCAGCATCAAAGGGAAAGCCACTGACTACGCCGTTTCGCTGAAAACCGCCTTCCAGGGGCAGAGTATTCCGCCCGCGACGCTGACGCTGGACGGCAAAGGCAACGTCGAACAGTTTGCGCTCGACAAGCTGCGGCTGGCGGCGCTCCAGGGCAATACCGATCTCACCGCGCTGGTTGACTGGAGCAAGGCGATCAGCTGGCGCAGCGAAGTGACGCTCACAGGTATCAACACGGCGAAGCAGTATCCCGACTGGCCTGCGAAACTTGACGGGAAAATCACCACGCGCGGCAGCCTCTATGGCGGAAGCTGGCAGATGCGCGTGCCGGAGCTGAAGCTGCGCGGCAACGTTAAGCAGAATGCGGTCACTGCCGACGGCTCCCTGTACGGCAACAGCTACAACCAGTGGGATATTCCGGGCCTGAAGCTGGTGCTGGGGCGCAATAATATCGACATGAAAGGATCGCTGGGCGAGAAGCTGGCGCTGGACGCAAATATCGACGCGCAGCATCTGGACAACGCGTTGCCGGGCCTTGGCGGCGTGGCAAAAGGGACGATTAAAGCGCGCGGCGATCTGAATACGCCGCAGTTGCTGGCGGATCTCACCGCCACCGGCCTGCGCTGGCAGGCGCTGAGCGTTGGCCGGATCAAACTTGAAGGCGACGTCAGTTCGGGCGAACAGATCCAGGGCAAAGTGGCGCTTCGCGTTGAGCGTCTTAAGCAGGAGACGCTGAGCATTTCGCAACTCACGCTGGACGCCAGCGGCAGCGAAAAGCAGCATAAGTTGACGCTGAACGTCAACGGCGAACCGGTCTCTGGCCAGCTTGCGCTGACCGGCAGCTTTGATCGTCAGCAGCAGCGCTGGAAAGGCGAGCTGAATAACACGCGATTTGATACGCCGGTCGGCGAATGGCGGCTCACGCGCGCCATCGCGCTGGATTATCTGAATGCGAAACAGACCGTCAGCATCGGCCCGCACTGCTGGCAGAATCCGAATGCCCAGCTCTGCGTGCCGCAAACCATCGAAGCAGGTCCGTCGGGGCATGCGAAAATAGTGCTCAGCCGCTTCGACCTGGCGATGGTGAAACCGTTTATGCCTGATGCCACCGCCCTGAGCGGCGTGTTCAGCGGCGATGCAGACGTTAGCTGGCGCGCGGAAGGCGGTTTGCCGCAGGGCCGCGTCGCGCTGAAGGGCAGCGGCGTTAAAGTGGTGCAGGATGTGCAGGGCAATCCCCTGCCGATTGCCTTTGATACGCTCAATCTGAATGCTGCAATGCGTGATAACCGCGCGCAGCTTGACTGGCTGATCCATATTGCCAATAACGGGCAACTGTCGGGCAACGTGCAGATCGCCGATCCGCAGGGCCGACGCACGCTGTCGGGCAACGTCAATATCGCTGATCTCTCGCTGGCGCTGCTCAACCCGGCGCTGATGAAAGGTGAGAAGGTTGCCGGGATACTCAACAGCGCGCTGCGGCTGGGCGGCAGCCTGCAACAGCCGCAGGTATTTGGTCAGCTTGCCCTGAAAGGGGTCGACGTTGATGGTAACTTTATGCCGGTGGATCTGACGGCGGCGAACCTCACCATGATCTTTAATGGCATGAGTTCGACGCTGGAGGGCGCGGTGCAGACATCGAAAGGTCAGCTTGCGCTGAGCGGCGATGCCAACTGGCAGCAGCTTGATGCCTGGCGCGCGCGCATTGCCGCGAAAGGGAAAAACATTCGCGTAACCGTACCGCCGATGGTGCGGATGGACGTCTCGCCGGATCTGGTCTTCGACGCCACGCCAGAGATGTTTAACCTGGATGGCCGCGTGGATATTCCCTGGGCGCGTATCACCGTGCAGGAGGTGCCGGAAAGCGCGGTGGGCGTTTCAGGCGACGAAGTGCTGTTGGATGAACAGTTAAAACCGATTGCACCGAAAACGGCCGCCATTCCGATTAACAGCAACCTGATTATTCACGTCGGCGACGACGTGCGGCTCAGCGCCTTTGGGCTGAAGGCTAAGCTGAACGGCGATCTCAAGCTGGTGCAGGACAAGCGCGGCCTGGGACTGAACGGCCAAATCAATATCCCATCGGGGCGCTTCCACGCCTATGGGCAGGATCTCATCGTGCGCAAAGGTGAACTGCAATTCGCGGGGCCGCCTGACCAACCTTATCTGAATATTGAGGCGATCCGTAACCCTGAAGCAACGGAAGATGACGTGACGGCAGGCGTACGCGTGACCGGCCTGGCCGATGAACCGAAGGCGGAGATCTTTGCCGACCCGGCGATGTCGCAGCAGGAAGCGCTCTCCTATCTGTTACGCGGACAGGGGCTGGATGCCAACGGCAGCGACAGCAGCGCGGTCACGTCAGCATTAGTCGGATTGGGGCTTGCGCAAAGTGGTCAGGTTGTGGGTAAAATCGGCGAAACCTTCGGCGTAAGCAATCTGGCGCTGGATACCACCGGCGTTGGCGACAGCCAGCAGGTGCAGGTCAGTGGCTATGTGCTGCCGGGGTTACAGGTAAAATACGGTGTTGGCATATTTGATTCACTGGCGACCTTAACCTTGCGTTATCGCCTGATGCCTAAACTCTATTTGGAAGCGGTGTCGGGTATCGACCAGGCGCTGGATTTACTCTATCAGTTTGAGTTTTAGCAATGCGAATAATTGTTTATGGCAGCCTCAGACGCAAACAGGGCAACAGCCACTGGATGACCAACGGCCAGTGGCTGGGCGACCATCAGCTTGAGGGTTACGCGCTTTATAGTCTGGGGCACTATCCCGGTATCGTGGCGGGTGAAGGGCAGGTTTACTGCGAAGTTTACCGTATCGACGCCTCCACGCTGGGCGAGCTGGATGCGCTGCGCACAAAAGGCGGAGAATATAAACGTGAACTGGTGCGAACGCCCTACGGCAGCGCCTGGCTCTATGTTTACCAGCGTTCAGTGACGGGAATGCGACGCATCGACAGCGGCGACTGGCTACTGCGCGATGCGCCGGATGTGGACTGACCAAAAAAAACGCCTTCATCAGGAAGGCGTTTTTTTATCGTGAACGAGAAAATTACTTCTTCGCGCGTTCGAAAGAAGAGATGATTTCTGCTTTCGCCGCTTCGGCGTTATCCCAGCCTTCAACTTTAACCCACTTGCCTTTTTCCAGCGCTTTATACTGTTCGAAGAAGTGGGTGATCTGCGCACGCAGCAGCTCAGGCAGATCGTTCACATCTTTGATGTGATCGTACTCTTTGCTCAGCTTGGTGTGCGGAACGGCAACCAGCTTGGCGTCTTCGCCAGACTCGTCGGTCATTTTCAATACGCCAACCGGACGACAGCGGATCACTGAGCCAGGTTGCAGCGGATAGGGGGTTGGGACCAGCACGTCCACCGGGTCGCCATCCAGAGACAGCGTATGGTTGATGTAACCGTAGTTGCACGGATAGAACATCGCGGTGGACATGAAGCGGTCAACGAACAGCGCGCCGGACTCTTTGTCGACTTCATATTTAATCGGATCGGCATTCGCCGGGATCTCAATAACGACGTAGATATCTTCCGGCAAATCTTTGCCCGCTGGAACCTGGTTCAAACTCATGGTGAATTCCTTTATGCAGTCTCAAATAGAGTGACGCTCATTATAGCCAACTGATACTGAAAGTATCCCCCCTTTTTGGCCTTTCGGAATGCTCCACATTAGCAGTCATCGGGATTCGCACAGCTGCCACTCGCGAGTGACTTGAGCGCCTGCACCTGATTCCTGATCAGCTCTACGCGCTGGGCGCCGAGCGAAACGGTTGCCAGCGTGCCGCCGTCGCGCATCCGTTCCCTGCTGGCAGCCAGCCAGCTATCGCGATACGTCAGCCACGCGCGCTGCGCCTCGCGCAGTTTGGCTTTCTGCGTCTTATCCAGCGTGGCCAATAGCGTGCTGTATTGCTGATTCATCTCTTTGTCCCACGCGCTGCCCGCTTCGCTGTAGCACTGCTGCATATCAACCGTCGTATTGGCTTTATCCAGACAGGCGGCCTGTGCGGTATCAATCGGGTTGGTTTCCGCATGACCGCTGGCGGCATAAAGCACGCAGGCAATCGCAAAAAGTTTTCTCATCAGGCTCTCATCGCTCAGAAGGTTTAATTAAGTTTCAGAAAAATACATTAGCTGAATCAATCGTTTTTGTCCTGCAAGTGCTAAAGAACACCGCTTCCCTGCCGATAAGAGACCTGTTTTCTGGTGCTTTCTGGAGCTTATTTCAGCCTTTTTGGACTTTAAAATCATGCTTAAAAAAATTTCAATAAGAAGTGGTTTGTTGGTACTAATGGCGATGATGACGTTGATGCTTTTGCTGGTCAGCGTAATGGGAATTTTGGCAATCAATAAAGGTAACCGGTCGCTTGAGGTGGTTAACCGCATTCAGGGCATCGAACTGAACAGCCTGTTTCTGGCGAATACTAAACTATTACGCGCCCGTACTTCCGCTGCCACGTCGGTCCGCAAAATGGAGATTGGCATGATGGATGATGCGGCCGCCTCAGTGGCCCGGACGGAGAAATATATCGCTTCTTCACAAACGGAAGTGAAACGTTTTATGGATGCAGGAACGGTCACGCTACGCGGCAAGGAGCTGGCGGATGAGGTTAAAAAAACGTACGACGTTTACCTGGAACAGGGCATTCTGCCGCTGTTTGCGGCAATTAAAAAGCAGGACCCCGATGGTTACTATACGATTCTGGAAGGTAATCTGACGCCGTTGAGCACCGCGTTTTCCGGGGCGGTGGAAAAATTCAACAGCTATGCCAATCAGGTAACGGACGAGCGTCTCGCTGAAGCCAGCCGCAATGAACGCATTCTGATGACGCTTATTATACTGTGTGGCGCGCTGACGCTCGTTCTGCTCAGTATCGCGTGGTATATGCTGCGAACCATTCTGCTCAAGCCGCTGGATGTTGCCATTGCGCATCTCGAATTTGTCTCCGAAGGCGATCTGACGCAACCGCTGCCGGAAAGCGGCAAAAACGAGCTGGGCCGCCTGAATGCCGCGCTGGCGAAAATGCAGGCATCGCTTCAGGACTCGGTCAGCCGCGTGCGCGACGCCAGCATGCAGATCGACGTGGGCAGCCGTGAACTGGCTTCCGGCAACCTTAACCTCTCGCAGCGTACCGAAGAGTCCGCCGCCTCGTTGGAGCAGACCGCCGCCAGTATGGAGCAGCTTACCGCTACCGTGAAACTAAACGCTGAAAACGCCACCCAGGCGCATCAGCTGGCCCGTTCGGTATCGGACAGCGCCGATCGCGGCAGCGAAGTCGTTTGCTACGTTATTGAGAAAATGCAGGAGATTGCCAGCAGTTCAAAACGCATTGGCGATATTCTTGGCGTGATCGACGGCATTGCTTTCCAGACGAACATTCTGGCGCTCAACGCCTCGGTTGAAGCGGCGCGAGCAGGCGAGCAGGGCCGTGGCTTTGCCGTTGTGGCGAGCGAAGGGCGCAACCTCGCGCAACGCAGTGCGACCGCCGCAAAAGAGATCCGCGAGCTGATCGGCGAATCACAAACGCGGGTGAACGAAGGCTCGCAGATGGCGACGAAAGCCGGCGAAACCATGGATGAAATCACCACGGAAGTAAGCCGTGTAACCACGCTGATGAAAGAGATTTCCAGCGCCTCGCAGGAGCAGAGCCGTGGCATTGAGCAGGTTAACCTGGCGGTGACGCAAATGGATGAGGTGGCGCAGCAAAACGCGGCGCTGGTTGAGCAGGCGTCGGCCGCTACTCAGTCGCTGGAGGAGCAGTCGGTGCAGTTAGTGCAGTCGATGGCCGTATTCCGCCTCAATCACGCCTGAGCGCAGACGCAGAAATAAACGGGGCGATCACATGATCGCCCCGTTTTCTTTTGCCCGATAACAACGTTATGCGTCCGGGTACTCGCGCAGGAAGCGTTCGGTATCGTCCACCATGTCGGTGTTGCCAACAAAGAACGGCGAGCGCTGGTGCAGCGTCTCCGGCACCAGATCCAGAATGCGGTTTTTACCGTCGCTCGCCTTGCCGCCCGCCTGCTCGGCGAGGAAGGCCATCGGGTTGCACTCATACAGCAGGCGCAGCTTGCCCTGTGGGTGGCTGGCGGTGCTTGGGTAGAGATAGATGCCGCCTTTCAGGAGGTTGCGGTGGAAATCCGCCACCAGCGAGCCAATGTAGCGTGACGTATAGGGACGATGGGTCGCTTTATCTTCTTCCTGGCAGAACTTCAGGTACTTCTTCACGCCCTGCGGGAAACGGATATAGTTGCCTTCGTTGATGGAGTAGGTGTAGCCCTCTTCAGGAAACGCCATTTTCTCCGCGCTGAGGCAGAACACGCCCAGAGAGGGATCGTAGGTAAAGGCGTGAACTCCGCAGCCGGTGGTATAAACCAGCATGGTTGACGACCCGTAAACCACGTAGCCTGCCGCAACCTGCTGGCTGCCAGGTTGAAGGAAATCTTCTTCCGTGACGGGTGTGCCTGGCGGGGTAATGCGGCGGTAGATAGAGAAAATGGTGCCAACTGACACGTTCACATCAATATTTGATGATCCGTCAAGCGGGTCCATCAGCACGACGTACTTGCCGTTTTCCACGCCCTCAAAAATGACGATCTCATCTTCTTCTTCAGAGGCGATACCGGCCACGATGCCGCGTGCTTTCAACGCTGCTTTAAGCTTCTCGTTGGCAAACAGATCCAGTTTCATCTGCTGCTCGCCCTGAATGTTTTCAGCACCGCTGGCGCCCAGAATATCAACCAGCCCGGCTTTATTGATATCGCGATGAATAATTTTTGCGCCAAGCTTGATGGCGGAAATCAGCGCCGTCAGTTCACCTGTAGCGTGAGGAAAGTCATGTTGCTTCTCGACGATAAATTCGCCCAACGTTTTCATAACACAATCCCTGAATCTGCGATTAAATGACAGCCTGGTTAACAAACTGCCAACGTGTTCGGGCAGTTTAGCCGAATGGACGTTAAAGAACATAGGGTAAATCCGTTTATTCCGGGAGAGGGGGGCGTTACACTGTGCGCCGAACTTTAAGTAAACGGACCTGTTATGCGTATTCATATCCTTGGTATCTGCGGTACTTTTATGGGCGGGCTGGCCGTACTGGCACGCGCGCTGGGGCATGAAGTCACGGGCTCAGATGCCAATGTTTATCCGCCGATGAGCACACTGCTTGAAAAGCAAGGCATTGATTTAATTCAGGGATACGATCCTTCCCAACTCGATTCTGCGCCGGATCTGGTCATTATCGGCAACGCGATGACGCGCGGCAACGCCTGCGTGGAAGCGGTACTGGAGCGCAACATTCCTTACCTTTCCGGCCCGCAGTGGCTGCATGACTTCGTGCTGCGCGACCGCTGGGTGCTGGCCGTCGCCGGAACGCACGGTAAAACCTCCACCGCAGGCATGCTGGCGTGGATTTTACAGGCCTGCGGTCTTGAACCGGGTTTCGTCATTGGCGGTGTGCCGGGAAACTTCGATGTATCGGCAACTTTAGGAAAAAGCCCATTCTTCGTGATTGAGGCCGATGAATACGACTGCGCGTTTTTCGACAAGCGCTCCAAATTCGTTCATTACTGCCCGCGCACGCTGATCCTCAATAACCTCGAATTCGATCATGCCGACATCTTTGACGATCTGCGTGCTATTCAGCGCCAGTTCCATCATCTGGTACGCATCGTGCCTGGGCAGGGCAAAATTTTACTGCCGGAAAACGACGCCAACCTGAAGCAGGTCATAGCGATGGGGTGCTGGAGCGAGCAGGAGAGCCTGGGTGAAGGCGGTCGCTGGCAGGCGAAAAAGCTGACCGTCGATGCTTCGCACTGGCAAGTGTGGCTGGATGGCGAATGCGTGGCGGAGGTGAACTGGGCGTTGGTTGGCGAACACAACATGCATAACGGCATGATGGCGATGGCGGCAGCGCGCCACGTGGGCGTCAGGCCAGAAGATGCCGGCCGCGCGCTGAACGACTTTATTAATGCGCGGCGTCGCCTGGAACTTCGCGGCGAGGCCAACGGCGTAAAAGTGTATGACGACTTCGCGCACCATCCCACGGCGATCCTGGCAACGCTGACCGCCCTGCGCAGTAAAGTGGGCGGCACGGCGCGCATTCTGGCGGTGCTGGAACCGCGTTCAAACACTATGAAAATGGGCGTGAGTAAAGACGATTTGGCGCCTGCGCTGGCGCGCGCCGACGAGGTCTTTCTGCTTCAGCCGCACCATATTCCCTGGCAGGTTGCGGAAGTGGCGGATGCCTGCGTGCAGCCCGCGCACTGGAGCGCCGATGTTGATGCCCTTGCAGAGCGAGTAGTGAAAAGCGCGCAGCCCGGCGACACAATTTTAGTGATGAGCAACGGCGGGTTTGGTGGGATTCATCAGAAACTGCTGGACGGGTTAGCGGAACGGGCGGGAGTTTAAAAAATAAGGCGGAGATTATCCGCCTTTTTTTATCGGGCTTCGGCAAGCTCGCGCAGATATTGAAAAATCTGACGCCAGGCTTTCGGCGGTTTGCTGGCGGCTTTCTCTTTTTGTGCGTTACGGATCATCGCACGTAGCTGCTGGCGATCGGCGTCGGGATACAGATTCAACACCTCCGGCAGGGCGTCGTCACCCTGTTCAACCAGCCGGTCGCGCAGCATTTCCAGCTTGTGAAACAGCGCCACCTGCTGGTTATGACGGTTCTTCAGCTTATCCAGCGCCTGGCGGATCGGATCTTCATCACGCGAGCGCAGCATTTTGCCAATCAGCTGAAGCTGGCGGCGGCGTCCCTCTTTTTTGATCTTCTGCGCCAGTTCGATAGCCGCGCGCAGATCTTCATCCAGCGGGATCTTATCCAGCGAGGTTTTACTGAGATCGACCAGCTCTGCGCCAAGCCGCTTGAGCTCTTCCGCATCGCGTTTGATTTCACTCTTACTGACCCAGATAATCTCTTCGTCTTCTTCTTCTTCGTTATCCGGTACGTCATCGAGCCAGTCGTCGGGCTGCCTGGTCATAAAAGGCTCCTTAAAAAAGATGCCAATGTTAACAGGTTACTTCGCTACTGCGAAATTGTTCTCTGAGTCTGTTAGACTCAAACTATCTCACAGGCAAAATGAGTGCGTTATGTGCGATTGTCACCGGGCAGACAGCACTCACTAATTATATGGCAGGCCGATGAAATTACTCCCCCAGGTTGCAGAACAGCGTAAAATCCTTGAACAGGCGGTCGCGACAGCGCTCGACCTCGCGAAAGCCAATGCTGACGGCGCGGAAGTCGCGGTATCGAAAACCACTGGCATCAGCGTCAGCACGCGCTACGGCGAAGTGGAAAACGTTGAGTTCAACAGCGACGGCGCGCTCGGCATCACCGTTTATCAGCAAAACCGCAAGGGCAGCGCATCTTCAACCGATCTCAGCCCTGAAGCCATTAAACGTACCGTGCAGGCGGCAATCGACATCGCGCGGTACACCTCGCCCGATCCTTACGCTGGCGTTGCGGATCGTGAACTGCTGGCGTTCGAGGCGCCGGATCTGGATCTGTTTCATCCTGCCGATCTCGATCCTGACCGTGCTATCGAGCTGGCAGCCCGCGCGGAGCAGGCGGCGCTGAAATCCGACCCGCGCATCAGCAACACCGAAGGCGGCAGCTTTAACAGCCACGTCGGCGTACGCGTCTTTGGCAACAGTCATGGCATGATCCAGAGCTACGCCTCCAGCCGCCACTCGCTCTCCAGCAGCGTCATTGCCGGGGTGGAAGGCGACATGGAGCGCGACTACGCCTATACCATCGGCCGCGCAATTGACGATTTGAAATCGCCGGAATGGGTTGGCGAAGAGTGTGCCCGTCGCACGCTTTCACGCCTTTCGCCGCGTAAGCTCTCCACCATGAAGGCGCCGGTTCTCTTTGCTGCCGAAGTCGCAACCGGGCTGTTTGGTCACCTGGTGGGGGCCATCAGCGGCGGCAGCGTGTACCGCAAATCAACCTTTTTGCTCGAAGAGATGGGCCAGCAGATCCTGCCGGCGTGGCTGACTATTCAGGAGCAGCCGCACCTGCTGAAAGGATTAGCGTCTTCACCGTTTGACAGCGAAGGCGTTAAAACGCATCAGCGCGATATTATTAAAGACGGCGTGCTGCAAACCTGGCTGTTGACCAACTATTCGGCGCGCAAACTGGGTTTACAGAGCACCGGCCACGCGGGCGGTATCCATAACTGGCGTATCAACGGCCAGGGCGACAGCTTTGAACAACTGCTGAAAAAGATGGGCACGGGCCTGGTGGTCACTGAACTGATGGGGCAGGGCGTCAGCGGCATCACCGGCGACTACTCGCGCGGCGCGGCGGGCTTTTGGGTGGAAAACGGCGAGATCCAGTATCCGGTAAGCGAAATTACTATCGCCGGCAACCTGAAAGAGATGTGGCGAAACATGGTTACCGTCGGCAGCGACATTGAGACCCGCAGCAACATCCAGTGTGGTTCGGTGCTGCTGCCGGAAATGAAAATCGCCGGACAGTAAATTTTCATCCATAGTAAAAGGGCGGTCTTTTTGACCGCCTTTTTTTATGCTTTTTATTCAAAAAATAATAAGGAACCGAGCAATGCGTAAAACACTGTTGGTCATGTTCACCACCACGCTGCTGTGTACCAGTATTCCGGCGCTGGCCAGTCTGGAAGACGATATGGATATGCTGAAAGGCGGTCTGCGTACCGTGATGAAATCGGATGATGCCGGAGAGATAAAAAAAGCGCTGACCGATATGCGTTCGGCGGCGGAAGATGCCAAAACGCAGACGCCGGACAAGCTCAAAGGTCAGCCAGCCGACAGCGCTCAAATGAAAGATTTCCGCGCCGGTCTTGATACGCTGCTCGGGCAAATTGATTCAAGTCTGAAGCTGGCGGAGGCGGGCGATGTGGCTGGCGCGAAGGCAGAAGCCAAAAAATTTGCTGATACGCGTGATGCCAATCACAAAAAATTTCGCTAAAGGTAACGGGTCCGCCCGGACCCTTTTATCGGGATGTTAATCATATTCACTTATCTTTAAATAGCGTGAAAATATTGTCGTTTTTATATTAATAACTACCGCAGATGCCTGATATGGCTGATGCCATTATATTTTTTACTGTGCTTTATTTATCATTTAATAATACGTCAGATAAGTTTTTCCTCTGTAATCCTTTCTTTTTGAATCATTATTCATTGAAAAATCACTTTTAAATGCATGGACTTAGCATAATTAAACGCAGGATTGTGATATCTCTCGCATTTCCCCTCTCTGCATGCACAAATTAACGATTTTGTGGCACAGATCGCATTCCATCTGTCTGTTTCCACTTTGAAACGGAAAAAGTCGTTCTACACAGTCAGGCTTCAGAACGTTAATTTGATGACATCAGAAATTAATGGCCTTTTGTGCCAGCACTATGACGAGGTTCGTAACGTGGAAAATGGAGCGGTATCGGTGAGTACGGCTAACGAGGAACAGGCTATTCAGGCGTTGGCGGATCGCGTAATGGGTCAGATCGCCACGCTTTTTGCTACAAAAGAGATCCATCCCAACGCGGTGCAGCAGCAGATGCTGACCTCGCACGTTAAGGCGATGGCGCTGCGTTCCATCACCGGCGAGCCGCTGCCGGAAGTGGAAGCGGAGCTGTTTGAGGATATCTCTTCTGACTCCATGTCGCTGGCGCAGCAGGTGGTCGATCTGTTTGGCAATCTGCCACAAGAAGAGGCCTGGCTATTGTCGGTCCATTTTGAAGTCGCAAAAGAGAACGCCTGATAGTCACGCAATTACGCAGTTATTTTTCAACAAATTAAGGAATAGAACATGTCTCAGGTCATCGTAGTGATTGGCGATCGTTTAGGTAAAGGCCAGAAGGTTGCCGCAGGCGTTGAAAAAGCGGGCGGCAAAGCGATTGTCGTACCGGGCGTGGCGGCGGATATGAAGCTGGGCGACGTCATGAAGGCGGAAAACGCCTCTTTCGGCATCTCTTTCTGCGGCAGCGGCGGCGCAGGCGCAATCACCGCGCAGAACAAACACGGCTATAAAGCGAAATACGGCATGCGCTCCATTGAAGAAGGCGTCACGGCCATCAATGAAGGCGCGCTCGCGCTGGGCTTTGGCTTTATGGATAAAGAAGAGCTGGGCGAGCGTCTGGTGCAGGCCTGGAACAAGAAGCACGGCGGCTGACCGATGAAGGAGCAATTCACCACCACGGTGAACGTCAGCGGCAAGGGCGACAGCAAAGCGCGCGCTTTTGCCGATGCGCTGAGCCGGGTACAGAACACGCTACTGAAATCCACCAACAAAGTTCTGCTTCGCATTGAACCTCAGGATGTGAAAGTGGTTCGGGCGCAGGAGAGGGTCAGAAAAGAGAAGTTTCTTTTCTTTTTTCTGGCGAGAGAGCGACGGAGTTACAGCGTTGAGCTGGATATTACCGTCAACGTGAGCGTAATCGACGCTGATAAGGTCGATTTCGACGCGCAATAAAGCACTGCCCTTCGGGGCAGCAATAACCACGATTTAAAAACGTTGGCGTAAGCCTGAAAGGAAAGACTAATGTTTTTAATTATTTTATTAAAATCGCTCATTATTGGCGGCTTTGTCGGCGTGGGCGTAGGCGCGGGTGCCGCGCGTATGTTTCATGCACCAACGACGCAGGGCATGGGCGCATTTCGTACACTGGGTGAGCTGAATTCCTGTGAGGGCGATCCCGCTTCTCACTTCTCGTTCGGCCTGGGCTTCTTTTTTAACGCATGGGCGTCTTCCGTGGCGGCGGGTTCCTTCACGCAGGACGTTGACCACCGCATTATCCCGCACTGGGGCGCCGCCGCGTTAATGGTGAAAAACCGCAACGTGGCTGAAACGTTGCACAATCCGAAGAAAATGGCGATCGCCTGCGGCATCATCGGCATGATCGTCGTTGCCTTCCTCAACTCCACCGCATCTGCCGTTCCTGCCGCGCTACAGGTTACCGCCGTTAAGGTGCTGGTGCCTGCCGCAAACCTGCTGGTCAACACCGTGATGCCGGTTATCTTCTGGCTGGCGGCGATCGACGCCGGTAAGAAATCGGGCTTCTGGGCCACCATTTTCGGCGGCCTGGCGCAGCTGATTATGGGCAATGCCGTACCGGGTCTGGTGCTGGGTATTCTGATTGGTAAAGGCGTTGAGGAGAGCGGCTGGAACAAAGTGACCAAAATCATGATGGTGGCTATTGTTCTGCTGTTTGTGCTGAGCGGCTTCTTCCGCGGCTTTGACATGAAAATGCTGCAATCCTTCCAGCTTGGCGTGCCTGGCTGGCTGGAGATGATTCATAACTCCCTGAGCGGCAAATAAGAGGACAATGAAAATGGAAGAAACCAATAAAGGGTTCTGGTATGCCGACTGGTCGTTCCCGATCTTCGTCGGTCTGCTCTCCGCAGGCGTGTTTGCGGGTACGCACATGTACTACGTTTACGGCCTCGGCGCGTTTAACGAAGTCGCTTTCGTCTCCATGCTGCGTGCAGGAATGGAAACCGGTGTGTACGGTGCGGTCGCGGCCTTCGGCGCCAGCTTCCTGTTTGCCCGTATTATCGAAGGTTCGCTGGTGGGAATTCTCGATATCGGCGGTGCCATCCAGACCGGCGTCGGCCTGGGCGTGCCCGCGCTGCTGCTCGGCGCAGGCATTGTCTTTCCCGTTGCAAACTTCGCCGCTTCACTGGTCACCGGACTGGCGATCGGCGTGGCCATTGGCTATGTGATCATTCTGGCGCGTAAGTTCACCATCAACAACAGCGACTCCACCTACGGCGCTGACGTGATGATGGGCGCAGGTAATGCGTCTGGCCGCTTCCTGGGGCCGTTGATTATCCTCTCCGCCATGACGGCTTCCATTCCGATCGGCTTAGGTTCGCTGCTGGGAGCGCTGGCGTTCTATCTCTGGAACAAGCCGATTACCGGCGGCGCTATTCTTGGCGCCATGCTGCTGGGCGCATTTTTCCCGGTAGCCCTCTGATGTAACGGCGGCCTTCTCTCCCTGAGCAGGCCGCTCTGACGGACGCCGCTGGCGTCCGGTTCTACAGGAGTCCGCAATGTTTGACCTCATTATTCGTCGGGCGCGTCTTGCTGACGGTAGTCTGACCGATATCGCTATCCATGACGGCAAAATTGCCGCCCTGGGCGACGTACAGGGTGCAGCAACCCAGGAGCGCGACCTTGAAGGCCGCTACTGGCTGAGCGCGGGATGGATTGATTCTCACGTTCACTGCTATCCCAAATCGCCGATCTATCACGATGAAGCCGACCGAATCGGTGTCTGGACCGGCGTGACCACCGTTGTCGACGCCGGCAGTACCGGTGCGGACGATATCGATGACTTTTATGAAATTACCCGTGCCGCCAGCACCCAGGTATACGCGCTGCTGAATATTGCCCGCACCGGCATCGTGACGCAAAACGAGCTGGCGGACATGAACCAGATCGACAAGGTTGGCGTGCGTGATGCGGTTAAGCGCCTGCCGGGCTTTATCATTGGTATCAAAGCGCGCATGAGCAGCAGCGTGGTAGGCGAGAACGGCATTCAGCCGCTGCTGCGGGCTAAAGAGATCCAGCATGAGAACGACGATCTGCCGCTGATGGTGCATATCGGCAACAACCCGCCGGATCTTGACGAAATCGCCGACCTGCTGAGCAGCGGTGACATCATCACCCATTGCTATAACGGCAAGCCCAACCGCGTGCTGACGCCCTCTGGCGAACTGCGCGCGTCAATCACCCGTGCGCTACAGCGCGGCGTCCGGCTGGACGTGGGGCACGGCACCGCCAGCTTCAGTTTCGAGGTGGCGCGCGTCGCCATCGCGCAGGGCATTCTGCCACATACCATCAGCTCCGATATTTACTGCCGTAACCGCATCGACGGCCCGGTTTATACGCTGGCTCATGTGATGTCGAAGTTCTTCAGCGTGGGTATGACGCTGCCGCAAATCATCGATTGTGTCACCCATCAGGCCGCCGACGGCCTGCGTTTGCACGGCAAGGGACGGCTCGAGCCAGGCGCTGACGCCGACCTGACCATTTTTGACGTCAAAGAAGAATCTTGTCTGTTCATCGACTCCGAAGGGCAGTCGGTCAGCGGTGAGAAACAGCTAATGCCGCTGGCGGCTGTGGTGGCCGGACAGTGGTTTATTACCGACGAAGGGAAAAAGCATCATGTCTTCGATTTATGAAAAATATGACCTCAAACAGGTCATCAACGCCTCCGGCCGCATGACCATTCTTGGCGTCTCCACGCCGAGCGCTGATGTGGTCGACACGGTGAAATACGGCCTGAACCACTATTTTGAGATCAAGGATCTGGTCAACAAAACCGGCGCCTGGATCGCGAACCTGCTGGGTTGCGAAGATGCGGTCGTGGTTTCCTGCGCCTCTGCCGGGATCGCGCAGTCTGTCGCTGCCGTCATTGTGAAAGATAACGACTGGCTGCTGGAAAACCTGCACGCCGCGCCGCTGATTGTGCCGCACGATATTGTGGTGCCGAAAGGACACAACGTGAACTTCGGCGCGCCGGTAGGCACCATGGTCGCCATGGGCGGCGGCCGTCTGGTGGAAGCGGGCTATGCGAATGAATGCTCGCCGGAACAACTTTCAGCCGCAGTCACCCCGCAGACCGCCGCCATTCTTTATATCAAGTCGCACCACTGCGTGCAGAAAAGCCACCTCAGCGTTGAGCAGGCGGCGGGCGTCGCACGCAAGCACGGCGTGCCGTTGATTGTGGATGCGGCAGCAGAAGAAGATTTGCAGTGCTACTACCAGTACGGCGCGGATCTGGTTATCTACAGCGGCGCAAAAGCGATTGAGGGGCCAACCAGCGGCCTGGTAATGGGCCGTAAACAGTATGTTGAGTGGGTGAAACGTCAGTCGCTCGGCATTGGTCGCGCCATGAAGGTCGGCAAAGAGGGCATCCTTGGCCTGACCCAGGCGATTGAAAACTATCTGGTGCAGGAGAAAGTCTCCGGCGCGCAGATGGTCGAGAAAATGACGCCGTTTATCGACAGCCTCAATTCGCTCAACGGCATCAGCGCGCGCGTGGTGTGGGATGCGGCAGGACGCGATATTGCGCGAACCGAGATCCATTTCGATGAAGCGGTTATCGGCCATACTACCGGCAATGTGGTACAGGCGCTCAAAACTGGCGACATCGCTATTTATTTTCGCGGCTACAAAGCTAACGAAGGCATTGTTGAAGTTGACGTGCGCAGCGTGTCGCCAGACCAGTTAAATACGATTTACATTTGCATTAAGGCCTTGTTGGCAGGAGAGAAATAAGCATGACGCTGAACCCGAAATTTTATCAGGACCGCGTGTGCCTGAACGTGCTGGCCGGTTCGAAAGAGAACGCTCGCGAGATCTGGCAGGCGGCGGAAGGTCACGTGCTGGTTGGCGTACTGTCCAAAAACTACGACAGCGTTGAAAGCGCGGTTGCCGACATGCGCGAATACGCTGCGCTTATCGACAATGCGCTCTCCGTCGGTCTGGGTGCGGGCGATCCTAACCAGTCGGCAATGGTCAGCGCCATCTCGGCGCAGATCCAGCCGCAGCACGTCAACCAGGTCTTTACCGGCGTGGCAACCAGCCGCGCGCTGCTGGGCCAGAGCCAGACGGTGGTCAACGGACTGATTTCGCCAACCGGCACGCCGGGCCAGGTAAAAATCTCCACCGGCCCGCTCAGTTCGAAAGCCAGCGACGGCATCGTGCCGATTGAAACCGCCATCGCCCTGCTGAAAGACATGGGCGGCAGTTCGGTCAAATACTTCCCGATGGGCGGCCTGAAGGCGATCGACGAATTCAAAGCCGTTGCCAAAGCCTGTGCTGAACAGGATTTCTGGCTGGAGCCAACCGGCGGTATCGACCTGGAAAACTACGAAGCCATCCTGAAAATCGCGCTGGACGCGGGCGTCAGCAAAATCATCCCGCACATCTACAGCTCAATCATTGATAACGCCTCCGGCAACACGCGCCCGGCTGACGTCAGTACGCTGTTATCAATGACAAAAAAACTGCTTGGCTAAGCACTCCGCGGCGGGCATCCTGCCCGCCGTTTTCAGCTCCTGCGAGGAACAACGATGCGTAACTGGTCTTTTGCAGTCTCTTTTGCTCTGATGGCGGCAACGCCCCTGGCCGCTCAGGCGCAGTTTGCCTGGGTTGGTACCTATAATCCTAACGGCGAAGGCGTCTATCGCTTTCAGGTCAATCCAGAGTCCGGCGCGCTTAGCGAAAAAACGCTGGTCAGCCGCCTGGCAAACCCGGCTCAGCTGACTGTGGATGCCGCCGGAAAAACGCTTTATGTCGCCAGCGAGAGTGAAAAAGGCCTGGTAGCCGCCTACGCGATTGGCGCAGACGGCGGCCTGACCTTGCTTAATCAGGTTAGCTCGCAGGGCGCAGGGCCGGTTTATCTGACGTTGACGCCGGACGGCAAATTCCTGCTGGTGGCGAATTACGTCAGCGGCAGTAAGGCCGTTTTACCGGTGCTGCCCGATGGACGACTTGCCGAAGCCAGCGACGTGCAGCAGGATAAAGGGCCGCCTGGTGCGGCCAAACCCGCTGCGGCCGCAGAAGGCAGCTTTGCCATCAGCGATCACAACGGGCCGCACGCGCATATGATCGCCGCCGATCCCAGCGGTAAGTTTGTTTTTTCAACCGACTTAGGCCTGGATCGCATTTATCAGTACCGTTTTGATCGTAACGGCACCCTTACGCCAAACGATCCTGCATGGATTGAGGCATCTTCCGCAGGCGCCGGTCCAAGGCACTTTGTTTTTCATCCTGACGGAAAGTCGCTCTGGCTGATTAACGAAGAGGCATCGACGCTGACGCACTACCTGCTCAACAGAGCGACCGGACGGCTAACCGAAGGCGCGACGGTTTCTGCACTGCCTGCCGGATACAAAGGCACCAGCTTCGCGGCCGGACTGGTGATTGACCGGGCCGGGAAAAATCTCTACGTCGCCAACCGCTTACATAACAGCATCGCGCATTTTGCTATTGAGCCCAACGGCGCGCTGAGCCATAAAGATGATATCTGGACGCGCGGTGACTATACGCGCACGCTGACGCTGTCGCCCGATGGCAAAACGCTTTACGCCATGAACCAGCGCAGCGATAACATCACGCGATTTGCCGTGGATGCGCAGAGTGGCGCGCTCTCTTTCAGCAATGATTATACGGCGGTGGGTGCACCGTCACAGATGGTACTGACGCCATAAAATACGTAAAGTGGGCCGTAACGTTCGGCCCCAATAATATCAGGAAGAAAAGTGAGATTTCCGAACCAGCGGCTTGCACAGCTGTTTGATTTACTGCAAAAAGAGACGTTGCCCCAGGACGAACTGGCGCGACGTTTTGACGTTTCAACACGCACCGTACGCACGGACATCACCGCGCTTAACGAACTGTTGGCCGATCACGGTGCGCGCTTCGTGCTCAGCCGCGGCGAAGGCTATCAGCTCAAGGTCGAGGACGCCGCGCGCTACAGCCAGCTACTGCATCAGTCGCCTTCGCATCTGCGCGTGCCGCGCACCTCTGCCGCACGCGTGCACTATCTGCTGACCCGTTTTCTCACCTCAGCCTTCTCTCTGCGACTGGAAGATCTGGCAGACGAGTGGTTTGTCAGCCGCGCTACGCTGCAAAGCGACATGGCTGAGGTGAGAGAGTGGCTCAATCGCTACCAACTGACGATTGAAACCAAGCCGCGTTACGGCATGAAGCTGTTTGGTAGCGAGGTTGCAATCCGTACCTGCCTGACCGATCTGCTTTACCAGGTGGCGCAGGAGGACAGTGACGATCCGCTTTTAACGCTGGAAGCGCTGAACAGCGGCATGCTGGAAACGCTCCAGCCGCTGCTGCACCCGTGCTTTACCCGCTTTGCCATTCGCCTGACCGATGACAGTGAGTTTTACCTGCGGCTTTACTGTGCCGTGGCCGTGCGTCGCATCAGCGAAGGCTACCCGCTTTCGGACTTCAGCGCCGAGGACGTTGACGACGACGTAAGAAGCGCCGCTCGTCATATCATCAATTTGATGCGGCCCATTACCGGAAAAGCGATATCTCCCTCGGAAGAGGCCTATCTGCGGGTCAATATCGCGGCGCGGCGCATTGAAGAGATTGCGCCAAGCGCCATCAGCCCTGACGATGGCGATTCGCTGGTGGACTACATCCTCAGCTACGTTAACACCCATTACAATTTCAACCTGCAAAACGATCCCCAATTGCGCGCCGACCTGCTGACGCACATCAAAACGATGATCACCCGCGTGCGTTATCAAATTAATATTCCCAATCCGCTGTTGAGCAATATTAAGCAGCATTATCCGCTGGCGTACGACGTGACGCTGGCGGCGGTATCAAGCTGGGGAAAATACACGCCTTATGTGATCAGTGAAAACGAAATTGGCTTTCTGGTGTTGCATATTGGCGTCGGGCTGGAGCGCCACTACAACGTGGGTTATCAGCGGCATCCGCAGATTCTACTGGTCTGCGATACCGGCAACTCAACGGTGCGCATGATCCAGGCGCTGTTGATGCGTAAATATCCGCAGATTGTGGTCAGCAATATTGTTTCGCTGCGCGAGTACGAACAGCTTGAGAGCATTGACGAGGATTTTGTTATCTCCACCGCGCGCCTCAGCGAAAAAGATAAACCTGTGGTGTTGATGTCGCCATTTCCTACCGACTATCAGTTGGAGCAGATCGGTAAGCTGGTGCTGGTTGATCGTACCCGGCCTTATATGCTGGAGAAGTTTTTCGACGCCAGCCATTTCTGTATTATCGATGGGCCGATGGCGCAATCCGATCTCTTCAGGACGCTGTGCGATCGCCTTGAGCAGGAAGGCGTGGTCGATGACGCTTTCTATCCGTCGGTCGAGGAGCGCGAAGCGATAGTCAGCACCATGCTGGGCGAGGGCATTGCGCTGCCGCACTCGCTGGGGCTGCTGGCGAAAAAAACCGTCGTCTATACCGTGCTGGCGCCGCAGGGCATCGCCTGGGGAGATGAAACGGCGTACGTTATCTTTCTGCTGGCGATCAGCAAAACCGAATATGAAGAGGCGATGGCGATTTACGATCTGTTCGTCACCTTTATGCGGGAAAGAGCGATGACGCGCCTGCGCGACAGTCAGGATTTTGAGAGCTTTAAAGCGGTGGCGATGGATTGCCTGAGCAGGCTTTAGAGAGGCATGACCGCCCGCGCCGTCAGACGCGGGCGGCACTTCACTTATTTCAAGGTGGTAAATGCGGTGGTAACGTGCTTAACGCCGCTTACCCGGCTGGCAATGTCCGCCGCCGCTTTCGCTTCCTGATCGGTGACCAGCCCCAGCAGGAACACTTCGCCGTTTTCGGTGGTGACTTTCACATTAGACGACTTCACCTGATCGCTCGACAGCAGTTGCGAACGTACCTTGGTGGTGATCCAGGTATCGGACGAGGCGGTGCCAAAACTGGCTTTGTCGCCGGTGCGGATCTCATTATAGACTTCCGTTGCGCCATCCACGCCCATCGTTATCTGCTTCGCGCGGCTTGCCAGTTCAGCGTTTGGCGACTGGCCGGTCAGCAACACTTTGCCCTGATAGGCGGTTGCCACAATATGCGCATCTTTTTTAATCTGCTCATCTTTTGATAACGCGTTGCTGACGCGCAGTTCTAATGTGCCGTCGTCAACCTGCGTACCCACCGTGCGCGGATCGGTAGCGGTTTTAGTCGCCACCGCTGCGCTGCCAACCACCGCCGCGACGCAGCCCTGTAACATCAGCGCAGTAAGCACGACCGCCAGTGCGGAAAATAATTTCATTTAAGCTCCTTTAAGCATCCTGATGGGGAAATAAGGTGTTATCGATTAAATCGCACAGGCAATTTACGGTTAACATATGCATTTCCTGAATCCTCGCGCTTCGGTGCGAGGGAATACGAATTTCCACATCCTGTGGCCCCAGTAAACCGGCGAGTTCGCCGCCATCATAGCCGGTAAGCGCGATAATTGTCATATCGCGTGTTACGGCTGCTTCAACGGCCTTCACAATATCACGCGTGTTGCCGCGCGTTGAGATGGCCAGAAGAATGTCGCCAGCCTGACCCAGCGCTCGTACCTGCTTCGCGTAGATTTCATCATGCAGGCGATCGTTGCCGATGGCCGTTAGCATCACGTTATCCGCGCTGAGCGCAATGGCCGGCAGGCTGGGCCGCTCGCTTTCGTAGCGATTAATCAGGATGGCGGCAAAATGCTGAGCGTTGGCGCTTGAGGCGCCGTTGCCGCAGCAGAGTATTTTGTTGCCGTTGAGCAGCGACTGCACAAGCGCGATCGCCGCGCGGGATATCGCATCCGGTAACGCCTCGGCCGCCGCAATTTGGGTTTGAATACTTTCGGTAAAACAGACTTTTATTCTTTCCAGCACATCTCTCACCTGGTCAGTCACTGGCGGAAAAGTATTCCGCCGAAAAAGCATTGGGTAACCACTCGACCTGGTTTCCGGTCATGGCTACGACGTCAAAGCGGCAGTCAGCAGTATCAACGCTGAGGCCGCGTCCGCTCAGCCACAGCGAGGCGGCTTGTAGCAGCTTACGCTGCTTGCTGCGGGTGACGCTGGCCGCCGCGCCGCCAAACAGCGCGTTGCGGCGATAGCGAACTTCAACAAAAACCCAGGTCTGCGCATCGCGCATAATCAGGTCGATTTCGCCGCTGCGATAGCGCACGTTTGCGGCGATAAAGCTGAGCCCTGCGCGTTCCAGCAGACGGCGCGCCTGGCGTTCAAAACCCGCGCCAGCCTGTTGCCGGCTCAGGAGGCCGGAACGATTTGCCCCTGGCGGTACTGGTTCCATGTCAACGTCCTGTTGATAACGCAATCCTGATTGGCGCTCAGCTCGCCCGTTTCGCCGCGAATATGCGCACCCGGCGTCTGGCGCATTTCGTTAAAGCGATTCGCCAGCGTCCAGGCGTCCACACCCATCGCGTACAGGCGCACCAGCGAGTAATCATTGTTGAAATTACGCGCGGCCTGCTGCATCAGCGAGGGATTATCGCCGGACAATAGCGGAATATCGCTGAACTGTAAGCCTTCCATTTCAAGACGATAGTCCTGACCTGCACCCGCCTGGTAGCTGCGCGAACTGGCATACATCTGTACCTGGCTGCGGCTGCTGACGCGCATTGAGAGCATGGGCTTAATCAGCGCCATCTCGCTCTGTGAACCGATAATATAAACAGAGTCCACGCTGCTGCCAGCAGAGGAGGCGGGCGTATCCTGCACCGGCGCCGGTATAGTCAGGCCGGCGATGGAAACATCCTGAGGCTGCTGCGACGGTGCCGCAATCGGCGTTCCCGTCAGGCTGAGGCCCGCGCCGCTGTTAATTCCCTGCTTCAGTTCCGCCGTTGAGCCAAACTGCTGTTGCAGCACGGTGTTGCCGCCCAGCGTTTGCCATTCAGCGGCAAAGGTTTTGCTGACACGAGCGCCCAATGCGTTGCGTGGCACAATCAGCAGCGGCGAACGTTTGCCCTGATCCCACATATGATGAGCGGCATCGCGCGCTTCGTCTTCAGGAGAAAGCGCAAAATAGCAAAGATTCGGACGGTTCTGGACGGTTTCCGGCGTGTTCAGCGCAAGGATATTAAGCGGCGTCTGAATATCAGCCAGCTTCTCAACGTTACCTTTGATCAGTGGGCCGACTACCAGCGTTGCACCATCCTGCTGTGCTTTAGCCAGTACCTGATCGACAGGCTGGGTGCTGGTGTCATAGACCTGAACCTGTGTTGAGCTGGCAGCCGGCGCGGTTTGCGCCGATGCGCTGCTCTGCGCCACCGGCTGCGCGGAGGCTATCTGCGGCGCTTCAACGGGCGCAGCGGACGGGCTGACCGCCGCATCCGGGTTAGCAGGAGAATCGTTGGCTGGCGCGGCGGCCTCAACGGGCTGCGCGGCAGGCTGGGCCAGCGCGCCGTTTTTCGCATCGTTAAAGCCTTTCTGGATGGCGTTAGCAAAGGCCTGGGCCTGGCCGCTCAGCGGCAACAGCAGCGCGATTTTATTGGTTGATGACGGCTGGAAATTTTGAATCTGACTCAGCGCCGAAGGCAACATTTTTGCGCCGGGATTGACCGGATAACGCTTCTGCCAGTCGCTGATGCCTGCCTTAAGCATGTCAGCATCGCTGCCGTTGGCTTTATAGATATTCAGCAGATCCAGCCATCCCTGAAGCGTGTTCTCATCGGCGTTGATAACCAGGTTGTTAACCTGCTCTGGCGTCATCTGCACCAGCGCCTGCCACGTGGCATCAATATTTTTCTGCTTATCGGCAGGCTGCGACAGCAGCGGCTCCTGCGCGATCAGCGCGCGCAGGAGATCCAGCCCGCGGCTGGTGGCGATCAACAGCTGGTTGTAGCGAACCTGCTGCTCTTTGGATAGCGACTCTGTATCAATTTGCCTGAGCAGCGCGTTGGCACCGGTGATGTCCTGCTGCGCGATTTTAAGCTGTGCTGCAAGCAGTCGGCTCTCCTGACGCTGAGTGTCGTTCAGGTTTTGCGGCAGTTTTGCAAACTGATCGTTGGCCTGCGGGAACTTTCCTTCCTTAAGAAACGCCCGGATGGCAAGTAATTGCCAGTCAACCTTGTTATCATCAGCGCTTTGCTGCATCTGTTGCAGATAGTAGTCGGATGTGCCCGTCGCCGCGCCCTGCACGTTAACGGCGGGTGTTTGCGGCGCCTGGTTGGTACACCCGGCGAAAATCAGGGCGGCCAGTAATACAGGCACGCAGCGTCCTGCTTTGTTATGAGTGACTTTCAAAGGAAGCATACTCGGTCCAGTAATGTTTTTTCAGGATGCTCAATATTAAATCGGCAATTCGGATCTCACAATGAAACAACGCGAAGATATTTCAGCCAGCACGCTCTATATTGTTCCCACGCCGATCGGTAACCTGGGCGATATCACCCAGCGTGCGCTGACGGTGCTGGCGCACGTTGATCTTATCGCAGCGGAAGATACACGTCACACCGGGCTGTTGCTACAACATTTCGCCATCAATGCGCGCCTCTTCGCATTACACGATCATAACGAGCAGCAGAAGGCCGAGACGCTGCTGGCAAAGCTGCGCGAAGGGCAAAGTATCGCGCTGGTCTCCGATGCCGGTACGCCTTTAATCAACGATCCGGGTTATCACCTGGTGCGTCAGTGCCGCGAAGCAGGCATCCGCGTGGTACCGCTCCCCGGCGCCTGCGCGGCGATCGCGGCGTTGAGCGCGGCGGGTCTGCCTTCGGATCGTTTTTGTTATGAAGGGTTTCTTCCGGCGAAAAGTAAAGGACGCTGCGACGTGCTGCGCGCGCTTGAGCAGGAGCCTCGCACGCTGATTTTTTACGAATCCACTCACCGGCTGCTCGAAAGCCTGGAGGATATGGTGAACGTGTGGGGCGAGGGGCGCTACGTGGTGCTGGCGCGAGAAATAACCAAGACGTGGGAGACGATCCACGGCGCGCCAGTGGGCGAACTGCTTGCCTGGGTGAAAGAGGATGAAAATCGCCGTAAGGGCGAAATGGTACTGGTGGTGGAAGGTTATCACGCTGAGGAAAACGCGCTACCGCCTGAAGCGCTGCGTACGCTGGCGCTGCTGCAAAAGGAGTTGCCGTTAAAAAAGGCCGCTCAACTGACGGCGGAAATTCACGGCGTGAAGAAGAACGCGCTCTATAAGTACGCGCTTGAGCAGCAAGAAGGGTGACAAAGAGCGAGGAATCGCCTATCATCCGCGCCGAAGCTGACCAGACAGTCGCCGCTTTGTTGCCGTCCTCCTTCGGGGGAGACAGACAGAGGGGAGGAAAGTCCGGGCTCCATAGGGCAGGGTGCCAGGTAACGCCTGGGGGGCGCAAGCCTACGACCAGTGCAACAGAGAGCAAACCGCCGATGGCCCTTTAGGGATCAGGTAAGGGTGAAAGGGTGCGGTAAGAGCGCACCGCGCGGCTGGCAACAGTTCGTGGCACGGTAAACTCCACCCGGAGCAAGGCCAAATAGGGGTTCACAAGGTACGGCCCGTACTGAACCCGGGTAGGCTGCTTGAGCCAGCGAGCGATTGCTGGCCTAGATGAATGACTGTCCACGACAGAACCCGGCTTACCGGTCAGCTTCAACTCATTCGACACAAAACCCCGCTTCGGCGGGGTTTTTGTTTTATGGGATCGGTTTACCTGAGCGTTTTCTACACCGGCAAATCAATCACCAGCGCGCGCACAGGCGTGTCCGCCGTTAATGTCACGCTCTGCTCTTCTCGTACAAACGCGCCGTCCCCGCATTTCAGTATTTCTCCCGCCTGTGAATGCGCCACGGCGCGCAATGAACCATGAATGGATTGCAGGTAAGCGCGAGGGCCGAGCAGGTCAATGCTCATGCTCTCACCTGGTGCGAGCATGACGTGATGGATCCATACCTGCTGGCGGAGTTGAAGACTGCCGTCCGCGCCGTTTGGCGACGCCAACAGCACGTGGCGCGCCTCCGGCGGGATACGTACCCGCTGCACCGGATCGTTATCCTGTGCGGGACAGGCGTCCAGCCAGAGCTGCATGCGCGTCAGCGTACTCTCTTTACTGATATTGTGTTCGCTGTAGCTGACGTTAGGCTGGGTGGCCAGCAGGAGCGCTTCCCCGGTGTCGGCGCTGACGTGATTGCCTTCGCTGTCGCGGTACTCCGCCCGTCCCTGCAAAATCAGGTTCAGCACGTCAACTCTGGGATAGGTTCTGGGTTGAAAACAGGCGGCGGGCCTGAGCACTTCCTGATTAAGGACGCGCAGTGAAGCGTAGCCTAATAAATTTGGATCAAAATAGTGTCCAAAAGAAAAGGTGTAACGTGCCTGAAGCCAGCCATAATCGGCCTTGCCGCAGGCCTGCGCGGTACGGCTGGTAATCATGATGTCTCCTCGTTTATCGCCCGGCCACGCCAGCATTTGTTATGCCGCTATGGTAAGTTTCTGGACGGCGGATTGTTAGCCAGTTAATCTGCTCGCTATATTCAAATTTCCTGACAGAGACCCGCTATGGCCAAAGATCGCGCCCTCACGCTGGAAGCGCTGCGAGTAATGGATGCTATCGATCGCAGGGGCAGCTTCGCAGCGGCAGCGGACGAGCTGGGGCGCGTGCCCTCCGCGCTCAGCTATACCATGCAAAAGCTGGAAGAGGAGCTGGACGTGGTGCTGTTTGACCGCTCCGGCCATCGTACAAAATTCACCAACGTTGGGCGTATGCTGCTTGAGCGCGGCAGGGTGCTGCTTGAAGCCGCAGACAAGCTGACCACCGATGCAGAAGCACTGGCACGAGGCTGGGAAACGCATCTGACCATCGTTGCCGAAGCGCTGGTGCCAAGCGACTCGCTCTTCCCGCTGATCGAAAAACTGGCCGGCAAGGCGAATACACAAATTTCGCTGATCACCGAGGTGCTGGCAGGTGCCTGGGAACGTCTTGAACAGGGACGCGCTGATATCGTTATTGCCCCTGATATGCACTTTCGCGCCTCGTCGGAAATCAATACCCGCAAGCTTTACAGCATGTTAAGCGTTATTGTCGCCAGCCCGAACCATCCGATCCATCTTGAACCGGAACCGTTGTCAGAGGTAACGCGGGTAAAATATCGCGGCATTGCCGTGGCGGATACCGCTCGCGAGCGACCGGTGCTGACCGTACAGCTGCTGGACAAGCAGCAGCGGCTGACGGTCAGCACCATTGAAGATAAACACCGGGCGCTGCTGGCCGGGCTGGGCGTTGCCTCCATGCCTTACCCGATGGTTGAGAAAGACATTGCTGAAGGCCGTTTGCGCGTGGTCAGCCCGGAATACACGCGGGAGGTCGATATCATCATGGCCTGGCGACGCGACAGCATGGGCGAAGCGAAAGCCTGGTGCCTGCGCGAGATCCCAAAACTGCTGGCGAAGCGGCAGGGTTAACCGCCGCTCATCTTAACGAAAACGTACGTCGCGCCCGTGTGGCTCATCCCAGTTAAACGCGGGGCCAACGGAGATTATCCCTTCCGGGTTAATCATTTTATGGCTGCGGTAATAGTGATGGCGAATATGGGCCAGACTGACCGTTTCTGCCACACCCGGCATTTGATAAATTTCCCGCAGAAAACCATTCAGATTCAGGTAGTCGCTGATGCGTTGCCGGTCGCATTTAAAATGAGTGACGTACACCGGATCGAACCGCACCAGCGTGGTCCAAAGTCGTAAATCCGCTTCGGTCAGACGATCGCCAGCCAGCCAGCGATGCCGGCCCAGTATCTGCTCCAGACGATCCAGCGCGTTGAAGAGCGCATTCACCGCCTCAACATAAGCCTGTTGGCTGGTGGCAAAACCCGATTTATAGACGCCATTGTTAACGGTATCGTAAATCCAGCTATTCAGTTCGTCGATTTTGTCACGTAAATCCGTGGGGTAGAAATCACCCGCCCGCGCGCCAACCGCATCAAACGCGCTGTTAAACATGCGCAGAATATCGGCCGATTCATTACTGACAATGGTGTTCTGCTGCTTATCCCACAGCACCGGTACGGTGACGCGCCCGCTGTACTCTTTATCGGCATGCAGATAGAGCTGATAGAGAAATTCGTTTTGATACAGTGAATCGCCGGTCGCATCAGGAAAGTCTTCGTCGAATGTCCAGCCGTTCTCCAGCATCAGCGGATGTACAACCGAAACCGGGATCAATGTTTCCAACCCCTTCAGCTTGCGCATCAGCAACGTGCGGTGCGCCCAGGGACAGGCGAGCGATACGTAGAGATGATAGCGATCCTTTTCGGCGCGAAAGCCTCCTTTGCCGGTCGGGCCTGCTTCGCCGTCAGCGGTCACCCAGTTACGCCATGGGGCTTCAGAACGCCTGAAGCGGCCGCCGGTCGATTTGGTGTCGTACCAGGTGTCGTGCCAGACACCCTCAATCAGTTGTCCCATAACGCCTCCCGATAAACGTAGCGCGCAGGGCGATCCCTGCGCGCTGATGTTACTGAGTATAGCGGCTGTCGCTTACCATTTTTTCTTTAAAAGGCGATCGATGCTGTATGCGCCCGGGCCGGTGATAAACAGCAGCAGATAGCCACCGGCGATGGTCAGGTTCTTCATAAAGTTGATGGAGTTGCCGTCCACTGAAAAGTCGCCATGGAAAATCAGCGCGGTGATGATGGCAAACACGGCGGTAAAAATAGCGGTAAAACGGGTCAGGAAGCCAAGCAGCACGGCAAGACCGCCGCCCAGTTCAAGCAGGATGGTCAACGGCAGAAAAAAGCCGGGAACGCCCATATGCGCCATATACTGCTGCGTACCTGCGTAGCCGCCAACTTTTCCCCAACCCGCCACAATGAACAGGACAGGCATCAGAATGCGCGCCACCAGAAAGCCAACATCTTCTAATTTTTTCATCATTAACTCCAACAGGATTGATTGGGCGGGAGAGCATCCCGGCCGACTGATTTTCAGGCCTGACGTGCAGGCGTCGTTCGTTGTTGGAGATAGTAGTGGGAGAAGAAAAGGATTGTAAGCAAGTTAAACTGTCGAAGTCTTTCAGGAAAATTGAAAAGGCCCGGCGAGCCGGGCCTGAAGACAACAGAGCATAAGGGAGAGCGAGCGAACTAGCGGCCGGGAAGATAGTTACGCATCAGACGCCAGGTACTCCAGACGCCAAGACCGCGTTTGGTCCAGCGGGTAATAAAGCGTGGATTACGAACTGACCAGACGGCCATCAGACCGCTGCCGATAGCCACATAACGACGCATACTTACCAGCGTTAACCAGCCGCGATCGTACCGCGCGGTGACCTCAAGAAAATGCTTTTTATGCGCACTCAAATCAAGGCGTTGCTGCTGCACCTGGCGCAGCAGTTCGGCTTTACGCTCGTCGCGTTCGCGGCCCATTATTCATCCTCCAGCAGCTTACGGTCGGACTTCAGCTCCCGGCGGGTTGCGCTTAATAACGTTGAGCGCCGTGATTTGGCAAGCGTCCACAGGCCAAAGATGATCGCCAGAGCAAACAGTGCGGCGGTGGTGATGCCGATTGCCATCAGTCTGTATTGCACGTCCACGGCCCAGATAATCAGCACCATCAGGCTCATCAGACCAAATGCGGTGAAAAGCATGGTCAGGCCGATCATGATCAGCATCTGGACAATATTGGACTTTTCTTCTTCCAGCTCAACAACCGCGAGCCGCACACGCGTTTCAACAATGCCTACCAGCGTAGTGATAATCCGCTGACCGATATTAACGACCCCTTTGCCCGGGCCCTGGCTCTGCTGTGAATAGGCCATTTTAACGACGCGTCAGCAGGACGCCCAGCACCACACCGACTGCGGCACCGATACCCACGCTGGTCCAGGGATTTTCTCGTACGTAAACGTCAGCCTGATCGGCGACTTCACGCGAGGTCTGAGCAATACGCTCACCGGAATCGCCCAGGCGTGCACGCGTCTCGCGCAGCGCGCTGTTGGCTTTGCTGCGCAGTTTGTCCAGCTCAAATTTTGACCTGTCGCTGCCGCTGCTTAACACTTCTTCCAGCGTGTCGGCCAGGTTACGCAGTTCTGCACGCAGATGCTCAGATGTTGTATCTTTAGACATAACAAACTCCTTTAGTCATTAGTTATAAGAATCCGGCTCGTTGGCACCTAATAGCGCGCAGCCCGGACTTCCTTTAGTTCACGCTCAGCTTCTGCCAGTTTTTTCTCACGCTTTGCGATTTTTTCACGGTCGTCACCGTCCGCTTTTTCTTCATTCAGCTCTTTCTGACGCTTTTCGACCGTCTGCTGATGTTCTTTAACTTTCTCCTGATGGAGAGATTTTAATTTTGCATCGCTACAGTCGGCACGCGTTTCAGTCAGCGCGCGTTCCAGCCCGTTTACGCGGCGCGCATTGTTGTGCTGACGCGCCAGGTCGATTTCGTGCTGAATGTCCTGTGCTTTTTGCTGACATACCGATCCTGCTGCCTGAGATACAGGCGCAAGAACAAGAAGACTCAGTCCGAGAAGTGTGCGGTATTTCATAACAGGTATTCCCTTCCAGTTTTTCAGGCCGCAGGAACAATACCAATGATTCTGAACGGCTTTCCAGGTTCTCTGACTCAGTAAGCATAGTCATGAAATCTGGAAAGCTCAAAAAGAGAGAGGAATCTTAAGCAGATGACGCAGGAAGGCGAAAAGCCTCAACCAAATTTGTTACGTGGGTTGGGCATGCAGGAGAGGCTCACCTGGGCTATCTCGAAGTCATAAGGAAGCAGCTGGCGCAGAACCTTTTCTGCGGCGTCGCTTTGTTCTGACGACTCGAACTGGATGATCAATGTATTGTTGTCAGGGGTGATGCTTTTAATATGAATCCCCTGCGCCGACAGGCGTTGCCATACATAGAAGCCGTCTGGCAGCGAGACGCCCTGACGGGAAGGCTCGATCTTCAGCGCGGTGTCATTGTGAAACAGCATCGGTAAGGTCGTCATAAGCAGCAGGACAAGTGCGCCCGCCAGCAGAAAAGCGACGGCACGGCGGGTTAAACGAGATCTCAGAGCAGTCAACATCACGCGTTTTATCCTTTTCCCGCACTGCTGCGTTTCCGCCATAACACATAAAGCGAACCCACCAGACCGAATACCAGCAGCACCAGCGGCAGGAGCATCAGGCAGAACATCAGCTGATCTTCATATTTAAGGAACAGGGGCGTTTTGCCCAGCGCGAAGCCCATAACGGTCAGGATCAATACCCAAAGCAGAGCGCTTACCCAGTTAAAAAACTGAAAGCGTGCGCTGCTCAGACCTGACAAGCCAGCAATGGTAGGAAGCAGCGTGCGCACAAAGGCGATAAAGCGGCCAATCAGCAGCGCGGAGAGCCCGTGACGGTGAAAAAGCTGGTGCGCGCGCTGATGATACTGTGCGGGAAGATGCGAAAGCCATTTCTGCACCATGCGCGTATTACCCAACCAGCGGCCCTGAATGTAGCTCACCCAACAGCCCAGGCTGGCGGCAGTGGTTAATATAAAGAGCGTCAGCGGAAAAGACATGGTGCCTTTGGCGATCAGCACGCCTACCAGGATCAACAGGCTGTCGCCGGGCAGGAACGCGGCCGGGAGCAGGCCGTTTTCGAGGAACAGAATCATAAAGAGAACGAAGTAAATAGCCCAGACCAGCGTGGGATCGGCCAGAGTATCGTAATCCTGCTGCCAGAGCGCGCTGACGAGTGCTTTAAAAATATCCATAGGATGTCCCTGAACGTCATTGTGACATAGGTCTGGCTAAATCCGGCTCGGCGTAGATGTCATTATTATAGATGCAGGCGCTATCCTGAACACGGATACTTATCTGATAAAGGGGCAAAAAAGGCGCATTCCCTTTATTCGCTGGTGAAAATTCTAAAAACCAGAAACTTTTAACAAATAATTACTTAACATAGCGAGTAAAACGCATCGTCCCGTATGTTTTACAGGGGGTTGCGGTGAGCGAAAAGAAGTTTTACACATGCTGACACTATTGAAGACGCTTTGACGTGTCGGGCCTTTAAAAACATGGAAAGGGCACTTTTAACCGTTTCTGGTCTTAATCTCTTTCGAAGCCGTCATTTTTTTAAGTGTTATTGCCTTGTAACGGCCAGGCAGAGCGCCTGACCGTTCTGGCATTACGATGACACGTTTATGTTATCGCGCTCATCTGCCATGCAGGCTGCGGCGGTAAAGAGAATGTCCGCCGACGAATTCAGCGCTGTCTCTGCGGAGTCCTGTAGTACGCCGATGATGAAACCCACCGCCACCACCTGCATGGCGATGTTGTCCGGGATGCCAAACATATTACAGGCAACCGGGATCAGCAGCAGAGAACCGCCCGCCACGCCTGATGCGCCGCACGCGCAGATAGCAGCCACCACGCTCAGGAGAATCGCCGTTCCGGCATCAACATCAATTCCCAGTGTATTCACCGCCGCCAGCGTCAGTACGGTAATAGTGATGGACGCGCCTGCCATACTGATATTGGCGCCAATCGGAATCGACACGGAATAGGTGTCCTCATCCAGATTGAGTTTTTTCGCCAGCGCCATATTCACCGGTATGTTAGCGGCAGAGCTGCGGGTGAAAAAGGCGGTGATGCCACTTTCCCGCAGGCAGGTTAATACCAGCGGATAGGGATTGCGGCGGATTTTCCAGTAAACCAGAAGGGGATTAAATACCAGCGCCATCAACAGCATACATCCCAGCAGGAGCGCAAGCAGGCTGGCATATTCCATCAGCGCTGAGAAACCGGTTGAGGCTAACACTGAAGCAACCAGACCAAAAATGCCCAGCGGCGCAAAGCGGATGACCACTCTCACCAGCGAGGTCACGGCTTCTGACGCATCGTTCAGGAAAGCGCGCGTGGTGGAACTGCTGTGACGAAACGCGAGGCCGAGGCCGATTGCCCAAACCAGAATGCCGATATAATTAGCGTGCATCAGCGCGTCAATGGGGTTTGCCACCATGCTCATTAGCAATGAATGCAGCACGGAAAGAATGCCGGAAGGCGGCGTGATCTGCTGCGAGGCATCCGCCAGGGTCAGCGTCTGCGGTAGCAAATGGCTTGCGACCACTGCCACGACGGCGGCAAAAAAGGTACTGAGTAAATAGAGCGTGATGATGGGACGAATGCGCGTTTTTTGTCCCTGCTGATGATTCGCGATTGAGGCAATCACGAGAACCATCACCATCAGCGGCGCAACGGCCTTCAGGGCGCTGACGAAGAGTTCGCCAAACAGGCCTGCCGCCAGCGCATTTTCTTTTGAAAACCAGGCCAGCGCCATCCCGGCCACCAGACCGATTAAAATTTGTGTTACCAGACTTCCCTGCATCAGACGCTGAACCAGCCCTGAACGATCTTTTTCCAGACTCATAATTTAAAACCAGTTGTTGTCATTTTAATTTAACGCGCGGCGGCGTCGTACATCGTGTTTGCGCAGGGAAGTATAAAGAAATGTGATTGCAGGGGAAGTAAAAAATGCCCGGATGCGGCAGTGCTGCCGCAGGCCGGGCCTTAAGAGAGGAAAAGCTTAACGCTGAGACATTTGACGATCGCGGCGATGATTGACCCAGGCGTTAATCAGCAGGGTCACGGCCAGAATGCCGCCAACGGTACCCAGCGAAACGGCAACCGGAATATGATAAAGATCGACAATCAGCATCTTGATGCCGATAAACACCAGCACAATCGCCAGGCCGTATTTCAGCATTGAGAAACGTTCAGCCACGTTTGCCAGCAGAAAATACATCGCACGCAGGCCAAGAATAGCGAACAGATTTGAGGTCAGCACGATAAAGGGATCGGTGGTCACCGCGAAAATCGCCGGGATGCTGTCGACCGCGAAGATCACGTCGCTGAGTTCTACCATAATCAGCACCAGCAGCAACGGCGTTGCGAACAACAGACCATTACGGCGCACGAAAAACTTCTCGCCTTCGAGATTTTCCGTCATGCGCAGATGGTTGCGAAGCCAGCGTACCACCGGCTTGTCTCCCGGATCGCCATCGTGACCGCCGCCCTTAGCCATTTTCACACCGGTAAACAGCAGGAAGGCGCCGAAAATGTAGAGTATCCAGCTGAACTCGGATACCAGCCAGCTACCGGCGAAGATCATCACCGTTCGCAGGACGATCGCGCCCAATACGCCATAAATGAGCACGCGACGCTGAAGAGAAGTGGGTACGGAGAAGTAGCTGAACAGCATCAGCCAGACAAAGACGTTATCCACCGCGAGCGCTTTTTCCAGCACGTAGCCGGTCAGAAACGCCAGGGTTTGCGTGTGCGCGATTTCAGGGCCAGCGGTGCCTTTGAGATACCACCAGAGCCCGGCGCTGAACAGCAGCGAAACGGAGATCCAGACAATTGACCAGAAGGCAGCCTGCTTGAGCGACATGGTCTGCTCGCCGCGACGGCCCTGCATCAGCAGATCTATCGCCAGCATAATCAAAACAATGACAGCAAAGCTGCCCCAGAGAAGCGGTGTGCCTACGGTATTCATAGGGAGGATCCTGTTAAAATAAAAAAGGCCAACATCGGAAGACGTCAGCCACAGTATTTTCGCTGTAAGCAAACCTCGCCTTCCGGCAAGGTCTCACTTACAACGCAGGATCTTTTCTGGTTGCCCGGTAACCGGGTGCTTGCGCACCGTAATGACGATTGACCGACGAAGAAGTTACTCCCCTTTGCTGCTCAAGAAGATAGGCGGAGCAGCAAAAGAGGTCAAACGTATTCTGCAATATTTAGAAATATTTACACAGCGGCCGGTGCCGCGTCGGCGGGAAAGACCACGCCCGTCTGGCGGCGGATTTCCGTCAGTAATTTTGCTGTAATCCGCGACGTAACTAATCCTTCATGATGTATCTGATGATTTTCTACTAGCGAAGCAAAGGTTTCCGCTTCGTAAAGCATGGTATTAATGTGCTGCGGCTGGCTGATATCCTGCGCGCGCGCGCCGCGCGGTACCACGCTGACGCGCTGGCATTCGGCAATCTGCTCGATAAGCAGCGAACCGGCTTCGCCCTGAATCTCGCTGGCCATCCCCGACTGGCTGACTTTGGAGTGCAGCAACGTCACGTCAAAATCGCCATAATCGAGCACCACGGTACCATGTGCATCAACGCCGCTTTCCAGAAGCGTGGCGCTGGCATGCACCGCCTGCGGTTCGCCCCACAGGCTGACGGCGCTCGCCAGACAGTAAAAGCCAATGTCCATGATCGACCCGTTGGACCAGGCGGGATTGAAAGTATTTGGATTTTCGCCGTCCAGATAGCGCTGATAACGGGAAGAGTACTGACAGTAGCTGAACAGCGCCTTACGCAGTTTGCCAACCTGAGGCAGCGAACGGCGCAGCAGATGAAAGTTGGGCAGGCTGGCGGTTTTAAACGCTTCAAACAGCACCACCTGATTATCGTGCGCGCAGGCGATCATTGCTTCAACTTCCCGCAGATGAGATGCCAGCGGCTTTTCGCAAATCACATGTTTCTTATGCTGCATAAACAGCATCGCCTGCGGACAGTGCAGCGCATTGGGGCTAGCGATATACACGGCATCAATGTCTTCGCACTGCGCCAACTGCTCAAGAGAGATAAACAGATGCTCAACGGGATAATCATTGCTGAAGGTTTGCGCCTGCGCCAGCGAGCGTGAATAAACGGCAGTCAGCTTCATTTTGCCGGTTTCATGCGCGGCGTCGATAAACTGACGCGTTATCCAGTTAGTCCCTACTACAGCGAAGCGAATCATGGCGCGTTGTATTCTCCAAACGTTCAGAGGGTGTCCGGGGCGGTTCTACCCCGCCGATTTCTCAGAGTAGCACGTGTGATTTGCAGAGTAATGATTAAAAAAAGCGGTGCTGTGATGACAAATATCATCAGCATAACCGCAAAAAATCCCGCATCATTAACGATAATTCGGCGTTATTGGCGGCAAACGTTTCCTGTTTTTCCGGCCAGACAGAGTTAATAACCGATTTTCAGATGGGCAAAATAATGACAATGGGCAGCAGACACGCACTGAACTGGACCAGCATACTGGTTGCCGTTCCCGTTGGGCTGGTCGCCACGTTAGCTACGTTGGGATTCCGGGCGCTGATCGAACTTATCACCGCAATGATTTTCGGCACCCGTCATGACGTGACGCAGGCGATGACGGTTTACCCCTGGTATTTCTGGCCGCTGATTGTAGGCAGTGGTGGGGTGATTGCCGGATTTTTTCTGCGCTACGCCGCCGCCATTGAACAGAAAGAGACGGTGCGCACCGACTATCTGGATGTGATCAACGCCCGGCTCGATGCGGTACCGACCAAAACCTCGCTGTTTCGTGCGCTCTCCTCGCTTGCCAGCATCAGCAGCGGCGGCTCGATTGGTAAAGAGGGGCCGATGGTGCAGCTTTCAGCGCTCAGCGGCAGCCTGATGGGCCGTCTCTGTTTCCGGCGCCTCAACCTGCGCAACAGCGATGTTGTGGCGATGGCGGCGGCGGCGGGGCTGTCGTCGGTCTATCATGCGCCGCTGGCGTCGGCCATTTTTGTGGCTGAGATTGCCTTTGGCATTTCGGCCATGCAGCGCCTTGTGCCGCTGATTATCTCCTCCGGCGTGGCGGTGCTGATGATGTGGTCGCTGGGCTACCGTTCCGCTATCTATCCGTTCTCGCACGTGCTGTTTGAACTCACGCCCGCGACGATACTGTTGACCGTTGCGGTTGGCCTGCTGGCCGGGCTGGTTGGCTGGGCGATGATTTGGCTGATCGCGCAGAGCAGGCAACGTTTTGGCGTTGTCCGGAGCCTGCCGCTGCGGCTGGGATTCGGCGGGCTGATCGTGGGTACGATGGCCATCGGCTCGACAAAAATTCTGGGCAACGGCTATGAAGTGATTGTTGAGATCATGGCCAGCGGCTTTCTGATTAAGGCGCTCTTTGTGTTGCTGCTGCTCAAGATGTGCGCCACGGCGGTGTCGGTGGGTTCCGGGGCGGTCGGCGGCCTGTTTACGCCTTCACTGCTGATTGGAGCCATTCTTGGTGTGCTGGTGGCTTCACTAGCGGTTCTGGCAGGGTTGCCGATAAGTAACGTGCTTATTTTTGCCGCTGTCGGCATGGGCGCGGTGCTGGCGTCGGTAAGCCAGGCGCCGCTGATGGCGATGCTGATGGTGTTGGAAATGACCCTGAACAGCAGCCTGCTGTTTCCCGCGATGATCGCCTGCTTGCTGGCTTCCATGACCGTTTACCACCTGCACGCCAACAGCACCTATCCGGTTATCAAAAACCATTTTCGGCGCTCAGACGCCAAGTTCGATTTTGATAACGGCATCATTTCACAGTTTATCGTTTCCGGCGCGGCGCTGACGCCGACCGCCTCGGTCGGAAAAGCGCTGGCCGTCAGTTCATTAAAGCGCGAGCGTTTTGTGTATGTGATCGGTGAAGAGGGCGAATTCCTGGGCGCGGTATCGATTCACGATATTTCGCGGCAGGTGCTGGATAAAGTTATCACGCTGGACTCGCCGGTGAGCTGCGTGATGGATGAAAGCTTTCCCTATATTTTTGAAAACCAAACCATCACCGAAGGCTGGGAAGCGTTTGCAAAAGTGACGCTGGAGCGCCTGCCGGTGCTGAACAACCCGCAGGAGAAAAAATACCTCGGCGCGCTGACCAAAACCAGCCTGATTCAGAAAGCGAAAGACTTCTTATAAAGACGTCAGCTTTCGCGCCCGTGCAGCGCCTGCTCGGTCAGCCAGAGCCGCGTATCAAACTCTAACTGATGATACTGCGGCTCCATGTGGCAGCAAAGCTGGTAAAACGCCTTGTTATGCGCTTTCTCTTTGATGTGCGCCAGTTCATGTACCACGATCATCCGCAGAAAGGCTCCCGGCGCCTGTTTGAAAATGGTCGCCACGCGAATTTCCGCCTTCGCTTTCAGTTTCCCGCCCTGAACGCGGGAAATGGCGGTGTGCAGGCCGAGCGCATCCTTCATGATCCTGATTTTGCTGTCGTAGAGCACTTTATTGAGCGGGGGCGCATTGCGCAGCGCCTGATTTTTAAGCGCCATTGCATAGTCATACAGCTCGCGGTCGCTGGTCACGCTGTGGCTCTCCGGATAGCGTTTGCGCAGCACGTCGCCGAGCCGCTGCTGAGCGATGAGCTGACGCACCTGCGCCAGCAGCGATTCAGGATAGCCCTGAAGGTAAATCAATGACATGCCAGCTCCTGCAAGAAAAACGTTTACTGTCGGCGCGATTTAGGGGATAAAGCGCGGGAATTTTACCACTAAGGTTATCCCATGAGCCAACTTGAACTGAGCCACCGCACGCTGACGCTGCATCGCTTTCCCCCCATGCGTGAGGAGAGCCCGCTACAGGCGTGGGATGCCGCTGATGAATACCTGTTAAACACGCTGAACGAGACGTCCGTTAGCGGCCCGACGCTGATCTTTAACGACGCCTTTGGCGCGCTGGCCTGTGCGCTGGCGGACGATGCGGTGTTCAGCATTGGCGATTCGCTGCTCAGCCAGCTGGCGACACGGCAAAACCTGAAGCTTAATGGCAGGGAAGAGGATGCGGTCACGCTGCTGGACAGCCTTGCGCCGCTGCCTGCCGCTCCCGCCCGCGTGCTGATCAAAATCCCGAAAACGCTGGCCCTGCTGGAGCATCAGCTGCGCGCGCTACGCAGCGTGGTTACGCCGGAGACGCAGATCGTCGCCGCCGGGAAAGTCAAAGAGATCCACAGCTCAACGCTTCAGCTTTTTGAGCGCGTACTGGGGAAAACCACCACCTCGCTGGCGGTGAAGAAGGCGCGCCTGATCTACTGCACGCCGGATTTGCCCGTGCTGGCGGATGCGCCCGCCACGCTGACCTGGCCGCTCGACGGCACTGATTACCACATCCACAACCATGCCAACGTGTTTGCCCGCAGCAGTCTTGATATCGGCGCGCGCTTTTTTATCGCGCATCTGCCGGAAAATATCGACGGGGAGATCCTTGATCTTGGCTGCGGCAACGGCGTTATTGGCCTGATGGCCCTTGAGAAAAACCCCGATGCGGTGGTGCACTTTGTGGATGAATCGATGACGGCGGTGGCGTCCAGCCAGCTGAACGTTGAGGTGAATCGCCCGCAGGATCTGGCGCGAAGCCGTTTTTCAGTGAACAACGTGCTGTCAGGTTTTCCCTCAGACAGCCTGAGCGCAGTACTGTGCAATCCGCCTTTCCATCAGCAAAACGCGGTCACCGATCATGTTGCCTGGCAGATGTTTCGCGATGCCCGTCGTTGCCTCGCCTGGAGCGGCGAACTGCGCATCGTGGGTAACCGCCACCTCGACTATTACCACAAAATGAAAAAGCTGTTCGGCAACTGCGACACCGTGGCGTCGAACCAGAAGTTCGTTATCCTGCGTGCGGTCAAAGTCCGCTAACCACGCCGCTGTATCCATGAATACCGCTGCTGATAGCCATGACTGAAATGGGTGTTGCGACGATAGCTTGCCTGCTCTTCCGCCATACAGTAGGTACAAACGCGGCTCAGTTCGATCTGCGTTGCCGGCACACCTTCGCGTAGGGCGATGCGTTTCGCCAGCAGCGGCAGGTCAAACCACACGCCCTGCGTGGTGGCCGCCGCCTGTGCGCGTACGGCGGCCGGGTTGGCTGGCTGGTGTGCGGTAACCGGCAGCAGCGGCGTCAGCCCGTGCGGATTTTCCTGCCCGACGCGCGTTATCAGATCCTTACCCAGTTCGTAGCAGCATGGGCCGATCGACGGGCCGACGGCGATCGTCAGGCTTTCCGGCGTGGCGCCTTGCTCGCACAGACGATGAAGCGTGTTGATCAGCACGCCTTTCAGCGTGCCGGTGAGGCTGGCGTGAACGGCGGCAACCTGCTTGCCGCGCGCGTCGGCAATCAGTATCGGCAGGCAGTCGGCGGTATAGACCGCCAGCGGACGATGGCCGCTGCCGATCAGCCCGTCGGCCTCACGGCTTTTCACCGGCAGCGCTTCGCTGTCGGTGACCACCGTCGCACTGTGGCGCTGATGGTTATAGATGGCATCGTCCGGCGGTGCCTCGCCGGCTGGCAGAAAGGCGTGATCGAGCCAGTCAAAAGCGGAGAGCAGCGTTGAGCGGCAGGTATCAGGCATCAGGGCGTCCTTCCGGGTTGGGATCGTATCCTGTCATTATGGCTGAAAGCGTATCGCCGATCCCGCTTAAATCGCCAGCGCCAGCGCGGTGGCCTGGGCGATAGCCCGACGTGCATCCAGTTCCAGCGCCAACTCTGCGCCGCCAATGATATGAACCGTTTTCTTTTTTGCCGCTAATTCATCGGCCAGCGGACGGTAAGATTCCTGTCCGGCGCAGACAACGACGTTGTCCACCGGCAGCAGCTCCGCTTTTCCTTCACGCAGAATATGCAGCCCCTCATCGTCTATTTTCAGGTACTCAATGCCGCCCCACATCTTTACCGCGCGCATCTGCAAACTGGCGCGATGTATCCAACCGGTGGTTTTACCCAGCGTCGCGCCGGGCTTTCCTGAACGCCGCTGCAACAGCCAGATTTGACGCGCTGACGACGGCAGCTGCGGCGCGGTGAGACCGCCCGGCTGCGCCAGCGTGCGGTCGATTCCCCACTCTTCGCAGAACGCCGCCACGTCAAGGCTTGCCGACGGACCATGCTGGCTGAGATATTCCGCCGTATCAAACCCAATGCCGCCCGCACCAATAATGGCAACGCGCTGACCGACCGGGACTTTATCGCGCAGCACCGCCAGATAGCTGAGCACCGACGGATGATCGATACCGGGGATGTCGGGGACGCGCGGCGCGACGCCGCTCGCCACGATAATTTCATCAAAGTTTGTCAGCATATCGGCGCTGGCTGCCTGATTGAGGCGCAGCGTGACGTTTTTTAACGCCAGCTGGCGCTGAAAATAGCGCAGGGTTTCGCTGAACTCCTCTTTGCCGGGGATCTGCCGGGCAATGCTGAACTGGCCGCCAATCTCCGGCGCGCGGTCGAACAGCGTTACCTGATGGCCGCGCCCGGCTGCGTTAACGGCAAAGGCCAGACCTGCCGGGCCCGCGCCCACCACCGCCAGTTTTTTCACCTGACGAGCCGGCGTTACCGGCATCTCGGTTTCATGGCAGGCTCGCGGGTTTACCAGGCAGGAGGTCACTTTTCCGGCAAAAATCCGATCGAGGCAGGCCTGATTGCAGCCAATGCAGGTATTGATTTCATCGCTGCGTCCGGACTGCGCCTTGCTGACGAATTCGGCATCGGCAAGAAAAGGGCGCGCCATCGAGATCATATCGGCGCAGCCTTCATCAAGTAGCGCCTGCGCGACGGCGGGATGGTTGATGCGATTAGTGGCGATCAGCGGCACGCTGACGTGGTGACGAAGCTGTTGCGTTACCCAGCCAAATGCGCCGCGCGGCACGGAGGTGGCAATCGTGGGAATGCGCGCCTCGTGCCAGCCGATGCCGGTGTTGAGAAGCGTTGCGCCGGCCTGCTCAACTGCCTGCGCCAGCTTCACCGTCTGCGCCAGCGTGCTGCCCTCCTCAACCAGATCCAGCATCGACAGGCGGTAAATAATAATGAAATCGCGACCTGTTGCCTCGCGTACCGCACGAACGATCGCCACCGCGAAACGCATTCTGCGCTGCTCGTCACCGCCCCATTCATCGCTGCGCTGGTTGGTGCGCACCGTGAGGAACTGATTTATCAGATAGCCTTCCGAGCCCATGATTTCGACGCCGTCGTAGCCGGCCTGCTGCGCAAGGCGGGCGCAGCGCGCAAAGCTGGCGATCAGCGCGAGAATGTCGTCATGGGTGAGTTCACGCGGTCTGAACGGGTTAATCGGCGCCTGAAGCGGAGAGGGCGCCACCAGCGCGGACTGATAGCTGTAGCGTCCGGCATGGAGGATCTGTAGCGCGATTTTCCCGCCTGCACGATGAACGGCTTCGGTGACCGTGCGATGGTGGGCAAGCTGTTCCGGGCTGTCAAGCACGGACGCGCCCGCCATCACCACCCCTTCCGCCGAGGGCGCGATGCCGCCGGTCACGATCAGCGCCACGCCCGCCGCGGCGCGTTCGGCATAAAATGCCGCCAGACGACGCGGGCCGTCGGGGTGTTCTTCCAGCCCGGTATGCATTGAGCCCATCAGCACCCGATTTTTTAAACGGGTAAAGCCAAGATCCAGCGGGGAAAAGAGAGATGCGCTCATAGAATATCAACGGGTAAGTGGTCGGATGAGTTAACTTTAGCGAGGAAAAGCAGCCAGGCAACGGGATGTTATCGGGAGTGTGACCTGCGTCTGCAAATGAGCGCGCTACCTGTCAGTTTAAAAGGATCAAACATGACAATAAATAATTCAGAAATGAATAAAGGAACTGCGTCCGCGAGGCATTTTTATCGGTGATTATTAGCGTGAGAACATTTTCACGTACCGTCATTAATGTAAAGATAATTAAATAATCATATTTTATTGCTGACATTTATTGATAAACAGAGTGAGTTTATTTAACCATTCTCTTCTTGCTATTTAACCTCTTTTAAACTGTGGAAAGAAAAAAGGCCGAGAATTTTCAAAAGAGATACGCGTCTTAAATAAGCGCGTTCGTGATTTCTGAAAAAGTATTTTAAATGAATTTTATTCTTATCTTTTTGATTGAAAGGGAAATGATATTATATTTTCTTTGCTATAAGCACATCTTATTGCCTTTGTTTCTAAAAGAGAGATATCGTCAGTAAGAACGTTTTCAGTTACTAAAATTACAAAATACGCAGGACAATTTCCATCCAGGATTAATCTTAATGATTATATTAATGGCAAAGTGTTAGAACTTATTTTTATTATTGCAGACTTACTTAAAGTGGAGCATTTCCGCTAATTATTTTAACCCGGCGCCCAGGTTTATTCCTGTTGTCCTTGAAGAGAGACTCTATTTTGACGACTCTAAAACCCCTGTTAGCGAAAAATCGTAGTTGGGCCTTACAGCGCCGCCAACGCAATCCGCACTATTTTCGACAAAACGTACATTCGCAGCAGCCGCATTCGTTGTGGATTGGCTGTTCAGACAGTCGTGTGCCTGCCGAAGTACTGACGGGTGCGCATCCCGGAGAACTGTTTGTCCATCGTAATATCGCCAATATGGTGGTGAGCGGCGACGACAATTTTATGAGCGTGCTGCAATACGCGCTGGAGTATCTGAAAGTGTCGCGCATTGTGCTGTGCGGACATTACGGCTGCGGCGGCGTACAGGCGGCGACATCGCTGCCGGATATTCCCCTTTCTGATGAAAACTCACCGCTGGCTCGTCGTATCACCCAACTGCGGGAAGCAATATCGCCGGGTCTGGCTGAAGCGACGGACGGGGAAGATGAAACCGCGCGATTGAACCGGCTGGTTGAGGTTAATGTCCTCGCGCAGTTTGCTCATCTCATTGAAGCCGAACCGGTACGTAACGCCTGGCGCGACGGGGTGCAGCTGGATGTATTCGGCTGCGTTTATGATCTCAAAAGCGGTCACCTCAAAGAGCTTATCCAGCAGAATGCGGAGGGGAAAACGGTATGAATTTCAACACGCTTCGCCAGGACATCCCTGCGGGACTGGTGGTTTTTCTGGTCGCGCTGCCGCTGTGTCTGGGGATTGCTCAGGCCAGTGGCCTTCCGCCGTTTGTCGGTTTGCTGACCGGCGTGATCGGTGGTTTGGTGGTCACTACCTTCAGCCCCTCCAAATTTGCAGTAAGCGGTCCGGCCGCCGGATTGGTCACCATCGTTACCGGCGCTATCGAGACGCTTGGTTCGTTTTCTGCGCTGCTGCTTGCGCTGGTTATCGCCGGCGTTCTCCAGTTCCTGTTGGGACTGGCGCATGCCGGGCGGTTTATTACGCTCGTACCCGGCACGGTGATCAAAGGCATGCTGGCGGCGATTGGTATTTTGCTGATTATTCAACAGATCCCCGTCGCACTGGGCGCAGCCGAAGAGAGTGAACTGAGCGATATGGTGACCGGCGGCGCCTTCAGCTTCTCCCTCTCCGCCATCGTGGTATCCGGCATCGGCCTGCTTATTCTGTGGTTCTGGACTACGCCAACGCTGAAAAAGGTTAAGGCGCTGAGCTGGATGCCCGGCCCGCTGGTCGCCGTGCTGTTTGGCTGTCTGGCAACCGTGGTCGGTGGACGCTTGTTCCCGGAGATCGTCAGCAACCTGCCGCGCATCTCGCTGCCGGCTTTTGACAGCATTCAGGCGCTGACCGGCGAACTGGAAAGCCCTGACTGGGCGGCCTGGCAAAATCCCGCCATCTACGTGGTTGCCGTGACCCTGGCTATTGTAGCCAGTCTGGAAACGCTGCTGAGCCAGGAGGCGTTGAAAAAACTTCGTGCTCAGCATCCTGCGCCGTCGCCGGATAAAGAGATGCGCGCTCAGGGGATCGGTAACCTCATCAGCGGTTTTTTAGGTGGCCTGCCTATTACCGCCGTTATCGTGCGCAGTTCGGTAAACGTCAGCGTCGGCGCGCAGAGCAAACTCTCAATCTTTGTTCATGGCGTTCTGCTGCTGGTCTGTGGACTGTGGTTCAGCGATTTACTTAATGCCATCCCGCTGGCCAGCCTCGCTGCGGTACTGCTTTACACCGGTTACAAACTTGCCACGCCGCGTCTGTTCATCGAACAGTTTCGTCAGGGGGCACAGCAATATGTGCCATTCCTGGCGACCATCGGCGGCATTCTGGTGTTCGGCATGCTGGCGGGCATCGGTATTGGCCTGGCGACGCAAATCCTGTTCAGCGTTTACAAAAGTCACCGCAACGCCATGCTGTTGACGCGCTATGACGATCACTACGTGCTTCGTTTCCAGCAGAATCTGACGTTTATGCACAACCCGCGTCTGAAAGGGCTGCTGGCGCAAATTCCCGAAAACAGCGTGGTGATCGTCGATCACGATAATGCGGAGTATCTCGATCCCGACGTTAAAGCGGTGCTCGAAGATTTCGGCGAAGGCGCGGGCAAACGCGGTATTGTTTTAAACCAGTGGCCGGTGAAAGTCGCGGGGTAAGACGACATTCTTAAACGGTAAAAGAAGGGCCTGATAAGACATCGTTGTAAAAATGAGGGGCGAAGCGCCCCTCATTTTATTCCTGATGATTGTTGCAAATGGTGTGGCGCGTTCTATGCTTCGGGAGCAAATTTGCTGTTCAGAGGGATTGCTATGAGATTTAAGGGTTTGACGAAAGGATTTTTCATTCTGATTTTGTTTATCGTAACGGTCGCGTTTTTCAACGTTCTTGGACCTTACTTTTCCGCCATTTTATGGGCGGCGATCCTCGCCGTTATTTTCCAGCCGATGAAAACCCGTCTCAGAACGCTGTTAGCCGACAGAAACGGGCTCGCATCACTGCTGACGCTGTTAATCATCTGCCTGATTGTCTTCACGCCGTTGGCCATCGTCGCGTCATCCATGGCGATTGAATTCAACGTGGTCTATCTCAAGCTTCAACACAATAATACGCAATTGCCGGTCATATTTACCGATGCGATACAGCACCTGCCGCAATGGGCGCGTAATTTCCTCGCCGATCACGATCTGGACAACGCCGCGAGCATTCAGCAAAAACTGTCGCAGTTTGCGCTTCAGGGCAGCCGATACGTCGCAGGAAGCGTTTTCCTGATCGGTAAAGGCACGTTCAGTTTTGTGGTGGGCTTTGGCGTGATGCTTTATCTGCTGTTCTTCCTCTTGAAGGATGGTGCCTGGCTGGTGAATCTGATCCTGGAATCGCTGCCGCTGTCGAAATACGTTAAGCATCATCTGTTTATGAAGTTTGCCGCCGTTGCGCGTGCGACGGTGAAAGGAACAGTGGCGGTCGCTATTGTCCAGGGTACGCTGGGCGGCATCGCGTTCTGGTTCGCCGACATTGACGGCAGCCTGCTGTGGGGCGCGCTGATGGCGTTTCTTTCCCTGATCCCCGCCGTCGGTTCGGCGATTATCTGGGTTCCTGCTGCCATCTACCTCTTTGCCACGGGAATGCTGTGGAAGGGCATCCTGCTGGTGGCGTTTTTCGTGGTGGTGATTGGGCTGGTGGATAATATTTTGCGTCCGCTGTTGGTGGGTAAAGACACCAAGATGCCTGACTACCTGATCCTGATTGCCACGCTGGGCGGCATGGAAATTTACGGTATTAACGGTTTCGTTATCGGGCCGCTTATTGCTGCGCTCTTTATTGCCTGCTGGAATCTGCTGTCCGGCCGCGATCATCAGGGCAACAGTGATGAAATTGATGAGGATTTTATCGAAGAAGGTAAAAATCACGCTGAATCAAATAGTTAACTTGTTATCAAACGCGGCGTTTTCGCGCCGCGTTCTCTTCTGACATGCAGGAATTCGGCGTTCTTGCGAGCCAGATCAAATTCTATGTACTGAATTTCTCTTCACCGAAAAAAAGCATTTCACATTTTTAATAAACAGATATACTGTGTTTATATACAGTATTTCCTGCGGCCTGTTTCATCTCAGGCCAGCTCTGGCGCGATGTCGTACAGGGCTGTTTCAATTTGCCAAATGTTCATTTCTATCTGGCCATGACAATGCGGTCATGGTTTGTCCGCCTGTATCCTACGCAGAACATCACCGCGACATTAACAGGCAGACGTGGCGGAGGATCGGTGTGTCGCTGCTTATAGTGTTCCCCGCGTGCGCGGGGTTATACCGCGATGCCTCCAATGTTAAATTCCTGCTGAAGGGTGAGCGGCATGATTAGAAAATTTCAGGTTTTCGTCTCGTCAACATTCAACGACCTGCTTGACGAGCGTCAGGCGGCGGTGAGTGCGATCCTCACGGCGGGGCACATTCCAGCGGGTATGGAGCTGTTTAAACCCGGCGATCAAACTCAGCTCGACATTATCAAAAGATGGATAGACGAGTCGGACATTTACCTGCTGGTGTTGGGGGGGCGATACGGATCGATTGCGCCGGGCAGCGAGTCCAGCTACACGGAGCTTGAGTATGACTACGCGTTGAAAACCAATAAGCCCCTGTTTTCGGTGGTCATTGATGAGGACTACCTGGCGCATAAAGTGCGCGATTTCGGACAGCGCGTTCTGGAGCTTGACCATCATGATCAATACAGAGCATTCAGAAGCAAAGTTGTCAGCTATCCGGTGGCATTCTATAAGGATAATAAAGATATACAGATCGCTGTCTATAAAACGTTGCCAGCGCTTGTATCAGAAAGAGATCTTAAGGGCTGGGTATCAGGCAGAGATCTTCCTGATAACCAGGGGCTGATTGAACAGATCTCGCGCCTCACGCAGGAGAACGCAAGCCTGCGATCGTTGGTAACATTGCTTTCGACATGAATGCATCGTGGTTTCTGTCCCGCCGCCGGGGAAAAACAACGTTCACTTTGTCTTGCGGCTCATGAGATCGCCAGTTAAAAGGGCTACCTTTCGTTTTGCCGATCCGTACAAAGAAAAATCGTTAACTCATCTCGTTATAAATACCAGTGACGCGGCCCAACAGTTGAATATCGCTCACGGCGCATTCAAAGGGAACCTTGCCGCCGGTGACGTGAAGCTTTTTGCCTGGCAGGACGGTCAGTTCGCGAAGGCTGACCGTGCTTTCTATCTCCACCAGCCAAAGGCCATCGGTAAGAGAGAGCGTTTTATCAATAAAATGCAGGCGACCTTCGGTGCGAACGGCGATGCCTTCACCCGGCGGTTTGCTAAAAAAATGTGCATCGATAGCTAAACTACTCCCTTTTTTTAACGCGCCATCATCAAAAATGAATACCGGAATGTTTAATGATTCACTTTTTGGGATTTTTGCGTCGCTGCGTTTCTCTCCCTGACCGGTCATCAACCACTGGATATTCACACCTGTTTCCAGCGCGCAATGTACGGCGAAATCATAGGACATATTGCCGCGTTTGTAGCGATTTTGCAGCGAACTGGCGGCGATATTAAAGTGATTCGCTAACTGGAGCTTCTGGGTGAAACCATACACCTCACAAATCCTGTTCAGTAATTCTTCATTATTGAAATTAGTGTCAGATACCATAAATAGCATTCTCTTAATTGACTGATGCTAAAATTAGCATTATCCGTATTGACCGCTAAGAAGGGCTTTTGAATAGCGAACACGGGCAAAGAGGGAATGATGCAATATGGTTTGTGAAATCGCAATCCTCAAAATTTTGTCATGCGATTCTGCACTGAACATTTGTTACCTCTGACAGCGACCGCGCGCCATCGGCGAAGAGTTCACTTTCGGGGAATTGACCGACGCGCGCGGCCTTTCAACAGGTTAAAACAGGAGGAGGCAGGGCTATGACTATACCGGTTGTTACTGCCCCGCAACGCGCGGGCGAGCGGCTTTCCGGCCTGAACCATGTTGCCGAATTGCGGGCGCGTTTCTGGCCCGATAGCTGGCAGGATGTTGAGCGATTTTTCACCAGGCTGCGCGATACGCGCGATCTGCACCGTGCGGAAAATGCCCGCGCATTGGCTGCCATCTTCTTTCTGGCAAACATTCCTCTGGCGGCTCACCAGCGGCCTCTGAGCGAACTGACCCGTGAGGAGAAAAAAGCGCTCATTTCCGCCATGAATCATTTACGCGCCGTCGTCAGCCTGTTCCCCAAACGGCTAACCATGCCGCTTTAATCAGGCCAAAAATTAATCAAGGCGTTAAACCCGTCGGGCATTGTATTGCCTGAATCCAGGAGATCTGTGATGAAAAAGAGTACCCGCAGTCACGACGCAGAGCACATTGCTTATTTGCTGCACGAAACCCGCCTCGATGAGCGGCGAACGCGTGCGAATTTACTGTCAGCACGACTGGATAAACTGGCCGATTACCTGTCGGATAACGCGCTGGGCGGCGCCGATGCCGTCGGACTGTTGCGTCAGGAAGCGGAAAATATCCAGCGCCAGGCCGGGGAGCTGTGCTGATGGGCGACATCGTGGATCGGGCGCAACAGCAGGAAGAGGACGATCGCGAGCGGCTGCTGCACGCTATCCTGCATCGTCAGGTCACGCCTTCACGCCTCACCTGCGAAGAGTGTGATGTGGCGCTGCCGGAAGCCCGCCGGGTTGCAGTGCCGGGCGTCAGGCTTTGCGTCAACTGCCAGGCCATCGCCGAACTGAAATCAAAACATTATCGGGCGGTTTAAGGTGGCGATCTCATACGCTTTTTCGTGGAACGTCCGGCAGCCGGCGATCGTCCGTCCCTTATTAACCTACAAGGATCAGTATCGTCGCGATCGCATGATGGCGGCGCTGCTGCATGCCAGAAAATCTCTCTCTTTACAGCCGGAATGCGTGCGCCGTGATGCTTATCGCCTGTTCGATGCACTGGAAGCGCGTGCGGGAAGCCAGCGAGCGAATGCCTGGCTTATCACTTTCAGTAAAAAAACGCTGCCGAGGCTTGAGCAGGTCAATAAAAGATATCGGGTGAATACGATCGGCCAACAGACCTCCGCCGCACTGTTTGCCGGGCATTTTGATACGTCAATTTTGCAGCACGTTGCTTCGCGGCTGGTTGATATTATCAACCGATACAATCGCCTGGCGGACATGTCAAAAGCCGACATTGAACTGCTGAGTAAAGACGTCGCCCATTTCATTCGCGCCGCGCTGGCCGACATCGATACCACAGGTTTCAGCGATCTGAAAACCCTTTACTGCTGGTATATGCATGCTGCGCGACTGTGCCGACAGCTTAACGTCACGCCGCCGCTCTGGGCGCGCGCCAGCCAGAAATATGTGGCGGAGGAGGAGATTGCGCCTGCCGTCACACGTATGTTTAGCGAAGGCTGGTGGCGCGCATCGCTGCGCCGAACCGCTGCCGCCTGGCGCGAGCATCTCTTTATTGCGATGGGCAGCGTCAGCAAAAAAAAGCA
>NZ_JNVB01000100.1 GCF_000770305.1 Erwinia oleae
GGCCTGGCTTGCCCCGACTCTTTGATCGTCCAAAGTATCGGCAGCGCAACATCATTGAGCGGATGTTTGGCTGGCTAAAAGAGAACCGCCGAATCGGCACCCGCTACGACAAGCTGGCCAAGAGCTACGCAGCCATGGTCACGCTGGCCTGCAGCCTACGTTGTATGCGGCAATACTTTTCGTACAAAACCTAGCGTAATACTCACGCATGGTCTCGGATTCAGCCTTAGCCAAAGGAGCAGGCTCATCAACCCGCAACGCAGGCTCAGCCAATAGCCTCCGCTCATTACGCGCCAACCAGTTCGCAAACTGCTTGTTCGAAATCTCTGCCTGAAGCTTGGCACTGCGCACTGCGATGCTATCCATGCTCCCTATGATGCCTGCCTTGACCTGCCCACGTGTCATGTAGGTCACGATGGCAGTAAAGAGCAGCAGCACCAGTTGCTCCTGGCCTTTTGCGATTTGGCGGGCAGCACGATCAATCCGCTCCTGGATTTCGTATGCCGAACCACCAGTGGGGTCGAGGCCCTCGGGTTTCAGCCCTTCGTCAGCGTGCCAGGCAGTGGCGAAGCCTTCCTGCAAGGTAGAGAGGCAAGCAGGCAGACCTTTATAGAAATATTCAGCTATAGCTGAGAGGCCCAGCGCCATCAGGATCAGGTTGCCAACCTGTAAACCGATACCCGCTCCAACTGCCGCTACCGGCACAGCGCCGACACCAAAGAAAAACGCTCCAGCAACGCCGCCAGCGACCGTACCGACCGCAACGCTGCCGCCGAGAATCATCGCGACTTCTTTAACCAGTTGCAGCAGCACCGGGAGGATCTGTTCGATCTCGATGGATGCCCACTTGCGCTTGAGGTTTGACTCGATGATGGGATAGGAAAGCCTCATCGCCGCTTTCACATAGTCAATGCGGTTGCCGCCCATGTATCCGTAGGCTTGAGTCGCGGTGGTGGTGGTATTGACGCGTCGCGTGAAGCCATTCCAGCTGTCATAGGTGCTCTGCAGCCCATCGCTGTAGGCTTGATTCAGCGTGTTGAATTTATCATCGAGGTTCCGCTCGATGTCATCCCAGCTAGGAATGTTGGCTAATAGGTCCATTTACACATCACTGTCCCTGGGTTGAAGGAGGCTTGCACCAATCGCGCGGCTACAAATTGACGTGATCCGAGCCATGTACATGGCTCCATGGGACCTGAATTCTGAAGCTAAATTTCAGGACATGCTCATTTTTCTCACCTAAAAAACAGATCGCAACAATGCCATTAGGCCATCACTTATTCGAATCCCTGCTTAACTCATTGCTACGCCTGAAAATCTCCCAACTAATGCGCGCTCTAAGGAGACGCTGAACAATTAACCCGTTCGCACCGTCTTCATTTCCAAGCCGGTTTTTTTCAACCTGCCGGCCTTGTTTTGCGTTTCTCGGGCAGATTTCTGCCCTCCTTTTGCTGATTGGCGGGCCAGTCCCGCCTTTCAGACGGATTTATCCTGCCGCCTGTTGCAAATACCGCTTGGCCAGCATCAGATTGGCCAACCCAAACAAACTGAACAACTGCGCTGTATTCTTTTCCAGCCCACGGTAGCGAACCTTGCGATGATTGAAGCGCACCTTGATTACCTGGAAGGGGTGCTCGACCTTGGCGCGCAGTTGCGCCTTGGCATATTCAATTTTACGCTTGACCCGATACAGCACGCTGCCTTCGCCGTGCTGCTTGTAACTGCTTGGCCGTGCTGCAATCGACCAGATAACGTCCCGTTCAGCATGCTCCGGTCGCTTGGCCGCACCGGTGTATCCAGCGTCACCCGAAACATAGGTTTCGTCACCGTGCAGCAACTGGCCAACCTGGGTGACATCCGCCACGTTAGCGGCCGTCCCTACTACGCTGTGCACCAGCCCCGACGTGGCGTCTACACCAATGTGGGCCTTCATCCCGAAGTGCCATTGATTGCCTTTCCTGGCCTGATGCATCTCAGGATCACGCTTGCCTTCTCGGTTCTTGACCGAGGGCGGCGCGGCGATCAGGGTAGCGTCGACGATAGTGCCTTCCTTGAGCAGCAGCCCCCGGCTGGCCAGATGCTGGTTAATCGTTTCAAACAGCCGCCGCGTTAGCTGATGGGTTTCCAGCAAGCGGCGAAAACGCAGCAAGGTGGTGGCATCCGGTGCCGACTCGCGACCCAGGTCGATACCCATAAAACCGCGGATGGCCTGGCTGTCGTAGACGGCATCTTCGCAACCTTCATCGGAGAAACCGAAACACTGCTGCACGACGTACATGCGCAACATGCGCGACACCCCTATCGCAGGGCGTCCGCGCTTGCCTGCGGTGTTGCTATAAAACGGCGCCACTTGCGCCTCCAGCTGGGCCCAGGGCACCAACTGTTCAAGGTCAGCCAGGAAGCGATCTCGGCGAGTCTGCTTTTTCTTGCCGGTATATTCGAGTTCGGAGAAGGTTTTCTGCACGCGCGTAACGCTCACGGAGAGGGAGGCTGGTTGAAGGAACTTAGTGTGCCAAGGGTGGGGACAGTTGGCTATTTTTGCAGCGCCTCCCTAAGTGCTCCACAATTACGACCGTCCAGCTAAATCAGACACATCCCAAAATGAGGGTGATCGTCCGAGGCCGTCGTTGTGGTTGACACGGCGCAACGCCTCGGTGTCTCCTTTCATCTCTTAAGAACTGTAACGGTTTTGAGAGAAATGTTAGCTGTTTTTTTACTGAGCTAGTGGCACTTTCATATTGTTTTGTGGTCGCACATTCGCAGTAATTGCGAGATGCCGAACGCGTCTGTAGCTCTGGTCCTACGAAATTTTCAGAATTTTATGAGCGGTGGATGTCGATTTTTGATATCGCAGCCCTCCTGAAATAGTCGATGCTTATGCACCAGACCTGTGTCGTGACTTGTCAGTTTGTAACCGTTAGCCGCTAAATCCGGCGGCGCTGGCCTCCCTGCCTTCAAGGAGATATACATGTTGATGGACCTTGCCGCGATGCTTTCGCCGCAGAACCGGCGCCTTTTCAAATTCAAGAACCTCGCGAATCCCGAGCAGGAGCTGCTGCTGGAGTCCTTTAGAGGGTCTGAAGGTCTGTCACGTGCATACCAATTTGACCTGCTGCTGGTGTGCCAGGACTCCGGAGTCGAGCTGAAATCGATGATGGGCCAGCACGTGGTTATCGAAATCGAGCTGGCCGATGGCTCGCCACGCTATATCGCTGGCTATCTCACGCGCTTTGCCAGCGGTGGCAGCGACGGCGGCATGGCCAAATACACGGCAACGCTCAACCCCTGGTTCTCGATGCTGAAGAACCGCTTCGACACACGTATCTTCCAGGGGAATACGGTAGAGGAAGTCGTTACCCAAGTGTTCGCGATGTGTACCGCGTTCTCCAAGCATGAGTTTCGCCTGAGCAAGCCTCTCAAGCGCTATACCTACATCACTCAATACCGCGAATCCGACTTCAACTTCGTCCAGCGTCTGCTGGAAGAAGAAGGGATGTTCTATTACTTCGAGCACACCGCCGAAGGTCACACCATGATCATCTGCGACGACTCCACCACGCTGGTGCCGTTGCCGGAGCAGCCCCAGATACGCTTCCACTCGGCGTCGGTCACCGAGACAGCCGACTCCATCATCGAATGGAACGGCGACCGCAAACTACAATCAGGGAAAATAGCGGTTCAGACGTTCGACTATCGTCAGCCAAACAACAGGCTGCCGGTCGCCATGAACAGCCTGAACCAGCAGGGTGATGTCGAGAACTTCGAGGTGTACGACTTTCCCGGCCAGTACACCCATGGCACCTACGATGAAGGTGAAGCGCTGTTGCGCTTGCGCGTTGAAGCGCTTGAGCTGAGGGGCAAGAGCTTTAGGGGCACCAGTAACTGTCGTGCCATGAAGCCTGGCTACACCTTCGAACTGCTGCAGCATTACGACCACGATCAGGGCTCACCTGAAGACCGCCAGTTCCTGCTCGTGCTTGTTGATAGTGAAGGCCACAACAATTACCTCAACGGTCAGCAAGCCAGCTACTTCAACACCTTCTCCTGTGTACGCAAGAAGATAGTTTTTCGCCCACAGCTCACGACCAATCGCTCCGTCATTTCGGGGCCGCAGACCGCTATCGTTGTGGGTCCGCCCGGAGAAGAAATCTTCACCGACGAACTGGGTCGCGTAAAGATTCAGTTCCATTGGGACCGCAAAGGCGAGCACAACGACAAAAGCTCCTGCTGGGTCCGCGTTGCTCAATCCGGTGCAAGTGGCGGTTTTGGTAGCATCCAGATCCCGCGCGTCGGTGACGAGGTGGTGGTCGTTTTCCTTGATGGCAACCCCGACCGTCCGCTCGTCATGGGCAGTCTGTACAACAGCCAGAATACGCCGCCGTGGTCGTTGCCTGCCAACAAGACCCAAAGCGGTTTCCTGACGCGTTCGGCCAAGGGTGATGGCGGTACAGCCAACTTCTTCCGCTTCGAAGACAAGGCCGGTGCCGAACAGGTGATTGTGCATGCCGAGCGCAACATGGACACCGAGATCGAGCTGGATGAGACGCATGACGTGGGTAATAACCGCAGTGTGACTGTCGGCGGTAAGAATACGGAAATTATTCAGAACGACACTTTGCTCAAGGTAGAGCAAGGCTCATTGACGATTACCGTGGACAAACAGTCTATCGACATTACGGCCATGACGGAGATCACCCTCACTGTAGGTACCAGTAGCATTACCCTCAAGCCGAGCAGCATCGAAATCAAGGGCGACGAAATAAAGGTTCTCAGCAAAAACACCTTTGTCGAAGGTGACCGTGTCGATATCAATATCGAGAAATCCTGAGATGGTCAGAACCAGCCTTTATGACCGTATTTCGGAAAAGCGTATAGCCGATGAGGCTTTGGCGCGTGAGAAAGCATTACACGCAGCAAGTGCTCCGCCGACCGTTCCCGAGCCTGAGCCAGTGCCGGTTTTACCGCTTGAATTGACACGCAATGAGATTACGGTTGCCGGGCTGAAACTGGTCATGCCGCAGCGAGTGAACTTTCAGGAGATCAGCATCACTCTTGAAAAGGATGGACACCCCATCACGCTCACCATCACACGTCGGCCGGTTCGGGATGATCTGACGCTGAACCGCTATACAGATCTCTACTTGGCAAACCTGCGTGAGAGACACCCTGATATCGATACTGTGCGGCAGCGAGATTGCTTGCTGGCGGGAAATGCAGCGGTGGCTCTCGACTACGTACTCACCTCCAGGCAAGGGCTTAGTCACGGCAGAGCTATTAACGCTATCACCACTGCAGAGGATGGAGATAAGCAATGGCTTTGCATCTCCACAATGATTGATCCTGACACGGCTGCGCTGGCAGACTGGTTGATCGATTTCGACGCAGTGCTTGAAGCAATTGTCGCTCATTGATTTTTTATTTTCGAGTTCAGGACATTCACAATGGACTATCAGCTTCACGAAGGATCAATCGCATTACCAGATGGTTTCAAGGACCGGACGGTGAACATGTTCACCTTGGGCGACAGCGTTCCAGCGCCCCTCAATATCACGATTTCACGTGATGACATGCTGCCCGCTGAGGACATGAGCACCTACATAAGCCGGCAGATAAAGCTCATCGCCAATAAGCTTCGGGGCTACACGCTGCTTGGTAAGAAGTCTGCCTTGTTGTCTACTGGGCACACCCTCCCCGGTATACAAGTAGATGCCTACTACATGCATGAAGGCAGACCGATTTACCAGCGCCAAGCGGCCTTTGAAGTCATACCGGGACGTATTCTGGTGTTTTCGGCAACAAGTCAGACTGACTTTAGCTCCACGCAGGACGAGGACTGGTTGCAATTGCTGGCCAGTTTTCAGCCACATCCGGATAACGCTGGGCCAATAAACACCGAACAGGAATAAAACCATGTTCGAAGCAGCGCGTTTGCACGATGGAATTGAGCACAATAGCGCACTGGGCGGGCTTCTGGCGGGTGCTGTGATCGGCATCGCAATGGCCGTTGCTGGCGCGGCCCTGATTGTCTGCACCGCCGGGTTGGGGGCTGTTCTTCTGGGTGTTGTTTTGTCAGTCGGCGCAGGCGCAGCCCCGGCGGTGGGTGAAAGCTGGGGCGCGGCACGAAGTTCTCCCGCGGGAGATATCACGCAAACAGGGTGTTCGCCCAACGTTTTTATCAACGGCCGCAATGCGGCTCTTACCACACAAAGTATCGCCAAGTGCGAGAATCACCCCGCACCGGTACAGATTGCAGATGGCTCTGCCAGCGTTTTCATCAATGGCTACCCGGCCGCCCGCAAGGGCGACAAGCTCACCTGTGACTCGAAAATCGCTACAGGTTCCAATAACGTCTTTATTGGCGGCGGGACAAAACGCTATCTGAAAGTAAACGAAGAGATATCCGAGTCGCTTCGTGTCGGTATTGATATCGCAATCATCATTGCCTCGATGGGGCGCGGTGGACTGCCCATGTTAGCCAAGGGACTCGGTGGCGGCCTGAAGGCGGTCGCACCTTGCGCCCTGAAATTCGCTGCCACGGTAGGCGTGTCCTATTTATTTGGACGTTTTGTTGCGGGGCCTGCAATAAGCGGGGTGATAGGCGGCTTCAGCGGCAACCCCGTTGACCTCACCAGCGGGCGAAAATTACTGCTTGAAGAAGGCGAAACAGACTTTGCGCTGCCGGGGCTGATGCCTATCGAGTGGTCGCGCTTTTACGCCAGCGACCTCAACGTCGACAGCGTTCTGGGCAAGGGCTGGGTGCTGCCGTGGGAGCAAAACCTGCGCCGAAATGGCAGTTTCGTTTACCTCATCGACAATCAGGGGCGCAGCGTACCCTTCGTCAACGTCGAGCCCGGGGAAAGCATTTACAACCCTTACGAGCAGATGCATCTGGTCCGCACGCAAGGCGGCCATTACATGCTCCAAACCCAGGACAACATCTTCTTCTACTTCGGCGAAGTGCCGAATAACAACAAACCCGTTCCGCTGCAGCGTATTGAAAACGCGCTCGGCCACTACCTGCATTTCAGCCGTACCGATGAAGGTACTCTCACCGACATCAGCGCACCCGGCAACGTACATGTGCATTTGCAGTATGAGCACCCGCTGGGACGGCTGACGTCGGTGAAGCGGATCGTCAATAAGGAAGCTGTTGAAACCCTCGTTCGTTACCACTACGACGACAACGGCCAGCTCAGTGACGTTTATAACCGTAATGGCGATTCCACTCGCAGCTTTTCCTACACCGACGGCGTGATGACCCGCCACAGCAACGCCTTGGGCCTGAACTGTTACTACCGCTGGGAAACCATTGATGACCAGCCTCGCGTGGTCGAGCACTGGACCAGCGATGGTGAACATTTCGATTACCGTTATGACTTTAAGCAGCGTACGACAACGCAGATCGTCTGATCGAAGAAAAGCGCATCGACAACCTGACCCGCCGCTTCAGCTACAACCTCGGCGGCCACCTGACACAGGTCGAGGAAATCGGCTACGGCGAGAAAGGCGAACAGCCACGGCGCAGCACCCATCTGGAGCGCGACCCGATTGGTCGCCTGTTGGCCAAACTCAACGACGACGCGCGTCAGGACTACACCTATGACGACGGCGACCGACTGCTGTCAATCGAGCGCAAACCGACGGACACCGGCAGAAAACTCGGCGTCACCGCCGAAAAACTGGAATTTGCCTACGACCTGCTGGGGCGACTGACCACAGAGACCACGCCCCAAGGCGCGCTGGCCTACGAGTACGATCCACTCAGCAACCTGACCACTCTAACCCTGCCCACCGGTCAACACCTGAACCACCTGTACTACGGCAGCGGTCACCTGCACCAGTTGAATCTGGATGGCCAGCTGATCAGCGACATGGAGCGCGACGACCTGCACCGCGAGGTCTACCGCACCCAGGGCAAACTCACCAGTTGCTTCGGCTACGACAGCATGGGCCGCAAAGCGTGGCAGTACGCAACCACCCTGCCCGCGGAAAAGCTATCGCAGATCCAGAACCCGCTCATAAAGCCAGAGCGCTACGTCGAACACGCTTACAACCCGATTCACCGCCGCTACGAATACGACCCGGCCGGTGAACTGAGCCGCACCCTCGACAAACTGCGCGGCGAAACCCAGTACGAATACGAAGCCAACGGCCAGCTGCTGGCGCGCAACACCGGTAGAGTCGTTGACGGCGAAGAATTCCGCTACGACGCCGCCGCCAATCGCCTGAACTTCAACACCAGTCGTTTCGACCACGTCAAAGACAACCGCCTAAAACAGTGGGCGAACCACGAATACAAATACGACGCCTGGGGCAACCTGATCGAAAAAGTCGTCGGCATCGTGCGCTGGCAAACCTTCACCTACGACTGCGAAAACCGCCTGGTCAAAACCGAAACCATGGCTGGCACGCAGGTCGAAAGCACCAGCAGCTACCAATACGACAGCCTGGGCCGAAGAGTCGCCAAACAGTCCGAGATCAAAGGCCGCACCGACCACAAACGCTTCCTCTGGCAAGGCTTGCGCATGCTGCGCGAAGAAAGCCCCGGCCAGAGCAGCCTGTACCTTTACGAGCCCGGCAGCTATGCGCCGTTGGCTCGTGTTGATGAGAAAGAGGGCGAGGTAGAAAACAAGGTTTACTACTTCCATACCGACCAGATTGGTACACCGCTGGAAATGACCGATGCCGAAGGTCAGATCGTCTGGCAGGCGAAGTACCGGGCCTGGGGAGCGGTTGAGAAGCTGGTGGTGAACGAGGTTGAGCAGAACCTGCGGTTTCAGGGGCAGTATTTTGATGTCGAGACGGGGCTGCATTACAACACGTTTAGGTACTATGACCCGGAGATTGGGCGGTTTATTACGCAGGATCCGATTGGGTTGTTGGGTGGGGAAAATCTTTATGAGTATGCGCCTAATACAATCAATTGGATTGACCCGTGGGGACTGAGCTGTAGAACTGATTATGTGGGCCGTACCCCAGGGAAAAATAGCAAAACGGGAAGAACCGTTATTGAGAATATGCGGAAGGAAGGAAAAATACGTGGTGAAGGCGCCCGTATGAGATTTAAGAGCAAAGACGAAAAATGGTACCCCATTAAAGAGGCCGACATGGCCCATAAAACCGACGCAGTAACATACTGGAATACCAAGGGGGGGTATTTTGGAGCTAAATCGCCGGAAGTAAGGCAGTGGATGCGGGATCCTAAAAATTATGAGCTGGAGCACTTCTCGACCAATAGATCCGCAGGTGCCAAATTAGGGCAGATTTATAGACCTCCCGAAAGTATGATTGGGCCACACGAAAATTTTAGCTATTGAGGATTTTATGGAAGATTTGAGCGATTCGAATAGTGAGCTTTCACAAAAAATTGTAGACTTGACGGAGTCTGGCAATAAATTTGAAATCGAAAACGATAGTGATAAAGCACTTGAAAACTATCATCAAGCATGGGCCTTGTTGCCTGCGCCTCCCGAAAGATGGGATCTTGCCAATTGGATTTCTAGTTGCATTTCTAATTTACTCTTCGACTCCGGAAATTATGCGGAAGCAAAAAAATGGGCAATTATTGCAATTAAAACCAAGCCACCACGAGAAACAAGCAGCCTTATTGATTTTGCAAAAATATGCTATGAACTTGGCGAAAAAGAGCTCGCAATTGAGCACTTTGACAAAGCTTTTAAACTCGGAAAGAAAAGAGCTTTTGAAGGCTTTGACAATAAGTACTTGAATTTTTATCTCGAGAATATAAAGGTATGAATCATGCTAGAGCTTGATGATGAGCTTTACGAAAAAATCTCCGAAATGAGTGACATAGGAAATTCACTTATGGATGACGGGGAATACCCGAGAGCATTAAATATCTTTGAGAAAGCTCTCAGTCTATTGCCTTCGCCTCGCAGCACTTGGGAGGCTTACACTTGGTTAAAAGCGGGTACAGCTGACGCTTTGTTTAACATGAAAGATTATGAACGTGCAATTGAAGAACTCTATGACGGTATGAACGGGCCTGATGGTGCATCAAACCCCTTCATTATGTTGCGTTTAGGACAGTCTCTCTACGAACTGAGCAAGCCTGAAGGCATAGATTTCTTATGCAAGGCTTATATGGTAGAGGGTGAAGAGATTTTTTCAGAAGAGGATGAAAAATATCTAAAGCTTGTAAAAAATCACTTGACACCAAATAAAGTTGACTCCCCTGCCCCCAATTAAAAGCAGTAGCCACCGAGAAATTTATTTGTAATAGCTTATTAGTTCTTTAAAAATCAAGTTAATGGAAGGGGCTACTAGGTTTTGTACGAAAAGTATTGCCGCATACAACGTAGGCTGCAGGCCAGCGTGACCATGGCTGCGTAGCTCTTGGCCAGCTTGTCGTAGCGGGTGCCGATTCGGCGGTTCTCTTTTAGCCAGCCAAACATCCGCTCAATGATGTTGCGCTGCCGATACTTTGGACGATCAAAGAGTCGGGGCAAGCCAGGCCGGGGTTTGCGTGGCATGGCGCGTAGCGGGATCACAGGCTGTATTCGGT
>NZ_JNVB01000101.1 GCF_000770305.1 Erwinia oleae
GCATATCCTACTGGATATCACTATCCGATTAGCGAAGGAGGATCTCACGAGCGTCTTTCATCAGGGTCCGAATCAATAGAGATTCAACGTGACCGTTTATAGTAGCGCAGTCTTATCCCTTGCCCTTCATTGATGAACAGACAGAAATTAAAAACCGGCGTTGACTGTTCGGGGAAGCCCTTATAGTTGACTGTTCGGGGAAGCCCTTATAGTAGGATGTTTCGATTTCCATGCGGATCTCTTCGTGTAAGTTTTAGTACCACTGAGTGAAAATATATTATAAACAATTAGTTATCCTCTTAGCGAATGGAAGGGACTTCCCCTGAATATGCGCCTGATTAACTCTTGTGCAATCATGGGGTAAACATAGCTCCGGAGGGATTCGTTATGACCATCGCCACAATCGGTATTGATCTTGCCAAAAATGTGTTTGCTGTTCATGTTGTTGACCACAATGGCAAAACTGTTCTGGTTAAATCCAGAGTAACCCGCGCCGCTCTTCCCGGGCTGATTGCTGGTTTTCCGCCCTGTATTATCGGGATGGAGGCATGCTCCGGGGCGCACTACTGGGCAAGGTTGTTCCGGCAGTATGGTCATGAACCGCGCCTTATGGCTGCAAAGTTTGTATCGCCTTACCGCATGGCCGGTAAATCAGGGAAAAATGATGCTGCTGATGCTCAGGCTATCTGTGAAGCTGTTCGTCGTCCGCATATGCGGTTAGTACCAGTAAAAGACGAAAGCCAGCAGTCGATGCAGTGTTTACATCGTACCCGTCAGGGTTTTATCGAAGAGAAAACAGCAACGTATAATCGCCTGCGAGGGTTGATATCTGAATTCGGCGTCATAGCTCCACAAAGTACTGACGGCCTGCGACACATGGTTTCAGCGCAAAAGGATTCTTTACCGCTTCAGGTTCAGCAATGTGTTGATGATTTGCTGGAACACGTTGATCGCATTGAAGCTAACATTGCTGAATATGACCGAATTTTGTCCCGCATGGCCAAAACAGATCACCGCAGTCAGCGGCTGATGGAGCTGAAGGGCGTTGGCCCTACAACGGCCTGTGCGCTGGTCGCCAGTATCGGTAATGCACATGATTTTAAGAATGGACGTCAACTGGCTGCCTGGCTGGGACTGACGCCATCACAATACAGCAGCGGTGGAAAGTCGAAACTCGGCAGGATCACAAAAGCTGGTGATTCGTATCTGCGAACGCTCCTGGTACAGGGAGCCCGTTCAGCACTGATTGGTGCAGAGAAAAAGAGTGACTCATTCAGTCGCTGGGCCTGCTCGCTGGTCGAGCGAAGAGGATACTGGCGTGCGGTTGTGGCTATCGCCGCCAAAAATGCGAGACTGTGCTGGGCATCGCTACACTATGGTGATGATTTCAGGCTGTACTCAGCGGGCTGAAGCACAAATCTGTATAACCTTATGACCTGCAACTCGTTGATGATAAAGGGTTAGACCCCGTGAGGATTATCTGCAAAACGTACAGGATATACGTATCCGCTTAGCGAACAAGAACCTCACGAGCGTCTTTCATCAGGGTCCGAATCGATGACGATTCATCATGGCCGTTTATAGTACCGCAGTCTCTTCCCTTTATTTTTACTGATGAGCAGACAGAAACCATAAAAACCGACGTTGACATGCCGGGGAAGCCCTTATAGTACGTTTTCGTTCCATTGGCCCTCAAACCCCGATCACTGAACCCTGAAAAAGGACTTTTTAATAAAAAAATCATAACACACAGTAAAACATATTATTTTTATGGGGAGAGGATCACCAGCCGTTCAGTGACTTTGCGCATCTGAAACCCGACACTGGCCTGTAAAGACGCCAATGCCGCATCGCTATCCGCCAGCGAGAAGCTGCCGGTCACGCTTTCATTGGCCAACGCAGATGCTGAGATGAGATACGCCTAGGACGATAGCGTTCAACCTCATGCACTACATCGGCCAGCCGAGCACGATAGAAGATATAACGTCCTTCGCGCCATGCCATTTCATCCGTAATATTCACGCTGACAGGCGTATGGGTACCGGTGGCGCTAAAGCGTGCCTGCTCTCCTGGCTTGAGCACCGTTTGCGTCATCGCGCCCCCCCGCAGTCACCGCGACACTCCCCTTTGCCAAGGTCACTAACGCGGCATCATCAATTAAACGCACATCAAATTGCGTGCCAAGCACCCGCACATCCCCCGCCGCTGTGGCAACGACAAAGGGGATCGGCGAAGGGGTAACATCAAAAAAAGCGGCACCGCGCAGCAAGTGGACGCGCCGCAGTTGTGGCGTAAACTCAACGCTGAACGCGCTATCCGCATCCAGTAATACCCGCGAACCATCTTCCAGCATCACGTTATGGCGTTCGCCTTTGCTCGCGACATGGCTCGCGGTCACATTCTGCATCCAGTAAGGATTTTCCAGCCAGAGGATCCCCGCCAACACCAAGGCACAGCAGGCGCTAGCTGAGACAAGCCAACGCCTTGCGCGTTGATGGCGTTTCGCCTGATTAACTGCTGTGAGATAAACCGCCAGCGCATCGGACTCTTTTTCTGCCAGTCGCTTGCCTGGCTCAGCGGTTGCCCGCCATACCGCCTCGACCGCACGATACGCTTCATCGTGCGCAGGGTGACTTTGCCGCCACTGGTCACAGGCAGCGCGTTGAGAGCCGGAAGGATTATCCCGCAGAGCAATAAACCAGTCGCGCGCTTGTTCGCGAATTTGCGTCTCAGACGGTGTCATCGTGTTCACCTCCTATGCGCGCTTCACAGGCAGCCACTGCCCGCGCCGTATGTTTTGCCACCGCGCGTGATGAAATGCCCATCACTGTAGCGATTTCCGAGAAACTGCGTCCATGAATCCGATTAAGCAAAAAGATATGCCGCGTTTTTTGCGGTAAGGCAGCAAGGATTTCATCAATGTGATGGATGTTCTGCTGTGCTGACACAATGTCTTGCGGCGACTCAGACTCCTCAGCGTATTGCTCCGCCAGCACGCCCTGGAGGTAATCGGCTTTCGTTTTTTCCGCCCGCAAATGGTCAATGGCCGCATTACGCGCACAACGGGTGAGATAAGCAGCAGAGTCGCCTTTCCACTCAAACGCCTTTTCCCACAAGCGCAGAAAAATATCCTGCACCAGATCGCTGGCGATAGTACGACAACCCACCCGGTGCCGGATCTGCCGTTCCAGGCGCTCATGCTCTGTGAGGTATAACGCGGCGAGATCCTTGCTTTTGTCGGTCATGACATCGAGCCCCGAACGGTAGTAAAAACAGTGCCGAACCGCGCAAGGAGCCTGTGCAACAAAGCGGGAAAAATGGCTGAACGGACGGCAATTATTGCTGATGTTATCAACCGTTTCCAGCAACATCTTAGGGAAAAGAACGGATGCAGGAGAAGATGTGAATTGCCACATCACGCCAACAACGCACCCCATCGGGTAGCGTGGATGGGCTCCACCCAAAGCATATAAACGCTATTATCAACGTTTATGAATGAGAATGTTCTTCACGACCCAAACGGTGCTTACTGGCTGTCATCAACGCCAGTGATGCCTGATAAGCTGCCGTTTCTTCTCCGGCCATGATAGCTTCATAGATAATGCGATGGTCTTCCAGGCACATTCCGCCTTCTTTCGAGGAGTAGCTGATAAACCATTTAAACACGGTGGTCAACACATTGCCGAAGGGCATATAAAACGCGTTACCGGAGGCAAGGAAAATCATCCGGTGAAATTGTGTATCGATATTCACCCATGCCTCAGGGTCGAAATGTTCGGAAATATAGCAGAGCTCTCGAAATATCCTTGAGAGCTCAATGCGTTGATCCTTGGTGGCATTCACGGCCGCCAAGGCCGTTGCATGCGGTTCGATAGCACGCCGGAATTCAAGGAACTGATAATACATCTCTTCAGTCGCTTCCATGCCTTGCATCCATTCAAGCAATTGAACATCCAGAATGTTCCAAAATGAGCGCAGACGAATCCGGGTACCGATCTTTGGCCGAGACTCCAGTAACCCTTTCGATGAAAGTAGCTTCAATGCTTCACGCAGCGCAGTGCGGCTTACGCCAAACTGCTCACACAGTTCAACTTCGCTCGGTAGAATATCGCCCTGGCTTAACGCACCGGAAAGGATTTTTCGGGCAATATCGCGAGCGATTTGCAGATTCAACCCCCGATTGGCACCCGCAATCATTTCAAACTGCATGCTCGTTTATCATACCTAAAGATGAATAGAGGGGTCATAATACATGATAACGCTAACGGTGGCTAATCCCACACTGACAGAGCGAGCGTTTTCATACGTTCTGCCAGTGTGAGCAGATATTATGGCGCTATCTGTCCGCCGTTAACATCCAATATCTGCCCTGTAATATAGCCGCTGCAGGCGTGGGAAGCGAAAAATAGAAACGTCGGGGCGACCTCCTCAATACGGCCAAAGCGTCCCATCGGAATACTCGCGGCAATCTTCGCTCTCAATTCCTCACTTTTACCATCATGAAAGGCAGTATCGATAGTACCTGGAGAAACGATATTGAAGCGGATGTTGTCTTGGGTAAACTCCTTCACCCAGTTGCGATGAATGTCGTTTAACCAGGCTTTGGAAGCAGCATAAATCCCCGCCCCCACACCGCCTCCTTCACGTCCAGCGATAGACCCCGTGCTGATCACTGAACTGGTTTGGCCGCTGGCCGCCGCTGCTGCACGTAAATGCGGAATGGCATATTTCGTGGTCATTAACGCCGAGCGGGCATTCAAGTCCATTACACGGTCATAGAATTCGTCATCGATGCTTTCCAGATTAGCGCGCCCGCCCAAACCACCCGCGTTATTAATCAGTACGTCGATCCCGCCAAAGCGTGCAACAAAAGCGTCGACAAACTGACGGCAACCTTCTGATTTCATAAGGTCAGCTTGAAAAAATTCCGCCTCTCCCCCCCACCTGGCGCAATACAGACAAATGGGTTTCTATATCTGGCGTCACCAAGTGGCTATTGATTCCGACCTTGGCTCCCTGTCGAGCAAATGCCAGCGCAGCGGCAAGCCCCATTCCCGCTGTTGAACCTGTAATCAAAACTCGCTTGTTTTTTAAATCGGAGAACATATCACTTTCCTCATTGTGGTCGGTTTTTCATACGCTGAACCGGTAACGATAATGCTTAAAGATTGTTAATATAATAATACAAAATGTATTGAATTTACGGCCCCGCTCACGTACAGGGTCACGCTGCTGTTGCGTAGATCGGCTAATACTTCGATCGGTTAATACTTTGATCGATTAATACTTTCGCGTGAGCGAATCGGGTGATTCCCACTGCACGCTGAAAGCGCCTTGCCAATGGAAACGGTTACCGTTCCAGTTGAACCATGCCCCCTGTTCACTCACTGGCTGTGTCATGGAAGGCCAGCGGTTACACACTACGATCGTCAATTGCCGCTCATCCACCAAATGCAGGCGAACCATCGATACATCATCGTCGTGCCCAATCAGCTCGACCCGGACTATCTGCCCACGCGCATCCGTCGATGATTCACTGGCCTCATTAAAATAACCGTGTGTTTCATAGACGCTGGCAAACAGCATGCTCTTACCCCAGGTACGCGCGATCAGGGCAGGTTCACTGCGCAGGTTAAAGTGAGGGTCGTTGGCACCACTGCGGGCAAAAATCACTTCACCCCCTGCAGGCAATGCGCTGATATAGCTGTAATAGCTATCGCCATCCAGCCAACTGACCAGCACAGATTCCTGCGGAGCAATACGGGCTCTTCCTTGTTTCCAAAGGTGTTGATAGCCATCCTGCTTGCCCAGCGGTACGAGCTGAGGAAAGCTGTAATAATCGAAGTCGGTACGTAAAAGCTGCCCCTGGTGATGGAACACATAATCGTATTGATGTTCTTCCTCACTGGTCAGGCGGAACAGATCCACCACCAGCGGCGTGCGAAATCCCTCCAATTTCAACATCAGCACCGAGCGTTGCATATCGATGCCGGGGTAGTAATCATGAGCGAGCGCGCTCACCCCTTGGCCGTAGGGATGGTTTGGTACACAAAAGTGCAGTTGCCCCCAATGCCGCTCTGCTGTTGCCGTATCACCTTGATGTTGGCTACGTTCATCAACAACCACAGTGTTGTGGGCAACCGTCTGTTTGCAGTAGCTGTCATTCTCGGGAATATAGCGCCCACCAAATTTCGGCTCTACGTTCACCCAACGCCCGAAACCATAATCGCGCAAATACTCACGCCCACGGTTGAACAGGCTAAGGTGCAACCCGTCAAAATGGCCGTGATCCAGCGCTGCATGCAGTCTCGAATCGCTACCGTGCTGACCAAATGCCAGTAGCGCCATGTTGATATCTTGCTCTTCATCCTGGATACGCAGTATCCCTACGCCACCACGCTCACCGTCAGGACCGTCGCGCAATATTCTGCAGCCCCAGTTAAAGGGGCGTGGCGTCACACTTTGCGCCGCATTGGAAAGAAGCAGCCCAGCAGCACTGACCCAAACCTCATTTTGATGTTGCGCCATGGCAATCAGCACATCATCGGGTTTATAGCGCTGGAAGCAAAGGCTGGTGGCAATGATGATGCCTTCATCGTTGATGTTCATGCTCTTGGAGGCATCATTCAACGCAGGCAGCGTGCCATCGGGAAAAGCGCAGGCCATCAGTGCATCCGCGGTACGCGCGATCACACGTTCTTTAAACTGGTAAATGTTAAGTTCTGGCTGACGGCGTTCAATAACCTCGGCCACCATCAACAGCGGGCGAATGGCAAAACGGTGGTAATAGGGGCCTTCCATGTAGTAGCCATCCGGCGAGAACAATTGCGTCAGCTGCGCAAAGAAACCGCCACTTTCACCATCACCACGCAAGCCATACAGTGCTTTAGCAACCAAGTCTCCATCGTTAAGCACATAGCCACAAATGCCGACAGCCGCAACGGACCACAGGCCATGATTGTGAATGATGTCGAAATCTTTGGCATGAGTCACAACGGCTTGTAAAGCCATCTCGCGCAGCAGATCGCCCTCGATCAGGTGTTGCTCAGTCGTAGACAATGTGTGGCGATTCACTATATTGCAGCCATCAATATTGAGGCGGTTTACCACGGAATTATCGGCGGAAACTATCAGCCATTTACAGGCATCTGTCTTACCGATACTTTCCAGATGTACGAGCAGGAAGATCAAATCCAAGAACGTTTAGCAGAGAATAGTCGACGCAGAACCCTACAACGTAATCTGAAAGATATTCGTGTCATTTTGGGTAATCCACCTTACTCAATAGGTCAAACTAGTCAAAACGATAACAATGCCAATGTCGATTATCCTATTCTTGATTCAAGAATAGAAAATACATATGCTAAGAACTCGAATTCATCCTTATCTAAAGGACTTTATGATTCATACATTCGCGCCATACGTTGGGCTTCTGATCGTATTGGGGATCGTGGCGTCATTGGCTATGTCACCAATGCAGGATTTATTGAAGCGAACACTGCTGATGGTATGCGAAAGTGTTTGGCAAAAGAGTTTTCCAACATCTGGATTTTCCATCTGCGCGGAAACGCAAGAACCTCTGGTGAGCTAAGACGTAAAGAAAAAGACAATGTCTTTGGTCAGGGCACGAGAACACCTGTAGCTATCACCTTATTGGTCAAAAACCCCGAGGCAAAAGAGCATGGGAAAATTTACATTCACGACATTGGTGATTACCTTTCTCAAGATGAAAAACTACTAAAAATTAAAGAATTGTCAGATATTACGGGTATTACTGAAAATGAAGGGTGGGCTCATATTGTTCCTGACATCCATGGCGACTGGTTAAATCAACGTGATGAGAGCTTCAATGAGTTCATCGTTATGGGTGATAAAAAAGGCAGTAATAATAAATTATATGATAACTTCTCTATGGGAGTTTCAACGAATAGAGATGCTTGGTGTTGGAATCCCAGTAAGCGCAAACTGACAGAAAATATGGGTGAAATGATAACCTTTTATAATGAAGAGGTAATTCGCTTTCAAAGACGTTATGCAGAAAATACACCTAAAGAAAAAGGTGAACTAGTGCAGGGTTTTTTAAATACTGACCCAAAAAAATCAGCTGGACAGTGAATCTAAAAAAAGATCTATCACAAGGTAAAAATTACAACTTCCAATCTAATTGCTTGGCAGCAGGTTTATATCGTCCTCTCACAAAACAGTGGCTTTATTTTAATCGTCGTTTTAATGAAAGGGTATTGCAAATGCCTAAAATATTTCCTAATCAAGAGGTAACGAACCTTGTAATCCAGATCAACGCGAAATATATATATGGGCAAATTGCTTTGATAAGTAATGTGATACCAGACTTACATTGTAATGGAGATAGTCAGTGCTTCCCTCTTTACCTATATGATGAAGACGGCACAAATAAGCGCGAAGCCATCACTGATGATGGCTTGACCCACTTCCAGAGTTACTATCCCTCACGACGGCTCACTAAGGAAGATATTTTCTATTACATATATGGCCTGCTTCATAGTGAAGAATACCGCAGCCGTTATGGTGACAATTTGAGCAAAGAGCTTCCGCGTATTCCTCGGGTGAAGAGGGCTGAAGACTTTTCCGCTTTCGTTAAGGCTGGGCGGGCGCTGGCTGAGTTACATTTAAACTTTGAAACTGCCCTTGCTATAAAGTGACGTTGGAGAGTACCGCCAGCGAAGATAGCCACTATCGAGTAGTTAAGATGAAGCATCCAAAGGTAAAAGTGGATGGTAAGAATATTAACGACAAAGCAACTATTATTTATAACGGACGTATAACCATTAAAGGTATTCCAGAAGATGCATACCGTTATGTGGTCAATGGTAAGCCTGCCATCGACTGGGTAATGGAGCGTCAGTGCGTTAAGACGGATAAAGATAGCGGCCTTGAGAACGATGCTAACCTCTGGGCAACGGAAACCATGAATAATCCTAAATATCCATTTGAACTGATACTACGGATGATCACCGTGAGCTTGGAAACCATGAAAATCGTGGATTCTCTACCAGCACTGGAGCTCGAGTAACCGACTGAGTATGGTTTAATTCCAACCTAGATTTAGCTGGGGACGATACCGAGGTTTTACAAAAACCTCGGTATCGTAAGGGGCAGATGGTTCTACGCCAAGAGTAGACGGTAAATTCACACTATGGCATATGTGTATTATCGTTTTTCGTCGTCATAGCTCTCATGGCCAATCTTTGGCAATAACGCATTAAGTTGATGTTCTTTTAACCCATGTTTGTATGCATTGTATTGCCTGTGCTGTTTGTACATATGATTTATTTCTGAGCTGCTGACCTGCTCCCTGCTTTTTAAATCACCGTTTCGTTAGTCACGTCCGCTGTCGGCACGAAACGGACGTGCTAACTGAATTTAATGTCCGCTTTAAGCTATGAGTTCAACGGGGCGATGCGCCTGCGATGCGCGCAAAGCCTTGAGTGGTACAAGGAGCACGTGAAATAACGTAATGAAAAAGTCTAAAAGTACAAGAAAGCCAGCGATCCGCGTGGCACCAAAGACTGCCGGAACGCTATTGATGCTTCTGTCAGCGCGGACAGCAATATTACCCGCAGTAAACCTAAAGAGTGCACTCTTGATGGTTCTAAAGATTAGCTGAAGCAATCATAATTGAGGTTCTGATAAAAAAACGTGTGTTATTTAGGGAGAAAAAGATGAGTTTTGAACGGAAAAAGGAACGTGCGCTTGCCATTATGGAAAGTAAAAACATGTGGCGCAGCAACTATGCTCCGCCTCTGTTGCGTGGCTTATGGAAGTTAGGCGTAAAAATTCCGCCATTACCTTTCCTTTCTTTCTGGCGCATCACGTTAATGATGGGACTGATGTATGGTCTTTTATGGGGCCTGATGATGTGGTTTTTCAGCTGGAAAGATATCGGAATGCAACCTTCGTGGGCAATATTAAGGAGTCTCCTGGGGGCATTCTGTTTGGCGTGATGATGGCAGCGTTTCACGGATGGCGAAAAAAGGCTAATAAACTACCTGACTGGCAAGATTTGTGAGTTATTTGCAAAGAGCTTAGCAGCGCCCAATGTCCGCTTCACGCCCTGAGACATTCGACAAGCTTTTTATGGCTTCAGTAAGGGCGAGTGTCGCGCTTCGAGAGCCAGCAAATACTTCGCTTCATCGTACTGGGTTCTGGTCTTCCAGCAGCGGTAAATGATCCTTATCCATTTGAAGGCAAGAGCCCGGATTGCAGACTGGTGAGATTTTCCTTTTTCTCGCAGTCCCTGATAATAAAGTCTGGCCCAGTATGATGAGTTAACCGTCTTGGCAGCCCATTCAACGAAGGTCTGCCTGACGAACCTGGCACACTGCCATCGCCAGTGAACCCAGGATTTCTGGCCACTTCGTTCTGTCACCGGTGCAATGCCTGCGTAGTTTTGAATTTCTTCAGCGCTGTTAAACCGGTCACGGTTATCACCAAGTGCAGCAAGCATTCTTGGGCCCATACAAGGTCCCATGCCCGGAAGTGATTTGAATAGCCCCGCATCTGGCAACGTGTCAAATAGCGTTTCGATTCGTTCGTCATAGGTTTTGATGATTTCACTCACGACTTTAATTTGTGTCGCCAGTGCTGTTGCCATCAAAGCATTAGCCTCTATAACACTCGGGTCTGCAGTCAATGGGATCGCGTTATCAATACTTACAACACGCTGCTCGGTAAGGGCCATTGCGCGACCACCTTTGGCATTCAGAAAGTTGCGGATCGTGTCGCGCTTGGCGCATTTAAGTTGTTGCAGACTGGGCCATCGTATAATTAGCTCACACAACAGTAAGCTACCCCGATGTGAGAACCACTCCAGGGGCTGAGGATAATACTGTTTAAGCGTGTTGATTATACGGTTCACAAAACGGCGTTTATCTTCAACCAGTTGACGACGCTGCTCAACCAGTTGCTGGAGTAACCGGATATCCGCATTGTCGGGTTCAATGGCTTTTATCTTTTGGGGATAACGCAGCATTAACTCTAATGCTAACTCGGCATCCTGCGGGTCATCTTTAGCGCCGCTGGGCGAGAAGGCTTGCCGGTAACGAGCCAGGGACAAAGCGTGGACAGGGAAAACGGTGATAAATGGATATTTTTGAAGAGCATATACCACGGGTCCCTTCTTCAGCTCGAGAGCTATTGCGATTCTACCTTTTACCTTCTGGTGTAACTCAGTAAGCCAGGCATCAAGCGCTTCTGCTGTATGTTCAATCACATGGAATACGCGTTCGCCGTTTTTAAACTGAACACAGACATCGTGTTTTTTATCTGCCCAGTCCAGACCAACGTGCGCAGCAAACTTATTAGTCACAGTCATCACCAACTCCTTTTTATCGGGGATTGGTATGCATTCCACGCTCTTCGAAAGAAATATAGTCAGCAGTTTGTCTGCATGCCCTGAGTATTCGTTAGCGAACGTGGAGCACTTACTGGCTCGAAAGCAAAGCGGCAATCATCAAACCACATGATTCTGGCACAATATTCGTAACCAGTAAGCGCATACCCTGAATCACTTAAAAGTGTAACTCTCAGGGTTCGAATGACTATATCTGGCAC
>NZ_JNVB01000102.1 GCF_000770305.1 Erwinia oleae
GTAGCAACAGACATCCAGATTTACTTCTGTGATCCTCAATCTCCCTGGCAACGTGGCTCAAATGAAAATACGAACAGGTTGCTAAGACAATATTTTCCAAAGGGAACTGACTTATCGGTTCACAGTCAGCAGAGACTAAACAGCGTTGCCAGACAGCTCAACGAAAGACCGAGAAAAACGCTAGACTATGAATCACCCGCAGAACGGTTCAATAAGTGTGTTGCGTCCATCAGTTGAACTCACAGCTCATAGCAGACATTTAACCAGCGTGCTTTTGTGCCAAGAGCGGGAGTTAATAACCTTTTAGTGTTTATCATAAAAAAATACCTGCCCTCCGAGGAGGGCAGTTACAAAACGCGGTGGTAGCGTATTGTGCTTCTATATAGTTTTCTACTTTGTGAGGAAGAACCAGACAATCCCGTCAGACATCTTCCCTTCACTGAGCGGTAGAAGCGCTCACCTATGACACAACACTGTTTATATTAATTACTTAAAAATCAGTCGCAAGCGTAATCGGTAAGTTAATAAAAAAACCGACGAGTGGAAAAATCCCGGCAGCAGGGCAGACATGTACTTCACTCATCTCAGCAGATATAAGAAGAGTTGGGTAGCGCATTTTATCTGACCCTAACCGGCTACACCGGGCGTACGGCGCCGTCTGCCCAGTGTACTCTGTTCAGGAAATCATTCGGCGCCTTCATGCTGCTGCACGCCATACAGAGCACAATCTTTGGTGTGTTACCATTATCTAAGTAAATTTACCCGCACAGGATTTATTGCGTAGATAAGCACGGTTAGAATGGCAAATATGATTTATTCAGAGGACAGACTGCAGTGACGCTCACACAAAAATCCGGTCATCTGGCCTGGTGCGCTCTGGCAGCCCTTGCACTTGCACGTCAGGACGGTACCGTTTTTTCCGCTGCTTAGGAAAATCTCTTTCTGACACGCTGGCTGGCGACCGCCCTTAAACAGCGTCGCTTTTCCCGTGAGGTGGCTCCCGACATTGAGTGGCTGCTGAAACAGGGACGCCAATATGGCGTTGCCGCAAAGCTTGCCGGCAAGCTCGACTATCTCTGGCGCTCCTGTACAGGCGAGCTGTCCCGGCAGAATGACCTGTTCCGTCTGACATATGCCCTGGAGATGGCGAAAGATATGTGCTGGGCTTACCGGCTGTTCAGCGACCGGGAGTGGTCGGGAAGGCATGCCGCCGTCCTGAACGCTGGCGTAAACGGAATTTATCTGTCCCGAAGCAGCCTGGATGCTGCATTCAACGATGGCGGCCAGCAGGTCGCACCGGTGATCGCGCGACTAACCGGGTCCGTGCAGGGGCTGGAAACGCTTCTTAACCGCTGTGGATGGCAGATGGCTATTGATGGGCATTCCGGGCTTTATGTGCTGACGGCAGAAAAATATGAACTGACGATGGGGCAGTGAGCCCCTGGGCGGCTGTACCTGGTGGTTCAGCAGTACGGCCGGAGAGGCCGCTAAATAAGTCAGTGGCGGATCTGCGCCAGGTCGTCTTCAGTCAGTCCGGTCATTTTCATGATGGTATTACGGTCAAGACCGTTCTGCAGCATGGTACGGGCAACTTCCAGCTTGCCTTCATTTCGGCCTTCCTGCCTGCCTAGCTGGATACCCTTCTGGATGCCATTCTGTTCGAGCTGTTGTGCGATGGTCATAAGTGCGTCTCCGTGTTGCGGCACACGCTGTGCCAGTTCGCGTACAAAACCTTCGGCGTCGGCTGTTTCGCCTGCCTGTACAATATAGTGTACCAGCGATATCACCTGTGATGAAGACAGATAGCCGGCCAGCAGAATGGGCGCCAGCCGGTCAGTCAGTTCTGCCAGGTCCCGCTGATGAATATGTTTCTGCAGCAGGGTCAGGGCGGCCATGCTGCGATGGCCGGCGATTTCATCATCAGGAATGACGGTAACGTCAACCAGCGGGAAAGCGCTGCTGTAGAGTTTGCCTGCCAGCGCCAGCTCATCAAACTCATTCAGCCACCGGGTGGAGTAAGGGTACGGGCTGCGTTTACCCGTATAGAACAGCACGGGTATCACCAGTGGCAACTTCTTATGGCCCGCCTCAAGGTGGCGCTGCATGGCAGCCACCGCATAACGCATCAGGCGAAAAGCCATGTGTTTATCGGGTGAAGACTGGTGCTCGATGAGCACGTGGACATAACCCTCACCGGCTGTGGTTTTCAGACTGTAGAGCACATCGCTAAAGTACTGCCTCAGGTCATCCTCGACGAACGAGCCGGATTCCAGCTTTAGCGTACTGAGGTCACAGATAGCACGCAGCTCTGCGGGCAGATGGAGTTCCATGAAATCACGGGCGACATCCGGGTGGGTCAGAAACTGCCGGAACGTGGCATCGTGAGGAGTAGGTGTGCGGTTTTTCTTCTTCTTCATCAGTTCCGGCTCTGAAAAATAACCGCTGTATGTTACCACAGGCAGAAAACCGTCTGTATTGATGGCGAACAGATAGGCAATGCCTGCAGGTAGCCGTTCGGATTATTTTTTATTTTTTCGGATATACTGCTTCATCGTACGATCTCTAATAATCGAAGCATAATCATTCTTCGTCGCACTTCGCATAGCCCGATGAGTGATGGAATCATAAAACACCGTCAATACGGCAGGGAACCGATGTGGCTATTTCCGCCTTAATTTAACATAAATTACATTTTGTGTATTAAAATCATAATAGCAAATTTGTATTATAAGCTTTTAGTCAGGCCTGAAATGCAGCTTCGGGCGACCTGCTTAAAGCCCTGATATAACAATATTTATTTAGAATAACTAAAGATAAGCAACAATAATATTATGAAATACTTATGCTGCACCTACTATCGGCACAAAAAACCAAAATGTTATAAATCAACCATCTAAAATCATGATATTTAAGCTGAACTGCATTCAGAGAGGACCTTACTGTTTCCTTACCCTCTACATGTTCTTTTTGCTTCGCAGGATATCCCCATAAGGCGCTAAATCATTCTGCCCGAAACCGCGAATTTTTTGTAGCAGCCCCAGGCATGTCAAAAAAGATTAAAAACCTAGGCATACCAGCTTATTTATCAGGTAGCCGCTCAAGTGTCAGAAGCTCCTGAGCGGTTACTCTGCGACAATGTTAAACGGCTTCCTGGAGTTCTCCACGAACGCTGTCATCATAGTCAGTGTCCAGAACCTGGTATTTGAGACTCTTTTTCAGGCCGCGCTGGAACTGCTTATTTGCCCGATAAAACCCCGAACTTCAACAGCCTGTTCAATAAAACCGCTAACAACGTGGCTGAAAGTGGCCTCATCAAGCTGATGCAGCGACTGCTGGAAACAGAGGCGAACCTTATACTGCTCATCCATTGCCAGCCAGCAGCCCTGCATTGCCGCCATTTCAAAGTTCAGCTGCAATAACAGTTGATAAAGCGTCAGCGAGGCTTTCGGGTCAGTTTCAGTTAACTGGCAATGCATCAACAAGCTGTCACTCTGTTCCGGCACTTCCAGCACGACGGCCTCTTGCCCCTGGTCGTTATAAAGGGCACAGACCCCGTCCTTCAGGTGCAATGGAGTTTTGCAGCCTTCGGAGAAATAGCGCAGAAATTTTTCAACCTGCCGTTGTGATGCTGTCATTCTCTGACTCCTTAGTTCACTGATTAATGGTCTGATCAACAAAGATTAATGGCGATCAGCTTTTCATTTCGAACCCTTCTTTTCTCAGCTCAGAGAGAGCCGATGCCACTTCCGGATTGGCTTTAGCAATTTCACCCTCGAGAGTGAAGCGCCGTGGCATGTCTTGGTCCTGACCGTATTTGAAGTTAATGGTGCCGATATTGCGTTCCATACTGACGCCCGCGCTGTTGCTGGCGCCCAGTAAGAGCGTCGGCGTGTTGAATCCTTCACTTTTGGTGACATTCTGGCTGACGCTGATTGATCGGATGCGCAGGTTATTACGATCCTGGAACAGCAGCCCCAGTTCCTCGCGCCCTACTTTACCGTCCAGAATGGCTTTTTCGGTCTGATCGCGCAGGCCATCCTTCAGCTCCATCGAGACGCTGGCGCTACTGAACGGCGTGTTTTGCAACTGTTTGATCAACCCCTTCAGTACCGGATCGTTATCTATCATCGCGCTCAGACGGGTAGCATTAGTGGGTGGCAGGGCCGCATTAAAATGCTGCTTCAGCATATCCACAATACCGTTCTCATCCAGCCGGGACAGATTGCTGTAAGAAGTACTGTGCCTGGCCGAGCCCAACCCCATCACGTTGGTTTCAGCAGCCTGCTGACGCAGTACCAGCTGTTCCAGGTTGCGTACCGCCTCATATCTGTCGTCACCGATGACCTTATTGCGGGTAAAATGGCGGTGTAACTCGCTCAGTTGCTTTGAGGGTTCAGGATTTTCCTGATTTTTCAGGTCGGCCAGCAGTTTGGTGCTCTCGCTGTCCTTGAAATGTTTGCCTAGCGTGGCGGTCAGCTCGCTGATATCGTTGCTGGTTACCGGATCGGCCAGCTTCATCTCCACGCTGATCCTTTGGGTGGTGCGGTTATCCATCGCCAGCGACACCGCCACGTTGGTCGAGGTAAAGGCCGGTAAAGTCCCGACCGATTTAGCCGGCTCTTTGGTGGCGTTGCCGGTGACCTTGCCATCATGAGTAAAACCGTGGGCGACACCGACACTGAAGGTAAGGTTGGCCCCGACGTTAGCCGAGTTAAGGAAAGTCGCACGGTTATCACTGGCCGCGACGGTGCTGCCAAACTCGCCTTTTTGCGTACTGCGTTCGCGTCTGGCGGTCATCAGGTTAGCCGAACCGCTTACCCCGGTGGAAACACGGGCGGTTACACCGTCAGGTTTTGCGCCGTCGTTGGTGATGTTAATCCCGGCACGCAAATCGAAGGCCGCTGAGGTATCGACGTTGAACACCAGTTTGGTGCCCTGCTTCATCTGATGTTCAATCCCTTTTTTCATCAGCTCGGTCGGCGTCAGCGTGCCGTGCGTCAGGCCATGCAGAAAATCAGGCAGTTCATCTTCGGTCAGTTTGAAGTTAAGACTGTTTTGCAGCGTCCCCTGGATGTTACTGCTGATGCTGCCGCCGATACGAAAATCCGGGCTGATCTTATGTTTTTTGCTCAGCCAGTCGCTGGCGTTTTCGGCGGTGTTTTTTTTGCCGGTCATATAGGGCATCAAATCGTGGCCGGTGGCGACAGAGATGGTGCCGCTGGCCCCACCGTCACGCCCAAAGGTAACGTCTAGTCCACCGCTGGTACGGCCAAAGCTCAGGTTATAAGCACGATCGAGGGCGATGCCCGCGCCGGGCACAATCGGCACCGGGATTTTGTTCAGCGTCGGTACAAACGCGGTGCTGAGGCCACCGCCGTAGGTACGGCTGAAACTCATGCTTTCGCCGCCGTCCAGCGACAACAGCGTGTCTTTTAATTTTTTCTCCAACTGCGCGTTGCCCTGGGTGTCCAGCACGGTGCGGGTGGTCAGGTTGACGCCGTGGTGCTCTTTCTTAAAGGCTTTGATAAAGGCTTTCACCGCATCGTAATTGGCCTCCAGCGGTGCGTTATGGCTGAAGCCCATGTCGGTAAACTGCTTCACCGGGTTAGCGCTATACTGCTTTTCGCGCAGGGTATCGAACTGCTGACGCAACTGCTTGATCTGGTCGGGATCGGGCTGATGTCCTGATACCAGTGCCGCCTTATCCGCCAGCTGATGCAGATCGCCTATGGTAACGGTATCCAGAATCAGCCGCGATTTGGTGAGGGATGTTTCGTCATTGGGATCGCGCTGACGCCCCATCGGCACGTCACCTTTCTGGTGACTCATATTAACTCCGGCTTTGACGAAGTGTCTGAGCAGCGTTTGCAACTTACTTTGTGGTGACGGCGCGGCAGAGCTGACCGCTTTTTCTAACGCTTTACTGAGGTCGCGCCCCGAACGGTTAACGTTGAAGCCCTGTATCACCGCCTTGCTGGCTGAAGGTTTAAATTCTTCGTTAATTTGACCGTTGCTTTTCAACACCCCCTGATGCTGTCCCAGTTCGGTGGCCGAGCGAACGGCACTATGTTCAAGCTCTTCACGGAACCGCTTCATATCATTCAGCAGTGCCGCACCGTGCTCGCCTAAATCCAGCGCTTCCATTTTGCTGTGCAAATCCATTTGCGTTCCGCTGTTACGCACGTTGTGCGCTTCCAGCAGCTTAATGAGTGCGCCCTGCATTTCGTAAACCGAGCCCAGACCACGCCGTCCCTGCCAGTTGTGCTGCATGTTGTAGGCCGCATTTTTGATCGGACGCGGCATTGCCATGGTCGGATTGAAAATATAGGCGCGCACCCGATCGGTAAATTTACTGGTGATTTTGCGGTTTTCCATCCCGGTCTGCCCGCCCACCTGCGCAGTAAGCTGCATGTTCACGCCGGTTCCGGGGATCAGGCGGCCTTTGAGGCCCTGATTTAAACGGGCAAATACCTGTTCCGAACCACGTTGGCCTACTTCCAACGGCCCAGGCTCTGGCGCGGTATGCGCATGCCACTCCCCCTCTCTCAACTGATGCAGGGTGCCGTCAGCCATCGTGGCGACCGGCTGGTTTTCATGGTCCATCTCCAGCCGTTTCAGTTCACTTTCGCTGTGCGGCATCGCCAGTTTTTGCCATTTACTGCCAGCCTCGCCGCTCTGCCACTGCTCACGAGGCTGATGGAAAATCTCGCCGTCGTGGTTTACGGCGTAAAGATTCTGCTGATTATCGACGTGTATATCCTTCAGAGTGCCGGTGATTCCTTCATGGCTGAGGGTTTGCGCTGGTCGCGCCAGTTGCTGGGTGCCAGGCTTGATCTGGAATGAGCGAATGTCGCCTTTTTCCGACAGCGCCAGATATTTATTCACCCCAATCACCGCCATCGCCTGAGCTTTATCGGCTTTATCCAGTCCCTGAAGGGCGCTTCCCGGCTCCGGCTTGTTGCGTACATGCGGTAGCGTAAAGAAGTTATCTTTGCCCTGACTGATGGAGGAGGTGCTCTGGTTAATATCCAGCCGCTTTACCTCACCCTCTTTCAGAATATATGCCGCGCCGTCCAGCCCTTTTTTCAGCTGCTGACAGTCTGATTCTGCGGCGGTCCAGCCTTTGGTCAGCTGGTCGAAGTAGTGAACCTTCCCTTCCTGAAGCGTCAGGCTGCCTTCACGCCCCATATTGAGAATCTGATGCGGCTCCGGGTTAACATTTTGCAGGCCAAGATGATTGTTGATAACCAATGTGTCGCTGAGATTCCAGCCCGCATGGAACTGATGATCGTCGCCCAACGGGCAGGCGTGTTGCTGTCTGAAGTTATCTTTTACCAGCGCATTCAACTGACCGTGATTGTCAGTGAAAAAGCCTTCAATACGGTGGTCATGTCCGAAATGCTGTTTGAGCACCTTTTGTGACATGCTCTTCATTGGTAGTTCGCCATCCCTAACCTGCGATAACACGCCGCTGTAGAGTTTGCCCTCACTGTCAGCGGCGTACAGCTTACCATTGCTGATAGCAATCGATTGGGCTTCCAGATGTGGTTCACCACGTTTCAGCATCTGCATGGTATCGGCAAGATGCAGGCTGAACTGGACATGCTGTTCCGGAGAGGCGCTGGACGACGGCATCAGACAGATATGATGCGGGCTGTCAGTATCGGTCAATACTGCCACCTGTCCATGCTCACTGACGGCAAAGGATTTGATCTTATCGACGAATTTTTCGGAGGTATGATCATCCGACAGGTTGTGCAACGTCCGGCTGTCCTGCACGGCATAGAGTTTGCCATCAGCCTGACGGGAAAGCTGGCCATGCGACTCTTTACCGGCGGTTTGCCAGGTGCTAATTTCCGGATTGAGAATATGGATCTTATCGTCATGCAGACAAATCGACTCTCCTTCGGGTTTCGCCCCGCCTGCCGGGTGCTGCCAGACGCCGCTGAGCAGGGATCGGTGAACATCGCCCGGCTGATTGACGCTCAGTTTATTCTTGCCGTCAGTACCGATGCTGATCTGAATTTTGCCGTTGTTATTCTCCAGACTGACTGGTGTGTCGCCAACCTGCGCCAGCTTTGTCCTGATAGCAGAGGACTGGCTATTATGCAGCACGCTGTAGCCGCTCTCGTGACTTTTGATATCAAACAGCCGCCCCTGCTTGTCCAACAGCAGATGTTGACGACCATCGCTGCTGGCCGAATGGGCCAGATAATGCTGATCCTCTTTACCCAGCGTTTGTGACAGTAACGTATTGATCGCCTTAGGATTGCTGGCGGCTAGCTGCAATTTACCGTTCGTCAGCGTCATGCCCAGTGGATCGATGGGAGTGGTAGATAGCTTCGACGGTCCCTGCAGGGACGACGGTTTTATGCTGCTTTCCGTTTCCAGCATACTCTCGGCAATCGGGGACAGGGTTGGCTGTAACTTACGGGATATTGGCGTTGGTACACCCAGCCGAGGCGGCTGCGTAGGGTTTTCCCGCTCGCGCGCCAGTCGCTGTTGATTCAGTTGCTCAAACTCGCTGTTGTAATCTTCCTCGGTAATCTCTGAGGTGCCGGAAGAGGTGGCGGCAGTGGGCTGATGCGCTTCGGTTTGCTGGTGGTGGCCGTGACCATGCCCGTGCGTTTCACCCGCACCGGGCGCGGTTTCAGGACTGTCTGGCGGCGTGAGTGGCAGCTCTTCGATTTCATGGTGACTACCGGGAATATGGGCCGCAGTCAGAGGGGAAAGCGGCTCTTCTTCAATCTCGTGGTGACTGCCGGGGATGTTGACCGGCGTCTGGCTGGCCGTGGTGCAAGAAGGCTGGTTGATTCTGCTCAGCATGTTCTGGCGCATCTGGCTGAAATTTTGGAACTGTTGGTGCTTCAGATGCGTCGGCACGCTGTCGCTATGGCCCTCTTTTACCATCGGCCGACCATTCATATCTTCCAGATTGTGGCGCTTAACACCCCCGGAACGGGTCAGACGCGCGGCTGCGGGCGGAGCGGCAGTTTCTGGCTCATCTTCTGCCTGAGGCTCTGCCAGTAAATCTCCCAGGGTGGGACGTCGGGTGCGGCCAGCTTCGGGAACTGCCGCGCTGGAGGTGGCGATCTGTGCTGAGGTTTTCTCGGATTTTTTAAATCCGAACATGCTTTTCAGGCTGAACGATTTTTTCTGCTGTCGACCGGCGCTTTTGCCATCCTGCCCTGTGGGTTGTTGATGGACATCGGGCAACTTTCCACGATTTTTACCATCGGTCGCCAGCGATCCGGCAGCGGCCTGCGGTGCACTGCTGCTGCTACCCTGTTTCAGTGCGGCCCCTTTTCCGCTCTTCTTCTGCTCAACGCTCTGCACTGCGGCTTTCTGTTCAGTTCCGTGCAATCTCAACTTCATGACCTGCCCTCGTCCAACATCTCGCGTAAAACATTAATGAACATTATGTAGCGAACTAAAGCTACAGGTTCCCATCAGAGGCGAAATAAGCCTGCCTTAATCGCACAAAATCAGGAACCTTAGAGACCATCGTCCCACTCAAGACAGGCAGCTGACGCTGCATGTTCTCGGGAAGTTAACCTTCATTAAGGGGAAAATTCATGTCAGGTCTGGCACTTAGCATTACTATCCCGAACTCACTTGGGCATTTTCAGCCGGGTGAGAACCACGGGCTTTTCACAGGTAATAACGCAAATTCCTCCCAAGGCCAGCAGCCCTTTGATCAACAAACCATTGAACAGATGGCCCAGCTGTTGGCGGAGCTGTTAAAGCCACTGCTCTCCTCCCAGAGCGGAGATTCCTCCAGTGATGCTAATGGAACCAGTCCGATATCCGGGCTGGGTAACACTGGCGGGACGAATGGCGCATCGGGCAACAGTCTGCTCTCCGGCTTGGGTGGTGCAGGCAGCCTGTCGGGTCAGAACGGCAGCGTCAGCGGCGCATCGCAGGATGACAGCCAGTCTGCGCTGAATGATATGAGCAGCAACGGGCTGGATCAGAGCCTCAGTTCTGACGGTCAGGGCGGCGGTAATATCAGCAATAATCCGTTACTAAAAGCGTTACTGAAGCTTATTGCTCAGATGATGGATGGCATGAATGGCCAGTTTGGTCAGCCGGACGGCAGTGACGATTCGTTTTCTTCTGGCGGAGGCTCGCTGGCGGATGGCTCGGGAGGAGGAGGATTGGGCCGCAACTCTCCTTTTAGCGGTACTTCACTTGCCGATGGTTCAGGTGGTGGTTCTCCCTTTGGCGCCGGCTCACTGACCGGCGGCGCTGTCGGCGGTTCTTCTTTCGGCGGCGGGTTCTCTCCCGGCACCTCATCGGCTTCCAACGGTCAGGGTGGCACTTCGCTGCTTTCTGGTAGTCCGGCTGTGGGTTCCACCACGCATACCCCGGTCAGCGCTCAGGCCGATCCGCTGGGTAGCGCAGGCACCGGCGCAGCGCAGGATGTGGGCTTCCCCACCGCCAGTACCAAACCAAACGTGGTGCATGACACCATCGTCGTTCCAGCGGGCCAGGTATTTGATGGTAAAGGGCAGACCTTCACCGCCGGGAAAGAACTGGGCGATGGTAGTCAGTCCGAAAGCCAGAAACCGCTGTTCAAACTGGAAGACGGCGCCAGCCTGAAAAACGTGGTGATTGGTGATAACGGCGCAGATGGTATTCATCTGTACGGTGATGCCAAAATCGATAATCTGCATGTCACCAATGTTGGCGAGGATGCGATTACCGTGAAGGCTAATAAAGAGGGCAAGAAATCCAGCGTTGAAATCAGCAACAGCACCTTCCAGAACGCGTCAGATAAAATTCTGCAACTGAATGCGGATACCGACCTGACCGTTAATAATGTGAAAGCGAAAGACTTTGGCACTTTCGTGCGAACTAACGGCGGTCAGCAGGGCGACTGGGATCTGAATCTGAGCCATATCAGCGCGCAGAACGGCAAGTTCTCCTTTGTGAAAAGCGACAGTGAAGGGCTGAACGTCAATACCAGTGATGTCTCACTGGACAACGTTGAAAACCACTACAAGGTTCCGGCATCAGCGAAATTAAGGGCGATGGCATCATGATGGCCTCTTATCAGCAACGCCCGGGCACCCGCTGGGTGGAGGTGGTGGATGATAATCAGCAGCGTCTTACCCCGCCGCAGTATCAGGCCTTTCAGCAGGCGATTGCTCAGGTGAAGGAGCGGCTACATCAGGTGTTGAGTCGCCCGACGCCGCAACGTCAGGGCCGCTTTGATCTGAACACATTCGTTGACAGTCTGTATGCCGATTTCGTACACGCTGAACAAGGATCAGAGACGGATGTGGGCCAGACAGCCTGGTGGATCACCCGTTATCTGGCCGACCAGCTGCTGGAACTGCAACAGCTGGAACAGGCGAGGAGCAGAATGTAGTTGCGCCAGTGCATCGTTCAGAAGACGATGCACTGTATTATTGATGCGCAGAAAAAAGCACCGGGATTCGCTCCGGTGCTTTTTTCTGCATTAAACTTCAGGCAATTGACAGAGTTTCTGTGACTACTTTTTGCCTTTTTGTATAGCAAGATATTCACCAGCCCGCGCAATTTCCTGAAAGCGGAAGCCTTCAATCGATGTGCTGTAGGCTTTGTCAAAGCGCTGCGCACGGTAGGCCAGATTGCGGTGCAGCAGGGTTTCAGCATGCATGCCGCCTTTGTCTTTCGTGACAATGTCGTTTTCACGAGGGCCGCCGGTAATCCTCCCATTTTTAACGGAGGTGATAAGTAGAATCAGGTCATGCGTTGAATATGCTGCATCGGCGTGTAGCCATTCAATGCCATATTCGGACGCTCGTGATTATAAAACCATTGCCAGCGTGTGGCATAGTCCTGTAATTCATCCAGCGAGGAAAACAGGTACTGCCCTAGCCAGTCATAGCGTACTGTACGATTATATCGCTCAATATAAGCG
>NZ_JNVB01000103.1 GCF_000770305.1 Erwinia oleae
GCTGGCGGTCATTATCGGTATGAGTGCCGGCGTGCTTTCCGCTCTGAGGGTGAACAGCATCTGGGACACCCTCATCTCGCTGCTGGCGGTGCTGTGCTTTGCCGCGCCTGGCTTTTGGCTGGGGATCATGATGATTATCTTTTTTTCGGTGAAGCTCGGCTGGTTTCCGGTCGGCGGCATGGAAACCATCGGCGTCAGCCTCTCTCCGTGGGCGAAGGCCGTAGACTTACTGCATCACCTGGTGCTGCCCGCGGTGGCGCTGGGGCTGTTTTATGCCGCCACCTATGCGCGTGTGATGCGCGCCGCCATGCTGGAAGTCAGCGAAATGGATTACGTGCGAACGGCGCGCGCAAAGGGGCTGAGCCGCAGCCGGGTGATCGTTGCGCATATGCTGCGAAACGCGCTGCTGCCGGTAGTCACGCTGCTGGGATTGCAGTTGGGCACGGTGCTTGGCGGCAGCATTGTTATTGAGGCGGTATTCAGCTGGCCAGGAATCGGACAGGTGTTATTTGACAGCGTCATGAGCCGCAACTATCCGGTTGTGCTGGGCGTACTGGTGCTGAGTTCACTGCTGGTGGTGCTGATTAACATTCTGGTGGATCTGATTTACGCGCGGCTCGATCCGCGCATAAGGAGCTGACAATGTCGTTAACGCTTATCCCGACGCGGCCTGGCGCGTCAACGCCGCGTTTCGCTTTCCTCCATGCTTTTGGGCGCCACGCTGGCGCGGTTACCGGCGCCTTTATTCTGCTCATGGTGGTTATTGCCGCCCTGACGGCTGACTGGCTCTATCCGATCAATCCCCTGCGAATTGTGGCGATGCCGGAAATCTGGCCATTTGAACAGAGCCGCTACCCGCTCGGTACGGACTCGCTGGGGCGGGACATTGCGGCGATGCTGGTGCACGGTTCGCGGGCCACGCTGATGATCGGTCTGAGCGCAAGCCTGGCTGCCACGCTGATTGGCGTCACCGTCGGCGCGACGGCGGCATGGTTTGGCGGCTGGGCGGACGATCTGCTGATGCGTCTGGCCGAACTCTTTCAGGTGATCCCAAACGTGGTATTCGTGCTGACCGTGGTCTCGGTACTGGGCCCGGAAATGATCAACATTATCATTGCGGTAGGGTTGATTTCATGGCCGCCCATTGCCCGACTGACGCGGGCAGAGTTTCTTACCTTCAAAGATCGTGAGTTCGTGCTGGCCTGCCGCGCCAGCGGCATGAGCAATACGCGCACGGTGGTTGCAGAGATCCTGCCGAACGTGCTGCCGCCGGTCATCGTACTTGCCTCGCTGGTGGTGGCGGGTGCCATTCTCTATGAATCCGTCATTTCATTTCTTGGGCTCGGCGACCCCAATCTCGCCAGCTGGGGGCGGCTGGTGGGAGAAGGGCGTACGCTGATCCGCTCATCATGGTACATCTGCGCCGTACCCGGATTTGCCATCATGCTTACCGTACTGGCGTTGAATCTGCTGGGCGACGGTCTTAATGATGCCCTCAACCCGAAACTCAGGGAGCGATAATGCAACCGCTGCTCGACATGCAACATCTCACCCTGACGCTGCGCACGCGAACGCAACGCGTTGTGGCGCTGGATAATTTGTCTCTGACGCTCTGGCCAGGCGAAACGCTGGCGGTAGTCGGCGAGTCAGGCTGCGGTAAATCGTTGACCGCACTGGCCATGATGGGCCTGTTGCCGCCGCGGATTTCGCAAGTAGAGCACGGTCAGATAGGCTTTGAAGGAAGTGACATTGTCACCATAAGCGAGCGCGCACGGCAGCGGCTGCGTGGACGGCGCATGGCGATGATATTCCAGGACCCGATGAGCGCGCTCAATCCGGTAAAAACCGTCGGCAGCCAGCTGATTGAAACGCTCCGCGTGCATCTGGGGCTGGATGCGCGCACGGCGCGCGATCTGGCCGTAACGCTGCTCAGGCGCGTACATATCCCTGACGCCGAAAAGCGAATGGACGAGTATCCGCATCGTCTCTCCGGCGGAATGTCCCAGCGGGTCATGATTGCCATGGCGATTGCCTGCGAGCCGGCCCTGTTGATTGCTGATGAACCGACTACCGCGCTGGATATGACTATTCAGGCACAGATACTGGCGCTCCTGCGCGAGTTACAGCAGCAGTCCGGCATGGCGCTGATGCTGATTACGCACGATCTTGGCGTGGTAGCGGCAATGGCGCAGCGGGTGGCCGTGATGTATGCGGGGCGGAAAGTCGAAGAGGCGCCCGTCGATACGCTCTTCGCCTCGCCCGCGCACCCCTATACCCAGGGATTGCTGCGTGCCACGCCGCGAACGGGGCAGCACGGTGAAAGGCTGATGGATATCCCTGGCCGGGTGCCCGCGCTGGCGGATCTGCCTGTCGGCTGCGCCTTTTATGACCGCTGTTCACACGCCCAACCACGCTGTCTTCAGCGGTCGCCTGCGCTGACGCCGCTGGCGGAAAATCACTCGGCAGCCTGTTTTGTGGCGCAGGATCGCGCTCTTTTACGTCACCAGCCGCCACGACAGGCAGGAGTAACAGGATGACGCCCGTTCTCGAAGCAAACGATCTCACCGTCCGCTATCCCACCAAAGACGGCACGGTTTACGCCCTTTCAGGCGTCAGTTTACAGCTGTTCCCGGGCGAAACGCTGGCGGTGGTCGGTGAGTCCGGCTGTGGAAAATCCACGCTCGGCAAAGCGTTAATGCGGCTTATCGCATCCCGGGGGTCGATTAAAATTCACTCAGAAGAGGTCAGTACGCTGAGTAACGCTAAGCTCCTGCCGTTTCGACGGCGGGTACAAATGGTGTTTCAGGATCCGCAGGGTTCGCTCAACCCGCGCCAGCGCGTCGGCACCAGCATTGCCCGACCGCTTCAGGTGGCAGGCTGGCAGCGTCGCGATATCGCCCGGCGCGTGGAGGCGCTGCTGGAGCAGGTTGGGTTACCCGCGGAGTCAGCCAGCCGCTATCCCCATGAGTTTTCAGGTGGGCAGCGACAGCGGATCGGCATTGCGCGCGCCCTGGCGACGGAGCCGGACGTGGTGATCTGCGACGAACCCGTGTCGGCGCTGGATGTCTCCGTTCGCGCGCAGGTCATTAATCTGATGCGTGATATTCAGCAGCGTATGAACGTCGCCTACCTCTTTATCTCTCACGATTTGTCCGTGGTGGAGTATCTGGCCGACAGAGTCATGGTGATGTATCTCGGCCGGGTGGTAGAGAGCGGGCCAACGGCAGCGCTTTGGCAGCATCCCGCGCATCCCTATACCGCCGCGCTGCTGGCCGCGGCGCCGGTAGCCGATCCCCGTCAGCCGCAGGCGCAGGCGTTACTGGAAGGTGAAGTGCCGGGGCCGCTGTCGCTGCCGCAAGGGTGCGCCTTTCATACCCGCTGTCCCCGTGCGCAGGCGCGGTGCCGACAATTGCGCCCTGAACTTATTCCTTTTACCGCAGACCGCCAGGTGGCCTGCCATTTTCCCCTCGACTAACCAGAGAGACAGGCAATGAACACACTGAAAAACCTGGGCGATTTGATCGACAGGCATCTGCCGCTTGAACGCACCGCCATCGTCGATTTACGCGACCCGTTGCAGCCGAAAGAGTACAGCCATCGCGAAATTGATGAACTGGCCGGGGGCGTTGCCCACTTTCTTCTGGCGCAGGGATTCGATCGCGGCACTACCATCGCCATTGCCGCGCTGAATCGGGCGGAATATATTGCGGTTTACTTCGGCATTATGCGCGCCGGTATGGTGGCGGTGCCGCTGAATATCAAAGTCCCGCGCGAAACGCTGCACTACCTGGTAAAAGATGCCGGTATCCGCCTGGCTTTTGTGGATGAAGAACGATACGAGGCGCTGAACGCCGTGGTGCCGACGATAAATTTCGATCGTCGGGAAGAGTTTGCGCAGACTGTTCAGCCACAGGCGTGGGCCGGGGTACAGCCGCAGCCGGACGAACTGGCGATGATACTGTATACCTCCGGTTCAACCGGCCGTCCTAAAGGCGTACCGCTCACCCATGCCGGTCAGCGTTGGGCGCTGGAAGTCACGCAGCTCGGCGTTGAGGCGGATGGCCCGCAGCAGCGCTATCTGGTCGCGCAGCCGCTGTTTCATATGAACGGACTGTTCTTCGTCAAACGGGTGTTTGCCGCGAATGGCCTTCTTGTTGTGCTGCCGTTCTTTAATACCGAACGCTACCTGGACGCGCTGTCGACCTGGCGCATTAATGTGGTCACCGCCGTGCCCACCATGTTCGCCCGATTATTACGCGATCACCGCCTGCTGGAGGCCCATGACTTCAGCGCGCTGAAGCGCGTCATGCTGGGATCGGCCCCGATGACGCACGGGCTGCTGACGCGGATCAAAACCGCTTTTCCCGGCGTTGTTATCACCCACGGATACGGAACGACCGAGGCCGGGCCGGCGGTTTTCGGGCCACATCCGGCGGGCATTCCTACGCCGCCTTTGTCATTAGGCTATCCGCTGGCGCAGGGCGAGATCGAACTGACAGGCAGCGACGCACCCGGACAGGGCGTACTGCGCATGCGCAATCCGGCGGTCACGCCGGGTTATCATCAACTGCCGCAAAAAAGCGCGGCGGTGCTTAACGACGGCTGGTATGACAGTGGCGATATCATGCGCAGAGATGAGCAGGGCTTTTACTATTTTGTTGGCCGCGCGGACGATATGTTTGTCTGCTCAGGTGAAAATATTTATCCGGCGGAGGTGGAGAAAACGCTGGAGTCGCATCCGCAGGTGCGGCATGCCTGCGTGGTGCCGCTGCCCGATGAAGAGAGAAGCCAGGTGCCCGTGGCCTTTGTCGTGCCTGAACCCGACAGCACGCTGAGCGCTGAGGCGCTGAAGCAGCATGCCCTGGCGCATGCGCCCGCGTACCAGCATCCACGGCGCATTGCCTTTGTCGCTGAACTGCCGTGGGCGGGCACCAATAAAATCGATCGTCAGGCGTTGCTGCGGCAGGCCGTTGAGCTGGAAGCGCGCAGCGGCTGGCTGCCGGTCAGCCGCTGAGGTTATGCCGCGTGAAAACGCAGCGCGAGGTTGAACGCGTTTTCCGCGCCGACCAATAGCGCATTATCGCGTTCGGTGAAAGGGATTTCGCCATCGATCAGGCGCTCTCTGGCCTGCTCCAGTGACGACGTGGTCAGGCCGAGCGCCGCCATGCGTGGCGAACCGTCGAAGCCGTCGGGCAGAGAACCGTACTGATTCAACACCGCGTCGGGCGTCAGAAAGCTTACAACAGACCGGCCAGCCCGCAGACGCAGTGACCCGTTCTCGCCATGCAGCGTTGCGGTGGGAAACAGCCGCTGGTAGACCGACGCGGCCTGCGCGGGCGCTTCTGCGGCGATAACAAAATCACGGATGTTAATCACGCCGTTAGGGTGATGCTGCCACGCGGTCTGCCAGACGGCCTCCGGCGTCAGGTGCTGACAAAAAAAGCTGCGCCCGTTCGGCACGCTTTCAGGTTTCAGTCTGACGGTACAAAAACGCGCCTCCTGCTGGTGTCCGTCGGGCAGAATGACCGGGCGAAAAAAGCGTTGCGGCGCCTCACCAGCCAGATCCTGCTGACGCAGATGTTGCCAGACGGCATCTGCGTCCTGCGTTTTCCAGACCAGCCCGTTGAGGCCCGGCGGCGATGTCCAGATGGCGCTGCGCTGTTCGCCCGCGCCGGATTCATAGCCCAGTAACTCCAGGTAGTTCTCGCCGAAAACGGCCAGGTGATTGCTTGACCCCAGCGAATGGTGGCCTCTGGCGGTAAGCTGGAAACCAAGCCGCCGGAAGCGCGTTTCCGCCTCATCCAGACGACCGGCAACATTAATCACCACGTGATCGAGTTCGGGGATCGGTTCAGGCATCAGAGGCTCTCCGCGTCATGCGTCAGGGTGGAGGTTATTGTTTGTCCCGACGACGCCAGCGTGCTCAGCGCACGTTCTGCCAGCCGACTAAAATAGTGCGCCGCCGGGGCGATGAGCGCTTCGTCAGGCGTAAAGCCCGGATGATGAAGGCCAAATTCGCTGGCGCTGCCAATGCTGACAAAAGCGCCGGGGATCTGTTGCAGATAAAACGCGAAATCTTCGCCGCCCATCTGTAAACCGGCGTCCTCCACGCGATAGCCGCTTTCCGCCGCCACCGCTTTAGTAAATTCAGCCCACTCTTCGGTGTTATTCAGGGCGGGCGGGCCAGGCTGCCAGATCAGCTCGGCGCGCGCGCCCATCGCGGCGGCGACGCCGTCAATAACCTGACGGATGCGCGTGGGGATCCCCTCGCGGATCCGGTCATTATGCGTGCGTACCGTGCCTTCCAGTTCCACGGTTTGCGGCAGGACGTTCCAGGTATTGCCGCCTTCAATACGTGTCACGCTCACCACCACCGACTCAAGGGAACTGTAGGTACGGCTCGCCAGGGTTTGCAGCGTGGCGACGATATTGCTGGCGGTGACGATGGCGTCCACGCCTTCCTGCGGTCGGGCAGCATGGGCGCCTTTTCCGGTCACGCGGATGGTGAAACGATCGACGTTGGCGTAAAACGCGCCGCCTTTGGTTCGCAGCGTGCCCAGCGGGTATTCCGGGGCATTATGCATACCAAAAACCGCCTGAACGCCCTCAAGCGCGCCGGCATCCAGCAGCTGTTTTGCCCCGTTGAAGGTCTCTTCTGCCGGCTGGAAAAGAAGGCGTACGCGGCCGGGCAGCGACGCCTCGCGCGCTTTCAGCAGCTGCGCCGCGCCGAGCATCACCGACGTATGAATATCATGACCGCAGGCGTGCATTACGCCGGCGGTCAATGATTTAAAGGGAACCGACGTGGCTTCCTCAATGGGCAGGGCATCAATATCGGCGCGCAGGGCGATCAGCCTGTCACCCTCGCCAATCTCTGCCACCACGCCGGTTTTCAATCCAAAATCAATTTCACGGATTTGCGCCTGGTGCAGCCACTGACGAATGCGCGCGGTGGTGGCGAACTCCTGGTTTGACAGTTCAGGATGCTGATGCAGTTCTCGTCGCCAGGCGATGAGCTGCTGTTCAAAGGTGGACATAGGATCTCCTGTGATAAATGTGATATGGCCTTACTTCTTGTCCAGTGACCAGGTGGCGCTACGCACGTCGATTTTTACCGGCAGCAGGCCGACACGGGTAAACGTGTCCGCCAGCGCCTGCTGCTCTTTAAATACCTGCGGCGTCATGCGTTCGGCGCCATAGGGCATCCTGCCCAGCGCACGCTGCCAGATGGGCTGCGGCAAACCGGTGGAGGTGGAGAGAATTTTTGCCGCCTCCTGCGGATTTTTGTTCGCCCAGTCGCTCAACGTGCCTAACTGATCGACCACCTGCTTCGCGGTCTGCGGCCAGCTATCGGCGAATTTGCTGCTCGCCAGATAGAAGGTGTAGTGCGGCACCAGCCCTTCCGCATTTTTCACCAGCCTGGCGTTGGCGTTGGTTTCCGCGTCGGCATAATAAGGATCCCAGATAACCCAGGCGTCCACCGCGCCACGCTGAAACGCCGCGCGCGCGTCGGCAGGGGGCAGGTAAACGGGCGTAATGTCTTTATAAGTCAGTCCGGCCTGTTCCAGCGCGCGCACCAGCAGATAGTTGACGTCTGAGCCCTTATTCAACGCCACGCGCTTGCCTTTCAAATCGGCCACGGTTTTGATCGGCGAATTCTGCGGCACGACAATCGCTTCGGTTTTCGGGTTGGCCGGCGAGTGGCCCAGATAGACCAGATCGGCTTTTGCGGCCTGGGCGAAGGCTGGCGGGGCATCGCCGGTGGCGGCCAGATCGATACTGCCAATATTCAGCCCTTCCAGCATTTGCGGGCCGGCAGGGAATTCAATCCACTTCACGGTAATCCCTTGCTTTTTGAATTCGCTGTCCAGCGTGCCGCGATATTTCAGCAAGGCAAAAATATTGGCTTTCTGAAAGCCAATATTCACCGTTTCTGGCGCGGTTTCGGCCCGCGCGATCTGACCAGACAGAACGGCGCTTATCAGACCAATCAGCACGATTTTTTTCACATATTGCTCCGGAAACAGAATGGGTTGTGCTCAACATAACAAACCGCCTGCCAGAGGCTTAACGACTAAAATTCATATGCTTAGAAAAAAATATCATGCCCTCCTGAGCAAAAGTTGCTGCAAGATGGCTTATAGCCAGTTCGATGTAATTGATATACAGGAAGGGTTTTATGAGCGACGCGCACATCAGGGTTTTTTGGTTTCTTCCTACGCACGGCGACGGGCGTTATCTGGGCACCAGTGAAGGCGGACGTGCGGTGGATCTGCCCTACTTACAGCAGGTGGCGCTGGCCGCCGACAACCTCGGTTACTATGGCGTACTGATCCCGACCGGCAAAAGCTGCGAGGACGCATGGCTGGTGGCCTCGGCGCTGGCGCCGTTGACGCGTCGGCTGCGTTATCTGGTGGCGGTGCGCCCCGGCCTGCAACCGCCGAGCCTGGCGGCACGCATGGCCGCCACGCTGGATCGCCTCTCCGGCGGACGCCTGCTTATCAACGTAGTGACCGGCGGCGATCCGGTCGAAAACAAAGGCGACGGCATTTTCCTCAGCCACGCCGAACGCTATCAGGTCACGCGTGAATTTCTCAACGTCTATTCACAATTGCTGAAAGGCGAAAAGGTGGATTTCACCGGCGAGCACATTCGGGTGGAGGGCGCGGAGGTGCTGTTTCCACCGGTGCAGAAGAACGGGCCGCCGCTCTATTTTGGCGGTTCGTCCGATGCTGCCATTGACGTTGCGGCGGAGCAAATCGATACCTATCTGACCTGGGGCGAGCCGGTTGAGCAGGTGGCAGAAAAGCTGGCGGTGGTACGCGAGCGCGCGGCGGCAAAAGGGCGGACGCTCTCTTACGGCATTCGTCTTCACGTCATCGTGCGGGAGACAGAAGAGGAAGCCTGGGCGGCGGCTGACCGTCTGATTGCGCATCTTGACGATGACACCATCGCTGCCGCGCAGAAAATTTTCTCTCGCATGGACTCCACCGGTCAGGCGCGCATGAGCGCGCTGCATAAAGGGTCGCGTGAATCGTTAAAAATCGCGCCGAATTTGTGGGCCGGCGTCGGCCTGGTACGCGGCGGAGCCGGCACCGCGCTGGTGGGCAATCCGCAACAGGTTGCCGCGCGCATCCGTGAATATCAGGCGCTGGGCATCGATAACTTTGTGCTTTCCGGCTATCCGCATCTTGAAGAAGCGCATCGCTTTGCCGAACTGGTGATGCCGTTGCTGCCGCTGGACGCGGAGAGCGACAGGCCGCAGCGCATCGTCAATACCGGCCCGTTTGGTGAAACCATCGGCGGCGACCGTCGTCCGGCCGACGCGCGCCAGCCGTGACGGAAAAAGGAGGCGGTATGCAACATCATCATGTCGAACCCTGGCAGTCACCGGACGCGGCGAAGGTTATCAACACTGAACAGGATGCTATCGACGCTGCTCATGCGGTGGCGGCGCTGGCAATGGGCGAAGCGGCGCAGCGCGACCGCCAGCGCATCTATCCGCTGGAGGCGCTGGCGTTGTTCAGCCGCTCCGGCCTTGGCAGTATCTCCGTTCCTGCCGCGTTGGGCGGCGGCGGCTTGTCTTATCGCACGGTGGCGGAGGTATTCCGCATCATTTCTGCCGCCGATCCCTCACTGGGACAGATCCCGCAAAATCACTTCGGCATTATCCAGTTCATTCTTGACCAG
>NZ_JNVB01000104.1 GCF_000770305.1 Erwinia oleae
GCATCTGATTGTGGCGGTGAATAAAATGGATCTGGTGAACTACAGCCAGGATACCTTTGAGCAGATCAAACAGGATTACCTGGATTTTGCTGAACAGCTACCGGGCGATCTGGATATCCGCTTCGTGCCGCTGTCGGCGCTGGAAGGCGAAAACGTGGCGACGCCGAGCGTAACCATGAACTGGTACAGCGGCCCGACGCTGCTGGACGTGCTGGAAACCGTTGAGGTACAGCGCATTGTCGAACAGCAGCCGATGCGTTTTCCGGTGCAGTATGTGAACCGCCCTAACCTGGACTTCCGCGGTTACGCCGGGACGCTGGCGTCGGGCGCGATAGCGGTCGGTCAGCGCGTGAAGGTGCTGCCGTCCGGCGTGGAGTCGTCGGTGGCGCGCATCGTCACCTTCGACGGCGACCTTGAGCAGGCGCAGGCGGGAGAAGCGATTACCCTGGTGCTGAAGGATGAAATTGATATCAGCCGTGGCGATCTGCTGGTGGATGCAGACGCGGATCTGAAACCCGCGCAGGCGGCCAGCGTTGACGTGGTGTGGATGGCCGAGCAGCCACTGTCGCCGGGCCAGAGCTTCGACGTAAAAATCGCCGGTAAGAAAACACGCGCGCGCGTAGAGGCGGTGCGTCATCAGGTTGAGATTAATAATCTGACACAGCACAGCGTGGAAAGCCTGCCGCTGAACGGTATCGGCCTTGTCGATGTCATCTTCGACGAGCCGGTGGTGCTGGACAGCTATCAGCAGAACCCGGTGACCGGCGGCATGATTTTCATCGATCGCCTGAGCAACGTGACCGTCGGCGCCGGACTGATCCGCGAACCGCAGAAAGAGAGCGTTCAGGCACGCGGCGATTTCAGCGCGTTTGAACTGGAGTTGAATGCGCTGGTTCGTCGGCACTTCCCACACTGGGGCGCACGCGATCTGCTGGGCGGTCAATAATATGGCTGCGGAGCATGATGAAAACGTTATCTGGCATTCGCACGCGGTAACGCGTGCGGAGCGCGAGCAGCAGCATGGCCATCGCGGCGTGGTGCTGTGGTTTACCGGGCTTTCCGGCTCCGGTAAATCCACGATAGCAGGCGCGCTGGAGAAGGCGCTGCACGATCTTGGCATCAGCACCTATTTGCTGGACGGTGACAACGTCCGGCATGGTCTGTGCCGCGACCTGGGCTTCAGCGATGACGATCGTAAAGAAAATATTCGCCGCGTTGGTGAAGTGGCGAAGCTGATGGTGGACGCGGGACTGGTGGTGCTCAGCGCCTTTATCTCTCCGCACCGCGCGGAGCGACAGATGGTGCGCGATATGCAGGGCGAAGACGGGTTTATCGAGGTATTCATTGATACGCCGCTGGCCGTTTGCGAAGCGCGAGACCCGAAAGGGCTGTATAAAAAAGCCAGGGCGGGCGAACTGCGTAATTTCACCGGCATTGACGCTGTCTATGAAGCGCCTGAACGTGCTGAGCTTCATCTCGATGGCGAACAATTGGTAACAAAATTGCTGGTTCAAGTGTTAGATCTGCTGCGCGAGCGCGATATCATCAAAGCCTGAGACTCCACGGCGAACCGTCGAAGATGCGGGGCCGTAAGCCAACAGGACACCTATGCAAAACGTGACGCCGATGCTGGCCCGTAAAGACGATCGTGACCGGGAGCCCTCCTGGTCACTCCCCGGAGGCGTGGTCGGTTTCGCCTCGTACTGGTTCGCGCTGGCGATCCCGTTTGTGCTTTACGGCGCCAACACGCTTTTTTTCTTCCTCTATACCTGGCCGCTGTTTCTGGCGCTGCTGCCGGTGTCGGTGCTGATTGGCATTGCCACCAGCGTGCTGCTGCGCAGCCACCTGCTGCTGACCATTGTCGTTACGCTGGCGATGGTGATTTGCCTGTTCTGGCTCCTGTTTTCATTCCTGAGCGGCTGGTAAGCGGTTACAGCACCTTGCTTAAAAAAGCCGCCGTTCGCGGGTTTTGCGGCGCGGTAAAGAGCTGCTCTGGCGATCCCATTTCCTGGATAATTCCCTGATCGATAAACATCACCCGATCGCTGACCTCGCGCGCGAAGGCCATTTCATGGGTGACGATAACCATCGTCATGCCTTCATGCGCCAGCGTTTTCATCACCGCCAGCACTTCACCAACCAGCTCAGGATCGAGCGCCGAGGTTGGCTCGTCGAACAGCATGATCTTCGGCTCCATCGCCAGCGCACGGGCGATGGCAACACGCTGCTGCTGACCACCGGAAAGGCTGTTCGGCCAGGCGTTAAGCTTGTCGCTCAGGCCGACCTTCTCCAGCAGCGCCGTTGCACGCGCCTGGGCCTGACGGCGTGAAAGCTTCAGCACGTCCATCGGTGCCATCATCAGGTTTTGCATCACCGTCATGTGCGGAAACAGATTAAAGCGCTGAAACACCATGCCGACCGATTCGCGCAGCCTGTTGATATTGGTTTTTGGGTCAGCCAGTGCGAAGCCGTTGACTTCCACCTGGCCGCCGTCAATGCTCTCCAGCCCGTTCAGGCAGCGCAGAAACGTGCTTTTTCCTGAGCCGGACGGGCCGATAACGCACACCACCTCCTGCGGCCGTATGTCGCAGCTGATGCCGCGCAGGACGTGGGTATCGCCAAAGTTTTTCTGTAAATTTTCAACGTGAATCACTTTTGCCAAACCTCTTTTCCAGTAGTTGAACCAGCAGCGACAGCAGGAAGGTAAACACCCAGTACACCAGCGAAATCACCAGGTAGGGTTCCCAATAGGTGGCGTAAGCGCCGGACACGGTACGCGCGGCATAGGCCAGATCGGCCAGCCCGATGGCAGAGGCAAGCGACGAGTCTTTCACAATGGCAATCGCGTTGTTGCCCAGCGGCGGCAGCATGCGGCGAAACGCCTGCGGCAGGATAACCTTGCGCATGGTGCGGGCCCAGGTCATCCCCAGCGAGCGCGACGCCTCCATCTGGCCGCGATCGATAGACTGTATACCGGCGCGGAATATTTCCGATACGTAAGCGCCAGCGTTCAGGGTGATCGCCACAATGCAGGAGAGAAAAGCACCGTAATCGGATCGCAGTGCGCGCGCGAACTCAGCGGACATCAGCCCGCCGCTGACCAGCATGCCGTCGCGCGGGTTAATGAACAGCGGGATCAGCGCGAAGTGCACCACCATAATCTGCACAAACAGCGGCGTACCGCGAAAGGCGCTGATATAGATGCGAACCGGAAGCTGCACCGCAAAGCGCAAAACCTGCTTCCACGGGCCATGCGGCGCCTGTGCCAGGCGGCCCAGCCCCAGCGTTAACCCCCAGAGCGTACCGGTTATCACGCAAATCAGGGTGCATTTTAGGGTCATGATGGCGCCGTCGATAAACAGCGGCAAATATTCCTGAATGATTTCCCAACGAAATCCTGACATACAGCAATCCTGTGAGGTGGACGCCATATGATATGGCGTCGGGTAACTTATTGGGCGGGCAGCGTGGGAACGTTACTATCGAACCAGGTGCTGTAGATTTTTGCGTAGGTGCCGTCGGCGATGATTTTCTTCAGGCCGGCGTTGATCTTATCGCGCAGCGCATCGTTGCCTTTTGCAACGGCGATGCCGAAGAACTGACGTTCGAATTTCGCATCAGGCACCAGCGTGAATTTCTTCTCAGGATGGGTTTTTATGTAGTATTTCACTACGCCAACGTCGCCTACCGCCGCTGAGATACCGTCTTCATACAGTTCCTGAAGCATCAGCGGCGTGTTGTCGAACCGTTTGATATCGGTGCTGTTTTTACCTAACACGTCGGAAACCACGATATCACCTGTGCTGGAGTTCACCACGCCGACCTTATGCGTTTTCAGCGCGGCCAGGGAATTGATGGTTGAACTGGCAGGCACAACGATGGACTGCTCGGCCGGGAAGTAGGGCGCGGAGAAATCGACCATTTTTTGACGTTTGTCGGTAATGGTGATGCCGGAAATAATAATATCGCGATCGCCGGAATTTAAGGTGGCGAAAATGCCTTCCCATGGCGTGTTAACCAGCCTGATGTCAAAATTCTCTGCTTTGGCGACGGCCTTGATGATGTCGATATCAAAACCTTCAAGCTGCTTTTGACTGTTTTCGTATTCAAACGGGCGGTAGGTGCCGCCGGAGCCGACGACGTAAGTTTCAGCCTGGACGCTGCCAACAAACAGCGACAGCGCCACGCCGATGAAAGCGATTTTTTTCAACATGATTTCTCCTGGCAGTGAAAGGGCTTTTAAATTTATGCATTTTAAGTGCATAAAAATACAGTTTGCGACGATGGCTGGCAAGTTTTGTTTGCCGCAGTTATGCACCTGTTAGCGGAGTGTTGGCTTAATTTCATTTGCCTGGTGGAGTCCGGCGGGAAGTTATGGGATGATTGAGCCGTTTTTCAGGGGGCGGGGATGGGAAAACTTACGCTGCTGTTACTTGTATTACTCGGCTGGCTGCAATATTCGCTTTGGCTGGGCAAGAACGGCATACACGACTACACACGTGTTAATGAAGATGTTGCGGTGCAACAGGGCAATAATGCGAAACTCAAAGCGCGAAACGATCAGCTGTTTGCAGAAATCGACGATCTTAACGGCGGTTCTGAAGCAATTGAGGAGCGCGCACGCAACGAGCTGGGGATGATCAAGCCCGGCGAAACGTTCTATCGTCTTGTGCCGGATCAGAACCGCCGCAGTGCTCAGCAACGATAAGCCATGAACAGTATTACAGCTATTGTGCCCGCTGCCGGCATCGGCAGCCGCATGCAAGCGGAACGTCCTAAGCAGTATCTCACCATTGGCGATAAAACCCTTCTTGAGCACGCTATTGCGGGGCTACTGGCGCATCCGTCGATCGGCCGCGTGGTAGTGGCCGTCAGCGCAGGCGATCCTTATTTCTCCGCGTTGCCGGTAGCCCGCGATCCGCGCGTGACCCGCGTCACCGGCGGTTCAGAGCGTGCGGATTCGGTGCTGGCCGGATTGCAGGCGGTTACCGCCGCGTCCTGGGTGCTGGTACACGATGCGGCAAGGCCCTGTCTGCACCTCGACGATCTCTCGCGACTGCTCTCCATTGCCCGCACCAGCCGGGTTGGCGGCCTCCTCGCCGCGCCGGTTCGCGACACCATGAAGCGCGGCGAGCCGGGAAAAAATCGCATTGCCCACACCGTGGATCGTAACGATCTCTGGCATGCGCTGACGCCGCAGTTTTTCCCCACCGACCTGCTGCGCGCCTGCCTTGAGCGGGCGCTGAACGAAGGCGCGACCATCACCGATGAGGCCTCGGCGCTGGAGCACTGCGGCTATCATCCCGAGCTGATCGCTGGCCGTAGCGACAATATCAAGGTAACGCGGCCGGAAGATTTGGCGCTGGCCGCCTTCTACCTGACTCAATTACACAATAAGGAGAGCGCGTAATGCGTATCGGACACGGTTTTGACGTACATGCATTTGGCGGCGAAGGCCCGCTCATCATCGGCGGCGTACGCATTCCTTATGAAAAAGGGCTGCTGGCGCATTCCGACGGCGACGTGGCGCTCCATGCGCTGACCGACGCCCTGCTTGGCGCCGCCGCGCTTGGTGATATCGGCAAACTGTTCCCGGACACCGACGCCGCCTGGAAAGGTGCCGACAGCCGTGAGCTGCTGCGTGAAGCCTGGCGTCAGATTGCAAAAAAAGGCTACCGCGTGGGCAACGTCGACGTCACGCTTATCGCGCAGGCACCGAAAATGCTGCCGCACGTTCCGCAGATGCGCATCCATATTGCAGAAGATTTGGGTATCCATATGGATGAAGTGAACGTTAAGGCCACCACTACCGAAAAACTGGGCTTTACCGGACGCGGCGAGGGCATTGCCTGCGAGGCGGTGGCGCTGTTGATCAGGGCCGCGGACTGATGGGCTCAGGCGAACTGAGCTGGCTGCACGGTCGGCCAGCGGCAACCGGCGTGGTCAAGGCCAGCCCGGAAGATTTTGTGGTCATTGAAGATCTCGGTTATCGGCCGGATGGTGACGGGGAGCAGGTGCTGGTGCGTCTGCGCAAGACCGGCTGCAACACCCGCTTCGTGGCCGAAGCGCTGGCGAAATTCGCCGGTATCCCGCCGCGCGACGTCAGCTTTGCCGGAATGAAAGATCGCCATGCGGTTACCGAGCAGTGGTTCTGCCTGCGCATTCCGGGTAAAGAGACGCCGGACTTCCTGGCGTTCAACGTTGAAGGCTGCGAAGTGCTGGAGAGCGCGCGTCATCGCCGCAAGCTGCGCACCGGCGCCTTGCAGGGCAATGCCTTCAGGCTGGTATTAAGATCCATTTCCAACCGCGAAGCCGTGACGCAACGTCTGACCCAAATCGCTAAATGCGGCGTGCCGAACTACTTTGGCGAACAGCGTTTCGGCCATGCGGGCAATAACCTGACCATGGCTCGCCGCTGGGCGGCAGATGAGATCCGCGTGCGTGAACGCAACAAACGCAGCTTTCTGCTCTCGGCGGCGCGCAGCGCGCTGTTTAACCAGATAGTGAGCGAACGACTGGCGCTGCACGGCTCGCTGAGCAGGGTGATGGCGGGCGATGCGCTACAGCTCACCGGGCGCGGTAGCTGGTTTGTCGCGAACGAGTCAGAACTGGCGACGCTCCAGTCACGTGTTGATAACGGCGAGTTGCGGGTTACGGCACCGCTGCCGGGCAGCGGCCCATGGGGCACGCAGTCCGCCGCACTGGCGTTTGAGCAGCAAAGCCTTAACGCTGAAGCGCCGCTGATCGCCCTGCTTGAGCGTGAGCGCGTTGATGCCGCCCGCCGTGCACAGTTGGTCGTCCCGCGCGATCTGCGCTGGCACTGGCAGGACGAGGCGACCGTCGAACTGAGTTTTTGGCTACCTGCGGGAAGCTTTGCCACCAGCCTGGTGCGTGAAGTGCTTATAAATCAGGGCGATAATATCGATATTGCCGAATAGCCTTCAGGCCTGCTGTTCGCGTCGCTCCCCGCAGGCGGGGTAAGTAAACTTACCGCAGGTGGTCGTTGGGGCGCTCTGAATCGTTTAAACATTTGCCCCTACCACTGGCCGCGCCTTGCGGCTAGAATGCTTCAGTCCATCACAGAGAAACAGATCGCCAACAGACCGGCAGGACCCTGACCGAATATGAAGTTCAGGGTGTCCGCTTCAGGTCTGTTCATATCACAGGGTTATGCTTCACATGCGGATATTGCTGAGTAATGATGACGGTATTCAGGCGCCGGGCATTCAGGCGCTGGCGACGGCACTGCGGGAATTCGCAGAGGTACAGGTTGTTGCGCCGGATCGCAACCGCAGCGGCGCGTCTAATTCACTGACGCTGGAAACGCCGCTCCGCACCTTCAATTACCCCAACGGCGATATCGCTGTGCAGATGGGCACGCCGACCGACTGCGTCTACCTGGGCGTCAACGCGTTGATGCGCCCGAAGCCGGATATTGTGGTTTCAGGCATCAATGCAGGGCCAAACCTCGGCGATGACGTGATCTACTCCGGCACGGTCGCCGCTGCGATGGAAGGCCGCCATCTTGGCCTGCCCGCGCTGGCGGTTTCACTCGACGGACATCTGCACTATGACACCGCCGCCGCCGTGACCTGCTCTGTTCTGCGCGCGCTGCTTAAAGAACCGTTGCGCACCGGTCGTATCCTGAATATCAACGTACCGGATCTGCCGCTGTCTGAGATCAAAGGCATCCGCGTGACCCGCTGCGGCAGCCGCCATCCCAGCGATCAGGTTATCCCGCAGCAGGATCCGCGCGGCAATACCCTCTACTGGATTGGGCCACCGGGTGAAAAGTTTGATGCCGGCCCTGATACCGATTTTGCCGCCGTTGACGAGGGCTATGTCTCCGTTACCGCTCTGCATGTGGATTTGACCGCGCACGGCGCGCAGGACGTGGTGGCGGACTGGTTAAAAACAGCTGGAGTCAGCCTCGAATGGTGAGTGGACGCATTGACACGCTACTGGCCCAGCTCCGCCAGCAGGGAATTGACGACGAACGGCTGCTGAAAGCCATCGAGGAGGTGCCGCGCGAACGGTTCGTCGACGAAGCCTTTGAACATAAGGCCTGGGAAAATACTGCCCTGCCTATCGGTTCCGGTCAGACCATTTCGCAGCCTTATATGGTAGCCAAAATGACTTCGCTGCTGGAGCTGACGCCTGAATCGCGCGTGCTGGAGATTGGCACCGGTTCAGGTTATCAGACTGCCATACTGGCCCACCTTGTTGAACACGTCTATTCTGTTGAGCGTATTAAAGGGCTGCAATGGCAGGCCAAACGTCGGCTGAAGCAGTTGGATCTGCACAACGTTTCCACGCGCCACGGCGACGGCTGGCAGGGATGGCCGTCGCGCGGCCCCTTCGAGGCGATTATCGTTACGGCGGCGCCGCCTGAGATCCCCATTGAGCTGATATCGCAGCTTAGTGACGGCGGAATTCTGGTATTGCCGGTTGGTGAAGAGCAGCAGCAGCTAAAACGCATTCGCCGTCGCGGTGGTGACTTTACCGTCAATACTATCGAAGCCGTGCGTTTCGTACCGTTGGTCAAGGGCGATCTGGCCTGATCGCCCGCGTACGCAATTGCACACATCTGTGAATGGCAGGCGGACGGCGAAGTTGTTACTATCTCAAAAATTTAACTTTTATGTAAACAGGCGTCCGGCAAGGCCGTGAAGCCGTCACAGTTTTGCCGTAACGGGGGATTTGAATGAGCACGGGAAGCCCAATTTTTACACTACGCCGGATTGCGGCCGTTTCGCTTGTGGGCTTTTGCCTGACAGGCTGTTCAAGCGATAACACACAGGCACCGATCAGTTCCGTTGGCAGCCGCAGCGGTGAAGACATGAGCACCGCTGGCGCGAGTACCGCCGGTAGCGAGGGCGGCGGCGGGTTGATTAATCGTCCTGCTTCTATTTCGACCAATGCGCCTGTTCAGGCACCGGTCAGCGCGCCTGTCATGACGAATTCCACACCGGAAAGCAACGTTGCTACCCAAAATGGACGTATTGTTTACAATCGCTCGTATGGGAATATTCCTAAAGGTAGTTACAGCGGTCAGACGTATACGGTCAAGCGAGGCGATACGCTGTTCTATATTGCCTGGATTACCGGCAATGATTTTCGCGATTTAGCACAGCGCAATAACGTGGCCGCCCCCTATGGCCTCAATGTGGGCCAGCAGTTGCAGGTTAGTAACG
>NZ_JNVB01000105.1 GCF_000770305.1 Erwinia oleae
CTGCTACACAGTCAGGCCGGTGAACTTCGTCTGTCGCTGAGCGATATTGATGGCGAAGCCAACGGGACGCGCGCGGTGTTGCACATCGGCGCGACCAATGGAAAGCCGGTTCCTGCTTTTGATGCACAGATTGAATGGGGTGAACTGGATAGCGCAACAGGGAAACCGCTGTCGGCGCAAAGTAAGCCGATACGCGTTACGCCCCCGCTGCTGCCGCAAAGCGACGTTACCGTTTCTCTGCATTTGACCACGATCGCTCCCGACCAACTGGGCTACGTGCGCATTCACAACATTGTGGTGCAAACGCCTTCAGCACCTTAAAAAAAACGCCGCGATTGCGGCGTTTTTTATTCAGTTATGATGATTACGGCAGGATTGAAGGCTGATCGGCGCCTTCTTTCTCAACCTTCTGCTGAATAATATGTTCACGCTTCATACCCAGCTTCAGCGCCAGCGCCGAGGCAACGTAGATTGATGAGATCGTACCAATTGATACGCCAATCAGCATGGTCAGCGAGAACCCTTCCAGCAACGCGCCGCCGAAAATAAACAGCATCAGCACCACAACCAGCGTGGTCGCCGAGGTCATAATGGTTCGGCTTAGCGTCTGCGTCAGAGAGACGTTAAAGATTTCGTAAGGCGTGCCTCGACGAATTTTGCGGAAGTTCTCACGAATACGATCCGATACCACGATGCTGTCGTTCAGCGAGTAGCCGATGACCGACATCAGTGACGCAATAATGGTGAGATCGATTTCAATATGGAACAGCGAAAGGATGCCCATGGTGATCACCACATCGTGCGCCAGCGCGAGTACCGCCCCGAGCGCCAGGCGCCATTCGAAGCGGAAGCCGACGTAAATCAGGATGGCAATAAGCGCAACCAACAGCGCCATACCGCCCGCCTGCGCCAGATCGCCGCCCACGCTTGGCCCTACAAACTCGATTCGCTTAACGGTAGCATTCTGCTGGGTTGCCTGGCTGATGATACTCACCACCTTGCTTCCCAACTCCTGACCGGCATTGCCCTCAGCGGGCGACATGCGAACCAGCACGTCGCGGGCGCTGCCGAAGTTTTGCACCTGCGGCTCGGCGAAGCCCGATTTTTGCAGCGCGTCGCGCAGATTATCCAGTTCGGCTGGTTTTTCCAGAGTAATTTCGATGACCGTACCGCCGGTGAAATCCAGGCCCCAGTTAAAACCCTTAATGCCCATGATCGCCAAAGAGGCGATCAGGAGCAGGCCGGAAAGGGAGAAGGCCAGTTTATCCCAGCGCATAAAGTCATATACTTTACGCCCGTAGTTTAATTGTTCAACGCTATAGTCCTGTGCCACAACGCACTCCTCAGATAGACAGCTTGTTAATGCGTTTGCCGCCGTACAACAGGTTTACGATGGCGCGGGTGCCGACAATGGCGGTGAACATCGAGGTTGCCACACCAATTGCGGTGGTGATGGCAAAGCCTTTAATCGAACCGGTGCCCACGGCGTAAAGGATAATCGCCGTAATCAGCGTGGTGACGTTGGCATCGATGATACTGGAGAACGCACCTTTATAACCTTCATGAATCGCCTGCTGAACAGATCGTCCGTTCTTCAGCTCTTCCTTGATACGTTCGTTGATCAGCACGTTCGCATCCACCGCAACCGCCAGCGTCAGTACGATACCGGCGATACCCGGCATGGTAAGCGTGGCGCCAGGCAGGAGCGACATGATACCCACAATCAGCACCAGGTTGGCAATCAGCGCCGTGGTGGCGATCACGCCGAACTTACGGTAGTAAACCACCATGAAGACGATGGAGGCGATCAGGCCCCAAAGACACGCTTCCAGACCCTGGGTAATGTTCTGCTGTCCCATGGTCGGGCCGATAGTGCGCTCTTCAACAATCTGAATCGGCGCAATCAACGCACCGGCGCGCAGCAGCAGCGAGAGCTGGCGTGCTTCATTCGGATTATTAATACCGGTGATGCGGAAGCTGTTACCGAGACGCGACTGGATATTCGCCACGTTGATCACCTCTTCCTGCTTCGCCAGAATGGCTCTGCCGTTCGCGTCCTTCTTGCCGCTGTCTTTATATTCAACAAACAGCGTCGCCATCGGCTTACCGATATTGTCCTTGGTGAAGTTGGACATGGTGTTGCCACCGGCGCTGTCGAGCGAGATGTTAACCTGCGCCTGCCCGTACTCGTCCTGGCTGGAGGTGGAATCGGTAATATGATCGCCGGTCAGAATAACGCGCTTAAACAGCGTTACCGGCTGTCCGTCACGGGTATTTTTTACTTCTGAATCACCCGGTACGCGGCCGCTGGCGGCAGCATTCGGATCAACCGTAGTATTCACCAGACGGAATTCCAGCGTAGCGGTCGCGCCTAAAATTTCCTTCGCACGCGCGGTATCCTGAATACCCGGCAGCTCAACCACGATACGGTCGGCCCCCTGACGCTGCACCAGCGGCTCAGCCACGCCGAGCTGATTTACGCGGTTGCGCAGGATGGTTATGTTCTGCTGAACGGCATATTCACGCGCTTCACGCAGCCTGTCATCGGTCATTACCGCACGCAGCAAATTACCGCCGGCGCTGTTGATCACCAAGTCACGGTGGCGTCCGGTCAGATAGCTCACGGCATCGTCGCGCGCCTGCGCATCGCGGAAACGGATTTCCATGCCATAGTTATCGGTTTTGCGGACGTTGGTGTAAGGAATGCTTTTGTCACGCAGATCGCTGCGCAGGTTGTCGATATTCTGCTCCTGAAGCTTGCCCAGGGCAGTATCCATATCCACTTCCATCAGGAAGTGCACGCCGCCGCGCAGATCCAGGCCCAGCTTCATCGGCTCAGCGGCCAGCAGCGTGAGCCAGCGTGGGGTGGCTGGCGCAAGGTTAAGGGCGACGACATAGTCTTCGCCAAGCACTTTAGTGATGGCATCGCGGGCGCGAAGCTGTACGTCACCGTTGGCGAATCGCGCCATGATGGCGCCATTTTCCAGCGCCAGCGATTTGCTCTGGATATTTTCTTCTTTTAAGGCGGTCTGAATCTGACCCAGCGTTTGTTCACTGGCGGCGCTTCCGCGCGCACCAGTCACCTGAACAGCCGGATCCTCACCATAGAGGTTGGGGAGCGCATAGAGCAGGCCGACGATCAATACGACGGCAAGCATAATGTACTTCCACAAAGGATAACGGTTTAGCACGGCAATTCCCTTCGGGAAAACAAAAATTAAAGCGCCTTCATCGTACCTTTCGGCAGAACGGCAGCCACGAAATCACGTTTGACGACAACTTCATTCGTCTCATTCAGCGCGATGGTTACATAACCGGTATCAGAAACTTTGTTCACGCGTCCCACCAGGCCGCCCGTGGTCAGCACTTCGTCACCTTTCGCGATGGAATCCATCAGCTTTTTATGATCTTTCGCACGTTTCTGCTGCGGACGCAGGATCATAAAATAAAAAATCAGGCCAAATACCACCAGCATGATGACCAGTGAATAAGGACTTCCCTGTGACGGCGCGCCTGCGGCAGCCACTGCGTCAGAAATGAACAAGCTCATTAAATTTCCCTCATTGTTTAATTATCAGTCGTTTAAAGGCGGAACCGCCTTGCCCGTCCGGTCATAGAATTCGGTAACAAAGTGCTCTAATTTACCCTCTTCAATAGCCTGACGTAAACCCGCCATCAGGCGCTGGTAATAGCGCAGATTATGAATCGTGTTCAGCCGCGCGCCCAGAATCTCATTGCAGCGATCGAGATGATGCAAATAGGCACGGCTGTAATGACGACAGGTATAGCAATCGCATTCGGCATCCAGCGTGGATACGTCGTCTTTATATTTGGCGTTGCGGATTTTCACCACGCCGTCGGTCACAAAAAGATGGCCGTTACGGGCGTTACGCGTCGGCATCACGCAGTCAAACATATCAATGCCGCGACGCACGCCCTCAACCAGATCTTCCGGTTTACCGACGCCCATCAGATAACGCGGTTTATCTGCCGGGATCTGTGGGCAAACGTGCGCCAGAATACGGTGCATATCCTCTTTTGGCTCGCCGACCGCCAGGCCGCCCACAGCGTAACCATCAAAGCCGATATCTACCAGCCCTTTCACGGAGACATCTCGTAAATCTTCGTAAACGCCGCCCTGAATAATCCCGAACAGCGCGTTTTTATTTCCCAGCGAATCAAAGCGATCGCGGCTGCGCTGTGCCCAGCGAAGCGACATCTCCATCGAGCGTTTGGCGTAGTCCCAGTCGGATGGATAAGGCGTGCATTCGTCGAAGATCATGACGATATCGGAGCCGAGATCGAACTGTATCTCCATCGATTTTTCAGGATCGAGAAAAATGGCGTCGCCGTTAATCGGATTGCGAAAATGCACGCCCGCTTCGGTGATCTTACGAATGTCGCCCAGGCTGAACACCTGAAAACCGCCGGAATCGGTGAGGATCGGCCCTTTCCACTGCATAAAATCATGCAGATCGCCATGCAGCTTCATGATTGCCTGGCCCGGACGCAGCCAGAGGTGAAAAGTGTTGCCCAGAATAATCTGCGCTCCCGTCTCCTGCACCTCTTCCGGCGTCATGCCTTTTACCGTGCCATAGGTGCCGACGGGCATAAAGGCCGGCGTTTCCACCACGCCGCGCTCAAAGATCAGACGTCCGCGACGCGCGCGTCCGTCAGTGGTATCAAGTTCAAACTTCACGTTGCCTCCACCAGAGAAACAGTCTGATGATTAGTAAAAAGGAGCGCATTCTATCAACCGTTGAAGCCGCTACACAAGCCAGCCCGCGAAGTTAGCGTTTATATCACGCATACAGCTTTCAGCCTTTTTGTGTCACGATTCCGGCACAAATTTGGCACACCTGAATGACTGGCCACTTGTCATCCAACATCGTCTGGATCATCAGCGTCACCCTGCCGATGATGATCACATCTTCCTGCGCGCCGCCTGCAATCGCATCGCCGTTCCTTGTTACGATAACGCAGCCCATCAGCTTGCCCGTGTCTGCCTCGCCGAATAATTCACAGGAAACACTGTATATAATTACATAAATGTAGGTGAGGCTATCACTCAATCACCTCCTCGTTAACTCCAGCAATTTTTCATAACTAATAACATCAATGGCTTAGATTTAAGGAGCAATTCATCAGGAATTTAGTTAACTTTTGCTTTAGAATAAAGCTAAAGATTTGAGGGTTGGCAATGAAAAGAAAGGTCGTTTTCGCTAACAGCCTTCGTGGTCTGGCAGCTGTGTCTGTGATGATAGCGCACCTTTGCGCAGTATATTTCGACAGCAACGCTTACATTTCCGGAAGGCTTGGGTTTGAACGTATCACAAGCACTTCAAATCACTCATTTATCTGGTTCTGCAATAACGTTTTCAACATTGGCGTAATCGGTGTCGCCGTGTTCTTTTTGATAAGTGGATTCGTTATTGACTACTCACTGAAAAAGTTAAACACAGGCGATTTTCTTACTCAAAGATTCTTCAGAATATATCCTACCTATATATTCTGTCTCGCATTGTGCCTGGGATTGATATGTGCGTTTAATATGTTTTCGCATGGTGAGCTACCTGATTACTTAGACGCTAAATATATCATCTCTAACTTTCTCTTAGTCAATCAGACCGTTGGCATTCCTGATATTAACTTTGTAAGCTGGAGCCTTTCCGTCGAGTTAAAATTTTATATTTTAATGGCTTTAATGTACAGGATCCCTGAAAAAAACAGGCTCACCGCTACCTTGGCGATGTCTCTGGTTTTATGTGTTTTTTACTTAATTGTGCACGGTAGTTACGGCGGAGGCTATCTTGAATTTTTTTTGCAGGACTTTAAATATTTACCATTTATGCTTGTTGGATTTTATTTAAACAGGGTGTTTGAGAGGAGTTGCGGCTCGGTTTCAGGCATTAGCTTTATAGTGTTTAGTTGCTCTATTTTCTTTACTACTGAATTAATTTCAGATAACGTCCTTATTAAAAGGATAGTGGTTGTAAATTATGCCATTGCGATAATATTGTTCGCAACCTGTTATCTGTTTCGAGAAAAATTCAAGAGCGGCTTGCTGTTAGATTTCCTTGCAAATATAAGCTATCCGCTCTATTTAATACATTCTGTTTTGGGATATTACTCTATAAATATTATGATGAGGCTTGGGTACAGTTTCTCCCTGTCATTTTTCGTTGCTGCTTCATTGTCAATTATTTGCGCTTATTTGATTCATCTCACCATAGAAATGCGCTCTTTACAACTGGGGAAACGGGTTGCCAGCCCGCCCCCTGCTAACTTGATTAAATAAAAGTTAAGTAGATAGTGCTCATTCTGTAATGTAAGTAATCGAAGGTTGTGTGAAGACACCCGTTTTAGTTCCAGCGCTTTTTGCGGCCCCGGCAAAGATTGGTGTTGTTATGCCGGAAGATCTCTAAATGTGAATGGCACAATTATGCGGGATACTTACAATTAAAATTTCCACCGCAGGATGCGGCGGAATAAAATTAGTCGCCCACCCGCTCGTCGACCGCCTGCGGATTATGGGTGATGAACATGGCATCGCCATAGCTGAAGAAGCGGTACTGCTCCGCCACGGCCTGCTGATAAGCATGTAATGTATTGCGGTAGCCGGCAAAGGCGGAAACCAGCATGATCAGCGTCGATTCCGGCAGGTGAAAATTGGTCACCAGCGCGTCAATCACCTGATAGCGATAGCCCGGATAGATAAAAATTTTCGTATCGTCAAAGAAGGGGGCAATCAGTGCATGCTCTGCCGCCTGCGCCGCGCTCTCCAGCGAGCGTACCGACGTGGTGCCGACCGCAACCACGCGCTTGCCGCGCGCTTTACAGGCAAGCACCGCGTCAACCACCTCCTGCGGCACTTCAGCGTATTCGGCATGCATAATGTGATCTTCAATGCTCTCCACGCGGACTGGCTGGAAGGTGCCCGCGCCAACGTGCAGCGTGACAAAGGCCGTTTCAATACCTTTCTCACGCAGCGCAGCCAGCAGCGGCTCATCAAAGTGCAAACCGGCCGTGGGGGCAGCCACCGCGCCGGGACGCTCGCTGTAGACGGTCTGATAAAGCTCGCGGTCGGATTCTTCGTCAGGGCGATCAATGTACGGCGGCAGCGGCATATGACCGATGTCGTTAAGAATATCAAGCACCGGACGCGGGTCGTCAAAATGCAGTTCAAACAACGTATCATGGCGTGCAAACATGGTCGCTTTAACGCTTTTATCATCGCCCAACAGCAGTTCTGCTCCGGCTTTCGGCGCTTTAGAGGCGCGAACATGCGCCAGTACGCGCCGATCGTCGAGCATACGCTCAATCAGCACCTCAATCTTTCCACCGCTGGCCTTGCGGCCAAACACTCTTGCCGGAATGACGCGCGTATTATTGAATACCAGGAGATCGCCCGGATTCAGCTTGTCCAGCAGATCCGTAAACACGCCGTGCGTCAGCGCGCCGTCAGGGCCGTTAAGCGAAAGAAGACGGCAGCCGCTGCGGCTGGCCTGCGGATAACGGGCAATCAGAGATTCTGGCAATTCAAAGGAAAAATCGGCAACGCGCATCATTATTTACAGTTCGGGAAATCAGGGCGCACATTCTAGCTGAAAAACACGCGTATCTAAACATTCGCCGTCATTCCCGCTGCAATAATGCAACGGTGCCGCTAACACACCGTCCAGACAGGCGATATACTCGCAGCATGAACTTTCTTGCGCATCTTCACCTGGCCACGCTTGCTAACAGTTCCCTTACCGGCAACCTGATGGCGGATTTTGTTCGTGGCAACCCTTATGCTGACTGGCCTGCCGATATCGTGGAAGGCATTTTGCTGCACCGTCGTATTGATGTGATGACCGACTCGCTACCCGAAGTGCTGGCGGCGAAACGCTATTTTCGCGCAGAGACGCGCCGCGTCGCACCCATCACGCTGGACGTCGTATGGGATCACTTTCTTTCCCTGCACTGGGACACACTGCATCCTGCCCTGCCCCTGCCTCGTTTTTTGGCGCAGGCGCAGGCGGTAATCCGGCCCGACCTGCCCGGCACGCCGGCGCGCTTTCAGAATCTGAATCGTTATCTGTGGCGTGAGCGTTGGATGGAACGCTACGCAGAAGCGGTTTACCTGCAACAGGTGCTGTCAGGCATGGCCAGCCGACGGCCCCGGCTGGCGGCGCTTGAAGCGTCCTGGCAGGATTTCATTGATAACTATCAGGTGCTTAATGATTTTTTCTGGCAGTTCTATCCGCGGATGATGGAACTTGCTACGCAAAAAAAACTTTGAGAGCATGCTGCCGCTTGCCCTTTCGCTAAAAACGGGTATTGTATAAAGCAACTTTGAAAATACAGTATTTTCGATAGGTTAAACCTATCTGAGCAATCGGTCTCTCCGGCTGGTTCAAGGATGGACGCCACACGTATACTTGCGTCCTGTTTTATTCACAAACCACTTTTACAGGAGTAAACATGGTCCTGGTAACTCGTCAAGCCCCTGATTTCACTGCCGCCGCCGTACTGGGCAACGGTGAAATTGTCGATAACTTTAACTTTAAAAAACACACCGCCGGTAAAGCCGCCGTTGTGTTCTTCTGGCCAATGGATTTTACCTTTGTATGTCCATCTGAGCTGATCGCCTTCGACAAGCGTTACGAAGAATTCCAGAAACGCGGCGTTGAAGTTGTGGGCGTTTCCTTTGACTCTGAGTTCGTTCATAACGCATGGCGTAAAACCCCTATCGAAAAAGGCGGCATCGGCGAAGTCAAATACGCCATGGTTGCTGACATCAAACGTGAAGTTCAGAAAGCTTACGGCATTGAACATCCGGATGCTGGCGTTGCGCTGCGCGGTTCATTCCTGATCGATCAGGCGGGTGTCGTTCGTCACCAGGTGGTTAACGATCTGCCGCTGGGCCGTAACATTGACGAAATGCTGCGTATGGTTGACGCGCTGCAATTCCACGAAGAGCACGGTGAAGTTTGCCCGGCACAGTGGGAAAAAGGGAAAGAAGGCATGGGCGCGTCTCCGGACGGCGTTGCCAAATTCCTCTCTGAGCACGCGACAAAGCTGTAATTCCGCGTCCTCATTCAAGACCCGCTTCGGCGGGTTTTTTTATGCCTGAAAAATGCCTTTCCCGCCTGATTCTTGCTTTATAACGCCTTGCCCCTTCCTTCACCCACCCTCGCTTTATAACGTTTTTAACAGCCTTTCCTGGGAATTACCCTATTTTTTGTTTCTATATTGGAAACACTAACAACTTGCTTTATGGTGTGGGAAAAAATAAGGATAAGCCTCTCATGTC
>NZ_JNVB01000106.1 GCF_000770305.1 Erwinia oleae
GTCTAACCCTTTATCATCAACGAATTGCAGGTCAGATGGTTATACTGCTTCGAGCTTTAGTTGGCTGAGTACAGCCGGAAATCATCACCGTAATGTAGTGATGCCCAACATAGCCGCGCGTTTTTGGCGGCGATGGCCACAACAGCCCGCCAGTACCCTCTGCGCTCAACCAACATACAAACCCAACGGCTGAATGAGTCAGTCCTTTTCCCTGCGCCAATAAGCACTGAACGAGCCCCCTGAACCAGAAGCGTTCGCAGATACGAATCACCGGCTTTTGTGATCCTGCCGAGTTTCGACTTTCCGCTGCTGCTGTATTGTGATGGCGTCAGCCCCAGCCAGGCTGCCAGTTGACGTCCATTTTTAAAATCATGTGCATTACCGATACTGGCCACCAGTGCACAGGCCGTTGTGGGACCAACGCCCTTTAGCTCCATCAGCCGCTGACTGCGATGATCTGTTTTGGCTATGCGGGATAAAATTCGGTCATATTCAGTGATGTTAGCTTCAATGCGATCAACGTGTACCATCAAATCATCAACACATTGCTGAACCTCAAACCCCGTATCTGACGATTGGTAGAGAAGTGACTAAGGCCACCTAAGCCAGCATCAGAATGTGATTGCTATTTTTAATATTAATTTAGGTTTTTTTTGCGTGTTATCGATGCGCAAAAGACATCTTATCTGGCTGCCACTATCTCAATATGGAAAAATGACGGTTCGAATTCTAGGTCAAAGGAGGGATGTTATGTCGGGTTTTCATAACTGGCTACTTGAGATCGCTGGCGGCAATTACTTCCTCTACATCAAACGTCTTTCCGCCAACGACACCGGCGCAACGGGAGGTCATCAGGTTGGGCTTTATATCCCTTCAGCTATCGTTGAAAAGCTGTTTCCGACAATCAATCACACCGGTGTGCTAAATCCTTCGGTCCTTCTGACCGCGCATGTCTCCTCACACGACTGCCCGGACAGCCAGGCCCGAGCAATTTATTATAACAACCGCCATTTCGGTAAAACCCGGAATGAAAAAAGGATCACGCGCTGGGGAAGAGGCAGTCCACTTCAGGACCCTGAAAACACAGGCGCCCTGACGATTCTTGCCTTCAGAATCGATGAACAGAAACGGGATAGCCCGTCTGTAGACATCTGGGTGTGTGCCAGCACAAATGAAGAGGACGTAATTGAGGCGGCAATCGGCGAGATTGTTCCTGGCACCCTTATAGCCGGGCAGATTCTGGGAGGACTGTCTCTTCAGCAGGCACCCGTGAATCATAAATACGTGATTCCCGAAGAGTGGCATCAGCGCTTTCCGTCCGGTAATGAAATTATTCGTTATGCCGCAGGCCATTACGTGAAAAACTCCCGCGACCCGGATGAGCAACTAATTGACCGTCGGCGCATCGAGTACGACATCTTTCTCCTGGTCGAGGAACTGCATGTTCTGGACATCATCCGGGAAGGATTTGGCTCAGTTGATGAATTCATTGCGCTGGCCAATTCTGTCAGTAACCGCCGAAAATCAAGAGCCGGGAAGTCACTGGAACTGCATCTGGAACATCTTTTCATTGAGCACGGCCTGCGACATTTCGCCACACAGGCCGTCACAGAAGGGAATAAAAAACCCGACTTCCTGTTTCCTTCGGCTCAGGCTTATCACGACGCAGAGTTTCCCAGCGAAAACCTGCGCATGCTGGCGGTTAAAACCACCTGTAAAGACCGCTGGCGCCAGATACTGAATGAAGCCAACAGAATCCCCCGGATGCACCTGTTTACGCTGCAGGAAGGTGTTTCACAGGCGCAGTACAGGGAAATGCAGGAGGAAGGGGTCAGACTGGTCGTGCCTTCGTCGCTACACAAAAAATATCCGGAAGCGGTGAGAGCAGAATTAATGACGCTGGGAGCGTTTATTGCTGAGCTGACAGGACTTTATGCAGAATTGCCATAGATAACTGCCGGCAGACAATGCCGGCAGGTTTACTCAGACTTTTTCCGCTTTATTACCGGCAGAAACGGCTTTCAGGATGTAGGGTTCCAGCAGCTTAGCTACAGCTTCGAACACGGGCACCACAACGGAGTTACCAAACTGCCGGTATGACTGTGTGTCAGAAACAGGAATACGGAAAGGTTTGCCAGCTGGCTTCTCAAAGCCCATGAGGCGTGCGCACTCACGCGGGGTCAGGCGGCGCGGCCGGTGGGCCTGATTTTTTTCGTCCGCAAATTCTGCTTCTCCGGTAACCATATCCCAGCCACGGTCTATCAGTATTTCAGATCCGTCTTTGTGATAGCGGGCAGAGAGCGTGCGGGCAACGCTGTCTTTATTTTCAGGGTTAACAAGGCCAAAACCAAAACCGTTACCCTTAGCCGCATGCTTTTTAGCGTAGTTGTAGAGATACTCCCAGAGCTTCGGCGTCAGTATATATTTGCTGTCCACAACAGGCTCCAGCAGTTCGCCAAATGACGGCCGTAGTTCGGGATATAACCGGCTGACGTCGCGCAGGGAAAAGCCTTTGTGAATGTTAAGATCGCGGCGGAAACCAACCAGAACGATACGTTCACGGTGCTGAGGCAGGAAGTGCTTTCCGTCGATGACCTTAGGGTCACTTTTGCCGATATCGGAAGCATCCGAGACTTCATAGCCCAGCTCGTCAAGCGTCTCCATGATGACTTTAAAGGTTTTTCCCTTATCATGGCTTTTCAGGTTTTTAACGTTTTCCAGCACGAAAATGGCCGGTTTTTTGGCCCGGATAATACGCGCCACGTCAAAGAACAGCGTGCCCTGCGCCTCGCATTCAAAACCATGCGCACGACCCAGCGAATTCTTTTTGCTCACGCCCGCGAGGCTGAACGGCTGGCAGGGGAAACCTGCCAGAAGGACATCATGATCCGGCACATGCGCATTAATATGAGCATAGGCATCGGTCTCTGACACTTCAGTATTGTCACTAAGGGTGACTTCCCGGATATCAAGATTGAACGTATGTGCCTGCTCGTCATTGAACCAGTTGGCTTTATACGTGCGAACAGCCTCTTTATTCCATTCACTGGTAAAAACGCACTGGCCCCCGATGGCTTCAAAGCCTTTTCGTATTCCGCCAATACCGGCGAAAAGGTCAATGAACCGGAATGCATAATTCGGGTGATGAGGTGGCGGCTCAGGCAGCATTTTACGAAGAAGCGCTTCTTCAGCAGATGTCAGTGATTTAGGTTGACACTTACCATTGATCCATCGGTTAAGCGTTTCGCGGCTCCACTCGTTTTTGCCGACTTTTCTGAGCAACTCGGCTACATACTTCTGATCATAAATTTCCAGTACCTGCTCGATCAGCTTTTTATCATTCTCCTGCCTCAGTTCTTCTTCCACGGATGCTTTCTCAAGAAGATCCTGCGCCAGTAATTCAAATTCGGACATAATGCCTCCATGGGGTCTTATGGGTGAAAATGTATCACTCATTTGACCCAGAGGGAATTTTTTTATCTGGATATTTAAACAGTATCAATTATCAGCGCGAGACTGCTTCCGGTGCGCTTTACAATAGGGGATTGACGCTCAGCGGAACGGTTTTGCACCGTCAGGGACACTTTGTCATATAAATCAATACATTGAGATGGAAAAGAAAAAAACACTCAAAATGGTGTATTTTTAATCGCTAAATAGTATTTAACGGACACCGTTTTCCGTTAATCGATATTTCTCGCCTAACATGAGCGTTCATTCCACTGAGCGTCAGACCCCTTAACAAATTCTGACGCCTTCATGCCGCTGACGCGGCATTCACTGGACAGGCTGCACACTGCTCACCCGTCCGGCTACGTCTGAGAGGTAAGTGCTATGCAGGTTACTGAACAGCAGTACGGGGAACTGGAGAAGGTTTATACCATGATCGGCGCAGTGGTCCTCGCGCTGGCCGACGACGGTCTTGAAACCACACGGCTGCGCATTGCCGCATTCATTCGTGAAGAACTGGCGAAAACGGATGAATGGTCACCAGGTATGAAAACGGTCATGCTGAACGCGATCGATACGCTTGAAACCTATCCTGACCAGGAAATAGTGGAGTTACACCGCGACGGCGATGGCGGGGTTCTCTGAGAGATGCTGATGTCATAAAATACCGGTTATCAGGATCACCCTATGCTGTGGTCAGGCATCATGGAATATCTTATGGATAAAGAAAATCTGAACGTCAGTCATCTTGCCTGGTGCGGGCTGATTGCGCTGCATACCGCCCGTCTCGACGGGCTCGCTACCTCGCCCGCACAGGACAACCTCTTTCTGACCCGCTGGCTGGCTACTGCCGAGAAGCAGCGTCGTTTTGGCCGGGAGCTGGCCAGCGACATAAGCTGGCTGCTGAAAGAGGGGCGCCAGAAAGGCCTGCGTGCTGACCTGCCCGGCAAGCTCGATTACCTGTGGTCCGCCAGCAACGGCAACCTGAAGGCGCAGAACGATTTGTTCCGGCTGCAACACGTTCTGCACGCGGTGAAGATGACCTGCTGGATTTACATGGTGCTGGCAGAAGGCGAATGGAGTGGCCGACGGAAATTGCGTCTCAGCCCGTCCGTATCAGGCATCTACCTTAACCGTAACGCGCTGGACACCGGCTTTGATGAACTGGGTCAGCAGCGTATTCCCCTGCCTGCGCGCATTACCGGTGACCTCGCGGGGCTCGATGTGCTGCTGCAGCGATCGGGCTGGCGCCGCGAAGCCGCCGACGCTCAGGACGCGCAGCTGCATACCCTCCTGGCCGAAGGGTTTATTACAGCGTAAGGCCGAGTCTGCGATGAGGAACTATTGCAAGATACAGTGGTTGCCGTAACTTTAAGCTTCAGGAACGATGCTATCGCCGGGCATGACTGACGTTATGCAAATCGTTATTCATAAGCTGGAAATTCTTCCGGATGTGGAAAGCGCGGAGCCGCTCTGAAAACCCGTGCCGGTATTACACCGGTTATCAATGGCCCTTAAATCGACTGCCTGAGCTTTTCTGTTTGATGCTTTACCTGATGATTAGCGGAGCAGATTCACCGGTTTACAACCGGCAGCAGTCCCGGTTATAAATTTAGTGGATGATGTGCCGGTTCTGAAAAGGAGGAACCTGTGGAAGAAGAACAGGGACTGAGGATAGCGCTTTCGCCGGTGCAGCTGGCTGCTGTACTCTCTGATCGCAGCGTCAGTGAAGGTGAATCAGCCAGTAACCGTATATCCGGCGGGCTGGGGCTGGCGGGTGGCGTGGTGGAAATGTTCGGTGCAGGCGCCCTGTGCGTGGTGCCAGAGCCCACCATGCTGACCAAAGCCGGCTGCGTCTTTGTCGGAACGCACGGACTTGATACCATTCAGGCCAGTCTCCGGCAGGTCTGGACCGGCAGGCAGGTCAATACCGATACCTTTAATTCCGCCGTGGCGCTCGCTGAATCACTCGGCGCTGACCGCCAGACCGCCATGAAGGTGGGTCTGACGGTAGACATTGCCATTCCGATGGCGTTTGCGCTGGCGGCCGGTGCAGAGCGGGTCATTGCGGTACGCCGCGGCCGTTTCAGAATTGCTGAGCATGAGTCGCTTTCAGGACGCGCGCCCGGTGGCCACACCATTGAACGGCACATCGGAAAGTCGCCGCATGAGTTACGCGAAAGGCTTGTCAGAGAGCCCAGGCTTGAAGAATCCAGCAGCTTTAAATCACTGAGTGATGCTGAGTCAGTTATCAGCCGGGTGCTGGCTGATAATAAAAATCAGATAATGATGTGGGTGAAGAACGTTCCGCCTGGCATGCGGGCCCGCATGCGCCTGAGCCGGCGGTTTGCGCACCCCACGGGGATTATGGTACGCAAAGGAAATCAGGAGACCGTTACCTGTTATGCCGTCCGCGTGGTGATTGATTTCAGGTCGTTTAACGGAAAACCTTATTTTGTTCTGACTGCGTTTCCGGAGGTATAGTGTACCGTATCAGCATCAGCGAACTGGATAATTTTATCGGCGTATATTTCGGTCAGGATTACGTTATGGCCGAATCCGGACATGAGATAGAACCTAAAATTCAGGCCTACATTCATGATATGCCTGATGCAAATCTTCATGCCCTGCTGGCAGACATTGAACTGTTTCTGGACGGGTGCGACGATACCGAGCTGGATTTCCGGACGCATTACAAAGGGGAATTTGTGCCGGCGAACTGGGACACCACGGCGCAGGCGTTTCTGGCGCGGGTACAGGCGCGGGTGTCTGCCGCGCTTAAAAACCGTGAACGCTGACATCTGGCCGTCGATCCCCGCGAAGCAGTCAGCGTTGCCAGGTCCCTGTTCCTCCGGGTTCCCTTTTTACAGGCTACAGTGAATGCCCGGAGTGGCTCAGAATAACGGACATGCAGCGGACGAGCCGCCAGTGAACAGCCAGATACAAACCATTGTATTTTACCCTGCACAGGCATTGTGTACGTGCGATCCGCACTTTTACGAGCAACGATTTCATTCATCAGGGACCTGCCAGGAATAACGCCATGAACAGACATGAAGTGACGTCTGCGCTTTTCAGCAGCGCGGGATACGATGCGACTACCGGCGTGCTTGAACTGGAGTACCGTAACGGCGCGTGCCGGCAAAGGTGTATCAGGCCTTCTGTGCGGCCGCAGACAGCGACACTTTTTTCAGGACACCAGCATCGAGGGGCGCTACCTCTCTGTGCGGGGCAGCCTCAGCCTGCGGCGCGACGTCTGAGGCCATCATCTGCGCGTACGCATCATAGTTCTCCAGCGCCTGCTGGCGACAGTATCGGACGGGGGCCCTGCGCTCAGCCCGTACCCGGTAGCCACAGCGGCGCTGCCGGGCTGAATCCGTCAGCGTGGCTTGTACCCATGACCAGAACGCGCGTCCAGCATGCGGGGTCACACTGTAGCCGGCCTTTTTCATGATTTTACGGGCAATGCTCTCACTCCATTTACAGATGAGTGAAAGTGCCCCGTTAAAATCACCGCGTGATGTGAGCATGTTTATTTCGTGAAATTCGTTCATGGTTTCCCCTTCCCTGTGTGAATTATATTATCGGCAGGGATTAATAATGACTTAATCCGTATTTGTTATATTTTGTTTCGACAGTAACAGGGCGTTATTTAATTAATGAAACGCGCGGCGTGATAGAATATTTACTCATTTTCCCGGCAGGCGACCATCTATGAATAAATATAAAGCCAGAGTAATCGCGTTATGCGCGATTGTATTTATACCCTGTTCGTTCGCTACGGTGACGGCAGGATTCTCTCCCGGCGGCACGGCGCTGAACCTGATACTGCAGTTCGCCGGCAGCGCGCGCCAGAGCGTGGACGTGGCGGCCTATGACTTCACCAGCCAGCCCGTGGCGCAGGCGCTGGCTGCTTCCGTGGCGCGGGGCGTGACGGTACGGCTGGTTGCCGATGAAAAGAAAAGCCGGGACCGGTGGTCACTCGTCAGCGCGCTGGCCTGCGCGGGTGTGCAGGTGCGCGTCAAAGGCATGTACAGCATCATGCACAATAAATTTATTGTCACTGACGGAAGCGCGGTTGAAGCCGGGTCACTTAACTACACGTCATCGGCCGATAAAAGAAATGCTGAAAACGCACTGGTTATTACAGGCGAGCCGGAAACCGCGCGACAGTACCAGACGGAATTTAACCGTCTGTGGAATGAATCTTCGCCTGTAACGTGCTCTGAAACAGAAACTAATTAAGTCTTTATCGTAATCTTATTTCTTCTACCAGACACTAGTATGAATTCTGAGTATGCGCGGATGTAACTGATATGGCGTAATTGTGGCATCGACGTATACTGACATCATGAGTAATGAATTCATCCTTCATCACAGACATTACGGAAATACAGGTTTATTTCGAAAAGCTGAAAACTGGTCAGAAAGGAATATTTGAATGGCTTTCCAGAGTCCGGCCCATAACTACACAGAAGCACGCCTGAGTCTGGGTGACCTCGCTCATCTTTCACCTTATTCAACCTATCTGATGCGCAGCGACAGCAGCTTTCCTGATGCCGGCATCGTGAAAGAGTCTGTGCTGGCCATCGATCGTGCACTGGTACCGGCGCATGGCCAGCTCATCGTGGCCGAGTTCGACGGGGAGCTGACGCTGCGGCGCCTGCTGCTCGATCCTGTTCCCGCCCTGCAGGCGCCGGATTCAGATGAAACCATTACCCTGCTGGATGTGAGTCAGGGACTTCCCGTATGGGGTGTGGTTGCATACGCACTCACCGATGTGGCCGGGCTGGGATTCAACGGACCGGTGAGAGAGTAATCATGTTTGCGCTGGCCGATGCCAATAATTTTTATGCATCCTGTGAAACTGTATTCAGGCCGGATTTGCGCGGTAAGCCCATTGTTGTCGTGTCGAACAATGATGACTGTGTAATCGCACGATCGGTGGAGGCTAAACGCTTAGGGATTAAAATGGCGGCTCCGCTGTTTCAGAACGAGCGTTTTTTCAGGCAAAACGGCGTTCAGGTGTTCAGCTCTAATTACGAGCTTTATGGCGACCTGTCTGCACGCATGATGGACATCCTGGGCGAGATGGCTGCGGGACAGGAAGTCTATTCCATTGATGAATCTTTCCTGGATGTCACCGGAATTGGCAGCCTCATCCCGCTTGAAACGTTCGGACAGCAGATGCGCGAGCGCATACGGCGGGAGACAGGACTGATTATCGGTGTGGGGTTCGGGCCGACCAAAACGCTGGCCAAACTGGCCAACCATGCGGCCAAAAAGTGGACCCAGACACGGGGCGTCGTGGACCTGTCTGACCGGAGCCGTCAGCGCAGACTCCTGCATCTGACCGATGTCAGTGATATCTGGGGCATCGGCCGGCGCATCAGGCTGCGGCTTAATCAGCTGGGAATCACTACGGCTCTGCAGCTGGCGGACAGCAACGTCAGCATGATACGAAAG
>NZ_JNVB01000107.1 GCF_000770305.1 Erwinia oleae
CGCGCGTGCTGCGATTGGCGGTCGCGCCGAGCGTCGGGCGCGTGGATACCGAATTCATCACCATGTCATCCTCTCAGTAGTTAACCGGCTCGGGCTGCGTGCCGATGCTGCGCCAGATGCGCTCGTAATAGTCATTGAAGCGCGGCGCCAGGCGGCGCTCAGGAATCGATAAGCTGTCGGTGCCGAGATCGACCTCAATCTCCTGCACGATTTCGCCCGGTCGCGCTTTCATCACGTAAACGCGATCCGACATCGTCACCGCCTCTTCGATATCGTGGGTGATGAAAATCACCGTCTTGTGCTGCTCTTTCACCACGCTGAGTAGCTCGCTCTCCAGCGCAATTTTCAGCGGATAATCCAGCGCCTTATAGGCTTCATCCATCAGGATGATTTCCGGATCCGTCAGCATCGTGCGCATCAATGCCACGCGCTGGCGCATTCCGCCGGACAGCTGCGACGGGTATTTCTGCTCATAACCGGTCATCTTGTAGAGTTCGAACAGTTCGCGCGCCCGGGCGCGCGCTTTGGCTTTCGGCGTGCCGCGCACTTCCAGCCCGAGGATCACGTTGTCGATCACCGTGCGCCACGGAAACAGCAGATCCTTTTGCAGCACATAGCCAAGTTCCGGCGAAGGCGTCCCGGTGGTTTCACGGTTCTTCAGCAGAATGCTGCCGCTGTCGGGCATCAGCAGGCCGGTGATGATGTTGAACAGCGTTGATTTACCGCAGCCGCTCGGCCCGACAAACGAGACAAACTCATTGCGATTGGCGTGAAAGTTCAGGTTACGCAGCACCGTGACGTCACCGCCTGCCGTTGGATAACTTTTATGGATGCCTGTGGCTTCCAGCACCTTACTCATGGCTTTCTCCCAAAGGTCGCGCATGGCGATTGTGAACCGTCAATGGCGAAGGCGGCGCCTGCACCGGCACGTAATCTTTCAGGAAGTGATAACCGAGATAGTCACTGCTGCGCGCACGTAAAATGGCGGATTGAATCTCCACGTTGGCGAGCGCCATGCCTTCGCTGGTGCCGCTGTCGGCAATGATGGCGCCAAGCGGATCGATGATGCGGCTGTGACCGTGGTAATGCAGATTGCCGTGTTGTCCGCACAGGTTGGATTCGATCATCCAGCACTGGTTCTCCAGCGCGCGCACCCGGCCAAACAACGTATAGCTATCGACCATCGGATCGGCATCGCCTGCGTTACCGTCACCACCGTAGCCCCACGCGGTGGGCATGATCATGATATCCGCCCCCTTCAGCGCCAGCTCACGGGTGCTTTCCGGGAACACTTTGTCGTAGCAAATCAGCATGCCAATGCGACCAAGCGGTGTGTTAAATACCGGAAAATCGCTGCCCGGATAGTAAACGTGTTTTTCATCGCCCGGCTGGTGCACCTTGCGATACACGCCAACGAAACCCTGTGGCCCCAGCAGCACCGCGCTGTTGAACAGCACTTCGGCACGTTCCGGATGGCGCTCTGTCATGCCGAACACCACATGCAGGCCGAGCTGCGTCGCCTTATGCTGCAACGTCACAATGCTGTCACCCTGCGGCACCACCTCGGCCTGCCGCATTTGCCACGCCACCGCTTCGCCGTTCCAGTTGAGCGTATCCGGCAGATACCCCTGTAATATCTGCTCAGGGAAGACAACTAAATCGGCCCCTTCCTGCGCGGCAAGCGCCATCCATGCCAGCAGGTTATCGAGATTGCGCGCTTTATCGTAAAACGCCGGTAAAGTGACGCTGGCGATGGTGATCGCGGTCATGGCAACAGCTCCTGAAGGTTTTTTTCTAAGCTGCTACTTAATGCAAACAAAGACCAATATAGTTTTCTTATAGGAAATTTTTTCTCATATGTGAGAAATTACTTTCACGTTCACTATGTGGAAGAGAGTCAGCACCATGAAAGCCACCCGACAGCATGAAGCCTCCGGACTGGGCGCCGCCACCACCGGCGAGCAGAATTTTGGAACGCGCATCAGGGCGATACGTCAGGCGCGGGAACTTACGCTGGAGCAGGTTGCGGAGTTAAGTAGCGTGTCGATCTCCACGCTTTCGAAGATTGAAAAAGGCCAGGTTTCGGCCTCGTTCGATACCATCGCCAGGATTGCAAGTGCCTTTGATTACTCGCTGGCCGAGCTGTTTACAGAAGAGTTGCCGCATCAACCGCTCACCAGCGGCAGCATTCAGGGCCGTCGCACTTACACGCTGGCGGGCCAGGGCCTTACCTTCACGAATCCGTGGTTTCGCTACGAAGTGCACGCGGCCGAACTGTTGGTGAAAGGCATGATCCCGGTAGTAATGGAGATTGAAACCCGGCAGCTGCCGCCGCATGAAGCCTGGTCGCAGCATGCGGGCGAAGAGTTTATCTACGTGCTGAGCGGTGAAGTGATGCTGCATACGCAGCTGTACGCGCCGCTACGCCTGGCCAGGGGCGACAGCGCCTACATCGACAGCACCATGCGCCATACCTTTGTGCGTCTCGGCGACGAGGCTGCCAGTCTGATCTCCATCTGCCAGACGGAAAAACTGGATATTGAGGATCTGGCGCGCGGAGGTTGATCGACGCGAGCGCGAAGCATAAAGCGAACCCAAAAAGCCGCTCACGTCTTCGACGCTCTCAGGGCTGTGTTTAATTACATCTCCAGCGCCATCAGCTCCTGAATGGTCTGTGGACGACGGATCTGTCTCGGCTGCCCGTTCTCAAACAGCACTTCCGGCAGCAGCGGCCGGCTGTTGTAGTTGGAAGACATCGATGCGCCATAGGCGCCGGTATCGTGGAATACCAGATAGTCGCCTGGTCTCACGGCCGGTAGCGCGCGCGTTTCCACCATGCCGCCCTCCAACTGGGTGAAGACATCGCCGGACTCGCACAAAGGCCCCGCCACCACGCTCTCTGTTGTGGTGTTTTCATCCAGATCGCGACCGTCGCCCGCTATTGCAGAAATATGGTGATAGCTGCCGTACATCGCAGGACGCATCAAATCGTTGAATCCCGCGTCCACCAGCACAAAATGACGGCTGCCCATCTGTTTCACCGCGCGCACCTCAGAAACCAGCACGCCGGACTCGGCCACCAGAAAACGGCCCGGCTCGATCTCAAGCTTTACCGGATGATTCAGGTGCGCCGCCACCCGCTGACGCGCGGCGTCCCACAGGCCGAAATAGTGATCGGTATTAATAGCTTCTTCATCATAACGATAAGGAATCGACAGACCGCCGCCAGCGGAAATCGCCGTCAGATCCTGACCGAAAGCGACAACCTGGTTCACCATCGCGTCACACACCTGCTCAAGGTGCGCATAATCCACGCCGGAACCGATATGCATATGAATGCCTATCAGCCGCAGACCGTATTGCTGAATGGCAGCCAGCGCCAACCCCAAATCGGTGTGCCAGATGCCGTGCTTGCTGTTTTCGCCGCCGGTATTGGTTTTCTGACTGTGCCCGTGACCAAAACCTGGATTAACCCGCAACCATACCGGATGACCCGCCGAAACCTGTCCCAGCTGGTGCAGCATATCGACCGAACCGGCGTTCACCGGGATTTTCAGTTCGGCCAGCCGCGCCAGTACCGGCTTATCAGCCACGTCTGCCGTAAAAATAATTTCATCGCCGCCCGGCTGATAGCCCGCCGCCAGCGCACGTTTGATCTCGCCCAGCGAAACGGAATCCACCTTCACCCCTGCTTCGCGCATCAGTCGCAGGATATGAATATTGGAGCAGGCTTTCTGCGCGAACCGCACCACGTCGAACTGGCGTAGCTTATTGATCCGCAGACGAATAATATCGGCGTCATAGGCCCACACCGGGCCGCCATAGAGGCGAGCCAGGGAGAGAAGGTTAGCGTGATTCAACGCGGTATCGGTATTGCTGAGGGGCTGCGGCATGATGTCTTCTCCTGAATGAGAAAGTCATTACGCCACAGACGAAGCGGGATAAAAAATATCTTTTTTATCGTAAGCTATTCATCCATGATATGGGTTTGCATCCAAAACGGTCAGTAAAATGCGTAATATCACTTTGCGCCACGTCGAAATTTTCCATGCGGTTGTCACCACCGGCAACCTGACCGAAGCGGCGGCGCTGTTGCATACTTCGCAACCCACCGTCAGTCGCGAACTGGCGCGCTTTGAACGGCTTACCGGCCTGAAGCTTTTCGATCGCATTCGCGGACGGTTGCAGCCAACCGTTCAGGGGCTGCGGCTGTTTGAAGAGGTACAGCGCTCCTGGTACGGGCTGGACAGAATTATCAGCGCGGCAGAAGGGCTGAAACAGTTTCGTCAGGGCGAGCTGTCCATTGCCTGCCTGCCAGTGTTCTCGCAGTCGCTGCTGCCGCCGCTTTGCCAGCCTTTCTTGCAGCGCTGGCCGGAACTCAGCCTGAATATTATTCCGCAGGAGTCGCCTTTACTGGAAGAGTGGCTGTCGGCCCAGCGTTACGATCTGGGGCTGACGGAAACCCACCACGCGCCTGCGGGAACCGAGCGCACCGAGCTGTTCACGGGCAATGAAGTATGCGTCCTGCCTGAAGCGCATCCGCTGGCAGAAAAAAAATGCCTGACGCCGCAGGATTTTGCCGGACACAACTACATCAGCCTGTCGCGCGCCGACAGCTATCGCCAGCTGCTGGATCATCTCTTTAATGAAAGCGGCGTACAGCGCAGAATGGTGATGGAAACCCACAGCGCTGCCTCGGTCTGTGCCATGGTGCGGGCAGGCGTGGGCGTCTCGGTGGTCAATCCGCTGACGGCGCTGGACTACGCCAGCAGCGGCGTGGCCATCCGCCGTTTCAGCATTGAGGTGCCGTTCACGGTCAGCCTGATCCGCCCCCGCCATCGCCCCTCTTCGGCGTTGGTCGAGGCATTCAGCACCCATCTGATGCAGCAGATCGGCCTGTTTACCCGGCGCCTGGCGACGCTGCTGGATTAAGCACGCGCGGTCTGCGTCCGTCCACCGGTGCGACGAAAGGTGATCAGGCAAATAATCAGCCCCATAACCGCGAGCAGTGCAGCTGCAATCGGTACTGCCGTCAGGCCGTAACCCTTGCCGATCACGGCGCCGCCGACCCAGGCACCCAAAGCGTTGCCGACGTTAAACGCGGAAATATTGAGCGTGGAAACCAGATTCGGCGCCTCGTTGCCGTGGCGCACCACGTTAATTTGCAGCCCCGGCACGGTGGCAAACGTCGCCATCGCCCATAAAAACAGCGTGATCTCCGCCAGCCAGAGCGCGTGGCTGGTCCATGAAAATGCCAGAGAAAACAACGCAATCAGCGAAAAACTGAGGATCAGACTGAACGACACTTTCCAGTCGGCCAGTTTGCCGCCAAGAATATTGCCCACCGTCAGGCCCGCGCCGATCAAAAACAGCGTCCAGCTCACGCCTTTGTCACTCACGCCGGTGACCTGCAACAGCAGCGGCGCGATATAGCTGAACAGCGTAAACATCGCCGCAGCGAAAAAGATCGTCATCAACAGCGACAGCCACAGTTTACCGTTAGCCAGTGCGCTAATTTCACTGGCAAGATGCACCGGTTTTTCTTCACGATGACGCGGCAGGCTGACGAACAGCGCAATAAACGCCAGAATGCCGATCATTGCCACGCCCCAGAACGTCGCCCGCCAGCCGAAGAGTTGACCAAACCAGGTGCCCAGCGGCACGCCCAGTACGTTCGCCAGCGTCAGGCCGGTGAACATCAGCGCCACGGCAGAAGCCTGTTTCCCCGGCGCGACCAGGCTGGCGGCCACCACGGCACCGATGCCAAAAAACGCGCCGTGGCACAATGCCGTCACCACGCGCGCCAGCATCAGCAGGTTATAGCTGAACGCCAGCGCGCAAAGGCCGTTGCCAACGATAAAAATCACCATCAGCAGAATAAGCGTCAGCCTGCGCGGCAGGCGAGCGGTCAACAGCGCCATGATTGGCGCACCAATCGCCACGCCCAATGCGTAGCCGCTAATCAGCCAGCCCGCCGAGGGAATTGACACCTGAAGATCGCCGGCTACTTCCGGTAACAGGCCCATAATGACAAATTCTGTCGTGCCGATGGCAAAAGCGCTCAGGGCCAGCGCCAGCAAAGAAAGAGGCATAAAAAACTCTCCGAATGAGAACAGGAATAAAGCAGGAAACGAGACGACACATCTTTCGTGCAGGCAAAGAGCGCGTTTAGGTGTAAAATTTGATCTGTATCACAAACGCATTACAGCATAGCTCACTGGCGCTTTATACACCGCGCAGATCAAATCACTGTTGCCCGTCAGGCAATAGTTATGCGCAATAAACAGTGTCAACACAGTAAAGTTCTCAGGAACAAAGCCGATATTTAGGTTAAGTAGCGAAAAGCGCTCCCGTGCTGTACGCAGCCTGATGAGGAAAGAAAATGCAACGTATGAGTTGTTTGCTGGCGATGTTGCTCTGCGGATGTTCCGTCGGAAAGTACGAGTACAGCAGTGAAGCGGTGAAACGCGTTGATATGACCGTTACCGGCATCCCGACGGTGTTAGGCGTTGGTACGCTCGGCACAACCATCCCGCTCACGCCGCACTACAGCCTGACCGCCGCGCACGTGGCAAAATATTCGCTCTATCGGGTGAAAGCCTGGCATCCTGAGTGCGATCTGGCCGTGGTTTATCACGACAACGGCAACGTGGAACCGCCCCATTTCCGCAACGGACGAATGGGCGACAAAATCAATCTCTACGGTTACAGCTTTATTTCCGCCATGCCGGTTGCCTCTACCGGCACCAACCTGGTCAATACCGGCCTGAAAAATAGCTGGAACAAGCTGAGCTGTGTGGTGGTCGCTTCCGATGCCGGGGTGGTGAAAGGCATGTCCGGCGGCGCGGTTTATAACGCCTCGGACGACTCTATCGGCGGCGTTATCGTCGGTTACTCCAGCCGCATCAACGACATGAAAACTGGCAAACTGCTTTACAAAGACGTGTCGCTGTATGTGCCCTATGCGCGCTTCAAAGACTGGCTTAATGACGCCATCAAGTCATAAGGGCGAAAGCATAAAATCAACGGCGGCGGCCGCGTGAAGCGCCGTGGTGTCAATCACCGGCATCGGGCAATCCGCTTCATTGAGCAGCAGGCCAATCTCGGTGCAGCCAAAAATGACGCCTTCCGCGCCCTGTTCTTTCAGCGCAGCAATAATCTGCTGAAAACGCACTTTTGACTGCGGACTGAACACGCCCATGCACAGTTCGTCAAAAATGATACGATTCACCTCCTGCCGATCGGCCTCGTCCGGCACCCGCGTTTCAATCGCAAATTTATCGCGCAGCCGGCCGCGATAAAAATCCTGCTCCATGGTGTAGCGCGTACCGAGCAACGCCACGCGTGACATGCCCTGTGCATTAATCACCTTTGCGGTGCAGTCGGCGATGTGTAAAAACGGCAGACCGCAAGCGGCGACAGGATCGGCAACCTTATGCATGGTGTTGGTACAAAGCACGATGCCTTCTGCCCCGGCCCTTTTCAGCGCCTGAGCCGCATCCGCCAGTATCTCTCCCGCTTTATCCCATTCCCCCCGGGCCTGGCAGGCTTCGATCTGATGAAAATCCACGCTCCACAGCACCAGCTTTGCCGAATGCAGGCCGCCCAATTTTTCCTTCACGCCTTCATTGATGAGGCGATAGTAGTGAACGGTTGACTCCCAGCTCATGCCGCCAATCAGTCCCAGAGTCTTCATTGAACGCCTCTTTCTGCCAGGTGAGTTCTTACTCTCTATGAGCGGCCTCTTTTTTTCAACCGGTGGGCTAAAAATATCAATCCGGCAGCGAAGGTAAGAGGTGAATTATGCTTCTGCGGCCTGCTCCACCGGCTCATGCAGCCACGCCTGTACGTGCTCGGCCTGTTGGGCAAAGCGCTCGACCAGCACCTTCATCGCCGATGAATCCATCACCACAAACGGCTGGCGTGTCCAGAGGATCACCTTTTTCTGCTCAATAAGCAGACCAGTAATGATCGGCGGATGCTCCAATCCCAACAGGTTGCTTTGCAGTAAAATCGCCAGTGTTTCCCACTCATCGTAGCGTTCTTCCGGGATATCAAGCAGGCAGCTTACGGTCAGGTATTCCTGTGGGGTTTCGCTCAGCTCCAGAACCAACGACTGGCTGAGCGACAGGGTATAACTGTCTGAGTTTTCCAGTACAGGCGCCGCTGCGCCTGACGCCTGCAACAGCGGCATCAGTAAATTTTTCAGCGTGTCAGAATCTGCCATAGTGGCCTCTCAATCATTATTAACGAGTAAAAAAGGATGCGAAACGGGAAAGGCGACTGCTCATCTCTCCCTCGCGTTCACGGTCGCGATTGCGGTGGCGACGCGATCGGTGTGAGGATGCCGGCTGGACCTCCACATAAACCGGGCGAGACTGCGACGATGTGTAGCGCGGTTCCCGTTCAGCCGCAGCGTCGTGACGATGAGACGTAGAT
>NZ_JNVB01000108.1 GCF_000770305.1 Erwinia oleae
CGTTTATCCCGCTCAATCATTTGCTGCTCAAAGGTGCGGGATTCAGCTATTAATTTCTGTTCACTCATGACTGTTTAACTCCGCCATAATTTGAGGGGTGTTTACGGGTTCTCCCTTACCGCTAAATGCAGAGGGAGGCGTGTTCTGGGCGCAACCAGAAAGCGCGCACAGCAAAGCCAGCGCAATCAAGCGTTTCATCAATGATTTCCTCAACTGAATTAGGAATATGAAAATATAATTATATTTTCATAGATTGGTGTTTCGGGGGATGGACTGGAGACGTCTGGCCTAGCTGTTGAACTTATTAACCGCGGAATCTCTCGACTGTGCCAGCCTCCGCGCTTCGTTCCGGGCTATCATCTGCTCAATCGCGTATTTACGCGCTTTGGAAGCGTTATAGCCTAACTCACCTCCGGGCTTGCCGGGCTTACCTGCATTTGCATCCTTCCAGCCCTGAATGTTGTCCTGGGCGGAGCGTGTGGTATTCCTTCCGGCACTCGCGGCCAGTTTCCCGGCACCAAAAGCAGCCGCACCGATACCTACTGCGGCCAGCCCCTGCATGGATACGGTAGCACTAGCCCCGGCCAGCGCTGCGGCCAGTTTTGCGGAGAGATAAATCAATATTGCCGCACAGATACCTGCAAGACAGACTTGCGCTCCTAGTTCTACGATATTTGCCTGGGCTGCACCTTGAGTTGCTAATGCAAGCCTTGAGTTTAAGTAATTAACCACAATCCTTAATGATAAAGAAGAAAGGAGAATTGTTAATATGGCTGCAAATATGTTTTGTAGCCAGTTATTAAACATGGGGCGAAGGAAACCATACATAAGGCAAAAGATGAATATAGGTGCTGTAATACTCAGCAATAAGATCATTACTTCCGCTATCATGGAAACGAACGCGGTGATAATCATTAAAACGAATATTCCAAGCCATACATAAAATTGAGCAGTCATTCCCTCATCTTTTATATATGTGGAGTTGTCCATATCATGTAATGTTTTACCTAATACTTTTGCATTATTCCATAAGCTATCTAATAGCTGCCATATGTTATCACTGCCAGAAAAGCCCTCTTTTAACCCGTTGATAGCGTCGATAACACCATCGAGATAACCACTAATATTTGCCACAAAGGAAAGGATGATCGCCATCCTCATGATGTCCCACATCGTATCTTCCATCGGCGTGGATAGCTTACCTGCTAACGTCTGGTATCCACGCCACATGATGTAGATAGTGGCTGACGTAACCGCCAGCCCCATCATCATAGAAGAGTACGACATCATTAATCCCTTTGTGGCGTCCGTTATTCCACCTATCAGGTGCTTTTCAACACCAACAAAAACACCACCGGACATATTTACCTCACTATGAATTTAAATCGACAGTCGGAGCATTTAATTGCTGAATTTGCCAGTGAGCTTCGTTCGCATTTTTACAATTTTCCGAAGCGCTCCCTGTTTTTTGACATTTTTCGTAAACAGCTTTTAGTTCTTCTGGATGGTCTTTATACCATTTGGTGGTTTTAGCCTCTTCTTTGCACCCACTAACTAAGCAAACTGATAATGTCAGGAGAGATATTGTTAATAAACGCATGTTGTAGTTCCCTTTAGCTATTTAAATCAACTGTTGGCGCGTTTAACTGCTGCTGATTCCACTGTTTAACGCGCTCCGCCTCAAGCACTTTTTCGCGCTTCTCTGCTGCTTTCACACTCATTTCCCATTGGGTGGTAAGCGTATTCAGCATGACAGATTTTAGCTGAATACTGTTTGCAAGGTCTTGAGATTCTTTCGAATCTTTGGCTAACGCTACCCTGTTGGAGAGGCTGTTGATCTCCCCCAGGGTCTGGCTTACCTGATTCTGAACCTCGTCGGTTTGCTCAAGCTGAATAGCCTTGTTGATGACCTGCTGCTTGCATACGTTGGCATAACTCCCCGATTGTGCCGTGTTGCAGGTGTCGAAAATTTTATACTTCTCGTACAACGCATCGAACTGCCCGGAGGAACCGCCGGAGAGAAGCAAGTCATTCAGTGCCTGTCCGGGCTTACGCAGTTTTTCAAGGTCAGCTTTCAGGCCTTTGGCCTGGTCAACAAAATCAGCAATATCACGAACGCCAGTGGCCGTCGCCAGTTGGTCTTTATATGCCTGTATTTGTGACTGGTAGTGTCTGGCCGTTTCCATCCAGCGTTTTAACTCCTGCGCCCACTGCACGTCCCGCATAGGGTCAGCATCAACAGCGACGGGAATACCAGCATGAGCCAGTGGGCTTGCAATTACGCAAGCCAGAATAAGAGTACGAAAGCGAGTTTTCATCGTATATCTCCTTTGGGTCAGAGCGCTTTAGCCAGGTAGGTATCCAGCCATTCATGAGGCTGCATTCCTTCCCGGTAAATCGATTCGAATATTTCGAGGTTGGGGGCATCGCCGCTCATGACTTTGGTGTATCTGCCGATACCCGACAGGTCGAGCGTGACGCGAGCGGCAAAACGTTTGGTATCGCCGCGCTTGAACTGATTTTTCACCACAACATACTGGCGGGCTTGCGGGTCAAGCCCTTTCACCACGTCGAACACTTCCGGTTCAAACTTCATGCCGTCAACATAGTGTGCGCGGTCGGCGTTGGGGTTCGCCGCCAGAATCTGTGTCCCGCACTGCTCAATCACTGCCGGGGCGATATCATCTTTGATGATCTCTGCCGGGGATTGAGTACCGACGACCAGCATCCCGTTCAGCTTACGGATGGTTTTCAGCTTGTTATAAGCAAAGTCCTTAAACACCGGGTCGCGTAACCACTTCCAGAATTCATCCATGAAAATGACCAGGCGTCGCCCGTCAAGCAGGCTGGTAATGCGGTACAGCAGATAAAACGAGATTGGCGCACATACGCTTGCATCGTCCAGGAACTCCGTTCCGTCGATGCCGAAGTTATCGCAGTTGCTGATATCGAACGTGTCAGACTCGTTATCAAACACCCAGCCGAACTCACCGCCCTGCGCCCACTGTGACAGCCGAATGCTAAGGCCGTTTTCCTGGGCTTCTTTCGTAGCCGGCTCAGGCAAATTTTCCAGCATTCGGGTAATGCCGTAGACGCGATATTGCGGCTCGTCATTCATCACAGCATTAACCGCATCACTCAGACGGCGTTCATCGCGTGGGGAGATCGTCGAGCCGTTGCGGGTACAAAGGATTTTCATCAATTGCTTGATGAAATTGATATTGCGTTTGGTTGCAGGCAACGAGAACGGGTTCCACCCTGTAGACTCACCACTGATAACCCGGTAGTAACGTCCACCCAGCGCCCGGATGTTCATCTCTGCGCCCCGGTCTTTATCGAGGTAAACGGTTGTCAGCCGTTTGGTTTTGGCATCCGGGGAGAAACTATCCTCGCGGCCGTATTTCTGCTGCATGATCTCAAAGAACGTCATCAACATGGTTTTACCCGAACCGTTCGTACCGAGGATGCAGGTACTGGCCGGGTTCTTCTCGTTGAATTCGTCCTTATCTGCCAGTGTGTTATGCAGGTTGATATAGTAGCCATCACCTGACGGGGTGCGCAGTAAAGCCATCGCATCCCCCCAGGGGGCTTTATCGCGCTTGCCGGGATAGAAATTATGGAGTGCGGCCAGCTCCACAAAGTTCTGACTACTCAGCTCCCCTTTACGTGGCCGCAGGTTGTAGTTGCCTGGCAGTTGCGCCATATACGCCGCTGAAAGCGATATTTCTGCCGGAACAGGCGTTATCCCGATGTTGTTCAGCGCGTTACTGATTTCGTTAGTATCAGCAACCAGGCTTTCCAGCGACGGGGAATACACCATGATGGAAAAATGGTGCTTTCCGTAAGCTATTTTCCCCGATGTCAGCAGGTCAAGCGCCACATCCAGATCCAGCCTCTGGGAAACAGCATCGTCGTCGGCACTCATCAAAAGGCGACGGGTACGCTTAATGGCCTTTTTCGCTTCCTCGCGTGACATGCAGGTGTAAGACTGCGTGATCACGTAATCGCAGGGCGCATAAAGAAGGGAGTCCATCATTCCCGTGGCGGTTTCTTCGGAGAACTCTTTAACCTCCAGCCCCCGGAAATATTGCGTACCGTTGGCGTGGTTTATCTGCCCGGATTCAGCCGAAAAGAACAACGCCGCCGCTCCCATCACGTCATAGGCCGGGGTGCGGGTGACGCGCACCTTTCGCCACTGATGCGTTAGCAGATATTCATAGAAAGACAGTTGCGACGAAAACACCGCGTTTCCTTCGGTAAACGTACCGAGAGGCCGCGCACCATAGCGCGACAGCGCGGTATCGAGCGTGCTTTTTATTTCCAGCATTTCCAGCAAAGCACCGTCCAGCTCCTTTAGTTTCTGGCTGTCTTTCATTCGTTTGCGTTCTGCTTTTTCAAGGCTGACAAACGGGCGATAGCAGACCGTCAGGAACAGGCGGTTGCGCCGGAACAGACCGACAGAAGCATAGTAAAGACGGCTAACTTCATCTGCATACGGGTTGCCGGAATCTTTATGAAGATTGTCGGTAAACGTATTGCGGTCGTTATGGATATAGAAAGTAACGGGCATACCTTCGAATGAGCGGATTAGTCCGTGTAACTGGTTCGTCCCGAACTGGAGCGATTCGTCAGACTCGCAGTCGAACGGCGTTCCCATCAATTCCCAGGTGCAGTACAGATCGCTCTTAGGGGAACGAACCACATGCTGATGAATGTGCGATGAGTACGGGATGTACTTCTTGATGGTGGCACACTGATTTAGTTTCATGGCGTCGAGAAACTCCTTGATATCAACATCATCATGCTCAACGGGCATAAATGTTGTTGCGCCAAATAAACGGTTTGCTACCGGCTTTCCCTTCGCTCTCAGCCATACGGCAATCAGATTGAACCGCATCGGTTCATTTCTGGTGAGGGACTTCATCACCAGAAATTGCACAGGAAGTAAGAACAGGAGAGCGACGGAAGTCCAGATAGCAACGATGATGGTTACACCCGTGACAGCCAGCAGGGGCACCATTGGCACCCCCCACAGCGCGGCCGGGCGTTTCATTGCCTTGAGCAGCTTTGCCATATATTCAGCCTCTTAGCTCATCAGCAGAGCGCCGATTTCACTGCCTCCGCCAATTAAAATACCGCCAATGATGATGTAGCCGCACTGCGACAGGCTCTCGCCTTTCCACAGGGTCTTATAGCCAATCCAGATCACGGCCACGGTGATCGTGATAGCCGCCAGACCATGCAGCCCGCTGGATACCTTCTCCATGACGGTATTTGCCCGGCTAAAACCATCAGCGAACGCCGGACTGGCAGCAAAAACGCTCATGGCCGGAGCCAGAACATAAGCAGATGCACGGCTGATTAATTCCTTTACCTTACTGAAAAGTTTCATTTTTCTTCCTCTTTCGTTGTTACATCGCGATTTCCGCGCACAACCTGCGCGGGGTAATAGACGGTGGCCGCCTTTTTCTGGCGGAGTTGAGCCGGAACGCCGCGAACGATCGCCCCCGGCCACACCACGCGCGGGCGCGTCGGCGCATCCACAGGCGTAGCTTTCAGGGTGGCCGCTGGGGTTGCGATATCATCGCGGGTGCCGGGAACGGCATAGCGGGTATCCGCCGGGGAGTAGCCAATCCGCTGTACATAGCTCGTCTTTGAAAAAGCGGGTTCCTGCTGTTGTCCGGTACTGAAATTGCCGGAGTAGTAGCAGCTCAACGCCCTTTTCAGGGTGCCGCCCCGCTGGTAGCAGTCGGTGATGATTTTTTCGTAGACGGAAAGATTGATGCAGGGATTGAAAAGGTCAGTAGCGGTGACGCCGTAACGCTTAAAATTGGTGCTGGTTATCTGCATCAGGCCAACAGAGTAGCGGCGACCTTTCGCCTCAATCTGATTGGTGATGCTGACTGCATCCTCCTTACTTTTTGGCATGTGAGTAATAAAGCCTTTATCGCCGGGTTTCCGTTCGGGCTTAGGCACGATCTCAGCGATGGCATAGGGGTTGTAACCGGACTCCACCCTTGCCACATCGAGGGACGTAGAAGGGTGAACGGCGGCGGCACACTGCATAGCCACCGCCAGAAAAGCAGTGGTGGAAAGCATGGCAACCTCAGAACAGAAAAATGGTGATCAGCCAGATGATGAACAGAACGAACAACCAGCCAGCGAACGCAAACCAGGCATTGGGATTGTCTCGATTCATTGTGCTGTCTCCCTGTTTTAACTGACAGGAGCAGCCTGCGGCGCTGCGTCATCTTTAGGTTCGAGGAGTACCAGCTTGCCGGAAACGGAAATACCGGGCGTGATCATGATGTTCAGCCCCGGCTTGCCATTGTGTGCGAAGGCCGCACCGACTTTCGTCCAGTACGTATTTTTTTCGCCGTTCTCGCCGGGCTGGGTTTCCTGCGTGACGTACACGTTATAGGTGGGTTTTCTCATTGCATTACTCCTTCTGTTTTTCTGCGAGTAGCTGCCGGAGCAGCTCGGTACGGGCTTGCTCACCAAATTCATCCATCAGGAACTGGAGAAAGGTGCTTGGCCGGATATTTGATTCAGATAAGTAGCTAATTTCACGGGCTTGCTTTGCTAACTCCTGATAGCGCTTTTGCCCGATGTAAATAACAGCCGTGCTTGATTTGCCTGGTACGCTTTTCGGCATGAGGGAAAAACTCCTATGAAAAAAGCACCGCAGCTTATGAAGCCTGCGGTGCAAGGGAGGTCAGGTTGTGGTTAGTGGTATTGGTTCTGGAGTAGTTTTGAAAAGGCTACCTGGCGTTGGAGCGGAGACCTTATCAGAGAGAGTTCTTGAATTTTTGCCAGCAAATCCGGGGCAATATTTCGACACTCGATAGCATCTTCATCAGGATTGAGCGCCATCAGACGGGCGCATTCAATCGCTGTTATCACTGATTTGGGGATGGTGCAGGGTGTTGAACCGAAGCTGACAAAACCATGCGCGCCCGGAATTGATGTGATAGTCGATGTATGCGTTATGTTGATGTCAAAGCAGAGGAAAAGATAATTAGGAAACAGCACCTTCTCTTCCTGACGTACCGCCCGGCAATCCTTACGTGGCGTTACTTTGATATAGCGGGGGCAAAACACCTCGACATCCAGTCCCTCGACTCTTCGGGTGATGCGTTCAACATCCTGATTGTTGCAGTATAAAACGTACCATTCATACATAAGATCCTCCCTAATGGGCACAAGCCCCCATTTTCCGCCGTCCTAAGTTGGCGGAACTTAGAGCGCGTACTCATAGCTTAACTGTATAAATTTACAACTGGTATTTTATACAGTCATTTCGGGGTGTCAACATCAAGAACTGCTAATGATAATAACATTAAATCACTCAAAATCAACCATCACTCAATATCACAACATTTGAGTGATTTGTGACTTGTAAGATGAGCCTTCCCAAAAGGGGGGGTAAATATGGTGCCTAAGCGATTAAAAGAAGCCCGGAAAGCAGTAGGTCTATCTCAAGAAAAATTATCAGAATTGATTGGAATTGAAGGGGTTAGCACTCGTTCCCGTCTATCAAGCTATGAGATAGGTCGAACCGAGCCGCCCTTTAGCTTGGTGCAGAAGATTGCAGATGTTTTGGGATATCCAGAGTATTATTTTTATACAGTGAATGATGTCACTGCAAAAATATTGCTGGAAATGCACAAGAATGGAAAACAGCCAACAAACGGAAGCATTGCTGACGAGGCGCGAAAAATGGCGGAACAACTTGATGACGCACGAAAACTGGTCGCCCAGCTTACAGAATGCCTGAAACATCGCCCGTAACCCTGCCGCGCTTCGCTTGTCCAACCCCTGATTTCTACACAAAAAATTTGCGTAAAAATCAGGGGTTACGTGTTTTAAATAGATAGGGTAACGATGGGAGGATGATCTATATTTATAGTCTCAATGTTATTGAGATTCATACAACTTTATGATTTTTGGTAAGAAAACAGAGTTGCTTTTTTCGGGATCTTTGGCGAGATAATTGATCCTAATGTAACATCGTGGTAATTTACCGACGTTTACAGTATTCATGCGGGTGGGACGTTCCCGGTAATAGCGTCCAGGGAAGGGGGAAAGCAGAAGCTTAACCCCTGAATGCAAAAACCCCCCGAAATCTGTCATCAACTTGGCGGAAGAGTCAGATATCAGGGGGCCATAAAGCAGGCTGGGTGCCTGCAAAGGATTATAGCAAATGCATAACCTAACACAACCCCCTTACACCGCCATAAGTGCT
>NZ_JNVB01000109.1 GCF_000770305.1 Erwinia oleae
CCTGCGAACATTCGCCCATAGCGAATTGAGCAGGCCGGGGGGAGCCGCAAAAATTTTGCCGCCCCAGCGAGCAAAAAGGCACGCCCACGTGCCGTTTTTTGTGGGGGGCTTGCCCCGCACACCGTCGCAGCCAGGTAATATAACCCGCCCCAGCGGGGGATATTACCGATTAGGCGCGACCAACCCCTTTAAAGCAGCGTTCCGATTTTTTCGAGCTTGCGAGGAAAAAATAGGCTAAACGCAGCGTCTTAAAGGGGTTGGTCGCGCGTAGCGCAAGACGGTGTGCCGCCTTTGACCTTGGGGGTTTTGGCTCGGCGTCCAGCCGGGACATTACCCCCATGTGTCATGCAGTGAGGGCGTCCAGCCCGAACGTAATGGCACACGCCGTTGCCCGTGATTCGGGCGTTTTGCCTGTTCATCGGAGCATATTATGGGAGCATCGCATGGGAGCGTGGTTACGCTCCTATAAGCTGCTCCCATCTTTTGCGCCCAACACGTCAGTTTTCGTATGGAGAAAATAGATATGGGTTCCCACCTGATGCAAAGGCTGAATGCCTTTGCCGATGCATTTTCCTTTTTTCTTTTATGGCTGCAAAACAGCCCTGTAATATTATCCCTGCTCGCAGGTCTTACATTACCTTTTATATTCCACCTTCCCCGCGAGGAAAGACAGAACGCCCCGTTCTGGTTAAAGTCGGTGGCGTGTGTGTCAATTTTCTTTTTTATATTCGGCACCATATCACCGCTAACTATTCAGGGGTTGAGCTACTTTTTTAAGTCACTCGACAACAACATACTGTTTAGAGTTCCGCTATGGATCATGACCATAATATTTACGGTGGCAGGATTAATATTTCATATTGCAGCCCGACGACTTTTAGCAGGAGAAATTGACAATCTAAAACATCGAATAATTAAGAAAAGCAAGCTGGAGAGAAATACCAGAACGGATGTACGCAAAGTAAAAGAGCTATTACCCGACAGCATAGAATACAATCCACTCGATTACATTGATTTAAAGAAAGGTGTTTTTATTGGCTTAAACAAAGATGACCAACCGCAATACATAACCATAAAAGAATTTAAAACCCAACACGCAGCAATTATCGGTACAACAGGTTCCGGGAAAGGCGTAACTGCGACCGTTCTACTTTATCAGGCTATTCTTTTAGGTGAGGCTGTTTTTGTAGAAGATCCAAAAGATGATGAATGGGCACCACACGTACTTAGGGAAGCATGTAAAAAAGCAGGCAAGAAATTCACACTCATAAATTTAAACAAGCTAAATTTCCAGCTTGATTTACTGGCTGATATCTCTCATGAACAACTGGAGGAATTATTTAACGCTGGCTTTAGCCTGGCTAAGAAAGGGGAGGCTTCAGATTTTTATCGTATATCTGACCGTCGCGCAGCCAGAAATACATCTGCAATTTATGAAAAAGGAATGACGCTTCGTGATTTATTTAACACTGACTTTGTTCAGTCATTACGTGAAGATGTTCCCGCATTTTGTGGTGAGCTGGAAGAAATTGCTTTAGTTAACTCAATCAATGCCACCAAAGGATTTTCTTTAAAAGAGGTTTTTGATGAAGGTGGTTGTTGCTACATTATTGGTTCAACGCGCAATCAAAAGATAATTTCCGCACAAAGAATGATTCTGACTCGGTTGATACAAATAGCAGAGACCAGGGACAGAATAAACAGCACCCCGCGTACCGTTGCTATTTTCCTCGACGAGTTGAAATATCATCTTTCTCGCCCTGCTCTTGAAGGACTTGGAACGGCACGAGATAAAGGCGTGCATATATTCATGGCTTTTCAGGCGATAGACGATCTGCGTGACTGCCCGTCTGATTTAAATGGCGATTCAGTTATTGGCGCTATCATTGAAAACGCCAAATTCAAATTAATTTACAAAATCCAAAACCCCGAAACAGCAGAGTGGGCGGCAAAAATGACAGGCTCTATCCTGGTCGATGATGAAATGAGGAAAGTACGGACTGATTTGTCATTAACGGAAAAAGTGGATACAGACCGAATGATAAGACAGGCAGAAAGTTACTACGTTGACAGTAATATGTTTTTAAATCTCCCTGAAAAAGTTGGTTTTGTATTTACGTCAACCGAACTACCAAGAGCTACAAAGATGTTTCAGGTTCAGGTCAAAAAAGAAAACATCGAACTTCTTTCATTTGAGTATAAACAAGCCACACCGGAAAAAAATGAAAGCCAGGAACATAAGCCATCAATCAATCTGTGAGGGCTGAAATGCTTATTCATAACGTTGCAGAAAGGAAAGAAGCCGCAAACAGAAAAATGCTTGCATTGCTGACATTCCTTAAAGAAGAAACATACTCCGATTTTAAAACGCTGAAAAAAGTTGTTGGGTTCAAGGGTAAAAGTCACCGTCCAACGTATGCGCTACTGAATAAGGCGGTTGCATTGGGGTTTCTGATAAAACATGAATACCCGGTAATAGCCGGAAAAAAATCACTATGGGGGATCACCATGCAAGGACTGGCGATGGTGGTTAAACCCGATGATAAAGTATTCCCCGGTTATTTTGAGCCGGGGAAACTCAAATACTGGACACTGGAACACCGGCTCCTGAATCATCGGGTCAGAATTGCACTGGAAGAGAAAGGCGGGCAAGGCTGGCTTAATGGTGATCGGGGGGAGTTTATTGCGCGTTATCCTGGCGTTCGCCATCGTCCTGACGGGATTATCACGTTAGATAGCGGCGCAATCGTCGCCGTCGAAACTGAGCGCTCAATGAAAACCCGCGCACGCTATATCAACATCATTAACAGCCATCTGGCGGCCAGCGATGCCGGACGCTGGCACTACGCGATGTATGTCATGCCGGATGACAAAACCAAAACATCGTTAATCCGGCTGTTTGACTCCATCAAAACGGTAATGAGGAACAACGTTCCGGTGCCGTTCGACGCGAAAAACCACGAAATGTTTCTTTTCCGCACCATTGATGAACTGGAGCAAGCAGCCGCCAGCGGCGGCCAGTGATTATTTATATAAATCTATTTTTATAAGGTGTGACAAATGAAATGCCGATCTCGTTTGCTTGTGTTTCTGCCCCTGCTTTTCCCCGCCCTTTGCCTGGCTGATTTTTCTGGCCGTGTTGTTCGGGTCGTCGATGGTGATACTGTCCAGGTACTCGCCGATGGCAAAATGATGAAAGTTCGCCTTAGCGGTATCGATGCCCCGGAATCGGGGCAACCGTTCGGCCAGCGCTCGAAGCAAAACTTGTTAAAGCTGGCCGTCCAGAAACAGACGGAGGTCATAGCCAACAATACAGATCGTTATGGCCGCTGGCTGGGAACATTGATGATTGACGGTATCGATATCAACGCAGAGCAGGTTAAAGCGGGTATGGCGTGGGCTTATCGATATCATGGCCGTGCCAGTGACGAAACAATGCTACGCCTTGAAGAAGAAGCCAGACGGCATAAAATCGGGCTGTGGTCGTCATCTGATCCAGTGGAGCCGTGGAAGTGGCGCAAACATAATAAATAGGATTATATTTTTATATAATTCTGATATGGTAAGGTTAATTTTTAGACGGACGAGGGACTTATGATATTCGCTAAATTTCAGTCACTGACCCATAAGATAGACACAATGGTTATTCGTGACATTAAACGGGAGATGCCGTTGAAATACTGGTCATTCAAAGTGGCGGAATGGATCGCCAGAGTCGGAGCATTGATCGCTATTGCCCTGGTCGGTTTCCTGGTCAGAGGCGGATTGTACGTCGATCTGGAAAAAAGAATACTGGATAAGTGGCAGAGCTACGTTCAGTGATGGTATCACCCGGCCAGTGGCCGGGATACCGGGTGACTTAATGATGTTTTTTCCAGAATTCCTGGTACGCCTCGAACAGCTCCCCATGTTTCATATCGTTGGCCGCAGCAATGGAGCGGAACTCACGTTTCAGCTCCATATCAATGTATAAGTTAAGCTGTGCCTTACGGCCATCAGCACTTTTCCGGGTAGGATTAAAGCCGTGTTCCGTATCCGCCTGGCTTGGCGGCTCACCTTTAGTATTGCGCGGTTTTGCTGGGACGTTCGCCATAATATCACCTCATAGATAAATATAATTATATTATTATATACTACTGCGTAAGCGTTGTCAGTCGGTCGATCACACCCTGCACAACATCATCAGCTTTCTGCCGTGGGCCAGGGAAAGGCGACTCCGTAAGAGCAAGCCCTTTATCCTGCGCCTGACTGAACGATGTCAGAAAAGGAATAGCGCCCGGAATGACGGGAACGCCGCAGGGTTGCAGGTATTCCAGCGCCGCACGATATTCACTCTCACTTTCACTTACCCCCGCAAACACCACCGCCATTTTATCTGTCGAATGTCCTTTGTTACGCAGCGCGTTTACGGTCGTAACGGTCGTTCGTAGATCGTCCACGCTAAACCCTGTCGGCAGTACCAGCAAATCGACAATATCAATCAGGCTGAGTAACGATTTCGTGGCATACGCCGCACTGTCGATGACAATCAAATCCCATTGCCCGGATTCAATCTGTTTCTTCGCCTGTGAAACCGTCCCGCATCCCTGAATTGTCACCGGAGGTTCAAAACCATTGCGCAACCGACGTTGCCCCCAGTCCAGGAAAGACCCCTGATCGATATCCATATCCAGCCCAAGAACCCCCCATCCCGCCTTTGTATACTCGGTAGCGATAGCCCGTGACATCGAGGACTTTTTCACCCCGCCTTTCCCGTTAGCCAGTGCAATAACAGCGGTCATACAACCCCCTATTAAAATATTTTTATAGAAAAATATAGATTTTGTTTGAGTGTAGCGCAGCAACACAAAAGAGTAAATATAAACCTATAACAATATAATTATAGGTTTATACATTTTTTTTATTCTGCCGCCATAAGCTCACATCGACACTCACCGCAAAGCAATACAGCGGAGGGTTTCGCCCATGCGTTCAGCCCACATTCCGGGCAAGTAAATTTCATGCGGGTGCCAGTACCCTTTACTGGCGGTTTGATCATGACGCTGAGATCGTCATCGTCTGGAATGAGTTCCGGGCGCGATTTGCTGACGGTCAGTGATAGCCGATTGATAAGGTCAGTATCGTTTTCATCGGTGATGGCCAGCCAGTCATCGAGGATATCGCTGTTAATCTTTGAGGTAACAATTGCTCCGTCAGACCAGCGGTCATACCAGGAGATAGAGAAGCCATTTTTAAGCAGGTCATACACGGCTTTCTGAAAGCGCCCACCACGGATAATGTAGTGCGTCATCTGCTGCCCGTTCTTTTTCCCGCCAGGTAAGCCGGTATTTGATGGCATAAGCCCGACTTCCTCCATCTTCGCGCCCCATACACGATCATGATAGCCGCCCCGGCATTTTTTAACCGGGGCGTAATGCTGCCACACATGCACCATTTCATGTACCAGTGTTGACAGGGTATCGGCCAGCGAACGGCCACCGAAGTAATCAGGATTCATCGCCAGCTCCGATACGCTGGATTCCCCTGTGAAGCGTTCAGGCGCGAAATAACCAAAGGTGTTACGACCGCGCTGTAATGTAATCAGCAGATCCGGCAGAGCCTTATCAAAGAGGGAAAGATTGAACCAGTCATAAGCCTGTTGAAGCTCACTGTATGCCTTAATTGCGGGTTTGATATCGGACATAACACTATCTCCATATGAATTGTATTGCACAATACAATTGTAGGGTTTGGCGGCAATCCACACCGTGACCGAAGTCATATTATTATATAATTATATAAAAATAGAAAGTGATATTATCGACGGTTCGTAGGGAAATGCGGGGGAAATGGAAAGATGTTAAATTTGTTAACGCTCTCCGTGTTTTTAACAAAATTTTAACTATAGAATGTCGGCCAGTTTGACCGGAAATCACATAAGCAAATGACGCCTTGAAGCGAGAAAACCGCGCTAATCGCTATTTGTTATATAGAAATCGTGGATTTAACATAAAAGGCATTTGGCGAACCAAATTTTGGGACTGGCCGAAACAAAAAGGCCAGCCCCGAAAGGCTGTTGTTCAGTACAGGGCAATGACAGGTTTTTTGATGCCGCAGGCGTGAGCGTAGCGGGTCAGAGTGTCGATGCTGGCTTTGGTGATGTTGTTTTCCAGGCGGGAAATAACCGGAGGTGTAACCCCCATGCGTTCAGCAACCTGCGCTTTTGTCAGGTTGTCATGTTTACGCCATTCCGCAAGTAGCTCTCTGAGCTTCTCCTTGCGTTCTTCTTCCTGCCATGCAGCGCGATATTCATCGTCCTGCATCCACTCGTTATGCAGTTCTTTATGACTTACCAGTTTCATTAAGTACCTCCGCTAACCGCTTTTTGGCGAGATCGATTTCTTTCGCTGGCGTTTTCTGTGACTTCTTGATGAAAACCCGGAGCATGATGATGGTATTGCCTTTGTGGTATACCCAGATGCCCCTGGCTATGTCCGTCCCCATCGTGCGGATCTCAAAAAGTCCGTCGCCCAGGGGCTTCGTGTCCGGCTCCCGCATTAATCGGGCGTCATACTCCAGTTTGCCGATGAGACGGTCAAACTTCACCCTGATTTTTACGGGTAATGCTGTGGCTTCTTCCCTGGCTTCCGGGTGATAAACGACGCTAAACATATGACCTCCCATTCCCATAAATATTAACCTATAGGCTAATTTCAGGCAAGGTAAAATTAACCTGTAAGCTAATATTGTTGGCAGTTATCGCGGCTACCCGGTCACTACCCTGTTAGCGTGAGTTTTCGTTCATCTGAGCGTCAGACCCCGACTCCTTATCAAAAATTGACCAGGTTTCAGGTTTATCCATCTGGTTTTTAATCAGGAAAAATTCAATTTCTGATCTAATAGCAGGTGTCAGTTCTAGAAAATCAAGCTGTTCAGAAATGTTATATTTCTCTGGTTCGTCATTTAATTCACAGCCTGCGCGATGCATAACTATTGCACTTAAAGTAATCATATAGGGTATTTCATCGTAGAGAAATCCAGGAGATTCGGAGTGTTGCTCTTCGAAAAGCTCCATCAATCTTAGAATTTCATCTTTACACTCACCCTCTTTGGACATTAGTAGGGCTTTCCGTCTGGTTTCCTCTGATTTGAGGGACAGGGCTGCTTTTTCCTTAGCTTGTCGTTTTCGTGGATTCCCAGAGATTTTCGCACCACTTCTCTTCTTTCTACTCACCTTAAAACCTCATTGAAATAATGGCTTATCTATTCAGAAGAAAGTAGCGCAAATATGTCACAGGTTAAAGGGCTAAACCTTTACTTCGGACATGACTGATGCGCGTCAGCGCATGTAAGGCGGCAAGGTGAAATGACACGTAGCACTAAGGGTTATCCGCCGATACCAATGAGGGATCGAAATGGATCGCCTATCCATCCCTTACCCTGCAAAGCCATAACCCACTAAAAGCGGCTCAGGGGCTTTTGTGCGCGGTCGGAGTGGTCACAACAAGGCGAAGCCGCAGTTGGGGCGTATCTCCGCGTAAGCGGGTCGTGAGAGCCGCTTACGAGCGTGTAGCCAAAACGTTCAGCGATATTTGCTGACGCATCCGGCGTGGCCGGATTTGTCCAATCCCTCGAAAGCTAACAGGCGAGCTGTTAGCCCTCTCACGATTCCGTTCTGAATGCCCCGCGCTTTAGCGTGGGGAGCTATTTCTGAGGCGCTTGCGCCGATGCTGTTCGGTTATCCACTTTTTAAAGGGGATAACAGTAATGTTTTTTATTTTTTGGTTTATCTTTTAATACGT
>NZ_JNVB01000011.1 GCF_000770305.1 Erwinia oleae
ATACCGTACAGGACCCCCAGCTTGTAATGTTTCGAGAGATCGATTTTGCAATCCACCGGTGAAACCGCCTCGCCCTTCATGGCGGCATCAAACGCTTTGCGCCGATCGGCGGTGCACCAGATGGAGGTCATCTCTTTCGCAACCTGTCCGGTCATCCCCTCACGCGGAAACGCCAGATAACGGACAGTGATGCCGAGCGCGTTGTAGTCGGCCATTTCGCTGTGCAGCTTGCGGCAGTAGCCGCAGGTGATATCGGTAAAGACCGTAATCACATGCTGCTCTTTCGGCGCTTTATACACGATCATCTCGCTGCTCAGCGCATCCACTTTTTTCTCCAACAGCTTGTTGGTGACGTTAACCGGCTGTTTGCCGCTGACGTCGTAAAGTGGCCCCTGAATAAACTGTTTACCGTCTTCGGTAACGTAGAGCACGCCGCTTTCGGTCAGTACGGTTTTCATGCCCGGCAGCGGCGAAGGCTGAATTTCCGTCTGCGACAGCCCCAGTTTTTTCAGAGCCTGCTGGATGGCCGCATCGTCAGCGTGCGCAATACCGCTGACGGCGGTGATTAACAGGGGCAGTAGCAGGTGACGCTTTTTCATTTCATATCCTTATAGCCGCATCTCCTGGCCGTATCTTCAGGCGCGCGGATGATGCTGTTGATGTAGCTGTCGCAGCCGCTCGGTGGCGACGTGCGTATAAATTTGGGTGGTCGACAGATCGCTGTGCCCCAAAAGCATCTGTACGACACGCAAATCGGCACCGTGGTTCAGAAGATGGGTGGCGAAAGCGTGGCGCAGCACGTGAGGAGAGAGCTTTTCGCTGTCGATGCCTGCCAGTGTGGCGTAATGTTTTATTCGATGCCAGAAAGTTTGCCGCGTCATTTGTTGCGCGCGATTGCTGGGAAAAAGCACATCAATGGTTTGCCCGTTCAGCAGCCAGGGACGACCATATTCAATGTACTGCTCCAGCCAGTGACGTGCCTCTTCGCCCATTGGCACCAGACGCTCTTTATTGCCCTTGCCGATAACTCTGACCACGCCCTGCCGCAGGCTGACGTTATTCAGCGTCAGGCTGACCAGCTCGGTGACGCGCAGGCCGGTGGCGTACAACAGCTCCAACATCGCTTTGTCGCGCAGCTCGATGGGCTGCTCGGTGCCAGGTGCCTGCAACAGCCGGCCAATTTGCGCCTCGCTGAGATCTTTCGGCAGCCGCTGTGGCAGTTTAGGCGCGGAAAGTAGCGCGCTGGGATCGTCATCGCGCAGTTTCTCGCGATAAAGATATTGAAACAGTCGTCGCATGGCGCTGAGCAGGCGCGCTGAGCTGGTGGCTTTATAGCCGCCCTCAAGTCGCTCTGCCAGAAACTGCTGAAGATCGGCAGCTTCTGCACGCAGTAAACCGGTGCCGTGATGCGCCATCCACGCCGTCAGCGAGGCGAGGTCAAGGCGATAGGCGCTGACGGTATTTTCCGCCAGGTTACGCTCTATCCATAGCGCATCCAGAAACTGTTCGATGAGCTCGCTGTCCTGCACGTGTTGCCCCTTACTTTACCGGCATCGGCGTCAATTCTGATATAATCCGCGCCATTGCATCAAGTGAATTGAGTTTATTGCGTATGAATATCGGTCTTTTTTATGGTTCCAGCACCTGCTATACCGAAATGGCTGCGGAGAAGATCCGCGATTTTATCGGCGACGATCTCGTTACGCTGCACAATCTTAAAGACGACTCTCCCCGCCTGATGGAGCAGTATGACATGCTGATCCTCGGTATTCCCACCTGGGACTTCGGCGAGCTTCAGGAGGACTGGGAGGCGATCTGGACCGACCTTCCCACGCTCAACCTGAGCGGCAAAGTGGTGGCGCTTTACGGCATGGGCGACCAGGCGGAATACAGCGAGTGGTTTCTCGACGCGCTGGGTATGCTGCATGATGTGCTGGCCCCCCTGGGCGTGAAACGTGTCGGCTACTGGCCGAACGAAGGCTATGAGTTCACCAGCACAAAGCCTCTGACCGCCGATGGCAAACAGTTCTTCGGCCTCGCGCTGGACGATATCAATCAGTTTGAAGAGACCGACGAGCGCATCGCGCAGTGGTGCGAGCAGATCCTCACCGAAATGGCCGCGTCACTCCAGGGCTCACGTTAGATTAAGCCGCGTCAGCTGTGCTGAGCAGAAGCTGCCGTAACTGCCGCCATGCCGCTTCATCCATGCTGTCTTTCATCAGCCAGAGCTGTTCCTGCTCGCCCTTTGGCGAGCGCAGCGCCAGTAAGATGGCCTGTCGGGTTATCCACGGGCGCCCGTGGATGCGCCAGCGCTGTTGACGCCAGTAAAGCTGCCGCTCTTCCAACAGCGCGATATCGCCCTCGCGGCTACGAATACGACGCTGGCTGCGAACGCACTCAAATACCACCAGCGTCAACAGCACCACCCACACCACCGTTAAGCTGGCCGGCCACGGAGCGAGCAGCAACGCCAGCATCGCAATGCCATGCAGTAGCAGAGAAATCCATTGCGCCAGCCAGGAAACCCGCAGATCAAAGTGCCACAGGGCCACGCTGCTTGTTTCGCTGCTGGATCAGGTTAATCATGCGCTTCAGCTCGGCATCAGCCGGTTCGCCGTGGTTCATCAGCCAGTTGAACAGATCGGGATCGTCGCTCTCCAGCAGACGAACAAACACCTGTTTATCGTTTTCGCTGAGCGAATCATATTCATACTCGAAAAAAGGCATGATGGAGATGTCGAGTTCGCGCATCCCCCGACGGCAGGCCCACTGAACCCGCGCTTTATTGTTAATATCCATTTATTATCGCCTGTGACTCAAAGATGGCCGCTAGTGTAGCGCTTTTTATCAGCGAAGTTGATGGCCGACATATCGTCTTTCGTCGTGTGCCGCAAAGTACCTGCGCCCGTTGCAGTGCTATCACGCGTTTTGTGCGCCATTTTCAGGAAACGGGTTGCAAAGACGGACGGCTCTTTTAACATGAGTAGCAGGGTGTATCTTATTATCAGGACGGAATCATGCCGATTTTTTCTTTTCCCCCACGCCAGCCCGCCGCATCGGCACGTCTGCCGCTTACCTTGATTTCACTGGAAGCGTGGGGCGTGGTTAACGTATCCGGCGCGGATCGCGTCAGCTATCTTCAGGGCCAGGTCACGCTGGATGTCGCAGCCCTTGCGGCCAACGATCACCGTCTGGCGGCGCACTGCGATGCCAAAGGCAAAATGTGGAGCAATCTGCGCCTGTTTCATCGCGCTGGCGAACTCGCCTACGTCGAGCGCCGCAGCCTGCGCGACAATCAGATTGCCGAACTGAAGAAGTATGCGATTTTCGCCAAAGTCGCCATTGAGGCCGATGACGAGGCAGTTTTGCTGGGCGTGGCGGGCCTTCAATGCCGTGGCGCACTGGCAAACGTTTTTGCGCAACTGCCGGACGCAGAAAATCCTGTGGTTGCGCAGGATGACACCACGCTGCTGTGGTTTTCCGCACCTGCCGAGCGTTTCCTGCTGGTGACCACCGCTGAAAAAGCGCAGGCGTTGCGTGAAGCCCTTGGCGATCAGGCGCAGCTGAGCGACAGCGCGCAGTGGCTGGCACTGGATATCGAAGCGGGCCTGCCGGTGATTGACGCGGAAACCAGCGCGCAGCTGATCCCACAGGCGACGAATTTACAGGCGCTGGACGCCATCAGTTTTAAAAAAGGCTGCTATACCGGCCAGGAAATGGTGGCGCGCGCTAAGTTTCGCGGCGCAAACAAACGCGCGCTTTACTGGCTGGCGGGTGCGGCAGGTCAGGTACCCGCTGCCAACAGCGCGCTGGAGATGAAGATGGGTGAGAACTGGCGGCGAACCGGCATCATTCTTGGCGCCTGCCAGTTGGATAACGGCGACGTCTGGGTGCAGGCAGTGCTGAATAATGACCTGGAGCCGGATAGCGTGCTGCGCGTGCAGGGCGACGAAGGCGGCAGGCTGGCTATTCAGCCTTTGCCGTATTCGTTGGCGGAATAGCCAGTCGACGGGGCCGGCAGGTCCCGTCTTTACATAACGTAGAGATAGATAGCCAGGAAGTGACAGACGCTGCCGCCAAGCACGAACCCATGCCAGATAGCATGGTTATAGGGAATGCGGTTTGCAACGTAAAAAATGACGCCGAGCGAGTAGATGACGCCGCCCGCAATCAGTAACCCGATCCCGCCGGGTGGAAGCTTCACGGCCAACTGATAAATAACGATCAGCGAAAGCCATCCCATCAGCAGATATGTAGTCACCGAGAGCGCTTCGAAGCGGTGTATAAAGGCCAGCTTAAACAGGATTCCCATCAGCGCCAGTCCCCAAATCACCACCATTAACCCATGAGCGAGCGGAGATTTCAGCCCTACCAGTAAAAATGGCGTGTAGGTGCCCGCAATCAGCACATAAATGGCGCAATGGTCGATCTTTTTTAACCAGGTTTTGGCACGCGGCCAGGGAAGCGCATGGTAAAGCGTTGATGCCAGAAACAGCAGGATCATGCTGCCGCCATAGAGGCTGTAGCTGGTTATTGCGATGACATCGGCCTGCGAGGCCATCGCCTGCGTTAACAGAAGCACTAACCCCACAATGCCAAAAATGAAGCCGATTCCGTGGCTGATGCTGTTGGCAATTTCTTCGGCCACCGAATAGCCCTGGATCAGTAAAGATTTTTCAGCCATGAAGAGTAGTCTCAATGTTGTCGGGCGTTTGGATGGCGGCGCGCCGCCAGTGAATTTCATCTGCCGCAATACGACGACCGACATGCCCAAAAACTGAGCGAAATCAGAGTAACTGAGAATGATTCCAGTGTACACCTGTACGCTTAAATAAACTGTGTAATCCTGTAACACACTTTCTTAAATGAAATGTGCAAACGTTTGCCTTACACTAATGCCAAATTTTTTCCGCATGGAAATGCGAGGTAAACATGTCAGAAGTATCCGTCAACGACTTTGGGGCAATGAGTGACGTTGTGGCTTTTCTTATGGAGCTGGATAAGCTGAAACGCGTTGAGCGCCGTACCCGTCTGATTGGCAATTCACGTCACGAGAATTCCGCAGAGCACAGCTGGCATCTCGCAGTATCCGCGATGAGCATGGCCCAATACTACGATGCGCAAATGGACACCGCGCGCGCGGTTCAAATGGCGCTGCTACATGATGTTGTTGAAATCGACGCAGGCGACGTACTGGTGTATGACCTGGCGGCGCGGGAAGCGATTCATCAACAGGAACGGGCTGCCGCCGATCGTATTTTCGGCCTGCTTCCCACCGCGCTGGCTGACAATTTTCGTGCGCTGTGGGACGAATATGAAAACAACGAGACCGCTGAAGCCCGCTTCGCCAATATGCTGGACCGCGCGCTGCCTATCATGCTCAATCTGCATAATCAGGGGCAAAGCTGGATAGAAAACGGCATCCGGCTGGAGCAGGTGCTGGCACGCAATGCCGCGCTGGCAGAGCAGTGGCCGTCGCTGTGGAGTCATCTGCACTATCATCTGGAACAGGCGCATAAAAAGGGATGGCTGCTGTAGCGCTGACGACCGGCGCAGTCGATGTGGCCGCGCCGTCCTGTCGGCAGGAGAGGCTGTACCAGGGAGCAAGCGCCCGATGTCAGTCAGGATTAAAACCCGCCCTGCCCCGCGCAGTATCACATTCTGGAAGGTTTGAGCGTATATAAAACGATCATCTCCCGCCCGTCGCATCAATTATTGTGCCGGTGAGATAGGAGGCTGCATCGCTCAGCAACCAAAAAATTACCTGAGCAATTTCTTCCGGTTGCCCCCCTCTGCGCATTGGAACCGAAGGCGTAATACGTTCGCCCCGATTTGGCTCCCCGCCATCGGCGTGTATTTCTGTATGGATAAAGCCGGGACGTACGCCATTCACGCGGATACCCAGCTGCGCCAGTTCAAGCGACAGCCCTTTCGTTAACGTATCCATCGCGCCTTTTGAGGCAGCGTAGTCAACATACTCGTTTGGCGCGCCAAAACGCGCGGCAGCAGAAGAGACATTAACGATAGCGCCGCCCTGCCCGCCATGATGAAATCCCATTCTTTTTATGGCTTCACGGCAGCAAAGAAAGGTGCCGGTGACATTTGTGGCGAATACGCGATTAATACGCTCAGCGGTAAGATCCTCCACGCTGCACTGTTTGAAAAGCACGCCAACGTTATTGACTAACGCATGCAGCTGCGCGCCTTGCGCGTCGAGGTAATTGAACATTGCCATCACCTGCTCTTCATCAGCAATATCAGCCTGAACGGCAAAGGCCTTACCACCCTGCTGCTGAATGGCGGCGACAACCTCATTCGCCGCATCTTCACGATGGCGGTAGTTGACCGCAACCTGATACCCCTTTTCCGCCAGCAGTAATGCCGTTGCCCGGCCTATCCCCCGGCTGCTCCCCGTGACCAGCGCTGTTTTCATGCTCGCCTTCCGGTATAAAAAAGGACACAGCGTGTCCTTTAACAGTTAAGTTAACGCAGAGCCTGGTCGTATTCGCTCATGGGCACGCAGGAGCAGAACAGATTGCGATCGCCGTATACGTCGTCAAGACGCTTCACGGTCGGCCAGTATTTGTTCTCGCTGCCCGCCGGGAAGACCGCCAGCTCGCGCGTGTACGGATGAGACCACTCGCCGATAACTTCGATTTGGGTATGTGGCGCATTGACCAGCGGGTTATCTTCTGCCGGCCATTCGCCTGCCGCCACGCGGTCAATCTCCATACGGATAGCCAGCATCGCATCAATAAAGCGATCCAATTCAATTTTGCTTTCGGACTCCGTCGGCTCCACCATCAGCGTTCCCGCCACCGGGAAGGACATGGTCGGCGCATGGAAGCCATAATCGATCAGGCGCTTGGCGATATCCAGCTCGCTGATGCCGGTCTGCTCTTTGAGCGGACGAATATCCAGAATACACTCATGCGCCACGCGGCCGTCGCGGCCGGTGTAGAGCACTGGATAGGCTGATTGCAGACGCGTCGCGATATAGTTGGCGTTCAGAATGGCGACCGAGCTGGCCTGCTTCAGACCTTCCGCGCCCATCATGCGGATATACATCCAGCTGATAGGCAGAATCGATGCGCTGCCAAACGGCGCAGCAGAAACCGCGCCCTGCTGCGTCAGCACGCCATCAATCTGCACCACGCTGTGGCCCGGCACGAACGGCGCCAGATGCGCCTTCACGCCAATTGGCCCCATGCCAGGGCCGCCGCCGCCGTGCGGGATACAGAAGGTTTTATGCAGGTTGAGGTGAGAAACGTCCGCGCCAATGTAGCCCGGCGTGGTGATCCCCACCTGCGCGTTCATGTTTGCCCCATCCAGGTAAACCTGTCCGCCGTACTGATGAACGATTTGACAGACTTCGCGAATGGTTTCCTCGTAGACGCCGTGGGTTGAAGGATAGGTCACCATAATGCAGGAGAGCGCGTCGCCCGTCTGCTCCGCCTTAGCGCGCAGATCGTGCAGATCGATATTTCCCTGCTTGTCGCAGGCCACCACCACCACCGACATTCCGGCCATTTGTGCCGAGGCTGGATTCGTGCCGTGCGCGGAGCTGGGGATCAGACAGACAGTGCGGCCGCCTTCGTTGCGGCTTTCATGGTAGCGGCGGATCGCCAGCAGCCCGGCATATTCGCCCTGCGCGCCGGAGTTAGGCTGCATACAGAGCGCGTCGTAGCCGGTCAGTTGCACCAGCCACTGTGAAAGCTGGCCGATCATGTGCAGATAGCCGGTGGCCTGATCCGCCGGACAGAACGGATGCAGTTCAGCAAATTCCGGCCAGGTAATCGGGATCATCTCTGCCGCCGCATTAAGCTTCATGGTGCAGGAACCAAGCGGGATCATCGCCTGATTCAGCGCCAAATCTTTACGCTCAAGGCTGTGCATATAGCGCATCATCTCCGTTTCGCTGTGATAGCGATTGAAGACCGGATGCGTCAGGATCGGTGTCTGGCGGCGCATCGCGTCAGAAAGCGACGCGCTGTGTGCGGTTACGCTGGCGTCAAGCGCATTAATATCCAAACCATGCTGCTCGCCGAGCAGGATGGAAAACAGCGCGGCGACGTCTTCGCGCGTAGTGGTTTCATCCAGCGTAATGCCCACCGCGTGATGAATATCAGTACGCAGGTTCACGCCAAAGCTCAACGCGCGATCCAGCACTGCCGCCTTATCGGCCACCTCAACGGTCAGCGTATCAAACCAGGTGCTGTGCCGCAGGGTCAGGCCGCCTTTTTCCAGGCCTGCCGCAAGAATATCGGTCAGGCGATGAATGCGCGAAGCGATACGCTGAAGGCCTGCCGGGCCGTGAAACACGGCGTAGAGGCTGGCGATATTCGCCAGCAGCACCTGTGAAGTACAGATGTTCGAGTTGGCCTTTTCGCGACGGATATGCTGTTCACGCGTCTGCATCGCCATGCGCAGCGCGGTGTTGCCTGCCGCATCGCGGGAGACGCCGATGATGCGTCCTGGCATGGAGCGTTTGTGTTCATCGCGCGCGGCGAAGAAGGCCGCGTGCGGGCCGCCGTAGCCCATCGGCACGCCGAAGCGCTGCGCCGAGCCGAAAACGATATCCGCCCCGATCTTGCCCGGCGCCTGAAGCAGCACCAGCGCCATAAAATCTGCCGCCACGCTGACGATAACCTTGCGGTTGTTCAGTTCGGCAATGAGATCGGTGTAATCATGCGCTTCGCCGGTGGTGCCAACCTGTTGCATCAGCACACCAAAGATGTCCTGATGATCCAGCACTTTTTCCGCTTTATCGACCAGCACCTCAAAGCCGAAGGTTTCGGCGCGGGTGCGCACCACGTCAAGCGTCTGCGGATGAACGTCCGCGGCCACAAAGAAGCGGTTGGCCGCTTTTAACTTGCTGATGCGTTTTGCCATGGCCATGGCCTCGGCCGCCGCGGTGGCTTCGTCCAGCAGCGAGGCGGAAGCAATATCAAGCCCGGTTAAATCCAGCGTGACCTGCTGGAAGTTGAGCAGCGCTTCAAGCCGTCCCTGAGACACCTCCGGCTGATAAGGCGTGTAGGCGGTATACCAGCCCGGGTTTTCCAGCATGTTGCGCAGAATAACCGGCGGCGTCAGCACCGGCGTATAGCCCATGCCGATAAAGGATTTATAACGCAGGTTCTGCCCGGCAATCGCCTTCAGTTCGGCCAGCGCCTGATGCTCGGTGAGCGCGTCGCCCACCGCCGGCGGGCTGGGCAGCTGGATGTCAGCCGGTACGATCGAAGCAATAAGTTCGGAGAGCGAGCTGGCGCCCGTGGCGTTCAACATTGCCGCCTGCTGCTCCTGTGACGGGCCGATATGGCGTTCGATAAACGCGCCGTTGTGTTCAAGCTGGCTGAGTGTCTGCGTCATTAGCGGTAAATCCTGAATCGGGCAAAAAATTGAATTCAGGCGCGGCAGCGCGCCGCCCCTGAAAAGAGATGAGATTACTCGTCGATGCTGGCTTTGTAGGCGTCCGCATCCATCAGCGCACCGAGTTCGCTCTCGTCGCTGGCCTTGATCTTAAACAGCCAGCCTTCGGCGTAAGGGGCGCTGTTGACCAGCTCCGGCTCACCGTCGAGCGCGCTGTTGACCTCAACGATTTCGCCACTGAGCGGCGCGTAAATATCCGATGCGGCCTTTACCGACTCGGCCACGGCGCAGTCGTCGCCCTGACTGTAGGTATTGCCGACGTCAGGCAGATCGACAAACACCATATCGCCAAGCAGCTCCTGCGCGTGCTCGGTGATCCCCACGGTATAGCTGCCGTCGGCCTCTTTACGCACCCATTCGTGACTGTCACGGTATTTCAGTTCATTTGGCACATTGCTCATCGCCACGCTCTCCTGATTATTATGTGTCGGGCCGCACGGCCCGCTTAACAGAAAATATTATGCGACCGGTTTACCGGCGCGGACAAAGACGGGTTTGGTCACCCTGACCGGCATTTCACGATTGCGGATCTGCACAATCGCCTGCTCGCCGATACCGGCAGGCACGCGGGCCAGCGCAATACTACAGCCCAGCGTGGGCGAGAATGAGCCGCTGGTGATCACGCCTTCCTGAACGTTGCCCGCCGCATCGGTGAAGCGCACCGGCAGTTCATTGCGCAGCACGCCTTTTTCGGTCATGACCAGGCCCACAAGCTGCTGCGTACCCTGTTCGCGCTGCGCTTCAAGCGCCTCGCGTCCGATAAAATCGCGGTCGGCAGGCTGCCACGCAATCGTCCAGCCCATATTTGCCGCCAGCGGCGAGACGCCTTCGTCCATCTCCTGACCGTATAAATTCATGCCCGATTCAAGACGCAGCGTATCGCGCGCGCCAAGGCCCGCTGGCTTGACGCCTGCCTCAACCAGCGCCTGCCAGAATTCAGCGGCCTGTTCATCAGGTAAGGCGATTTCATAACCTGCCTCACCGGTATAGCCCGTGGTCGCGATAAACAGTTCACCGGCCTGCACGCCAAAAAACGGTTTCATACCGGCTACTGCCTGGCGCTGCGCCGCGTCAAACAGCGACTGTGCTTTCGCCTGTGCGTTCGGCCCCTGTACGGCAATCAGCGACAAATCGTCGCGCTCCGTCAGCGTTACGCCATAACCCTGCGCGTGCTGGCTAATCCAGGCGAGATCTTTTTCCCGCGTGGCAGAGTTAACCACCAGACGAAAATAGTCCTCGGTCATAAAGTAAACAATCAGATCGTCAATCACGCCAGCAGAAGCGTTCAGCATGGCGGTATAAAGCGCCTTACCTGGCTGAGTCAGTTTGGCCACGTCGTTGGCGAGCAGGTAACGCAGGAAGTCGCGCGTGCGTGCGCCGCGCAGGTCAATAATGGTCATATGCGATACATCAAACATGCCGGCGTCGGTGCGCACCGCATGATGCTCATCCATCTGAGAACCGTAGTGCAGCGGCATCATCCAGCCATGAAAATCCACCATGCGCGCGCCGCAGGCGTGATGCTGTTCGAACAAAGGCGTCTGCTGAGTCATATCATTCCCATATTTAATGGCGTTTTGTGGCGTTCGCGCCGGGCGAATAACAGCATGCGCAAACGATACCCTTGCTCAGACGTTATCACTGAACGCGTCGATTAACCATAAGTGAAACGAGGTCAAGATGGCTTATACGGCGCGGTCGGGCGCAAAGATTTTCCAGCATTTCAGGCTAAGAAAAAGCGCAATACCCCACAGATATCGCATAAAACTGCGCAGAAAGCAGAATGAACGTCGTTATCTGGCAGGAATCAAACACATTCAGGCGGCGAAAAAAACGCTTATCCATGAAAAAAAATAATGCGAAGCGGCGGGTAAAATTAGTTTATTTCAACCTGTCGCTGTTTCAGGGAACCATAAATGCGCTGCGGCCACTTAATGGCCAAATGGGATTGAGACAGAGCAATTAATGCAGATTAAATCTACACAACAGACGCTTGCCTTGCATAAGGCGGTTGAACAGCACGATACGGAAAAAATACGTGAGCTACGTTCTGAAGGGCATAAAACCGTTCATTTGAATGACGAGAAACAGTCACCGATAGATCTGTTGGCGCGGCGTCGATCCATCGACACCGGTCTGCGTGAGAAGATGCATGGCGCACTGATGTCCTCTCTTAACCCGACCGCGCCTGAAGGTTACACCAAACCGGAGGCGCTGCACGGCTCACCGTGGGGATTTGAGATCCTCGCTGCCGGCGCACTTAAAGGCGGCGTTAATGACGCAAAAGGCGGCTCGGCCTCGCTTGAAGGGCAGGTGTTTTTTTCAGATCGCACGCCGGAAAAGTCAGATGATGCCACCACCCGACTCAATTTAAGGAGTAAAGCGCGCATCTATTCGCAAGGTGAAGGAATGCATACCAGTAACCCTGTTGCACGCGCTTTTCAGCATCGAATGGCGCAGGAGATAAGGCATCACCTTGCAAGCGGTAAAGCACTGACGACAACCAACAAGTTGTTCACCCTTGATGTTCAAAATGAGCATACTCCCGAGCAGGCAACTGCCTTATGGTTACAAAGTAAACTTACCGGCTCACGTATTAATATTATCCAGCAATCGGAGAATGCCTCACTTGCGGGCAGCGCAAAACTACTGGACGTCCCTGAGCCTTTTAATCTCAAATTCAATGACGTTAGCCAGCAGTCTTTCAGTGGTGAAGCGCTGAAACAGCTTGTTGACCGTGGGGCAGAAACCCTTCAGCAGCAGCTCGAAGCCGGTAAAGCGCCTTTATTAGGCATGATTAACAACGGGAAAATTGTCCCCATGGTTTTCGGCTCAGCAGGATCGATGACCTGAAAAGCCATTCGATTCCGACCTTGTTCGGAAACAATAGTAAAAATTTCAGTTATCAAAGTGAAAACCACCCGCTGAGCGGTTCCGATAAGGGCGGAAAGCTGAAAGAGATTGAGCTCAGAAGCCTTCAGGATTTCGCCACCCTGAACCTGGCATGCCTGGCAAAAGGCGTGCAGATCCCTTCCGGCACGTTGATCAGACTGAATCCCACACCGCGCGAAAAACAGGATAACAATCTGAAAGCGCGATATTTAAATCCTCAGCAGAGTGCTGGATTTCAGCAAAAGCTCGCCGCCATGCTGAAAGACGAAAACATTGAAATACAGGGTGCCAGCCTGACGGATCTTCAGCGCATTAATCAGGATTTGCGCGGCAGAGATCTTGCCGTGCTGCTGTAACTCGCGCCGGAAACTTCCTGCAACATCACATGCTGACGCTTTTAGAATGATTTTGTTAAAAAACTTCCCGGACGCACGTAATGTATTAAATTAAAAAGGTTTTAAAAAATGCAGATCAAATCCTCGCCGCATAATCTGGCGCTGCATGAGGCAGTGAAAGAGCATGACGTTGGAAAAATTCGCCAGCTACGATCCGAAGGTCATAAAGCCCATCATCTGGATGAAGAGTTGCAGTAGCCTGTCGATTTGCTGGCGCGCCGCCGCTCTATCGATCAACAGCTTCGCGAGAACATGCACAGCGCCCTGCTCGCTTCACAAAATCCTACGGCGCCAAAAGGTTATACCAAGCCCGAAGCGCTGCACGGTTCACCCTGGGGCTTTGAGATCCTCGCTTCCGGCGAACTGAAAGGCGGCGTAAATGATACGAAAGGCGGCTGGGCTTCTCTTGAAGGGCAGGTTTTTTTCTCCGATCGCACCCAGGGTAAAACTGACGATCTCACCACCCGCAAAGACCTGAGAAGTAAAGCGCGCGACTATTCAGAAGGGAAAGGTATTCATAGCAGCAGTCCTTATTCGCGCGCTTTTCAGCATCGAATGACGCAGGCGCTTGACCATCATTTTGCCAGCGGCAAAGCGCTTAACGCCACTGGCGATGCTGACATAGTAGAAATGGAAGAAGGGCACACGATGGAGCAAAGCGCGACGCTGTAGTTGCAAAATTTCCTGAAAGAATTCCGCAGCGACGATCCAAAAAAAATCGATGCTGAACCATTTGAAAGTAAAGCGGAACTGATGAAGTTCCCGGAATCTCTTGATTTTAAGCTGAACGGACGAAGCCTGCACACCATAAGCGGCGACGCGTTAAAACAATTGGTTGCACAGGCAAATAAAACGCTCCAGCAGTAGCTTGAAGACGGAAAGGCGCCGTTGTTAGGCATGGTCAATAACGGCAAAATTGTGCCGATGGTGTTTGGTTTCGGTAAAATCGACGACTTAAAAAATCACACCGTACCTGTGCTGACGCGCGGCAATGGCGTAAGAAATTTCAGCTACCAAACTGAGAATCATCCACTCGGCGGCTCAGCGAAAGGTGGAAAGCTGAAAGAAATTGAACTGTGTAATTTGCAGGATTTAGCCACCCTGAGCCTCACTTGCATGGCAAAAGGCGTGAAGATCCCGGCAGACACGCTGATCAGAATTAATCCCACGCCGAGGGAAAAAAGGAATGATAATCTTAGAGCGCGCTACCTTGATCCTCAACAGCTTGATGGATTTCAGCAAAAGCTCGTGGCCACGCTGAAAGAGAATAATCATGAGATCCAGAATGCCAGCCTGAAGGACTTGCAGCAATTCAATCAGGATTTACGCAATATGGATCTCAACGCGCTGTTGTAACGTCTCAGCGCAGCCACTCGGGCATATCGTTCAGGCCCATCGCCTGCTTAAGCAGGCGCGGCTTCACGCCGGGGAGCTTGTCCGCCAGGCTCAAGCCCACATCGCGCAGCAGCTTTTTCGCCGGATGATTGCCGTTGAACAGCTCACGGAAACCCTGCATGCATGCCAGCATCATTGCCGCACTGTGCTTGCGGCTGCGTTCGTAACGGCGCAGATTGAGATGCTCCCCAATGTCTTTGCCCTGCTGATGCAAACGACGAATTTCGCCAATCAGCCCGGCAGCATCCATAAAACCCAGGTTTACGCCCTGTCCCGCCAGCGGATGAATGGTATGTGCCGCATCGCCCACCAGCGCCAGGCGATGGGCAGCAAAGCTGCGTGCATAGCGCCCCATCAGCGGAAAGGTTTTTCGCTCGCCTTCCACCCGGCACAGGCCGAGCCGCAGATCGAACGCCACCGAGAGCTGCTGATTAAACAATGCTTCTGGCATTGACTGTAGCCGCGATGCCTCCTGCGGCGAAAGAGACCAGACGATTGAGCAGAGGTGCGGATCGCTGAGCGGCAGGAATGCCAGTATCCCTTCGCCGTGGAAAACCTGCCGCGCCACCGCCTCGTGCGGCTGCTCGCAACGAATGTTCGCTACCAGCGCGTGGTGCCCGTAGTCCCAGAAAGCCAGAGGAATGTCGGCCTTGTTGCGCAGCCATGAGTGAGCGCCGTCAGCACCAACCAGTAATCTGGCGCTCATCATCGTACCGTCTGCGAGGGTAACGAATGCTTCGTTATCGCCAAACGCCACCTGTTGAAGCTCGGCGGGTGACACCAGCGTGACGTCGCTCAGTCCGCTGGCCCGATCCCACAGCGCCTGATGGATCACTGCGTTTTCAATGATGTGGCCCAGGTGCGCCAGGCTTTGCTGCCGTTGGTCAAATTCAATGCGGCCAAAGCTGTCTTTATCCCATACTTCCATGCCGTGATAAGCGCTCGCCCGCACGGCCAGAATCTGCGTCCAGACGTCAAGATGCTGGAGAAGCCGTTCGCTGGCGGCATTTATTGCAGAAACCCGCAGCGCATGCGGCGCATCAGCGGCAGTGGCGACCGGCGCCTCGCGCTCCAGCACGGCAATCTTCAATCCGCTGCCTTGCAGACCACAGGCAACCGCGAGGCCGACCATCCCACCACCGGCAATAATGACATCATAAGTTTGCATTTCAGCTCTCCTTAACGCTCAACCCAGCCTAACGTGCGCTCGGCCAGCAAATTTCGCACCAGCGGGATGGAATCCATTGCCAGCAACCCAAGATTACGCCCTGCCACCAGCGGCGTGTAACGATTGGCAAAAATTCTGACCAGCGTATCGGTAATGCCGATGGTGGTTTCGGCATCCGGCTGGCGACGCTGCTGGTACTGGTGCAGCACCGTAAAGCTTCCCGCGTCCTGTCCAGCGCGCCAGGCGGCGGCGAGCGTTTCCGCCAGCGTCATCACATCGCGCAGCCCGAGGTTAAAGCCCTGTCCGGCGATAGGATGCAGCGTTTGCGCCGCATTCCCCACCAGCGCCAGTCGATGAGAGACATGGTGCGCGGCAGCCTGAAGCTGAAGAGGATAGCTTTGCCGCTGACCCACCTGGGTAAAGCGGCCGAGCCGCCAGCCAAAGGCGCGCTGAAGTTCAGAGAGAAAGTGTGTATCGCTCCATCCATCGACCTGCGCTTTATCAGCCAGCGGATGACACCACACCAGCGAACTGCGTCCTGCCGACATCGGCAACAGCGCCAGCGGGCCGTGTTCGGTAAAGCGCTCCCATGCTCTTCCCCGATGCGGCTGCTGCGAGGAAACATTCGCAATAACGGCCACCTGCTGATAATCGTTTTTCTGCCACTGAACGCCACAGGCGCGGGCAACGTCAGAATGGGAGCCGTCTGCCGCCACCAGCAGCCTGCCTTCAAGCGTTTCGCCGGTATCCAGCGTCACGCTGACGCTGGCCTGCTGACGATCTACCGTCGCCACTTTTGCCGGGCAGCACAGCCGCACGCCTGGCGCTTTTTTCAACAACGCGTAGAGGCGCTGCCCGATGTCGTGCAGCTCCACTACCTGACCGAGCGCCGGAATGTGGTAGTCGGCGGCGTTGAGAGAGACAAAGCCGGCATGGCCGCGATCGCTGACGTGAACGTGCGTAATGGCTGTTGCGCATAATTTCAGCGCTGGCCAGAGATTAATTGCCGCAAGTTGACGGCAGGTACCTTCCGCCAGCGCAATGGCCCGGCCGTCGTAACCGGGATGCGTGCGGGTTTCCGGTTCGCTGGCTTCCACCAGCGTCACCGCAAGCTGCCCCTGCGTGAGGTGGGAGATGGCCAGTGCCAGCGTGGCCCCCGCCATGCCTCCGCCTGCAATAATGATGCTCATCGCGCCGCCGCCATCAGTGCTTCGATTTCATCCGCATCCTTCACCACGCTGTCGGTCAGGTTCTCATTACCCTCGGCGGTAATAATGATGTCGTCTTCAATACGAATGCCGATGCCGCGATACTCAACGGGCACGTCGGCATCCGGCGCAATGTAAAGCCCCGGTTCAACGGTTATCACCATACCAGGCTCCAGCGGGCGATCGCGATCGTTGCCGTAGCGGCCAACGTCATGCACGTCCAGCCCAAGCCAGTGGCTCAGTCCATGCATAAAAAACTGGCGGTGCGCCTGCGCGGCAACGAGTTCGTCCACCTCACCTTTCAGCACGCCCAGGCTGACCAGACCACCCACCATGATCTCAACAACCTTCGCGTTAACTTCACGAATGCTGGTGCCGGGGCGGAACAGCGTGAGCGCCGTATTCAGTGATTCCAGCACGATGTCGTAGATTGCGCGCTGCGGCGCAGTGAATTTACCGCTGACCGGGAAAGTGCGGGTAATATCGCCCGCATAACCCTGATATTCGCAGCCGGCATCAATAAGCACCAAGTCACCTTCCTGCATCTGGCTCTCATTTTCGGTATAGTGAAGGATGCAGCCGTTCTCACCCGCGCCAACAATGGTGTTATAGGCCGGGAAGCGCGCGCCATGCCGGGTAAACACGTGATGAATTTCGCCTTCGAGCTGATATTCGAACATGCCGGGACGGCAGCGCTCCATCGCCCGCATATGCGCCAGCGCGCTGATACGTCCGGCCTCACGCATAACGGCCTGCTCCTCCGGCGATTTGAACAGACGCATTTCGTGCACCCAGGGGCGCCAGTCGGTCAGCGTGGCGGGCGCGGTAAGATTCTGACGCGCGCCGCGACGAAGCGCCTCCAGCGCGTCAAAAACCAGCGTATCGGCAGCGGCGTAAAGACCTTGCGCGTGATAAACCACGTCGAGGCCATTCAGCAACAGCGGCAGTTGTTCGGCGATATCATCCCACGGCAGCGCACGATCGACGGATAACTTTTTCGGTGCGGCGTCCTGTCCCAGACGACGGCCAAACCAGGTTTCGGCTGCCGGATCGCGTACACGGTTAAACAGTACGCTGTGGTTATGCGAGTCATCGCTTTTAATCAGCAGCAGCGCCGCTTCCGGCTCGTTAAAACCGGTGAAGTACCAAAAGTCGCTGTTCTGACGATAGGGGTATTCGCTGTCATTGCTGCGGGTCGCTTCCGGCGCGGCAAAAATGACCGCTGCACTTGCCGGCGCCATTTTCGCCAGCAGTGCCTGACGGCGTTGCACAAACTCTTGCTGAGTCATCTGCTTCTCCTGAATGCATTCATCCGGCGTCTTAATGCAGCGTCGGTTTCGTTTCCGGCGCCATTGGCCCTGGCGTTTGGCGAGTAAAGGTGTCATGGCACAGCAGCGCCGCCACTCGAACATACTCGATAACTTCCTCCAGCGACTGTTCCAGCTCGTCCTGATCTTCCTCTTCATCGTAGCCCAGTTGCGCGATGGTTCTCAGGTCGTCAATCGCTTCGCCGGTTTCGCCGGTAACCTTGTCAAGCTTAGGTTGAGAAAGGCCCAGACCGAGCAGAAAATGATTTACCCAGCCGGCCAGTGCGTCGGCGCGATCGAACACGCTGATGTCGTCGTCGTCCGGCAGATACAGCTGGAACAGAAAGCCCTCGTCTTCCAGCGTGTCATTGATGCCCTGATAGAGCTGTTGCAACGGGCGCGACAGCGACTGCGAGAACGCCATGCCGTCGTTGGTAAGATCGTGTACCCGCGTTTGCCAGCTGCTGTCGTTATTGCCGCCGCAAACCATCCCACTGATAAGGCCATGCATTTCAGCGGGCGTCATGCCGACGCCCTGCTGCGTAAGTGCTGAAGCCAGCGTGTCGTAGCCCGGCATGATGTTTGATAGTGACATACGTTTTGGTCGTCGTTGGCTGGATGAGTTCGTGTTATGCTACCACCAGGTGCCTCAACGATTCCAGAAAGGGGTTGTTTCTTCTGTAAGGCGTGGTTTATAGTGGCGCCCCTCTCAACCCGTTGAGCGGTATAGAGATTAGCGGCGCAGTAATCAGTCAGGATGGTGGCATGTCTGCACAACCCGTAGATATTCAAATTTTTGGCCGGTCTTTAAGAGTAAATTGTCCGCCTGAACAGCAAGATGCGCTGAAGATGGCTGCCGAGGATCTTGATCAGCGGTTGCAAGATTTAAAAGTTCGCACTAGAGTCACGAATACCGAGCAGTTAGTTTTTATCGCTGCACTGAACATCTGTCATGAACTGGCGCAGGAAAAAACAAAAACCCGCGATTACGCCAGCAACATGGAGCAGCGCATCAGAATGCTGCAACAGACCATTGAACAGGCGCTGCTTGAGCAGGGTCGTATCACAGAACGTAGCGGTCCGAAGTTCGAATAACACCTTTGCGTCTGCTGTGCTACAGTGACGGTAAGGAAACAAATTTCTCTGAGATGTTTGCAAGCGGGCCAGTCCCCTGAGCCGATATTTCATACCAACAGAGTGTGGCGCTCTGTGACCTGTGTGTATGCCCGGTCCGTCCGGGAAACCTGATGGTTGCGACGGCACATTCACCTTGAACCAAGGGTTCAAGGGTTACAGCCTGCGGCGGCATCTCGGAGATTCCCTTCTTTTTCCCTCCCTTAATACTTCACACGCTCTCTGTAAAGAGTTTTCTCGCCGACCGGATGGGTTAAACCCTCTCTGTGCTTGCGATATGCCTCCCGTTAAAGAAGCCACTGAGATCGCTTTGAGACGCCTCGTTTCGATAAGCTGTTAGTTTTTATACTACGATAACAACACTACTTTTATAATTACCCCGTTGCGGCAGACTACCAGTGACCTTTCACTGGAGACACTTTATGCGCGTATTTCTTACCGGAGCGACCGGTTTTATCGGATCGCACATCCTTCCTGAACTACTGGCCGCCGGACACCAGGTTATTGGTATGACTCGCTCTGACGCAGGGGCGCAATCCCTGAAAGCAGCGGGCGCGGAAGCCTTCTTTGGCACGCTTGAAGATCCACAAAGCTTACACGACGCCGCCAGCCGCGCTGATGCCGTTATCCATACGGCATTTGATCACAACTTCGCCCGCTTCGTGGAGAACTGCGAAAAAGACGGGCGGGTAATTGAGGCGCTGGGAGAGGCACTGAGAAACTCAGATCGCCCGCTGATTATTACCTCTGCCGTCGGCATAGGCGATGCCGGACAGGGTCAGCCCGCCACAGAGGATATCTTCAATGCAAACCATCCTAATCCACGTATTATTTCAGAAGCGACAGGCAACAGGCTGCTTGAAGCAGGCGTGAACGTACAGGCGGTTCGTCTGCCGCAGGTGCACAATACGGTTAAACAGGGGCTGATCTCGCCTTTCGTAGAAATGACGCGTGAGAAAGGACGCTCGGCCTGGGTTGGCGAGGGCACTAACTGCTGGTCAGCCGCTCACGTCCTCGATGTGGCGAAACTCTACGCGCTGGTGCTCGAAAAGGGCCAGAAAGGCGCGCGTTATCATGCGGTTGATGAAGAAGGCGTGCCTGCGCGCGATATTGCTGAGGTTGTTGGCGCAGGGCTGGGCGTTCCCGCGGTGTCCCTCTCTCCTGAAGAGGCCCAGCAGCATTTCGGCTGGTTAGCGCGTTTTATGGTCATGGATCTCCGTGCTTCAAGTACCTGGACACGTCAACAGCTTGGCTGGCAGCCCACCGGCCCACGGCTGCTGGACGATCTTCGGGCAATGGATTACCACTCCTCATAACAATATAAATGCTCATCAGGATGCGGTCGTTCTGTACCGGCGCCCGCATCCTGCTGATGAGCGCGTCTTTCAATACCCGGGATTTCACCCGCACCGCGCAATGTGGCAGAATCATACGCACCCATTCTCACAAATCAGTGGTAAGCCGTGAATCTGACCCTGTACGACCGACAGGATATCCGCACGCATATTCGCCATTTGCGGCGGGCGCTGACGCCTGAACAGCAACGAATTGCTGCTGAGCGCGCAGCCGGGCGCGCGCTCAGCTTTTCGCCTGTCGGGCAGGCCAGCAGCATTGCGCTGTTTTTGTCTTTTGATGGCGAGCTGAATACGCGGCCGCTTATCGAACGGCTCTGGCAGCAAAACAAACGGGTTTATTTACCGGTGCTCCATCCCTTCTCTGCCGGGCAGCTGCTGTTTATCCGCTACGAAGCCGACACGCCGCTGTTGCCGAATCGCCTGCGCATTCCTGAACCGAAACTGGATATTCGCCGGATGGCGACGCTTGAGGAGCTGGACGTGATAATGGTGCCGCTGGTCGCGTTTGATGAACAGGGGCAGCGCCTTGGCATGGGTGGTGGCTTTTACGATCGCACGCTGCAAAACTGGCGCCAGCATAACGTGCTACCGGTTGGGCTGGCGCACGACTGCCAGCAGGTAGCGGCGCTGCCAACAGCGGAGTGGGACGTGCCTTTACCAGCGCTGGTTACGCCATCAAAAATCTGGCAGTGGCCTGGCGAACAGCACTGACTATTTTTGCATTAAAAAGAGAGCCGCACTGCGGCTCTTTTTTTATTCAACGCTGCGCAATCAGTAAAGCAGGCGGGCGCGAATAGTGCCGGGGATCAATTTCATCAGTTGAAGAGCCGTATTGGCAACCTCATGCGGCGCATCAATATCAATGACCACATAACCCATCTGCGGCGTGGTTTGCAGGTACTGCGCGGCGATGTTGATGCCCTGCTCAGCAAAGATCTTGTTGATAGCGGTCAGCACGCCGGGACGGTTCTCATGGATGTGCAGCAGGCGGCTCTGGTCGCCATGCATCGGCAGGGAAACTTCCGGGAAATTAACGGCGGAGAGCGTCGAGCCGTTGTCGGAGTATTTCGCCAGCTTGCCAGCGACTTCAACACCGATATTCTCCTGTGCCTCCTGCGTCGATCCGCCAATGTGCGGCGTCAGAATAACGTTATCGAACTCGCAAAGCGGCGAATTAAACGGATCGCTGTTGGTGGCAGGCTCTTCCGGGAAAACGTCAATGGCGGCGCCGGAGAGGTGCTTGTCTGCCAGCACCTTGCACAGCGCCGGGATGTCCACCACCGTACCGCGTGAGGCGTTGATCAACATCGCGCCTGGCTTCATCAATGCCAGCTCTTCCGGGCCGATCATATTCTGCGTGGACGGCGTTTCCGGCACGTGCAGGCTCACGATATCGCTCATATTCAACAGATCGGAGAGATGACGAACCTGCGTGGCGTTGCCAAGCGGCAGCTTGTTTTCAATATCGTAAAAGAAAACGTGCATGCCCAGGCTTTCGGCCAGCACGCCAAGCTGCATACCGATATGGCCATAGCCAATAATGCCAAGCTTTTTACCGCGCGCCTCGTAGGAGCCAACGGCCAGTTTGTTCCAGACGCCGCGGTGCGCCTTTGCATTCGCTGCCGGTACGCCACGCAGCATCAGCAGAAGCTCGCCGATAACCAGTTCGGCAACGGATCGGGTATTGGAAAAAGGGGCATTAAACACCGGGATCCCACGCGTGGCTGCCGCGTTAAGATCGACCTGGTTGGTGCCGATGCAGAAGCAGCCCACCGCCACCAGTTTTTCAGCCGCCGCGAAGATCTCTTCGGTTAAATGGGTGCGCGATCGAATGCCGATAAAATGCGCGTCGCGGACGGATGCTTTCAGCGCTTCGCTATCGAGCGCTCCCTTGTGGAATTCGATATTGGTATAGCCAGATGCGCGCAGGTTATCGATTGCGCTCTGATGCACGCCCTCAACCAGCAGAAACTTAATCTTGTCTTTCTCCAGTGATACTTTTGCCATTATCCGACCCTATTTAGAAGACTTCAGAAGGAACCAGTCGCTCGTTATGTATTCAGAGCATAAGCCAGTCTTCTGTCAAAATAACAAAATTTACGCCTGCGGCAATACAAACGATTACGGTTATCACAGTGCGACCGACGAACGCTCCGGCGCAATTCAACAGATAATCATGATGCAGCAGCGGTCATCAGCGGGATCGACGTTCAGCGCAGGTTTATGTGACATAAGTCACTAAATATGGCCTGAAAAATAAATGTCATATTTTCAGATAAAGCGGCGCCGCCGCGCCGCTTTATAAGATCGTTTTTCTATCGTTCTATCGTTCTATCGTTTTTACGCCATCCGGGCTGCCGATCAGCGCAATGTCTGCGCCGCGCGTGGCGAAAAGCCCGACGGTCACGACGCCTGGCAGCGCGTTAATGGCTTTCTCCAGCGCGACGGCGTCCAGGATCGAGAGATTGTGCACATCCAGAATGATATTGCCGTTATCGGTCACCACCTGTTGCCGGTATTCCGGCAGGCCGCCCAGCTTTACCAGCTCACGCGCGACGAAACTGCGTGCCATGGGGATCACCTCAACCGGCAGCGGAAATTTGCCCAGAACGTCCACCTGTTTAGACGCATCGGCAATGCAGATGAACCTGTCGGCGACGGCGGCAATGATTTTTTCCCGCGTCAGCGCCGCGCCGCCGCCTTTTATCATCTGCATGGCGCCGTTGATCTCGTCGGCGCCGTCAACGTAGATCGCCAGCGAATCCACCTCGTTTAAGTCTAAAACCGGTATGCCCAGTGATTTCAGCTTTTGCGTGGAGGCCTCAGAGCTGGAAACGGCGCCGTCGATCTGATGCCTGATCGAGCCAAGCGCGTCGATAAAGTGCGCAGCGGTCGAACCCGTGCCTACACCAACGATGGTGCCTGGCTGTACGTATTTAAGCGCGGCCCAGCCAACCGCCTTTTTCAGTTCATCCTGCGTCATAATATGTTCAAAATCCGTGCTGTCCTTTGATGCGCGCTAGTATAAAACAAACCCAAACGAAAACGCTGCTTTACTCCGCCCTTTATTAATACTCTGGAAGCCAGCCCACAAAGCGACTGTCGCATAAAGTCGTTGTTACACAGGGCAAAGTGACAAAAATATGGCATAGTGCGAATTCACCACCAGACAGAGAGTTGAACTGACCATGAAACGCCCGGATTATCGAACGCTTCAGGCGCTGGACGCCGTGATCCGCGAGAGAGGCTTTGAACGCGCCGCGCAGAAGCTGTGTATCACCCAATCCGCCGTTTCACAGCGCATTAAGCAGTTGGAAAATATGTTTGGTCAGCCGTTGCTGGTACGCACCGTGCCGCCGAGACCGACGGAACAGGGGCAAAAACTGCTGGCGTTGCTGCATCAGGTTGAACTGCTTGAAGAGGAGTGGCTGGGCGATGAAATAAGCGGCACCACGCCGCTGCTGCTGTCGCTGGCGGTAAACGCCGACAGTCTGGCCACCTGGCTGCTGCCCGCCCTGAAAAACGTCCTGACGGACTCGCCGGTGCGCCTCAACCTTCAGGTAGAAGATGAGAGTCGCACTCAGGAGCGGCTGCGTCGGGGCGAAGTGGTCGGCGCGGTCAGTATTCAACCTCAGCCGCTGCCGAGCTGCCTGGTGGATCGGCTGGGCGCGCTGGACTATCTCTTTGTCGGTTCTAAACCCTTTGCCGAACGCTATTTTCCCAACGGCGTAACCCGTTCTGCCCTGCTGAAAGCGCCTGCCGTCGCCTTCGACCACCTGGATGACATGCACCAGGCGTTTTTACAGCAGAACTTCGATCTGTCGCCGGGCAGCGTGCCCTGCCATATCGTTAATTCGTCGGAAGCCTTTGTTCAGCTTGCTCGGCAGGGCACCACCTGCTGCATGATCCCGCATTTGCAGATTGAGCGCGAACTGGCGGAAGGTGAACTGATCGACCTGACGCCGGGGCTGTTTCAGCGTCGGATGCTGTACTGGCACCGCTTTGCGCCGGAGAGTCGTCTGATGCGTAAAGTGACTGATGCGCTGATTGCGCACGGTCATCGCGTTTTGCGGCAGGATGGATAGCGGGAAAAAGGCCGCCGCGCAGGCGGCCTGAGGCGAATCAGTTACTGATTACGCTGAAGCTCGAATACCACATCAACCTGATCGTCGAAGTGAATGCTCTGCTGCTCATAGGTTTGTGAGGCGGAGGTTGCGGAAACTGCATCTGCCGCTTTAAACATCCGCGCCATTGGCATTGGCTGATAGTTTGCAACGTGATAACGCACGCTGTAAACCGCGCCAAGCTTGGCGTTGAAGCCCTTAGCCAGCTCGCCCGCCTGGTGCGTGGCGTTCTCAATTGCCGCCTGACGCGCCTTATCACGATACTGGTCGGGGTTAGCCACGCCCAGTTCGACAGAGCGGATCTCATTCAGGCCCGACTTCAGCGCGCCGTCCAGCAGCTCATTGAGTTTATCCAGTTGACGCAGCGTCACCTGCACCTGACGCACGGCACGATAGCCCTTCAGCACCGATTTACCGTCCTTCAAATAGTCATATTCCGGCTGCGTCCGCAGATTTGCCGCGTTAATATCTTTCTTCTCGATACCATTTTTTTGCAAAAAATCAAAATATTGCGCAACGCGATCGTCTGCCTGTTTTTTGGCTTCCGAGGCATCTTTTGATGATACGCTGACTTCAATAGCGAGGGTGGCGATATCTGGCGTCGCCTCAACGCTTGACTGGCCGGAGGTGACCACGTGTGGGCCATTGGGTAGCTCGTCCGCGAGCGTTGAAAATGGCAGCACGGCGGCGCCAATCATAGCGGCTAAAGCCAGCACTTTTACTTTCACGACTGTCCTCCTCGAAGGAAAAATGATCATTGACGTCTGCGGGAGCAAACGGGAATTACACGACAGATTATCCCACAGCATCGCTGATGATATGAGTTTTTATTCCGTTAAAAGTTCGTCTTGCGCCTATTTTTATCGCCACGGCGATCACATTTTTTAGCAATAAAAATGGTACAAAAAAACGGCATATGTTTCTATTAAAGAAACATACGTCGCATTATCCTTTTCTGAAACAGAGATGGTTACTATGACTGAACAACCGCTGACCGCCGCTGCGCCCCGCACCGGACGCACCCGCTTTGTGATCCTCAGCCTGGTGTTTATCAACATCATTATTAACTATATGGATCGGACTAATCTTTCGGTGGCCGCGACGGAAATGGCTGGCGAGCTGCGTTTCACACCGATACAAATGGGGCTTATTTTTTCCGCCTTTGGCTGGGTTTATGCGGCACTGCAAATTCCGGGCGGATTTTTGATTGATAAGCTGGGCGCGCGGTTAGTCTATGGCGTGGGGCTGTTCATCTGGTCACTGATTACCGCGCTGCACGCGTTAGCCAGCGGCTTTGCCTCGCTGGTGGGGTTACGGCTTGGCGTTGGCGCGTTTGAAGCACCGGTGATGCCCTCCAATAATCGCGTTATTTCCAGCTGGTTTCCGGTTCAGGAGCGCGCCACCGCCATCGGCATCTACTCTTCCGCGCAGTTTGTCGGACTGGCCTGCATGACGCCGCTGCTTTTTCACGTACAGGAAGCCTGGGGCTGGCGCGGGCTTTTTTTGATCACCGGCGTGGCGGGCATGATCTGGGCGGCAGTGTGGTACTGGCTGTATCGTGAGCCGCTGGATCATAAAGGCGTCTCCACCGGCGAGCTGAACTATATTCGCGATGGCGGCGCGCTACTGGAAAGCCGTCAGGAGAGCGCCGCGCGCCATTTCCGCTGGCAGGATCTGGCGCTGATGTTCAGCAACCGTAAGCTTATCGGCATCTATCTGGGACAGTTCACCATTTCCGCCACCTTCTGGTTTTTCCTGACGTGGTTCCCCACCTATCTGGTGGAGTACCGGCATATGAGCTTCATAAAAAGCGGCTACGTCGCCTCGGTGCCTTATCTGGCGGCGTTTTGCGGCGTCCTGCTCGCTGGCTTTGTTTCTGACCGCATGATACGACGCGGCGTATCCGCCAGCATCGCCCGCAAAACGCCGGTGATCCTCGGCATGTTTATGACCCTGTTCATTCTTGGCGCCAACTACACCGATAACCCTGCGTGGATTATCGTTTTTATGTCGCTGGCGTTCTTTGGCAACGGGCTGGCCACCATCACCTGGGTCTTTGTCACCACGCTGGCTCCCCGCCATCTGATTGGCCTGGCGGGCGGCGTGTTCAACTTTACCGGCGCGCTGTCGTCCATCGTGGTGCCGATTGCCATTGGCGCGCTGATCGACGGGCAAAACTTCGCGCCAGCGCTGACCTTTATCGCCTTCCTCGCCGTCGTGGGCATTTGCAGCTATCTCTTCATCGTCGGACGCATCGATAATGTCACAGCTGCACGCTGATCAGCCGCTCCGCCAGCGAAGCCAGCTGCTGACGACGGCGCGCAATTTCTGCGTCGTCAGCGTCATAAATGCGAGCGAAAGCCAGCGCGGCATGGCTGTGGCGCAGCGGCTCGGCAATGGATATCTCACCATCGTCGTGCAGCCATACCAGCTGCCCCTCCGCCCTTTGTCGCGTCAGCAGCGGCGCCATATGCTGCCACTGCTCCCCGGTGAAGCGCAGCCTGAGATCGTCATCGCTCTCTGCCGCCAGCAGCGACATGCCGATAACCGATTCCCAGGCCGGCAGCATATGAAACCCGGCCAGCGCCTGGCTGACCTGCCCACCGGGTTTGGAGTGATAAAGGTAGATCACCTGATCTTCCCAGAGTACGCCCATCGCCACCACAATGTCCTTTGGCGCATGGCTTTCAAGCAGCGGCAGCGCCTGCGAAAAGAGCGAGGAGCCGCGGATCGCCTGCGCCGCAAGAGCATGGATGCCCGGCCCCGGCAGATAGCGCCGCCGTTTATCCTGCATGGTCAATCCTACCGACATCATGGTCATCAACAGACGATTCACCTTAGTGCTGTTCATGCCCATTTTGCGCGCGAGTTCGCGACAGCCAATCGCCTTATTGCTGGACACCAGATATTGCAGACAGCGGATACCGTCGATCAAGCTTTGATTGGGTTGAGATGACATAGCGCGTCCTGTGGTGAAAACGTCAACTTTATCGTGAGTTACTCAGGAAAGAAAATTATGCAGACATTTACCGCCGAATCTTCCCGATCTTTTCCGCATCAGCACCTTCGCGCCCAACTGGTGGTGGCGGGCGGCGGGCTTGCCGGATTGTGCGCTGCGCTGGCAGCCGCCCGCGACGGCCTGGCGGTGGTACTGATTCAGGATCGCCCGGTGCTGGGCGGCAACGCCTCCAGCGAGGTGCGTCTTTGGGCCAACGGCGCCACCTCGCATATGGGCAATAATAACCGCTGGGCACGGGAAGGCGGCATTATGGGCGAAATCATGGAGGAGAATCTCTTTCGCAACAAAGAGGGCAACCCGGTGCTGTTTGACATGCTGCTGCTGGATATGGCGCAGGCGCAAAGCGGATTAACACTGTTGCTGAATACGGCGGTTTGCTCGCTTGAACATCAGGCGCGGCGCATTGAATCGGTGACCGCGTTCAACGCTATCAACCAGACTCTCTATACCGTTGACGCCGACTACTTTTGCGACGCGACCGGCGACGGCGTGCTGGGCTTCCTGGCCGGAGCCGAGCACCGCGTGGGCGCGGAAGAGGCCGACGAACTGGGGGAAAAAATGGCGCCGGGCGACAGCTTCGGCCACAAACTCGGCCACTCCATTTACTTCTACACTAAAAAAGGCGACAGCCCGATTGATTTTGTTCCGCCCTCTTTCGCCCTGAAAGACATTACCGATATTCCGCGCTACAGGCGGCTCACCTCAACGCTGAACGGCTGTGACCTGTGGTGGCTCGAATGGGGCGGCCGGCTGGATACGGTTCATGAGAGCGAGGAGATCAAGTGGGAGTTGTGGAAAATTGTCTGGGGCGTGTGGGACTATATTAAGAACTCCGGTGCCTTTCCTGACGCCGCGAACCTTACCATTGAGTGGGTCGGCCTGATCCCCGGCAAGCGGGAAAGCCGTCGCTTTATTGGCGATTACATTCTGCGCCAGCAGGACATCATTGAGCAGCGTGACCACTACGACGCGGTTGCTTATGGCGGCTGGTCAATCGATTTGCATCCGGCCGATGGCGTTTACAGCACCCATGACGGCTGCCGCCAGTTTCACAGCAAAGGCACTTACACCATCCCCTTCCGTTCGCTCTACAGCCGCTCGCTGGATAATCTTCTGCTGACCGGCAGACTGATCTCCGCCTCACACGTGGCCTTCGGCAGCGCCCGCGTAATGTGTACCTGCGGCCTGCTGGGCGAAGTCGCAGGCCGCGCCGCCGCGATCTGTCATCAGCAGCGGTGGACGCCGCAACGGCTGGCATCGCCGGAAAATATCACCCGGCTTCAACAACATCTGCTCGCCAGCGGCTTTCATATTCCCCGTCTGCGGCTTGACGATCCAACCCGCGGCGCGAGCGTGACTGCCAGCAGCACTTTTGAGCTCACTCAGCTGCCGGCGGACGCAGGCTGGCATGCGCTGGAGGCGCGCTGTGCGCTGCTGCTGCCGCTGAAAGCGGGCGAAACGCTGCCCATGCTGTGGTTTACGCTGCGTGCCGCCTCGCCCCAGCGTATCGGCATCCGGCTAATGACCAGCGAGAAAAGCGCCAATACCACGGCGGATCTGCTGCTGGAAGAGAGTGAAATTACGGTGCATCAGGCGGGGGAATACGCGGTAAATATTCACTACCGCGCAGAGTGCGATCGCTATCTCTTCATCGCCTTTGAGGACAATCCGCAGGTGGAGATGGCGCTCACCCGTCAGCGGCTGCCGGGCGTGATGACCGTTTTTAACAGCGTCAATCCCCGCGTGGCAAAGCGCACCCGACAGACAGCCGATGGCGACTACGGCGTTGACGAGTTTGATTTCTGGCTGCCGCGCAGGCAGCCGCACCAGATTTTGCCCGCGCTGCGATTTGCCAAGCCACTGGCGCTGTGGCACGTCAACTACACGCTGAACGGCTGCGCGCGCCCGGAACAGCATACCAACGGCTGGCTGCCCGCCGCCGCCGATGCGCATCCGCAGCTCCGCTGGCGCTGGGAGAAACCGCAGTCGCCGCGCAGGCTGACGCTGATGTTTGATAACGATTTTGATAATGCGATGGAGAGCGTACAGATGGGTCATGCGCTTGCCGTGACGGCGCACTGCACCACGCATTATCGGCTGTGGGCCGATGATGCTTTGCTGGCAGAGGTGAAGAACAATCGTCATTCGCTGTGCAGCCACGTCGTGCCGTCCGATCTGGCGTTCACTGAACTTCGGCTGGAACTGGTGAAAAGCGCGGGCGGCCTGCCCGCGTTTTATGCGCTTAACCTCAGTTAACGAAAGCCAGCCCCTGGGCCGCCAGCTTCATGGCAATGGCCCACATGACCAGCCCCACCAGCAGGTTAATGATGCGTTGCGCGCTGACGGTTTGCAGACGCGGCGAGAGCCAGGAAGCCAGCAAAGCCAGCCCGAAAAACCACAGCAGAGAAGCGGCGGCGGCGCCCACGGCAAACCAGATGCGCGCCTCTGCGGGAAGCTGCCCGCCAAGGCTGCCCAGCACCATAAAGGTATCGATATAAACGTGCGGGTTCAGCCAGGTAACGGCCATCATGGTGGCGAAAATGCGCCAGCGGCTCTGGCCCATCGCCCCGGCGTTTTCCAGCGCGACAGTGCCGCTGAATGCCGTACGGATAGCCCCCCAGCCGTACCACAGCAGAAAAGCCACCCCGCCCCAGGTCACTACAGTCAGCAGCAGCGGTGACTGGCTCAGCAGCGCGCTGCCGCCAAAAACGCCCGCGCCGATCAGCACTATATCGCTCAGCGTGCACAGTCCGGCGGTCATCAGGTGGTAGTGGCGACGAATGCCCTGATTCATCACGAACGCATTTTGCGGCCCCAGCGGGAGAATGAGCGCGGCACCCAGCGCCATGCCCTGAAAAAATATGGAAATCAAAATAAGTCCTCACCCCTTGCATAGTGGGGCGAGTGTAGCGGGAAAGAATTATTAGCTGAAATTCAAAATATTAATCCTTTATCAGTAGAGCTTATAATAACGGATAAAAAAAAGCGGACCGGAGTCCGCCCCGAAAAATATTATTCAGATTTTGGCTGGGTAACAGGCGCCGCCGCCTGGGGATCAGTGACCTTCTCTTCCGGCACTTCCGTCTGATGAAGATGCACATCCATCTGCGGGTAAGGAATGCCAATGCCGTTGGCGTCGAGCGTGCGCTTGAAGTTTTTCAGCAAATCCCAGTAAACGTCCTGAAGATCGCCCGCCTTGCTCCAGCACCGCACCACAAAATTAAGCGATGACGCGGCCAGTTCGTTCAGGCCGATTTGTATGCCCATATCTTTCAGCACGCGTGGATCCGCATCCACTTCGGCGCGAAGCAGCTTAATGACCTCATCCACATCGGCATCGTACGCCACGCCAACAATGAATTCATTGCGACGCACCGGCTCACGCGAGAAGTTAACGATATTGCCCGCAATGATTTTCCCGTTTGGCACCACCACAATTTTACCGTCGGCCGTTTTCAACGTGGTGGAGAATATCTGTACGTGCTGAACGGTTCCCATCACGCCGATATCAATAAATTCGCCGGTGCGGAACGGCCGGAAGGTCACCAGCAGCACGCCCGCCGCCAGGTTTGACAATGACCCCTGAAGCGCCAGACCGACGGCCAGTCCTGCTGCACCCAACACGGCAATCACCGATGCGGTCTGCACGCCGACGCGGCCCAGCGCGGCGATCAGGGTGAAGGCAATGATGCCATAGCGCACCAGCGCAGAGAGAAAGTCTGCAACCGTGGCATCAATATGACGCGACAGTAAAACCTTATTCAGGGTCGATGAAATGACGCGCGCAATCAGCATACCGATGATAATGATGGCGATCGCCGCAACGATATTCACGGCATAGCTCAGTAGCAGCGCCTGGTTGCGCACCAGCCAACCGCCCGCGTTATTGATGCCATCTACCACATGAAGATCTTCCATTAAATTATCCCGTTATCGTTGTAAAAACCGGCCAGAATGAACTGACACACCCTGTTAAAAGGGTAACCAGGAATACGGAAATCTGCCAAATAAGCCTATAAATTAATAATTTGTTACGGAACGGGACAAAAAAACCGCAGACCTTTGGGTAAATTTTACGCCAGTCGCTGCTGTAACTGTTGCGCCATATGCGCGGCTTTACTGAGAGGCGCGTCAGTCCTGCCAGTCACCCGCTGCAAGGTCTCTTTCACGCCCGACGAAAACGCGTTATCGCTCGTTGGTTTGGTTGCTTTATGCAGGCTGTCGAGCCCCTGGTTTAACGTACTGATAGCGAGAGAAACATTGCCGGAAATGTTGTTAACGTAGGAAAAGACCATGCTTTGCATGGCTTCGCGGATTTTCCCCTGTAGAGAAGTATCGGGCGTGGATGGCGTTTGCGGGGGCGCATGCGGTGTCGTCTTCTGGCTGGCTGAGGTCGGCTGCGCTTCCGCCTTTCCTTTCAGCTTTACAAACTGCGTTTCCCAGTCCTTTTTTGCGAACAGAAACGCCGGGCCGCTCTGGCTGGTACTCTTCTTCATCAGATGACTGGCGCCGGTTGCCAGCCCGATGCCGCCCATGATCGCCACGCCAGCTAACACGCCCTGCGGCGTTTTGCTCATCATCGCCGTTTGACCAAGACGTTTCGCGCCGTTTGCCACCGCGCTCTGAATTTTTGGATTGCTGCTTGCCACGTCAAATGCCGTATGGGCAATATTTTTCGCCGCATCGGCATTATCACGACCTTTTTGCGTCGCCTCGGCCATTACCGGCTCCAGATCTTCGGGCCGCGCCTGAAGGTAAAAGCGGTTCTTCAGCGCCTCGCCCGCACTCTGATGCAGAAGCCCGGCGGTTTTTCCTTCACCTTTCATCAGTGCTGTTGCGGCAGACGGTTTTTTAAACAAGAGATCAACGGCATGCGGCAGCGCTTTTCTGGCGCTCTCGGCACCTTCTGTTTTTTTGTCGCTTCGGCTCGCCTGCGACAGCGCCGCTTCGATACTCGACGGCGTTTCCCCCATTTCATGCAGCCGTTTCGTCCGGCTCTCAATCATCGCCGTCATCTCTTCGCGATTGCCGCCGCTGGTATGCTTTTCATAGAACGTATTGAGTTGATTATGGATCGCCACTTCGTTGTCGCTGCTGTAACCATGCGGCCTTGCCGCGCTCTCCGTAGCGTTGGTATGGCTCTGTTCGACCGCAGAATGTTGCAGGGCGCGCGCAGAGGGAGAGAGCGCAGGAGGAATAGTTGGGGGCATGTTCACCTCATGACCGGAGCGACAGTAAAGAGAGATGAAAGTGAGTGGCGGCAGGCGGGGAAAAGTTCGTGAAAAACGAAGGTTAAAAAGAAAAGCCCGCACGCGGCGGGCTTTTTTAGGTATGGCGTGTTGCTTACAGCACGTCTACCGCGTTCAGTTCTTTGAACGCCTGTTCCAGGCGCACAATCATTGAAGACTGAGCGGAACGCAGCCATACGCGCGGATCGTAATATTTTTTGTTTGGCTTATCAGCGCCTTCCGGGTTACCCAGCTGCGCCTGAAGGTAGCCTTCATTCTTTTTGTAATACTGAAGAATACCGTCCCATGTAGCCCACTGGGTATCGGTGTCGATATTCATTTTGATTACGCCATAGCTGATAGACTCTTCGATCTCGGCGGCAGAAGAGCCAGAACCGCCGTGGAACACAAAGTTCAGCGCGTTGTGCGGCAGATTGTGTTTCTTCGTCACGTATTCCTGAGAATCGCGCAGAATGGTTGGCGTCAGTTTGACGTTACCTGGTTTGTAAACGCCGTGCACATTACCGAATGACGCCGCGATAGTGAAACGAGGGCTGATCGCATTCAGTTTTTCGTATGCGTAATCAACGTCTTCTGGCTGAGTGTAAAGCGCAGACGCATCCATATGGCTGTTATCCACGCCATCTTCTTCGCCGCCGGTGCAGCCCAGTTCAATTTCCAGCGTCATGTCGATTTTCGCCATGCGCGCCAGATATTTGCTGCTGATTTCGATATTCTCTTCCAGCGACTCTTCAGACAGGTCGATCATGTGTGAAGAGAAAAGCGGCTTGCCGGTTTTCTTGAAATGTTCTTCGCCCGCGTCCAGCAGACCGTCGATCCACGGCAGCAGTTTTTTCGCGCAGTGGTCAGTGTGCAGAATACCCGGCACGCCGTAATGTTCTGCCATCTGGTGAACGTGATGCGCGCCAGAGATGGCGCCCAGGATTGCCGCCGCCTGTGGCTCATCTGATTTAATGCCTTTACCGGCGATGAACGCTGCGCCGCCGTTAGAGAACTGAACGATGATCGGCGCTTTAACTTTTGCAGCGGTTTCCAGTGCGGCATTGATAGAGTCGGTGCCCACGCAGTTTACGGCGGGCAGAGCAAATTTGTTCTCTTTCGCTACCTGGAAAATTTTCTGTACGTCGTCACCGGTGACAACGCCTGGTTTTACGAAATCAAAAATTTTAGACATGTTTGTTGTCCTGTTTCGTCGGTCATATTAAGAGATTTAGCGCCTGTTATGCAGGCAAATTACCTTGCGGGAGCGCAGCTCCCGCCGAAAGCTTACTGTTTTGCACGCTCTTCGAGCATAGCAACGGCTGGCAGTTTTTTGCCTTCCACAAACTCAAGGAAAGCGCCGCCGCCGGTAGAGATGTAGGAAATTTTATCTTCAATACCGAACAGATCGATGGCAGCCAGCGTATCACCGCCGCCCGCGATAGAAAACGCATCGCTCTCTGCAATGGCTTTTGCAACAATTTCAGTGCCTTTGCGGAAGTTAGGGAATTCGAACACGCCTACCGGGCCGTTCCACAGAATAGTTTTGGCTTCTTTCAACAACTTAGCCATAGCCTGCGCGGTTTCGTCGCCGAAATCCATGATCTCTTCATCATCGTTTACGTCAGAGACTTTCTTCACGGTGGCGGGTGCAGTTTCAGAGAATTCCGTGCCTACGCGGGAGTCAGTTGGGACAGGAATTTTGAACTCGTCGCGCAGTTTTTTCGCTGCATCGACAAAATCAGGCTCATACAGGGATTTGCCGACGTTGTTATCGATTGCCACGAAGGTGTTGGCAATGCCGCCGCCGACAATCACGGTATCGGCGATTTTTACCAGCGAGTTCAGCACGTCAAATTTGGTGGAAACTTTAGAACCGCCCACCACGGCAACCATAGGACGCGCCGGGCTTTTCAGCGCTTTACCGAGGGCTTCAAGTTCATCAGCCAGCAGCGGGCCTGCACAGGCAACGGGGGCAAATTTACCGACGCCGTGCGTGGAAGCCTGCGCGCGGTGCGCGGTACCGAAAGCGTCCATGACGAAAACATCGCACAGGGCGGCGTATTTTTTCGACAGCGCTTCATCATCTTTCTTCTCGCCTTTGTTAAAGCGAACGTTTTCCAGCACCACCAGCTCGCCTGCGGCAACGTCAACGCCGTCCAGGTAGTCTTTAGCCAGACGAACAGGAGAAGAAATCTTATCTTTCAGGTAGTTAACAACCGGCAGCAGCGAGAATTCTTCGTTATATTCACCTTCGGTCGGACGACCAAGGTGAGACGTCACCATTACCTTCGCACCCTGCTTCAGGGCCGCTTCGATGGTCGGCAATGAGGCACGGATACGGGCATCGGAAGTGACTTTGCCTTCTTTAACCGGAACGTTCAGATCGGAGCGAATTAATACGCGCTTCCCAGCAAGATCCAGATCGGTCATTTTAATTACAGACATGGTGAATCCTCTCGTTGATTCTCATAGTGTTGACAGGCGCAAACCGCGCCCTGACTGAAATCGCCCGGGGCCAGAACAGCAAAGCCCCATGGGTTATCGCGCCACGCCAGCTTCTCAACCGCTGCCGACTACTGACCCGCATGCCTGTGGATCGTGGCTGAATTTACTGAAGACTCATGATAATTCCATGCGATCAACTATACCACGAAATGCGTATTTTGACGCGTTCGCGGCGGCAAGCCTGGCCAGCAGCATGGTATGCGTTGAGGTTGCCGACACCGACTGAAACGGTTCAGCCAGAATAATAGAAGCATGGAATAATAGGAATGAGACAGATCAATCGCCGTTGTGTTTTTTCGACAGAGATCACATTCAGAAGAAGGCGCGCTGAAAACATTCCAGATGCCACGGACATCGTAGTATGGTAACCGTAGCGTTAATTTTCCTGATGGATTATTCGGGAAAATAAATGAAAGGTAATTTTGAGTTAGTGTTCCAGGGAAGGAGCATCAAACGGCACTGTCATCGCATGCCGTTCTGGCGCATCGGGAATCGCGCTTCTTCGGCCCCTCCCTTTCCTCTCTGGTAATGAACAGAAACGGAAATATGAACTTCAATCTGCTGTGGTACGTCTGGGCGGTCTGGGCTTTTGCTCTGATTGTTTATGCTATCAGCTGGGAAAACTTGTTGGCGGTGTGGAGACATCGCACGTTGACAACGGTAACTTTCCTGGCGATAGCGACGTCCCTGCTGGTCGGTAAAACAGCACTTAACAAGGGAATGATTATGTTCAAACGTAAAGAAACGATACTCACATCGGGCGGCGAGCCGCTTCCTTCCACCGCCATTCAGGAGAGCGAACCCGTTGACGAGGGCGTTGGCAGCGTCACGGTTTCCAGCAGCATCGCCCCTGCGATGGACACGACCACTATCCCTGATACCTGCCTGATCGCCGGCGATATCAGCGCCGCGGGCGATATTAAAGTTAACGGCACCATCGAAGGCAAAATCTTCTCCGATAAAACGGTCTTCGTGATGAAAAACGGTCGGGTTGAGGGCGAAATCTATGCGCACCGCGTTGAGATCAGCGGCACGCTGAAAGGCACCTGCCGCAGCCGTGAAATGGCCATCAACGCCGAAGGATTTATGGAGGGCATTATCGAATGTGAATCGCTGTCGGTGAACCAGAGCGGACGTTTCTATGGCACGTCAAAACCCTGGAAGGAAGAGGAACGGCCCGCGGCGGAGCATGCGCTGAAAAAGCGCGTTGAGCCGTTACGCGCGACGACCGATATCGCTCTTTCTGAAAATCTGCTGAACTTTTAGCGAAAGATGTGGCAAGGCAAGGGTTCGCCTGCGGCAGGCGAACCCGTAACGGTTACATCACCGATTTTGCCGTTGCCACCACGTTGTCCACGGTGAAGCCAAACAGCTCAAACAGCTTGTCTGCGGGCGCAGATTCGCCAAAGGTGGTCATGCCTACTACCGCGCCGTGCAGGCCGGTATATTTCAGCCAGTAGTCCGCAATGCCTGCTTCAATCGCCACGCGCGCCGCCACGGCTTTCGGCAATACCGCTTCACGATACGCCGCATCCTGCCTGTCGAACACGTCTGTCGAAGGCATGGATACCACGCGCACGCGGCGACCTTCTGCCGTCAGCCTGTCGTAAGCGCTGACGGCCAGTTCAACTTCCGAACCGGTGGCAATAAGGATCAGCTCAGGCTGCCCTGCACACGCTTTCAGCACGTAGCCGCCCCGTGCAATGTCAGCCAGTTGCGCAGCATCACGCGTCTGCTGCGCCAGGTTCTGACGGGAGAAAATCAGTGCGGTCGGCCCGTCCTGTCGCTCAATAGCGTGTTTCCACGCCACTGCTGACTCAACCTGATCGCACGGACGCCACAGGCTCATATTTGGCGTCAGGCGCAGGCTGGCTATCTGTTCAACCGGCTGATGGGTTGGACCATCTTCGCCAAGTCCGATGGAATCGTGGGTGTAAACCATCACCTGGCGAATTTTCATCAGCGCCGCCATACGGGCAGCATTGCGCGCGTACTCGACAAACATCAGGAACGTGGCGGTGTAAGGCAGGAAACCGCCGTGCAGCGCGATGCCGTTAGCGATAGCCGTCATGCCAAATTCACGCACGCCGTAATGGATATAGTTGCCCGCAGCGTTTTCATTGATCGGCTGAGAGCCTGACCACATGGTAAGGTTGCTGGGGGCGAGGTCGGCGGAACCGCCCAGGTATTCCGGCAGCAGTTTACCGAAAGCTTCCAGCGCGTTTTGAGACGCTTTACGGCTGGCGATGTTTGCCGGACTGGCCTGAAGGTGTGCGATAAATTTCTGTGATTCACTGTGCCAGTTTTCCGGCAGTTCGCCGCGCATGCGACGCTGGAATTCAGCAGCCAGCTCAGGGTGCGCCTGGGCGAACGCGTTAAATTTCGCGTTCCAGGCCGCCTCTTTCGCCTGTCCGACCTCTTTCGCATCCCATTCGGCATAGATTTCAGAGGGGATGTCGAACGGGGCGTGTTGCCAGCCGAGCTGTTTGCGCGTCAGTGCGATTTCATCATTGCCCAGCGGCGCACCGTGCGAATCATGCGTGCCCGCTTTGTTTGGCGAACCGAAACCGATAACGGTTTTGCACATCAGCAACGACGGCTTGTCACTGACCGCTTTCGCCTCTTCAATCGCTTTTTTAATGGCGGCGGCGTCGTGGCCGTCAACGCCGCGCACCACGTGCCAGCCATAGGATTCAAAGCGTTTTGCGGTATCGTCGGTGAACCAGCCTTCTATGTGACCGTCAATGGAGATACCGTTGTCATCGTAAAATGCGATCAGCTTGCCAAGCTTCAGCGTCCCCGCCAGCGAGCACACTTCATGCGAAATGCCCTCCATCATGCAGCCATCGCCAAGAAACACCCATGAGTAGTGATCGACGATTTCATGGCCCGGACGGTTAAACTGCGCCGCCAGGGTGCGCTCTGCAATCGCCATGCCCACCGCATTGGCGATACCCTGGCCCAGCGGCCCGGTGGTGGTTTCCACGCCAGCGGTATAGCCGTACTCAGGGTGACCCGGCGTTTTAGAGTGAAGCTGACGGAAATTTTTCAGCTCGTCGATGGGCAGATCGTAGCCCGTGAGATGCAACAGGCTGTAAATCAGCATCGAGCCGTGGCCGTTCGAGAGGGTGAAACGATCGCGGTTGGCCCAGTTTGGGTTGGTCGGGTTATGGCTGAGATAGTCGCGCCAGAGAACTTCAGCGATATCCGCCATGCCCATTGGGGCACCAGGGTGGCCGGAATTGGCCTTTTGAACCGCATCCATACTTAACGCGCGAACAGCATTGGCAAGCACTTTACGAGAAGACATGTTCTACTCCGGTAGGATTAAACGCTTCGCCGTCCTTAACCTCTTTTAATCAATGAGTTATCAGGCAAAGTTGAGAAAGTCGGCACTCAATGTACATGAAATGCGTGGCGGCTGTACATGATATAGGGTGGAAAAATGAGGGAAAAAACTTGCGCTTTAAGAGCGTTGCGCTATGCATTCGCACTGAAGGCGGCTATAAAGATTTTGATTGAACCTCTTTTCTCTGATGCTTTATCAGCGAATTTCCCCTTGTTACTTAATGGATGAATGACATGAAGATACGTATCTCACTGCTGGCGGTGGCGTTAACCAGCGCGCTTTCAGGCTGCGCGAATCTCGACAGCAACACGCTAATGCAGTCTGGTGCTCAGGCCTGGCAGGCTGCAACGCTGAGCGATGCGCAGGTGAAAGAACTTAGCGTAAAGTCCTGCGAACAGATGGACAGCGAGGCGAAGATTGCGCCAGCGAACAGCGAATACACGCAGCGACTTAACAAAATCGCCGCCACGCTGGGCGACAACATCAACGGCACGCCAGCGAATTATAAGGTCTACCTGACTAAAGACGTAAACGCCTGGGCAATGGCAAACGGCTGCATCCGCGTGTACAGCGGCCTGATGGATATGATGACCGATAACGAAGTAGAGGGCGTGCTGGGCCACGAAATGGGACACGTTGCGCTGGGACACACGCGCAAAGCGATGCAGCTTGCTTACAGCACCACCGCCGCGCGGACCGCCGTTGCGTCCGTCGGCGGCGTTGCCGCATCGCTGTCGCAGTCTCAACTGGGCGATCTTGGCGAGAAACTGGTTAATGCCCAGTTCTCACAAACGCAGGAGTCGCAGGCGGATGACTACTCGTTCGATCTGCTGAAAAAACGCGGCGTTAATCCGCAGGGGCTGGTCACCAGTTTTGAAAAACTGGCGAAGCTGGAAGGCAGCCATCAGAGCAGCATGTTCGACTCGCATCCTTCTTCCGAGTCGCGCGCCGAACATATTAAAGCGCGCATCGTTGCCGGGAAATAATTGATAGCGGGCGGGATTTCCCGCCCGCTCACTGTTTAACGTTTCAGAAAGGTTGTTAACAGACTACCCGGATCCAACCCTTCAGGCAGCGTCATGTGGCCTTCTGCCTTTCCAAAGGAAGACAGCATTCCCACAACCGAAGGTAAATACGTCGCCAGAATACCGGAAGCACCGGGAACATCCATGCCCAGCTTTACGGCAAGCGAAGAGAGCGCACTCTCACCGAAAATGGCCTGAACGTCATGACCACTCAGCGATTTTGATGCGCTATGGCCGATCCACGAAGTGACAACGGCCAACATGCCGCCCTGCTGGAATCGTTGGTAAAGCGCTTCGATACCTCCTTGTTCCTGAATCCACTCCCAGACAGCCTCTACATGGCCAGGGCTACCGCCGTTTGCATCTCCACTGAGATGACCCAGCACGTTATCAAGTATACCCATTACATTCCCTCATATTTTCTTCAAGTGAAAAGCGCCTGTCCTGGCTTTATCCATGCCGACAGGAGAAGGGAATATACTGGAAAAGGCGTTGTTACAGAAGCAGCAGACGGCAGACGACATCGCCGTCGTCTGCTTAAGGAAACGTTATTCGCCTTTGTTAACGGCCTGAACGTGCAGCATATCCAGCGCCAGCGTGGCCGCCGCCAGCGACGTCAGATCGGACTGATCGTAACCCGGCGCCACTTCCACCAGATCCATCCCCACGATATTCAGCCCTTGCAGGCCACGCACCAGTTTGGTGGCTTTGTCCGTGGTCAGCCCGCCAATCACCGGCGTGCCGGTGCCCGGCGCGTGCGCGGGATCGAGGCAGTCGATGTCAAAGGTCAGATATACCGGCATATCGCCCACGATCTGCTTCACCTGGCTGAGAATGTCATCCACGCTGCGATCGTTGATCTGCGCCGCATCCAGCACGTTAAAGCCCAACGACGCGTCAAACTCGGTACGAATACCAATCTGTACCGAGCGTGTCGGGTCAATAAGCCCTTCTTTCGGCGCATGATGGAACATGGTGCCGTGGTCGAACGTAGGGCCGTTAGAGTAGGTGTCGGTGTGCGCATCGAAATGCACCAGCGCCATTTTGCCAAAATATTTCGCATGGGCGCGCAGCAGCGGCAGCGTCACATAGTGATCGCCGCCGAAGGTGAGCATGCGCTTACCGTTTGCCAGCAGTTTCTCTGCATGCGCCTGTAGCTTATCAGTCAGATCCTGCGAATCACCGAAAGCGTAAACCAGATCGCCGCAGTCAATCACTTTGAGGCGCTGACGCAGATCGAAGTTCCACGGCCAGCGGCAGCCTTCCCAGGCGAGGTTGGTTGAGATTTGACGGATCGCGCCCGGCCCCAAACGGCTTCCCGGACGGCCGGACGTTGCGGCATCAAAAGGTACGCCGGTGATCACCCACTCCGCGTCGCTGTCGTACGGTTTAAAATTAACCGGAAAACGCATAAAACCAAATGCGTTAGAAACCAGAGAGTTATCGTACTGGTTATCCAGGGTGTTATACATGCCACATCCTCTTATACTGTTAAGCAAGTCGCTGACGACTACTCGTCTTCCAAATAGGTATAACCGTAAAGGCCCGCCTCAAACTCTTGCAGGAACTGCGCGCGAAGGTCTTCGTCAAGATCGGTCTCTTTGATCTGATTGCGGAAATGCGTCAGCAGCTCCTGCGGATCGAGCTGCACGTACTCCAGCATGTCCGCCACGGTATCGCCTTCATCGGAAAGCTGGACTTCCACGCTGCCGTCCGGAAACGCAAAGACGTCCACGGCTTCAGTGTCACCGAACAGGTTATGCATGTTGCCGAGGATCTCCTGATACGCGCCCACCATGAAGAAGCCCAGCATCGGCGGATTATCAATATCGTACTGCGGCATCGGCATGGTGGTGGCGATACCGTCGCCGTCAACATAGTGATCGATGGTGCCATCCGAGTCACAGGTGATATCCAGCAGCACCGCGCGGCGCTCAGGCGGCTTGTCCAGCCCTTCCAGCGGCAGCACCGGGAACAGCTGATCGATACCCCACGCGTCCGGCATTGACTGGAACAGCGAGAAGTTAACGTAAATTTTGTCCGCCATCCGCTCCTGCAATTCGTCAATAATTGGACGGTGTGCGCGGTTGCTCGGATCAAGATGCTGTTGAATGTAGTGACAAATGCTCAGATAGAGCTGTTCCGCCCATGCGCGCTGGGTAAGATCGTACGTGCCCTGCGAGTAACCCGTATGGATGTCGAACAGATCCATCTGGCTGTCATGCAGCCATTCGCGCAGCGAGCGGCGGGTATCAGGCTGGTGCATCTCCTGCCAGGTATCCCACATGCTGACAATCGGCCGCGGTGAATCATCCAACGGCGCCTGCGGCTCACTGAACTCATTGCGCTCAACGCCGATGATATTGGAAACCAGCACGGTATGGTGCGCCGTTACCGCGCGGCCGGATTCGGTGATCACCGTTGGATGCGGCAGATTGTGCTCATCACAGGCGTCACCAATAGCCCAAATCACGTTATTGGCATACTCATTCAGGCCATAGTTTACCGAGCAGTCGGACTGCGAGCGGGTGCCTTCATAGTCCACGCCCAGACCGCCGCCGACGTCGAAACACTGAATATTCACGCCCAGCCTGGCCAGTTCAACGTAAAAGCGCGCCGATTCACGCACGCCGGTAGCGATATCACGGATGTTAGACATCTGCGAGCCAAGGTGGAAATGCAGCAGTTGCAGGCTGTCGAGACGACCGGCTTCACGCATGATCTCAACCAGTTTGAGTACCTGCGTGGCAGAAAGGCCGAACTTCGATTTCTCGCCGCCGCTCGACTGCCATTTGCCGGAGCCCTGTGACGCGAGACGTGCGCGAATACCCAAACGCGGCACCACGTTCAGCCGCTCGGCCTCTTCCAGCGCCAGCTTCACCTCGGTCATTTTTTCCAGCACCAGATAGACTTTGTGGCCCATCTTTTCCCCGGTCAGCGCCAGGCGAATGTACTCGCGATCTTTATAGCCGTTACAGACAATGACCGAACGCGTCATACCCGCATGCGCCAGCACCGCCATCAATTCGGCTTTTGAACCCGCCTCCAGCCCCAGCGGTTCGCCAGAGTTGATCAGGGATTCAATCACGCGTTTGTGCTGGTTGACTTTGATCGGATAGACCAGGAAGTAGTCGCCGCGATAGCCGTAGGATTCACGCGCGCGACGGAAAGCGGCATTTATCGAACGCAGGCGATGTTGCAGAATTTGAGGGAAGCAAAACAGTGCGGGCAGGCGCTGACCGTCAGCCTCCCGCTCTTTTACCAGCTTCGCCAGGTCAACGCGCGCTTCGGGAACGTCAGGATCGGGACACACGCTGATATGCCCGAGTTCATTCACGTCGTAATAGTTATTACCCCACCAGGCAATATTATAGGTGCGCAGCATTTTGCTGGCATCTTGATCGCTCATGGCCACCTCCTGCATTGAGCGGAGTACACCCTGTTCGCCTGCTGACGAACCTTTGATTGTTTTGATGTCGTCAGACATTGCGAGCCTCAAATTTTAACAATACGGAACAGTCGCCTACTATCGCAGGGATAACCCGCAACAACAACCCATCAAACAGCGCGGAATCCAGCACAAAACGCTGAGATTTCACGCTACTCAGTAACTGAAGTATAACATTAATCATGCTGCGGACTCCGTAACGGGCCAGCCGGTTCAAGCACACCAGCGAGAGCGCTTGCAGAAAGTTAATCTGTCGTCGTGTCGGAATGATGACCGGCGCGGTAACAACAGCCGTGGCGCGCGCGGACAGAGAGAGAACAGGGAGAGAAACGCCTCGCGTCAGAATGACGCAGGAAAATGGCAGTCAGCATTACGGTTATCACCTCCCCATGTGCGGATGCACCTGAATATTATAAGCCTGCGTGTAACCGCTTCGGCTGACGCGCTCGCTCTGCCCTGTCAATGCCAGGTTAAAAGCAGCGGCGTTTTATACAGCCGCAGGCGTTCAAATGCAAAATCTAAATGTGCGGAATTCGATGCCTGTCAGGAATTTATTCCACTTCCGTGTACAGGCAAAAATTTCTCTCAAGAAAAAAGGCTGGCAATCCGATAAATGAGTAACCTAAAATAGCCGTCCAGATGTTAATCCATCTATATCGGTTAACTTCCAAGCGTCTCAAAGCTTAAGAACTGCTCATGGCTTTGCCTGAGGGGGCGCTGAGAAAAGGCCGCTTCAATACTGACTGGCCTCAGTCTTTAGCGCTATGCAGTCGATTTCAACCCGTATTTTTAAGGTAAAGAATAAAATGGCTAAACACCTTTTTACGTCCGAGTCCGTCTCAGAAGGACATCCCGATAAAATCGCCGATCAGATCTCTGATGCCGTGCTTGATGCCATCCTTGAGCAGGATCCTAAGGCGCGCGTGGCTTGTGAAACCTATGTGAAAACCGGCATGGTGCTGGTTGGTGGCGAAATCACCACGTCTGCCTGGGTTGATATTGAAGAGATTACCCGTCAGACCATCCGCGACATTGGCTATGTCCATTCCGATATGGGCTTTGACGCCAACTCCTGCGCCGTACTGAGCGCTATCGGCAAACAGTCGCCGGACATCAACCAGGGCGTTGACCGTGCCGATCCGCTGGAACAAGGCGCGGGCGACCAGGGCCTGATGTTTGGTTATGCCACTAACGAAACCGATGTGCTGATGCCTGCGCCGGTGACTTACGCGCATCGTCTGGTGCACCGTCAGTCTGAAGTGCGTAAAAATGGTTCGCTGCCGTGGCTGCGCCCGGATGCGAAAAGCCAGATCACCTTCCAGTACGACGCCGGTAAAATCGTTGGGATTGATGCCGTGGTTCTTTCCACCCAGCACTCTGAAGAGATTTCGCAGAAAGATCTTCAGGAAGCAGTGATGGAAGAGATCATTAAACCGGTGCTGCCGGGCGAATGGATCAACGCCTCCACCAAATACCATATCAACCCAACCGGTCGCTTTGTGATTGGCGGCCCGATGGGCGACTGCGGCCTGACCGGTCGTAAAATCATCGTCGATACCTACGGCGGCATGGCTCGTCACGGCGGCGGCGCGTTCTCTGGTAAGGATCCGTCCAAAGTTGACCGCTCGGCTGCGTACGCCGCGCGCTACGTGGCCAAAAACATCGTGGCCGCTGGCCTGGCTGACCGTTGTGAGATTCAGGTTTCTTACGCTATTGGTGTGGCAGAACCCACGTCCATCATGGTGGAAACGTTCGGCACAGAGAAGATCCCAACCGAGCAGTTAACGCTGCTGGTGCGCGAGTTTTTCGACCTGCGCCCATACGGCCTGATTCAGATGCTGGATCTGCTGCATCCGATCTACCGTGAGACGGCGGCCTATGGCCACTTTGGCCGCGAACATTTCCCATGGGAAAAAACCGACAAAGCCGCACAGCTTCGTGATGCCGCCGGTTTGTAATTTTTGCGAAACATGGTAGTTAAGGGCGCCTTCGGGCGCCTTTTTTATTGCGCTCGTCTGGCGCTTTATCCGTCGCTGTCTACACTCTTCAGGCTTAATCGGCGGTTATTGTTAACGGTTACAATCGTAAACCGCTTATTTCACAGGCAGTTACCAACTTTTCTTTCTGAAAAATCACGCAGTGATGCGCTGTTTTCAGCGCTGTCTGATTGAGCTTTGACAGGGAAATGAATCAAAATATTTACGGCTATGACTTACTGGTTATAAAGCGTAAGCGCGCATGAATGGACATACTTTAAGACATTTCCGGCGTGTAACCGATTACACCAATGTGATCTGTGGCACAGTCTTGCGCGTAAAGCTTTTCTAACATCTATAACAACAATATGCGGCATCACTCACATGGAGGCTTTATGCCTGACAATAAAAAGAAGAACAGAACATCGAATAAGGCTATGACCTATTTCGTCTGTTTTCTTGCAGCACTTGCTGGCCTGCTGTTTGGCCTTGATATCGGCGTTATCGCTGGCGCATTACCTTTTATCGCGAAAGATTTTAACGTTACTCCCCATCAGCAGGAGTGGATCGTCTCGTCGATGATGTTCGGCGCGGCCGTCGGCGCAATCGGCAGCGGCTGGATGTCCTCACACCTTGGCCGTAAAAAGAGCCTGATGATTGGCGCGATCCTTTTCGTCATCGGTTCGCTGTGGTCGGCAATGGCGCCAAATCCGGAAATGCTGATCGTTGCGCGCGTGCTGTTAGGCCTGGCCGTCGGCGTGGCGTCTTACACGGCGCCGCTTTATCTTTCTGAAATTGCGCCGGAAAAAATACGCGGCAGCATGATTTCGCTGTACCAGTTGATGATCACCATCGGTATTCTTGGCGCATATCTTTCCGATACGGCGTTCAGCTTTACCGGCAACTGGCGCTGGATGCTGGGCGTTATCACGCTTCCTGCGGCGCTGCTGCTGGTGGGCGTGTTCTTCCTGCCAAACAGCCCGCGCTGGCTGGCGGCCAAGGGCAACTTCCGCGACGCGCAGCGGGTGCTGGATCGCCTGCGTGATACCAGCGAGCAGGCCAAACGCGAGCTGGATGAGATCCGTGAAAGCCTGAAGGTGAAGCAGTCCGGCTGGAGCCTGTTTAAAGACAACGCCAACTTCCGTCGGGCGGTTTACCTGGGCGTGCTGCTTCAGGTGATGCAGCAGTTCACCGGTATGAACGTCATCATGTATTACGCGCCTAAGATTTTCGAAATCGCTGGCTTCACCAATACGACCGAGCAGATGTGGGGCACGGTAATTGTAGGCCTGGTCAACGTGCTGGCGACCTTTATCGCTATCGGTCTGGTGGATCGCTGGGGCCGTAAGCCAACGTTAAAGCTGGGCTTCCTGGTGATGGCGGCGGGCATGGGCGTTCTCGGCACCATGCTGCACATGGGCATTCACTCGCCTGGCGCACAGTACTTTGCTATCGCCATGCTGCTGATGTTTATCATTGGTTTCGCTATGAGCGCCGGCCCGCTGATTTGGGTACTGTGTTCAGAAATCCAGCCGCTGAAAGGCCGTGATTTCGGTGTCACCGTCTCTACCGCCACCAACTGGATTGCGAACATGATCGTCGGTGCCACCTTCCTGACCATGCTGAACTCACTGGGTAATGCAAATACCTTCTGGGTTTATGCCGGCCTGAACGTGCTGTTTATCATTCTGACTATCGTGTTGATCCCGGAAACCAAAAACGTTTCTCTGGAGCACATTGAACGTAATCTGTTAAGCGGCAAAAAGCTGCGTGATATCGGTCAGCAAGACTGATTTATCTCCGGCCGGGGCAACCCGGCCGGTTCCATTGCCATCCGCCCTTCTCCGTCGTATTCTCATCGCTATGAAATCCCTCAGACTCCCCATTTCTCTGCAACAGGCGGTAATGCGTACGCTGCGTGAGAAGCTTCAACAGGCTAACCAGCACCTTGATCGCCACTATCCCGAACCGAAGCTGGTTTATCAGCAGCGCGGCACCGCTGCGGGCACCGCATGGCTGCAAAACTGGGAGATCCGCCTCAATCCCGTTTTACTGATGGAAAATCAGCAGGCCTTTATTGAGAACGTCGTGCCGCATGAGCTTGCTCATCTTCTGGTATGGAAACATTTTGGCCGGGTGGCGCCGCACGGCAAAGAGTGGAAATGGATGATGGAGACGGTGCTGGGCGTGCCCGCGCGCAGAACCCATCAGTTTGGCGTCGACTCCGTTCGCAGCCGCGCTTACCCCTACCGCTGCGGCTGCCAACAGCATCAGCTGACCGTTCGCCGACATAATCGCGTGCTGCGCGGCGAGAGTGAATATCGCTGCGTTCACTGCGGCGAGCGGCTGCTGCCGGGCGAATTTATCGCCAAATAACCCCTCCCTCCGGATGCTACTTTTGCAAAAATATCCGGCCACTTTTTGACGCTAATTTCCTAAAAAAGCGCATATTTGCTACTCTCGCTGCCCCGTTTTCATTCAGTGTTTTGGAATATGCTCCGCAAATTTATTATCGGCTTACCCGCGACTCTTCTGTTTACCGCCTGTTTCGCCCACGCGCTCAGCGCTGGCGCCTTCCGGCAAAACAACTTCAGCCAGGCCAAAACCTGGGCGTCAAAGATTAACGCCGACGCGCCCGGCAGTTTTTACTGCGGCTGTAAAATTCACTGGCAGGGGAAGAAAGGCGTACCGGATTTGGCCTCCTGCGGCTATCAGGTACGTAAAAATGCCAATCGCGCGCAGCGTATTGAATGGGAGCACATTGTTCCCGCCTGGAGCTTCGGCCACCAGCGACAGTGCTGGCAGCAGGGCGGCAGAAAGCAGTGCGCGAAAGATCCGGTTTACCGCCGCATCGAATCGGATTTGCACAATCTTCAGCCCGCCATTGGCGAGGTCAACGGCGATCGCGGCAACTTTATGTACAGCCAGTGGCGAGGCGGCGAAGGCCAGTACGGCCAGTGCGAAATGAAAGTCGATTTCAGGTATAAACAGGCAGAGCCGCCCGCCCGCGCCAGAGGCGCCATCGCCCGTACCTGGTTCTATATGCGCGATCGGTATCAGCTGGCGATGTCGAAACAGCAGACGCAGCTTATGGACGTCTGGAATCGGCAATATCCGGCAACCGCCTGGGAGTGCGAACGCGATAACCGCATCGCGCGCGTACAGGGAAACCATAATCCCTATGTACAGCGCGCTTGCCAGCGGTAAAATCACTGGCCTAAACTTAACCCTATTCCCGGGCTGCAAAACAGTGCAGCCTGCAACGTAATCAGGACTTCCATGCGCATACCCCGCATTTTTCATCCCGAAACGCTTCCGTCGGGCGGCGAAATCGACCTCAGCGACGAGGCGGCAAATCATGTCGGCCGCGTGCTGCGAATGGGTGTCGGCCAGGCCCTGGAATTGTTCGATGGCAGTAATCTGACTTTTCCCGCCGAAATCGTGCAGGCCGATAAGAAAAAAGTGCGTGTTGCGGTGAAAGAAAGCCGTCAGGATGACCGTGAGTCGCCGCTTCACCTGCATTTAGGCCAGGTGATGTCGCGCGGTGAGAAGATGGAGTTCACCATTCAGAAGGCGGTCGAATTGGGGGTAAATGTCATTACCCCCTTGTTTTCTGAGCGCTGTGGCGTAAAGCTTGACGCCGAAAGACTGGCGAAAAAAATCCATCAGTGGCAAAAGATCGTCATCGCGGCCTGCGAACAGTGCGGCAGAAACCGTATTCCACAGGTTCGTGAAGCGATGTCGCTGGAGGCCTGGTGCGCCGAACAGGAAGCGGGCCTGAAGTTGAACCTGCATCCGCGCGCCAGTCAAAGTATCAATACGCTGCCGCTGCCCGTTGAGCGCGTGCGCCTGCTGATCGGCCCTGAAGGCGGTCTTTCTGCCGATGAAATCGCCATGACCTCACGCTACGGTTTTACCGATATTCTTTTAGGCCCGCGCGTTTTACGCACGGAAACCACCGCATTGACCGCGATCACCGCGCTTCAGGTTCGCTTTGGCGATGTGGGGTAGCGCTACGGCGGGCGTTGAGATTATAAAAATTTATCTGGGCCCTGCCTCCCTGAAACAGGCACCCACTGGAGAATAAAATGATCAAGCTTGGCATTGTGATGGACCCGATTAGCGGCATCAATATTAAGAAAGACACCAGCTTCGCCATGTTGCTGGAGGCGCAGCGTCGCGGTTACGAAATTCACTATATGGAGATGGGCGATCTCTTTCTGCGCGGCGGCGAAGCGCGCGCCCGCACCCGCAGGCTGAGCGTTGAGCAGAATTATGACGGCTGGTACACGTTCGGCAGCGAGCAAACCATCGCGCTGGCCGATCTGGACGTGGTGCTGATGCGGAAAGATCCGCCGTTCGATACCGAGTTTATCTATGCAACCTACATCCTTGAGCGCGCGGAAGAAAAAGGCACGCTGATTGTCAACAAGCCGCAGAGCCTGCGCGACTGTAATGAAAAGCTCTATACCGCGTGGTTTGCGGAACTGACGCCGGATACGCTGGTCTCACGAAGTGCTCAGCAGATCCGCGAGTTCTGGCAGGAGCATGGCGATATCATTCTGAAACCGCTGGATGGCATGGGCGGCGCGTCTATTTTCCGCGTGAAGAAAGAAGATCCCAATCTGTCGGTGATTATCGAAACGCTGACCGAACACGGTAACTTTTACTGCATGGCGCAAAATTACCTGCCCGCCATTAAAGAAGGCGACAAGCGCGTGCTGGTCGTCGATGGCGAGCCGGTGCCATATTGCCTGGCACGTATTCCGAAGTCAGGTGAAACGCGCGGCAACCTGGCCGCCGGCGGCCGTGGTGAAGCCCGTCCGCTGACCGAAAGCGACTGGGCAATTGCCCGTCGTGTTGGCCCTTCGCTTAAGGCGAAAGGTCTGATTTTTGTAGGCCTGGACATCATTGGCGATAAGCTGACAGAAATTAATGTCACCAGCCCAACCTGCGTCCGTGAGATCGAGGCCGCATTCCCGATTTCAATTACGGGTATGCTTATGGATGCCATTGAAAAACGTCTTGCCTGAGGGATCGCGCGGGATCCCGGATATTAACCCGCTAGCCGCGCGCCTTGCGCGGCTAACCTGAATACAGAAGCTTGATAATGAATTTACAGCATCATTTTCTCATTGCGATGCCTGGGCTACAGGATCCTCTTTTTAAACGCTCGGTGGTCTATATCTGCGAGCATAATGACGAAGGGGCGATGGGCCTGATAGTCAATAAGCCCATGGAAAATCTTAACGTCGACGGCATGCTGACCAGGCTCAAAATTATGCCGACGCCGCGCGCGCCTGAAACAAAACTCGACAAGCCGGTATTCGCGGGTGGCCCGCTGGCGGAAGATCGCGGATTCATTCTGCACTCGGCGCAGCGTACTTTTGCCTCCAGCATTCGCGTCTCTGATAACACCGTTATCACCACCTCGCGCGACGTGCTCGAAACGCTGGGCACGCCGGAGCAGCCAGACAGCGTGCTGGTTGCGTTGGGGTACTGCGCGTGGGAAAAAGATCAGCTTGAAGAGGAACTGCTGGAAAATGCGTGGCTGACCACCCCTGCCAACAGCAACATTCTGTTCCAGACGCCCATTGCTGAACGCTGGCGTGAAGCAGCCAAAAGCATTGGCGTAGATATCCATACGCTCACCAGCGACGCAGGTCACGCCTGATGTCGCCTCAGACGCTGTTGGCATTTGATTTCGGCACTAAAAGCATCGGCGTGGCCATTGGTCAGCAGCTTACCGGCACCGCGCGACCGCTGAATGCAATCAAGGCGCAGGATGGCATTCCGGACTGGAGTAAAGTCGAGCTTTTGTTAAAAGAGTGGCAGCCTGATGCGGTAGTAGTGGGTTTGCCTCTCAATATGGACGGCACCGAACAGCCGTTGACGGCCAGAGCGCGCAAGTTTGCTAACCGCCTTCACGGCCGCTTTGGCATACAGGTTCATCTGCACGATGAGCGGTTGAGTACCGTCGAAGCCAGGGCCGATCTCTTCTCGCGCGGCGGCTTTCGCGCGCTGAACAAAGGCAGCGTGGATTCGCTCTCAGCTGTGATTATTCTTGAAAGCTGGTTTGAGAATATTCCGTGTTAAAAGGTCCTTCCCTGTAAGCGCGCGCCTGATTATTTTTGCACCCTGACCACCCTTTTCTCAACGTCGAAGGGATCGATGCCCCGCTTTTGCAAACGCCAGAAACGGATAATGTTAAAACCATTCATTAGCAGAAAACTGCTTTCGATTAGTGTTCCGCCAATAGAACCCAGCCAGATATTGTGAATGACCCAGCAACAGGTTGAGCACCACATAACGCAGCGCGTGGTCAGGCCGCGCGTACGAAACAGCGCCCAGGTACTGACAACCGTTGCCCCTACCGGCAAAAGCTCTGTGAGATGTTTGGCCTCGCTCAGGCCGAGCACAAGTGTCAGGGCGATAAAAATCACCATGACCCACTGACTGCGGGTACGCAGAGAAACCAGTGTACGCAGCGCGTTTAGCAAAGCGCTCATGCCGGCTGGCGCCGCGCCCATCAGCAGGAAATGCGTGCCAATAATGGCGCTGTAAGCAGCAAGCTGCCGTTTGAAACGGCGGTCACTACGATTAAAAAACATCGTAATGCCGACAAAAAATGCCAGCACGCCAACTGCCTGCGCATACCAGTAATCGATCATCTGCCGACATTCCGCTCGTGAAATAAAGCAACGGCGCTTTGTCAGTAAAGCGCCGTCAGGGCTGCGTTAAAGTGTCAGGGTTATAACGTGACGCCGCTTTTAAAAATGGCTAACTCACGGAAGTCGTTCAGCTCATTTTTCGTTTTGCTGCCGTCCGCTATTGCCACAATCAGATCGACAAACTCCTCCAGCAACTGGTCCATACTGACATCGTGGATCAGTCGTCCGGCATCGAAATCGATCCAGTGCGGTTTTTTCGCCGCCAGTTCGCTGTTGGTTGCCAGTTTCACCGTCGGCACAAACCCGCCATAGGGCGTGCCCCGCCCGGTGCTGAACAACACCATATGACAGCCCGCGCCCGCCAGCGCGCTGGTGGCCACCGCGTCGTTGCCCGGCGCGCTCAGCAGGTTGAGGCCCGGCGTACTCAGCAGCTCGCCATACTTCAGCACGTCCATTACCGGGCTCTGTCCGGCCTTCTGCGTACAGCCGAGGGACTTCTCTTCCAGCGTGGTAATACCGCCCGCTTTATTGCCCGGCGACGGATTTTCGTAAATGGGCTGATGATGTTCGATAAAGTATTGCTTAAAGTCATTAACCATCTGCACGGTCTTTTCAAACGTCTGCTCATCGCGGCACCGGCTCATCAGGATGCGCTCCGCGCCAAACATTTCCGGCACTTCCGTCAGCACCGAGGTGCCGCCGTTAGCGATAACGTAGTCGGAAAAGCGCCCCAGCAGCGGATTGGCGGTTATACCTGACAATCCGTCGGAGCCGCCGCACTCCAGACCAAACTTCAGTTCGCTGAGCCTGCCGCGTTCGCGCCTGTCGTTGCGCATGACGGCGAAGAGTTCACGCAGCCGCACCAGGCCCGCCTCAACCTCATCATCAAATTTTTGCAGCGTCATAAAACGCACGCGCTCGTCATCGATGTCGCCCAGGGTTTCGCGGAATACGTCAACCTGATTGTTTTCGCAACCAAGACCGATGACCAGCACCGCCCCGGCATTCGGATGGCGCACCATATTTTGCAGCATGGTGCGGGTATTAACGTGATCGTCGCCAAGCTGCGAGCAGCCAAACGGATGGGTAAAGAGGTAAACGCCGTCGATCCCCTCGGCGTCGTTAGTTTCTTTTAAAAAACGCGTCTGGATCTGGCGGGCAATACCGTTCACGCAGCCCACGGTCGGGATCAGCCACAGCTCGTTGCGAATGCCCACCTGGCCGTTTTTACGGCGGAAGATCTGCACGTCGCGATCGGCTGGCTGCGCAGGCACGCTGACAAACGCCGGCCGGTACTGATAGCTATCCAGATCGCTTAAGTTGGTTTTACCATTTTGCGAGTGAATATGCGTCCCGGCTGCAATAGTCGTTTTCGCATGGCCAATCGGCAGGCCGTATTTGATGATATCCTCCCCTTCCGCGATGGTGCGCAGGGCAAATTTATGCCCGCGCGCAACGGGCTGCGCCAGCACAACCGCGTAGTCGCCCACCTGCACCCGATCGCCGGTGTCAAGATCGCGCAGGGCGACGGCGACGTTATCAGTGGTATGAATCTGAATAATACTTTGCATAGTGACTCTCTTAGCGATATGACGCCAGCGCCTCGCGCATGCCGCGATCTTCAATGGTCTGCAACTGTTGGATCACGGCGGCGGTCAGACCCGGAACGGTATTGAGATCGCATCCCCAATGGTTTTCATCAGCCAGAACCGTTTCCACCAGTTCAGAAAGCGCGATCTCGCCGTTTCGCACGCCGCTCCACAGAGCAGAAAAACGACTCAGCCAGTGAGCATCATCCTGCAACGGATAGTTTTCGCCGTTGCGTTCACCACGGTAAAACGCCAGCAGCGCCGCCAGCGCGAAAGTGAGACGCGGAGGCAGCGTCTGATATTTTTGCTGGCTTGCCAGAAGCTGCGGCAGGATGCGGGTGCGATATTTGGTCATGCCGTTCAGCGCAATCGACAACAGCTGATGCTGGATAAACGGATTGCGGAAACGGCTGAGCACCGCCTGCGCGAATGAGCTCAGCTCCTCCTGCGGCAGATCCAGCACCGGCGCAATATCTTCAGCAATCGCCAGCTCAACGAACCGGCTGATTTGCGCATCGTTCATCGCTTCGCCAACGGTGTTCAGTCCGGCCAGAAAGGCCACCGGCACCAGCGCGGTGTGCGCGCCGTTAAGAATGGCCACTTTGCGCGCTTTATAGGGCTTGATATCGTCCACCAGACGAATATTGAGCGGCAGCCGATCCAGACGCAGCGCCTGCGCCAGGTTTTTCGGCCCCTGAATGACAAACAGGTAGAAGTGCTCGGCGCTGTCGAGGAAGCTGTCTTTGTAGCCGAGTTCGTTTTCCAGCGACTCAGCCTCGCTGCGCGGATAGCCGGTCACGATGCGATCCACCAGCGTCGAGCAGAAGGTATTGCTCTCTTCAAGCCAGCGGGTGAAGGCAGCGGGCAGCGCCCACTGGCGGGCGTAGCGCAGCACCAGTTCGCGAAGCGCGTCGCCGTTGTAGTCAATCAGCTCGCACGGCAGCAGGATCAAGCTTTTGTCCGCTGCGCCGTCAAAGTGCATGAAGCGCTCGAACAGCAGGCGGGTCAGCTTGGCGGGGAAGCTGGCAGGCGGCGCGTCTTCCAGCCGGTCTTCAGCAACATAGCTGATGCCCGCCTCGGTCGTATTGGAGAAAACAAACCGGATATCAGGGTTACGCGCCAGCGCCAGATAGTCGTCAAACTGTTGATAAATATTGATTTCGCGATTCACGGAACGAACGATGCGGGTTTCGCGTACCGCTTCGCCCTGCTCGTTCAGTCCGCTGATAATCGTGGTGTAGAGCCCATCCTGCGTGCTCAGCGATGGCGGGAAATCGGTGTCGATCGGCCGTACGATAACGATACCCGCATCAAGATCGGTATGTTCATTCAGCAGATCTATCTGCCAGTCGACAAATGCCCGCAGAAAGTTGCCCTCGCCGAACTGAATAATTTTGTCGGGATGCTGGCGGCCTGGAAAGTCACGGCGATTTAATTGCATATCCTCTCTACCTTAATTTGCTCGCACGCCGGTCTTTGAGGAGAGGCTTGCTCTCCGCCGTCGCTGTCAAAGGGGGATTCAGGCGCACGAGCAGCCGCACGCCTGTTTGCTGTCAGTTCAGTTCGATTTGGAAGTACTGTTTGGCGTTATCAAAACAGATGTTTCTCACCATGCCGCCGAGCAGTTCGATATCCGCCGGTGCTTCACCTTCTTCCACCCAGCGGCCAATCATCTGGCACAGCACGCGGCGGAAATACTCGTGCCGGGTGTATGAAAGGAAGCTGCGGCTGTCGGTCAGCATGCCAATAAAGCGGCTGAGCAGACCAAGATTGGCAAGCTGCGTCATCTGCCGCTGCATACCGTCTTTCTGATCGTTGAACCACCAGCCCGAACCAAACTGCATGCGCCCTGGCATTCCTTCTCCCTGGAAGTTGCCGACCATAGTGCCGATGACTTCGTTATCACGCGGGTTCAGACAGTAAAGAATGGTTTTCGGCAGGCCGCCGGCCAGCCCCTGCGCGCCGAGCAGTCTGGAGAGCGGTTCCGCCAGCGGCTGGTCGTTAATGGAGTCAAAGCCCACGTCCGCGCCAATCAGCTGGAACATCCGGGTATTGTTATTACGCAGCGCGCCGATGTGATACTGCTGCACCCAATCGCGGCGCTGATACTCTGCCGCCAGCCAGATCAGGACGCCGGTCTTGAACTGGGCGATCTCCTCCTGATTTAGCATCGCGCCGCTGAGGCGACGTGAGAGAATACCGTCCAGCGTTGCGTCATCCGCTTCGCCGTACACCACCACGTCCAGCGCGTGATCGGAGACTTTACAACCGTGTGCGGCAAAGTGGTCCATGCGTTTTTTCAGCGCGTCGCACAGGTCGCTGAAGCGGGTTATCGATACGTCAGCCGCCTGCTCCAACCTGCTAACGTATTCGCCAAAGGTTGCCGCCTCGATGTTGAAGGCTTTGTCCGGCCGCCAGCTCGGCAGCACTTTGATATCAAAGCTACCGTCCTGCGCAATCGCTTTATGGTGCTCCAGTGAATCAACAGGATCGTCGGTGGTGCCGACCAGCTTAACGTTCATTTGTTTCATGATACCGCGCGCGCTGAAGTTCTCCTGCGCCAGCAGCGCATTGCCGCGCTGCCAAATCTCATCCGCCGTTTGCGGTGAAAGTAGTTTGCCCGTAATGCCGAAGGGACGGCGTAATTCTAAATGTGTCCAGTGATACAGCGGGTTGCCGATAGTGTGTGGAACGGTCGCCGCCCAGGCGTCAAACTTCTCGCGGTCGCTGGCATCGCCGGTGCACATCCGCTCCGGAATGCCGTTGGTACGCATCGCACGCCATTTGTAGTGATCGCCTTTCAGCCAGACATCGTACAAATTTTTGAACTGATAATTTTGCGCGATCTGCTCCGGCGGCAGATGGCAGTGATAATCAAAAATGGGCTCATCCCTGGCATAGTCGTGATAGAGACGACGGGCTATATCCGTGCTGAGCAGGAAGTCTTCCGTTAAAAACTGCGTCATTTTTCGTTCCTCGTCATGAACTCTTTGGCTTTGTTAAAGTTATCATACCAATTAAGCAGGCCGTTCCGAATCCTGATAATGCAGAGCATTTTTAAGAAAACGGCCTCTTAGGGTATGAATCAATTAATTCACTGTTACCTATAAATTTTGCGGGTGATCAGGCTTGAGGCACATTATCCACACAACCTGCGGGTCATATTGTGATGCTCGTCAAACTTTAAATCTGTATAACAAGTTTATTAATTTGACGAAGGAGTGACGTGTTTGCTTTGAATAGGTGCACGAGAAAAAAAAGAGTAAAATGAAAAATACCCCTATAAATTATTATTTTTCAGCAAATTATAAAATAAAAACTTAGAAAAAAAATCCTGTCTCGTTGAAAAATCAACAGGCCTTAGATGTAATCAACATGTGATCTTATTACACCAGTAAGGTTTAAAAATGGCGAATAATGATGTTAATCAGGCACCGCATAATGTGAGTCAGATCGCCCTATTTTATCTTTTTTGTTTTATATCATAGCGTTAAATGTTATTTAAAAAACTTAAATAAATGCCCACTTTAAATATGGTTTTGTGATGTCATTCAAATTTTAAATTTGTATGACAAGTTATCTTTGCACCGCTCGGATAACAACGCAGAGAAGACCCTCATCGTTGTCCGCGCAAACTTTTCGGGCGCGGTTGATCTGGCGGCGTAGTCACCGTTCAGAACGTTCACCGGGCCTGATGAGCCTGATAACAACAAAACGATACGCAAGGTAACGGGCAGCTCCCCAGCGAAGTTTTCTGGCGGCGAGGTTCCCGAAAACACATTAAGTCATGGCCAGTGGCGCAGGTGGAATGCAATACGCCCTTATGGCCGCCTGTCGCCATCGACGGAATACGAACTGGGAGAGAGTTAAATGCGTAAGATCAGAGGGTTGCGCTGGTACATGATCGCACTGGTAACAGTCGGTACCGTTCTGGGCTACTTAACACGTAACGCCGTTGCCGTCGCAGCGCCCACGTTGCAGGAGCAGCTTCACATTACCACGCAGCAATATTCCTACATCATTGCTGCTTACTCAGCCTGTTATACGGTGATGCAGCCAATAGCAGGTTATATCCTTGACGTGCTGGGCACAAAAATCGGCTACGCCATGTTTGCGCTCTTATGGGCCGTTTTTTGTATGGCGACGGCGCTGGCAAGCAGTTGGGGCGGGCTCGCCATTGGCCGCGCGGCAGTGGGTGCGGCGGAAGCAGCGATGATCCCGGCGGGCCTGAAGGCCAGTAGCGAATGGTTCCCTGCGAAAGAACGCTCTATCGCCGTGGGTTACTTTAATGTTGGTTCATCCATTGGCGGTATGATTGCGCCTCCTCTGGTGGTGTGGGCCATCGTTATGCACAGCTGGCAGTTAGCGTTTATCATTACCGGCGCGCTGAGCCTGGTATGGGCAGTCTGCTGGCTGATTTTCTACAAGCATCCTAAAGATCAGAAGAAACTCAGCGGTGAAGAGCGCGACTACATTCTCAGCGGTCAGGAAGCGCAGCATCAAACCTCAAATGCGAAAAAGATGTCCGCCTGGCAGATCCTGCGTAACCGTCAGTTCTGGGGTATCGCCCTGCCGCGCTTTCTGGCAGAACCCGCATGGGGCACCTTCAATGCCTGGATCCCGCTGTTTATGTTTAAAGCTTATGGTTTTAACCTGAAAGAGATCGCCATGTTCGCCTGGATGCCGATGCTGTTTGCCGACCTCGGTTGCATCCTTGGTGGCTATCTGCCTCCGCTGTTTCAAAAATACTTCAAGGTTAATCTAATCGTCTCGCGCAAGCTGGTGGTCACTATGGGCGCGGTACTAATGATAGCGCCTGGTATGATCGGCCTGTTTACCAGTCCCTATGTCGCTATCGCCCTGCTCTGTATCGGTGGTTTCGCACACCAGTCACTTTCAGGTGCGCTGATCACGCTGTCATCGGACGTATTCGGCCGTAACGAAGTCGCAACGGCGAATGGACTAACCGGTATGGCTGCCTGGATGGCAAGCACTATGTTTGCGCTGGTGGTCGGCGCGCTGGCCGATACGCTTGGCTTCAGCCCGCTGTTTGCCGCACTGGCCGTCTTTGATTTGCTGGGCGCGGTGGTTATCTGGACGGTCTTGCAGAACCGTCCGGCTAACGAGCCGGCCCCTGCGCAGATGGCGGCCAAAACGGCGGATGCCTGATACTCGCTATCTCACCCGGCAGCGCAGGTTGCCGGGCTCTGCTTTTTTTCCGCTTTGCTCCCCTCTCTTTCTGTAAAGTGCACGGTGCATCAATGTTTCGTAAAACGTATACTGCTACTTGTATAACAGGTTTACCCGATACAGGGTTGTTGCAGGCTTTACTACTTTAAAGAGCACCCACATGGAATCCACAGACACCAGACGTCTCTATCAACAGCTGGCCGCCACGCTCAGGAAACGCATTGAGTCCGGGCAGTATGCGGTTGGCGAAAAGCTTCCCGCTGAACGTCTGATCTCTGACGAAATGAATGTCAGCCGAACCGTGGTACGTGAAGCGATTATTATGTTGGAAGTTGAAGGATTCGTGGAGGTGCGCAAAGGTTCGGGCATTCACGTGATGTCTAACCAGCAGCGTCATCTGGTGGTCGCAGACAGCGGCAGCGAGTTCGGCACCGCCGGCCCTTTTGAACTGCTCCAGGCGCGTCAGTTGATTGAAAGCAATATCGCCGAGTTTGCCGCCACGCAGGTCACCCGGCAGGATATTATGCAACTGATGGAGATTCAGGAGCACGCGCGCCAGGAAGACCGGTTTCGCGACTCCGAATGGGATCTGAAGTTTCATATTCAGGTGGCGCAGGCGACGCAAAACAGCGCCCTGGCGACCATTGTTGAGAAAATGTGGAGCCAGCGGCTGCATAATCCTTACTGGCGCAAGCTGCATGAGCACATCGACGAGAGATCGATCGAGAGCTGGTGTGAAGAGCATGATGTGATCCTCAAAGCGCTGATCCGCCGCGATCCTTACGCGGCCAAGCTGGCGATGTGGCAGCATCTGGAAAACACCAAGCAGATGCTGTTCCGTGCCACCACCGACGATTACGAGTTCAACGTTGACCGTTATCTCTACGCTGAAAATCCCGTCGTGCATCTTGATCCGCCGGTTGCGAATTCAAAATAGCCTGCTGACGACGGAGGGTTAGTCGATCAATCCCTGCCTGCGGCGCTCCGCGAGGCTCTGCTCAAAGGTCTGCATTCCGGCCTGCATGCCGGTCTGTAGCGTGGCGGGTAGCTGATAGGTTTTGCCTTCCCGAATTAAATTCGCTACCGCCGTGCTGTTCAACAACACCTCAAACAGCGCCACTCTGCCCGCTTGCTTTGAGGGCACCAGACGCTGGGCGATCACCGCGCGCAGGCTGCCCGCCAGTTGGCTGCGGATCATGCTTTTTTCTTCACCGGGGAAAGCATCAATCAGCCGCTCCGTTGCCTGCGCCGCATCGCGCGTATGCAGCGTAGCCAGCACAAGATGCCCGGTTTCCGCCGCCGTCAGCGCCAGTCTGATTGTCTCGCCGTCGCGGATCTCCCCCAGCAGGATAACATCGGGATCTTCACGTAGCGCACCGCGCAGTCCCTCGCTGAAAGAGGCGCAGTGCCGCCCTATCTCACGCTGTTGGATCAGTGATTGCTGACTGTGATGAATAAACTCAATGGGATCTTCCAGCGTAATGATATGGCGATCCTGCTGCGCGTTCAGCGCGCCAGTCAGCGCCGCCAGCGTGGTTGACTTGCCGCTGCCGGTAGCACCGGTGACCAGCACCAGTCCTTCCCGTAGCTGAAGCAGCGCCGACACCGCAGGCGGAAGCCGCAGCGACGCCAGCGACGGGCAGTCGCACGCAATCACCCGCATGGCCAGCGACAGCCCGAGCCGCTGCTGAAAGAAGTTGGCGCGCAGCCGGGTGCCGTCGGCCATGGTCAGCGCCAGATCGACCTGCCCGCGACTCTGCAACTCCGCTTGCTGCGCAGTATCCAGCCAGGCGCGGGCCAGCGCATCCAACGCCGCTGCGCTTAGCGGCTGACAGCCACTGATTTTTTCCAGCCGCCCTTCTCGTCGCCAGAATGGCGAATGGTCGCTGCACAGGTGTAGATCCCCCGCTTTATGCTTTACACTAAGGGCCACCATCTCCTCAATATCCATATTTATCCCTGACTATGAGCCTGATTCAGCACAATCTACAGCATGTCCGCGAACGGATCTCAGCGGCGGCGCAGCGTTGCGGCCGCTCTCCACAAGAAGTTACGCTTCTTGCAGTGAGTAAAACAAAACCTGCGAGCGCGATCGAAGAAGCGGCCATCGCCGGGCAGCACTGCTTCGGAGAAAATTACGTGCAGGAAGGCGTTGATAAAATCCTGGCATTGAACCCGGAACTTGAATGGCACTTTATCGGCCCGCTGCAATCCAATAAAAGCCGTCTGGTGGCGGAGCATTTTGACTGGTGCCACACGGTGGATCGCTTTAAGATCGCCGCGCGCCTGAATGAGCAGCGCCCCGACTGCCTGCCGCCGCTGAATATCCTGGTCCAAATAAATATCAGCGATGAAAGCAGTAAATCTGGCATTATGCCGGAAGCGCTTAACGAACTGGCGGCGGCCATCGCACCGCTTTCGCGCCTTCGGCTACGCGGGCTGATGGCTATACCGGCGCCGGAAGCGGATTATCAGCGTCAGCTGGCCGTGTGTCAGCAGATGGCGGATATTTTCAACACGTTAAAACAGCATTATCCCTCCGTTGATACGCTCTCTCTGGGAATGAGCGACGATATGGATGCGGCAATTGCGGCAGGCAGTACGATGGTGCGTATCGGCACCGCTATTTTTGGCGCGCGTGATTACGCCGCCGCTCACAACAATAACTGAGGAACCTCATGCTGACGCTGACTTTTCTGGTAACAACCGTGATCAATCTTTACGTCAAAGTGTTGTTACTGCGCATCTGGATGCAATGGGCACGATGTGATTTTTATAACCCTTTTTCACAGTTTGTCGTGAAAATCACCCAGCCGATTATCGGGCCGCTGCGGCGCGTGATCCCCGCAATCGGGCCACTTGATACCGCTTCGCTGCTGCTGGCCTACGTCCTTAATGTGCTGCTATTCGTACTGGTCTTTGCGTTACAAAGCCGGATGTTTATTTTTGATCCGGTGTTTCTCTATTTCGGCCTGGTGGCGTTGGTTAAAGCTGCGGGCGTGCTGGTGTTCTGGATCATTATCATCCGCTCGTTGATGAGTTGGATCAGCCAGGGACGCAACCCGGTGGATTATGTTCTGCTTCAGCTTACCGAGCCGCTGATGGCGCCCTTCCGTCGTATCATTCCGGCAATGGGCGGCATCGACTTTTCAGCTATGGCGGTCATTCTTATCCTTTACCTGCTGAACTATCTGGGCATGGATCTCATCCCAGGCTGGACGCAGCTGTAATTTTTTACTGGCATCAGGATCTGTTATGCAAAAAGTTGTACTCGCTACCGGCAATCCAGGCAAAGTGCGTGAGCTGGCCGATTTACTGGCTGCGTTCGGGCTGGATATCGTGGCGCAAACCGGGCTTGGCGTTGCGTCGGCCGAGGAAACCGGCCAGACCTTTATCGAAAACGCGATTCTTAAAGCGCGCCACGCGGCAGCGATTACCGGTCTGCCCGCCATCGCCGACGACTCGGGTCTGGCGGTGAATGCGCTGGGCGGCGCGCCCGGCGTCTGGTCTGCGCGTTACGCAGGCGAAGAGGCGACGGACCAGCAAAACCTGCAAAAGCTGTTGAGCATGCTGGAATCGGTGCCGGACGACCAGCGTCAGGCACAGTTTCACTGCGTGCTGGTTTACATGCGTAGCGCTGCCGATCCGACTCCGCTGGTATTTCATGGGCAGTGGGAAGGCGAAATCAGCCGTACCGAGGCCGGTACGGGCGGCTTTGGTTACGATCCCATTTTCTATGTCCCCGCGCTTGGCAAAACCGCAGCCGAGCTGACTCGCGAAGAGAAGCGCGCCGTTTCCCATCGCGGCAAAGCGCTGACGCTGCTGCTGGATGCGCTGGGCAGATGATGTTCCCCCCGCTCAGTCTCTACATTCATATCCCCTGGTGCGTGCAGAAGTGCCCCTATTGCGACTTCAATTCTCACGCGCTGAAGGGCGACGTGCCGCATGAAGAGTACGTCCGGCATCTGCTGGCGGATCTTGATGCGGATCTGCCGCTGACGGCGGGCCGTGAAGTAAGCACGATTTTTATCGGCGGCGGTACGCCAAGCCTGCTCAGCAGCGAAGCAATGCAGATGCTGCTCGACGGCGTGCGCGCCAGGCTGCCGTTGCGGCCTGATGCGGAGATAACGATGGAGGCCAATCCGGGCACTGTGGAAGCCGATCGCTTCAGCGGCTATCAGCGCGCCGGGATCAACCGTATCTCAATCGGCGTGCAGAGCTTCAGCCAGCAGAAGCTTGAGCGGCTGGGGCGTATTCACGGGCCTGATGAGGCGAAGCGCGCGGCGTTGCTGGCGGAAAGCCTCGGTCTGCGCAGCTTCAACTTTGACCTGATGCATGGCCTGCCCGATCAGTCGCTGGAGGAGGCGCTGGACGATCTGCGTCAGGCAATTGCGCTCAATCCGCCGCATTTGTCGTGGTACCAGTTGACCATTGAACCGAACACGCTGTTTGCCTCGCGTCCGCCGGCGCTGCCCGATGACGATGCGCTGTGGGACATATTCGAGCAGGGCGACCGGCTGTTGACGGCGGCGGGCTACCAGCAGTACGAAACGTCGGCCTACGCCAAACCGGGTTACCGCTGCGAACACAATCTCAACTACTGGCGCTTTGGCGACTATCTGGGAATTGGCTGCGGCGCGCACGGCAAGCTGACGCAGGCCGACGGGCGGATCGTGCGCACCCGCAAAACCCGCCATCCGCGTGGTTTTATGGCCGGTCACTATCTGGATGCGCAGCATGACGTAGCCGAAAACGAAAAGCCGTTCGAGTTTTTTATGAACCGCTTCCGCCTGCTTGAACCCGCGCCACGCATGGAGTTTTCTCAGTTAACCGGCCTGCCGGAGCAGACGATTCGGCCACAGATCGACGCGGCGCTGGCGAAAGGTTTCCTGACGGAAACCACGGAGAACTGGCAGGTCACGGAGAAAGGAAAGCTGTTTTTGAATTCCCTGCTTGAATTATTCCTGGCCGACGATTAAGCAAAAACGGCGACAGGAAGGTCTTGCCGCTGCGCTTTAAGCGACTAAACGGGCTTTGAGCTTAAGGAAAGTTCTTATAAGTCCGGCCCGCCCTGAGTAACGATAGCATCGTGGAGAACAATTCTTTAGGCTGTCGCGGTATGTAAATTTACGTAAACCACGACAGAGGTATAACATGTCAACAACTCGGGGCTGGTCAACGGAGCTGGAAGGATTACGCGGTATTGCGTCTCTTTGGGTGCTGATTGGTCATATCAGTCTGCTGGTTAACTGCCACATCAAACTCATCTCTTCCCCCGGCATAGGCGTCGATCTCTTTATTCTGCTTTCAGGCTACCTGATGGCAAAAAACTATATCGAACGCCGCGAGAAAGAGCCATGGACCGCAACCAGTACAATCAGGAAATTCTGGACGCGTCGTTTCTTTCGCATCGCGCCACTCTATTATTTGCTGCTGGTGATAGCGCTGGCGGGCGGTCACTGGTTCGGTGAAATGCGTGATATTATTGCGCATTATTATCCGGGAACCGCGACCGAAACCTCCCGCTATGCCGATCGGTCGCTGGCCAATATTTTAACGCACTTCAGTTTTGTTTACGGCGTGCTGCCCGCGTACAGCTTCAACACCGTGCTGCCTGACTGGAGCATCGGGCTGGAAATGCAGTTCTATGTTCTTTTCCCTTTCATCATGCTGATTACCCTGCGCTTCGGTTACGGCCCGACGCTTATTGCATTGATGGTGCTGTGCTGCGTGGGACGCTTTGTGTTTGCGGATTACTACGAAGCCTTTCCTATGCCTTCGTTAATTCTGATTAAGCTGAATATTTTTCTCTCCGGCATGTTGCTGGCAGAAGCGATTCGCAACAGAAAGATCCTCTATGTCGCACTCGCTCTGCTCGGGCCGGTCGCCAGCGTGGTCATCGGGCTTGAAGCGATTAAACTTCAGGTGGTAATGGAAGTGGCGATGATCCTCGGTATGGCGGCCATTCTCTGGCAGCATCCGCCGCACAGCGCGACAGCCTCGCTTGTCCGCCTGCCGCGTAAGCTACTCAATAATCCGCTCAGTACCTGGCTCGGTGATGTTTCCTACTCGGTCTATCTGCTGCACCTGCTGATTGTTATTCCTGCCATCGGCTTAATGCTGCACTATCACGGGCTGAGCAACCACAGCGCGCTGGTGCGTTTCGCCATCATCAGCGCGATCGCTGTTCCGGTGGTTTATCTGCTGGCGACCCTGCTCTATCATTTCGTCGAGAAGCCCGGCGTAAAAATGGGGAAGCATATGCTGGCCTCTCCTGAAAAAATGCAGCGTCAGCCGGGTTAAGCCTTTTGCGCTGCGGCGGCATCAGGCAAAAAAAATCCGGAAACGCTGCGTTTCCGGAGTGAATTTATCACCAGACCCGCCGCCCGGCGGGTCGATCATTTTAGAGTATCGACCAACGCTTTGCGCTGCGCCTCAAGCGTGGTGACGCGGTTGCAGACTTCATGACCGAAGTTCTGGAAATCCTGCTCCTGATTACGCCATTCCGCCTGAATCGCCTGCTGTAAACCTCCGAGATTGCCCATCATCGCCTGAAGCGGGTTATCGCTTTTGCCTGCGCTACTGCTGCCCATCTCGTTCAGACTGTCCTGCACCACGCCGCCCATCGCGTTCTGCACCAGTTTTTCGCCATCCTGACGCACCTGCTCAATCGCCTGATGATGGAAGGTCAGGCCGTCGCTGCGGTGCTCAATGATACGGTTCATCTGCTGTTTAAGCTGCGTGTCCAGCGAGGTCAGCCGATTGCGCACGTTGCTGTTTTGCCCAAGCTTATCGACGATAACGCCATCCAGCGCCGTTCGTCCTTTTTCCAGACGCTGCCGTGCGCCCTGATCGACCCACGGCAGATCGCGCCGCAGCGCGGCCTGATAATCAATCGCCTTCTGCCGCGATTCGGCGCTTACCTTCACCGCCTCGCCGTTGCGCTGCACCTCGCCGGTAGGCGAAATCACCAGGTTGCCGCTGGCGCCCACCACCTGCACGGATTGCGGCGAAATGACAATGTCATCCTGCGGGTTCACGCTGCACTGATAATCTGCCTGCGCCTGGCCAGCCGCCAGAAGCAACGCGCCCATCATCATCGCTTTACGCATGTTACTGTCTCCTGAAGAGAGGAAGCCGTGTTGCTCCATCGGACATCTGTTAAGGTATCAGCCCCACCAGACGTCAAAAAGTTCGGTCACCTGCACGTTGCCAAGTTTGCGGTCTTCCAGCCATTTCCGCACCAGCTCGCGGTGCTCTTCGGTGCACTTTCCGGTCTGTTGCAGGCAGACCAGCCCTTCCCACTGCAAATAGCCGCTGCCGTCAAAGGCCAGGCCGTTGGGTTCGATCGCTTCATTAATCAGCGCGTCGACGGTTTCGTCGATAGTTTCGCTGCTGCTGCCTTCCGGGAAACTAAACGCCACCGAGAAGCCCAGTTCCTGAAACTCATCAATGTGCATTTTCTTGCGTAAACGACGACTGCGTTGGGTAGCCATTATTTAATCCTCTCAAACATCAGATCCCAAACACCGTGGCCCAGACGCTGGCCGCGCTGCTCAAATTTTGTTAGCGGACGCGTTTCCGGACGCGGCACGTAATCCTGCGTCATCGACTGATTTTTATAACCGTCAATGCTGCTCATGACTTCAAGCATATGCTGCGCGTAGGCCTCCCAGTCGGTTGCCATATGGAACACACCGCCGGGTTTCAACTTGCGCATCACCAGTTCGGCGAACGGCACCTGCACGATACGGCGCTTGTTGTGGCGCGCTTTGTGCCAGGGATCGGGGAAGAAAAGCTGCACCATCAGCAGCGAATTATCCGGGATCATATTCTCCAGCACTTCAACCGCATCGTGGCACATAACGCGCAGATTCTCCACGCCCGCTTCCTGCGCGCTGGCCAGGCAGGCGCCTACACCCGGCGAATGCACTTCAATACCCAGGAAATTCTGCTGCGGTTTGGCCTGCGCCATACTCACCAGCGACGCGCCCATACCAAAACCGATTTCCAGCACCACCGGCGCATCGCGACCAAAAAGAGCCGCCAGGTCAACGGGTTCAGGCTGGTACTCCACGCCCATCACAGGCCAAAGCGTATCCAGCGCCTGCTGCTGACCTTTGGTCAGTCGGCCCTGGCGACGAACGAAGCTACGAATACGGCGCATTGGCCGTCCGTTTTCATCAAACTCCGGGGAAATGACATCATTATTCATATTTCTGCCTGCTGGTCTGCGGTATCTGGAAAACGGGCATTATGCAAAGTTACGACGGTTAAGCAAGCCCCGGAAACTTCCGGTTTACAGCATAGTTGGTCTGTGCTGGAATCCCAGCCAGATTTTCAACTATCGGGGAAACCTCTTTAATATGATGCAGGCGCCGCAGTTCTCACGGCAGGTCCTGGACTGGTATCAGCGGTTTGGCCGCAAAACCCTTCCCTGGCAGCTCGAAAAAACGCCTTACAAAGTCTGGCTCTCCGAGGTAATGCTGCAACAGACACAGGTCGCCACGGTTATCCCCTATTTTCAAAGATTTATGGCGCGTTTTCCTACGATTACCGATCTGGCCAACGCGCCGCTGGATGAAGTGCTGCATCTTTGGACCGGCCTTGGCTACTACGCCCGCGCGCGTAACCTGCATAAAGCAGCTAAAACGGTGGCGGAAAAGCACGGCGGCGTTTTTCCACAAACCTTTGACGCGGTGGCGGATCTGCCCGGCGTTGGCCGTTCGACCGCTGGCGCCATTCTTTCACTGGCGCTGGGCCAGCATTTTCCGATTCTTGACGGTAACGTGAAGCGCGTGCTGGCGCGCTGTTACGCCGTGTCCGGCTGGCCGGGCAAAAAAGAGGTGGAGAAGCAGCTGTGGCAGCTCAGCGAGGCGGTGACACCGGCTGAGGGTGTGAGCCAGTTTAATCAGGCGATGATGGATCTCGGCGCGACGGTCTGCACGCGTTCGCGTCCAAAATGCGAAATCTGTCCGCTGAGTCACGGCTGCATCGCTTACGCCCACGGCACCTGCGCCAGCTACCCCGGCAAAAAACCAAAGCAGATCCTGCCGGAGAGAACCGGCTGGATGCTGATGATGCAGCACGGCGATAACGTCTGGCTTGAACAGCGTCCGCCGGTCGGCCTGTGGGGCGGACTGTTTTGTTTCCCGCAGTTTGCCACTGAGCCGGAGCTGGAAGCGTGGTTGCATCAGCGCCATATTGACGCGAGCAAAGTGCAACAGGGCATCGCCTTTCGTCACACCTTCAGCCATTTCCATCTGGACATTGTGCCAATGTGGCTGGCGCTGCCTTCAGCGGGCGCGGCAATGGATGAAGGCGCAGGTCTCTGGTATAACTTAGCCCAGCCGCCGTCAGTCGGCCTGGCCGCTCCGGTGGAACGCCTGCTACAACAGTTGCGTCAGCCGCAACAGATAGCAATGAGCATGCGCGCAACAGAAGAGGAAGAGTAATGAGCAGAACCATTTTTTGCACGTTCCTGCAACGTGACGCTGAAGGTCAGGACTTTCAGCTCTACCCCGGCGAAACGGGTAAACGTATCTATAATGAGATCTCAAAAGAGGCGTGGTCGCAGTGGATGAGCAAGCAGACCATGCTGATTAATGAGAAGAAACTGAGCATGATGAACCCGGACGATCGCAAACAGCTTGAACAGGAGATGATCAAGTTTTTGTTTGAAGGTCATGATGTGCACATCGAAGGTTATACCCCGCCAGAAGAATAATCGTTGGGCCTCATTAATGAGGCCCGCTCAATTTGGGCGATGCAGAATAAGATGAACAAGAAGCTGATAGGTTTGCTGGTTATTGCCCCGCTGTTAATATCCTGTTCCGGTAACAAAAAAGCGGTTTTTCACGAAGAATGGGTGAAGGATACCAACGGATTCGACATTTTAATGGGTCAGTTTGCCCATAATATTGAAAATATCTGGGGCATCAATGAGGTGCTGATCGCCGGCCCTAAAGACTACGTAAAATACAGCGATCAGTATTACACGCGCAGCCATATTAACTTCGACGCGGGCTCCATCACCATTGAAACCATCGCCGGAACCGATCCGACGGCCAGCCTGCGTCAGGCGATTATCACCACCCTGCTGGTTGGCGAAGATCCCGGCAACGTCGATCTCTATTCCGACGCCAACGATATCCAGTTGGGTAAAGAGCCGCTGCTTTATGGCCAGGTACTGGACAACACCGGTCAGGCAATCCGCTGGCAGGGCCGCGCAGCAAGCTTTGCCGACTACCTGATCCAGAACAAGCTCCAGCGGCGCCAGTCCGGTCTGCACGTCATCTGGTCGGTCACCATTCCGATGGTGCCAAACCATCTGGATAAGCGTGCGCATAAATACCTGCCGATGGTGCGCGAAGCCGCCGCCAAATATGGCGTCGATCAGTCGCTGATCCTGGCGATTATGCAGATTGAATCCAGCTTCAACCCTTACGCGGTCAGCCATTCGGACGCGCTCGGTCTGATGCAGGTGGTTCAGCATACGGCGGGCGTCGACGTCTTTCGTATGAAGGGCAAATCGGGCAAGCCGAGCCGCAGCTATCTGCTCGACCCTGAAAATAATATCGATGCCGGAACGGCCTATCTGTCACTTCTCCAGGGTAGCTATCTGTCCGGCATCGCCAATCCGACGTCGCGTCGCTACGCGGTGATCACCGCCTATAACGGCGGCGCGGGCAGTGTGCTGCGCGTTTTCTCCAGCGATAAAAATCGGGCATTCGATAATATCAACACGCTGTCGCCGTCTGAAGTTTATCAGACGCTCGCCACTCGCCACCCTTCCGCCGAATCACGTCGTTACCTTTACAAGGTCAGCAACGCGCAGAAGAGCTATCACCGTTACTAGCGCATAAAAAAAGCGGTGGACCGGGGTCCACCGCTAAAGAACATCCCCTGGTGTTGGAGATTCTTATCGACTCAATTGTTTGAATGATTTTGTCGTTTCAGTCAGTGCGATTTCCGTCGGCAAACGTTCCATGGAGCTCGCGCCGTAAAAACCATCGCACTGCGGGCAGTGATGCAGAATGTACTGCGCATCATCCGGACTGGAGATCGGTCCTCCATGACATAACACGATGACATCTTCGCGTATGGCTTTTGCGTCCTTTGCCCACTGATTAATAAGCGGCACGCAGTCCGCTAACTTAAATGCCGTTTCCGCGCCAATGTTCCCGCCGGTGGTCAGCCCCATGTGCGCCACGATAATATCCGCACCCGCTTCGGTCATTGCCACCGCATCTTCCGAGCTGAAGACGTAAGGCGTAGTGAGCAGCCCTTTCTGATGCGCCAGGCGGATCATCTCAACCTCCAGCCCGTACCCCATGCCGGTCTCCTCAAGGTTGGCGCGGAAGTTGCCATCGATCAGGCCGACGGTGGGGAAATTTTGCACGCCGGAGAAGCCCATCGCCTTCAGCCGGTCGAGAAAGAGATCGAACTGGCAAAACGGATCGGTGCCGTTTACGCCAGCCAGCACCGGCGTTTTTTTCACCACCGGCAGAACCTCTTTTGCCATATCCACCACGATGTCATTGGCATTGCCATAGGCCAGCAGCCCGGCCAGCGATCCCCTTCCCGCCATCCGGTAGCGCCCGGAGTTGTAGATAACAATCAGATCGATTCCGCCTGCTTCCTCGCAGCGGGCAGACAGACCGGTGCCCGCGCCGCCGCCAATGATCGGCTCACGGCGCGCGATCATCGCCTTAAAGTTTTCCAGTATCTTTTCACGACTAAATATCATTTCAGACTGCCTTTTCAACCAGCGCGCGGAAATGGCTGACCGCCGCGCTGGCAAACTGTTGATCGTTGATATGCCACGGAAGACGCACAATCCTGCGGCGATCCGTCTGTTTGAGATCGGCTTCCAGCGTATCGATAAACGCCCTGTCCGCCTCGGGCGACCAGAAAGGCTGCCCCGCTTTATCCAGCGCGGAGAAACCGCCTTCAGGGATCAGCACCACGACATCGCCTTCGCAGCGGTTCAGCTTTTCCGCTATCCACTCTGCCATGCGCACGTTTTCGTCGGGCGTGGTACGCATCAGCGTGACCTGTGCATTGTGATGATAAAAAAGGCGATCGGCGTATTTTTCCGGTACGGAGGTCGCGTGTCCAAAATTGACCATATCCAGCGCGCCGCAGGAGATAACGCACGGCGTGCCGGTATTCGCAATCGCATCAAAGCGCGTGTCGTCGCAGGCGAGTACACCGCCAAACAGCAGATCGCAGACTTCTGTGGTGGTCAGATCCAGCAGCCCCGTCAGCATGCGGCTGTCGGTCAGTTTTTCCATCGCATTACCGCCGCTGCCGGTTGCATGGAACACCAGGCAGTCATAATCCGCCTCCAGTTCAGCACTGACGTTCTGGATACAGGGCGTAGTCACGCCAAACATAGTCAGTCCAAGAGCGGGTTTGTCCTGTTCGTTCTCATCCTGTTGAAACAGTACCGCGCCGGCAATCTGATGGGCGGCATTGCCCAATACGCGTCGGGAGATACGGTTAAGTCCGGCGACATCGGTTACCGAATAGAGCATGGCGATATCGCTGGAGCCGATATAACGGGCGATGTCGCCCGAGACCATGGTGGATACCATGATCTTTGGTACGCCGATTGGCAGCGTCTGCATGGCGGGGGTAATCAACGCCGTTCCGCCTGAGCCGCCAAGGCCGATAATGCCCAGTAGATCGGATCGCTGGGCGATAAAGATCTTAAACGCTAACGCCATTGCGTCGATCGCTTTGCCTCTGTCGCCGCAAAACACCGCTTCACGCCCCTGCGGATGGAGATCGGCAATCATCTCAGCGGGGAAATCGACCCCCGCAGGCGATGGATTGATCTGCGTGGAAAGATCGACCGTGACAACCTCAACGCCGGTTTTGGCTATCAGTTGGCTGACGAAAAACAGTTCTTTTACTTTAGTATCTGCGGTAGCGACAACGTAGATGAAACCTGTATTTTTACGCTTAGTCATAACAACACCCTGTTATCAGACGAAATAACGCCTTGATTAAGCTATAATAAAGAAAGTGAATAACGTTGAGAAAAACTCAGGCTCATTGCTATGAGATAACAGTATCATTTTAATTAATCATAAATCAATCGAATGTAATGCCGAATCAGCCAGCAGATTGACTAAACTTATAACGGCGTTATTGACCAGTATCATTCATTGACCAAACAGATAAGAGGTTAACGTGGAGCAAAGGGAATCGGTGGAGGGGAAAAAATTTTCTGCCACCCGAATAAGAACGCGTCGTTTGCTGATTGAGACGGCTATCAGGATGTTCGACGGCGGCGCATTTCCATCCATTACTGAAGTTGCTCAGGAAGCGCGACTTTCACGCGCGACGGCTTACCGTTATTTTCCTTCGCAAAGCGCGCTGGTTTCTGCGGTGGTGACCGAAACGCTCAGCCCGATGAAAAGCTGGCGCGCCACGCGCACCGATCCGGGCGAACGTATCGACGAGCTGCTCTCTTTTGCTTTTCCGCGCCTGCTGGAGCACGAAGGCACGCTGCGCGCGGCGCTGCATCTCTCTCTGACGCAGTGGGCGCAGTCGAGATCGGCAGAAAACAGCGACAAAGAGCGGCTGGTGAGGGGAAACCGTAAGGCGCTGTTGCAGCATGTGATGGAGCCGCTTCATCAGGAGCTGCCGAAGGAAATAGTCGAACGGGTGATCAAGTCACTGTCGCTGGTGTACGGTTCGGAGATCTTTCTGGTGATGAAAGATATCTGGGGCTGCGACGATCGGCAGTTGCAGGATATTGGCAAATGGATCGCTAAAGCCATCATTCGTCAGGGCTATGAGGATGCAGAAGCCGTGCGAGCATCGGCGAGTACCGATGCCCGCACGGCGGTTACGCGTTGATCATATAGCTAACGAGACGCTTACTACCGGCCTCGTCTGCTTCGGCGTAGACGCCCTGAAGCTCAGGTGAAAAGCCCGGCAGCAGGTTAAGCCCCTCTTCCAGCGCAAGGAAGTAGCGCTGCACCGCACCGCCCCATTCTTCGCCGGGCACCACGCAAAGCACGCCCGGCGGATAAGGCAGCGCGCCTTCAGCGGCAATTCGCCCCTGCGCCTGCGCGATGGGCACCAGCTCAACGTTGCCGCGAATAAATTCCCGATTGGCGTCCTGCGGATTCATTACCACCTTCGGCAGGCTCTCCTGACGGAACATCGCTTTCTGCAAATCCTTCACGCCGTGGCTGACATAAAGCTGGTGCATCTCCTGACAGAGGCGGCGCAGCGTATAGCCTTCATAGCGTGCGGCATTTTTACGGTAAATGGTCGGCAGCACGTCGCGCAGCAGCGCATCTTCGCGCATGTGCTGCTCAAACTGCGCCAGCTTGCTGACCAGCCGCGCCATTTTTTCCACGCTTTCGGCGGGCGTCAGCAGGAAGAGAATCGAATTGAGATCGCATTTTTCCGGCACCACGCCATTTTCCCGCAGGTAATTCGCCAGAATGGTGGCCGGGATGCCAAAAGAGGCGTACTGCCCGCTGGCAGCATCAATGCCCGGCGTGGTCAGCAGCAGCTTGCAGGGATCGATCAGATACTGATCTTTCTCATAGCCGGCAAAACCGTGCCATTCAGCGCCGGGTGCAAAGCTGAAGTAGCGGGGATCGGCTGCGATCGTCGCCGTAGGCGCATCCTGCCACGGCTGCCCGTCCACCTCGTTGGGCAGAAAAGGCTTAATCATTTCGCACTTCTGAAGAATGGCTTTGCGCGCATCAATCCCCAGCGTGACGCAATCATGCCAGAGGCGGCGGCCCGCCTCGCCCTGATGCATTCTGGCGTTGATATCCAGCGCGGCGAAAAGCGGATAAAACGGGCTGGTCGAGGCGTGCAGCATAAAAGCGTTATTCAGCCGCTTGTGGCTGCAAAAACGCTGCTGTCCACGGATGTGATTATCCTTTTTATGGATCTGCGACGTCTGCGAGAAGCCCGCCTGTTGTTTGTGCACCGACTGGGTGACAAAAATGCCCGGATCGTCAGGGTTCAGCTCAAGAAGCAGCGGTGAACAGGCTTCCATAACCGGGATAAACTGCTCGTAGCCTACCCATGCGGAGTCAAACAGGATGTAGTCGCACAGGTGTCCAATGCTGTCGATGACTTTGCGGGCGTTGTAGACCGTACCGTCATAGGTGCCGAGCTGGATCACCGCCAGGCGAAAAGGTCGCGCGTCGTTTTCCCGGCCCGGTGCGCGTTCTTTTATTTGTTGGCGTATCCACGCTTCGTCAAAGCAGTGCGCATCGATACCACCGATAAAACCAAAAGGATTACGCGCCGTTTCAAGGTAAACCGGCGTGGCGCCGGCCTGAATCAGCGCGCCGTGATGGTTCGATTTATGGTTATTACGATCGAACAGCACCAGATCGTCACGCGTAAGCAACGCATTGGTGACCACTTTATTAGCGCTGGAGGTGCCGTTAAGAACAAAGTAGGTTTTATCGGCGTTGAAGACTTTCGCCGCATACTTCTGCGCGTCCTTGGCCGATCCTTCGTGGATCAACAGATCTCCGAGCTTGACGTCGGCGTTGCACATATCGGCACGAAAGATGTTCTCGCCGAAAAAGTCATAAAACTGACGTCCCGCCGGGTGCTTCTTAAAAAATGCGCCGCCCTGATGGCCCGGACAGGCGAAGGTGCTGTTATCCATCGCGACATATTTGGTCAGCGTCTGGAAGAACGGCGGCAGCAGTTTCGCCTGATAATCTGCCGCAGCGGCTTCAAGCAGCGCGGCATCGCTCTCATCGCCGGTCAATACGCCGGTAACCGATGGCAAATCCTGCGCCTGCTCTGCCTCATCCACTGCAATAAACACCGGCAAGTCGAAGCCGGTCTGGCGCAGCAGCGTCAGCACACCGCTGCGTGAATCGGAAACGGAAACAACAACCGCCGCCACATCGGTAAAATCAGTGTTATCCAGCGTCACAACTTCGCGACCGGTCTGGAGGTGAATAGCCACGGTGGTGCTGGCCGCAATTTTCAGTGGTGTCATAGCACAAATCCCTAACGGTCAAGGATGAGTGGGTGCCAAAGGCACGGCAATGGGAGAAGGCGGAGCCCTCGCCCGGCGATGGAGTCTGGATAGTAGCCAGCAGAATGGTTTCGGCACTGACCGCCAGACATCAGTAAAATCAGATCGCGTCTGTTTTTACGCATGGCCAAAAGTCAGGCTTAAGGAGACCTCACCGCATAATGCGCGGGGTGTTCAGCAGGAAGTGACGCGCGCGCGACGAAGCGTGGGAAACTGCGCTCAGTATCAGCAGCGATTTTCTCATGGCGGCGGCCTCTGGAAGTTATCGGTTGAATGCGTCAGGAAGTGCGCAATAATGGCACTTTTCATCTTCAGGTTCAAGGCGGAACGGCTGTCGTAAAGGGCCACACAGGCAGAAATATGCGCAGAAAAGTGGCATTTCCTCTCATAAATGATTGAAAAGAGCGCAACTGATTACGTTTCCGTGATAAAGCCATTGACGCCATTCAGACAGTAAGGTTTAATGCGGCCCGTTGCCCGGATAGCTCAGTCGGTAGAGCAGGGGATTGAAAATCCCCGTGTCCTTGGTTCGATTCCGAGTCCGGGCACCACTTATTCAGAAGCGCTTGTCAGTTCTTCAGGATGAAAAATTGACAGGTTCTAGCGAGTCCAGAAACGCGAAATAACCGAAGGTTCAATGGTTGGTTTTATCATGTGGTAACCATTACCCGGTTGTTGAGTAAAAGGCTCTTGAAAAGCCCGCCTGTTACAGCAAGCGGGCTATTTCTCATACGACTTTTACAGCCTTCATCTGAAAATGTCAAATTGTGTCAAGGGTATATTATCATTCTCTGACATCTCATCTTCCCAGCTCCTGTTCCAGAATGTCACGCAGCGAATCAATATCTTCATCAATGTACTCCAGCGTGGATCGTAAGCTGGAATGGCCCAGCAGACGTTTTACCGCCTGAATATTTCGATCCGGCGACTTCATCAGGTTGGTCGCTACTGTGTGTCGAAAACGGTGGGGGCTGACAGCAAACCGACACTCTCTTGAAATGCGCCGGAAGAAAGCCCGTATTGGATAGATACCCATCTCCACGTTACGCTCCTCTGAAGCAGGCTGCGATTTCCGCCGCAGGTCAAAACGGCCTACGTTGAAAAGCTGCGCTTCTGGTTCCGCCCCTGCTGCAAATGAACGTTCCAGTACGATCTCCAGTCGCGGATATAAAACAGACGTAATCGGGACTCGAAATTCCCGGTGGTTCTTTGAACCCTCCGAAATTACATCAATCCAGCGCTCCTCCAGATTGACGTCACACAGCCGCACATGCAGGAGTTGATTTTGGCGCATCCCGGTATAGCTCAGCGTATCCAGGACTGCCAGCCAAAACCAGGCAGGATAACAGGCATTGGCCCGCATGCTCATTGCACAGGATTGCGCAAATAATCGCTCCCGTTCATGGTGTTGATCCATCAGGCGATAAACCGTTTTAACCTGCGCCTTTGAAAGCGTTTTCTTCTTCTTTTTTCCTGTCCGGACAACGGCTTTATTGAATGGGTTTTCCTTGTGGGCCAGAATTCCGTTCTTCATACCGAAATTAAATAGCGCCCGCATATGCGTGACCTTATTATTCCAGGTACAGGCTTCCAGCTTCAGCTCAGTAAGCACATATCTGCGCCACTCAAGCACGAGACGGTTATCGATTTCATCAGGTAATTGCCGGGTAAATCTCTGGAAGGTTCGTACCACTTTTCGGTAGCTCCACTCCGTTGCTGGGCGGACAGAATTGCTGAAAAAATATTGTTCCATTAACTGCTCGAATGTCATTCCATTCATGGCATAACTCCCTGGTTATTTTGCTGTTTAATGACCAATAAAGGGTTCTCCCCCGGGATGTTATGACGCTCATAAAGTTTACTGGCAAGGATAAGATAGCCGCTCAGTTTGCTGAAACGCCCCTTCTTCTCACAATCCTGGTACAGATGACAGGTATACATGGCACCCTTGTCCTGCCGGTGCCTGCCCAGACGTTCAAACGCATTTTGCAAAACGGATTTATCGGAGGCGGGATGGTTATTTTCCTGCAAAAATTGATGAAAAATACCCGGAGTACGGATAAAAACCCAGGTGGCGATAATATGTATTCTGGCATCGGGGATATTGACCAGAAAACGCCCGGAACGGCATCCGTCACTCAGCCACTGCCAGAATTTTTCACCGAGATCTGATGAACCAGAAGCAGTAGTGTCTTTTGGCTCGGGCAGAGCCGTAATCACCGTTGTTTCCTCACCGTCCGGAGTGGTACTGACCACAAGCCCCATCACGGCCAGCAGTTCCCCCGCCACATCCTCTTCCTGAGATGGCATTTCTTCAGCGGTTCCGGCAGGTGGCCGGAATGAAGATAATGTATTGTCCAGTGCGGATACTAGCGTTAGCGGCCCCGAACTTTCGGCAGGGGGGACGGAAACAGACTTCACATCAGGAGCACTGACGGCTGGCGACAAAACGACTTCAGGTAATGCGGTCGGAAGTGATGTTGCTGACAGGGTGCTGATCTGCACCTCGAATACGTTTCCGGTCGATATCCGGATGGCTTCCGATACGATAGCGTTGATGACCCCCGACTCATTGCGAAACCCGGACAGATAAAGCGACAGCACGTTAAGCGCCTGCGGCCAGTTATTTAACCAGTGTAGTGCTTCATCCGGGATAATTTTCCACGCCCGCATAGCTCCCTGGCTCTGGGCCAGATGGGCATCGGTAACCGATCTGAAGCGAAAACGATAATGTTCTTCGGGGCTGGACGTCAGCGGCAACCATCGTTTACCGCTCTCCAGCTCAATCTCAATCTGACTCAGTCCATCCAGTGACTGCACCATTGCGGCATAGACAATCACCGCATTCCAGGCCGCACTCTGCGTCGCCTGCTCTTCTGGCGGTGCATCGATGGGCAGCAGGTGGCTTTTCGACAAGCGCGCGGCGTACGCCGTGGTTTCCAGCAGATAATCCACCATCCCGCCCAGGCAGGTATGATGCCCGTTCTCCGTGGCCGGGAACTGCTGCATCAGGGTAACGCAGCGCTCAAGCGGGCGCAGGTAATACTGCTGATACATTTCTTTTGGTAACGATGAGTAATCCCACAGCATCTGCAACCACTTTACACGATGCGGCAGAGCAAGCTGCTCGCGAGCCTGCACCGGTGCATGATAACCCTCGGGAACGGGAGCAACGGAGGAAGCAGACTCTTCAAGCTTATTGTTACTGCCAGATGAAATAGGCAAATATCGGAGAAAAGCCTTCAGCATCAGTATGTCCCCCGCCCTGCACTTTTGCTGCCTGATGGACGCTGATGGTGAAAAATACGGGAATTGGGTTCGAAAAGGAGTCTCATCATGTGGCCCTACTCTCCTGGTAATGGGAAGTCCACTCTATTAAGACGAGATACGACTACAACAAACAAATCTACATGAGAGATCCAAAGATTTGCTCTTAGCCTTCGTCCGTTTTGTGCCAGGAGCGGACATTTAATGATTCTAAAAACTATGATGTCGCAGCCAAGTTTTGCCGACCGTAGCTTGGCAACAAATGACGTGATTGACTATTTTTGTTTAAACAGAGAAGCTTTAAGGATAGCCTCTTAAGGAATTGATTCTCATGTTACGAAAAAGCATTGAAGCTAAGAAGAGACACCATTATGTTTGGGCGAATTACCTAACGCGCTGGGGTAATGGTACAAAAAATGTTTTCTATACAACAAAGACTGGAAAGATTGCCTGCGACAGTGTACGTGCAATAGCTGCTGACGACTTTTTCTATAAAACAACAACGCTTACTAGCGAGAACGTTGATATAATTAAGGCCTTCTCTCGAAAAAGCCCCAGCCATCTCCATACTCAACACATTTCCTACCTAGATGACGTCCTTAAACTGCAAAGATTAGAGGCTATGTATAGGGCTTCTGGTAAACAAGATCAGGAAGCGGAAGCACTTCTTCATGCGACAAAGTGCAACTTAATGGAGAATCTCCATTCATCTCATGAATTGGAGGCACTATCGATATTAGAAGCGCTCGCAAATGAAAGGCTTGATATACTTCATGATAAACAGCACATGATTGAATTCATGATGTTTTTTGGTCATCAAATTACGCGTACAAAGCCTTTCAGGGACGCAGTGTTTCATGCTCAGCCTCGTCGTAATAATCTTGAAATAAAAGTATCCGACACGATTGTTCATGCCTGGTGGTTTATAAGCTACATGTTTGGGATGAATGTTGGGTGGAGTTTATATTCAAGTCGTAATGAAGATATACATTCATTATTGGTAAACGATACCGGGCTACCTTTCATAACATCAGATCATCCAGTCGTTAACGTGCACTCATGTGTCTCAGAGACAGATTTTATCGCGCCTGAGCATGCTGACTTTTACTACCCAATTTCACCACGCATAGCCTACATCATATGTAATTCAAAACGATTTTCTCCAGGCGTGAACTATATCGATAAAGATACTGTTGAGGAACTAAATATAAAAATAGCAAACCAAGCCATGGTGCATATTATAGGAAACACAACAAACGCCCTACTCCCTTATAAAAAACACTTGGGTTTAAGATATAAAAAAAGGCCTCTTTTTTAAGATGGTATGTTTTTATATAAAGCTAAATATAAGCATCAACCTTAAACTCATTCATCGCAACATTGTACCAATGTCCGCTTCTCGCTGTGAGTTCAACTGATGGACGCAACACACTTATTGAACCGGTCTGCGGGTGATTCATAGTCTAGCGTTTTTCTCGGCCTTTCGTTGAGCTGTCTGGCAACACTGTTAAGTCTTTGCTGGCTGTGAACCGATAAGTCAGTTCCTTTTGGAAAATATTGTCTGAGCAATCTGTTCGTATTTTCATTTGAGCCACGTTGCCAGGGAGATTGAGGGTCACAGAAATAAATCTGAATGTCTGTCGCTACAGTAAATCGTGTGTGGCTGGTCATTTCAGCGCCACGATCCCAAGTTAATGTTTTATAAAGCTCAGCAGGTAATTCCCGGGCTTGTCTGATGAGTGCAGATATAACCGTTATGGTCTTGTTGTCTCTGATCTTCGCCAGCATAACAAAACGGGAATGACGTTCTACGAGGGTGATGATATAGGAGTTTTTCGAGCCCTGAATCAAGTCACCTTCCCAATGACCTGGAATGGCTCTGTCAGCGGCCTCAGGTGGCCTTTCGCTGATAGGTATCGTGTTCGAAATTGACCCTAATCCTTTCCCTTTAAGCGATGACGTTCTGGATCTACGCACTGTTCTTCCGCTTCTGAGGCATTGCTGCAGCTCTTTTTTTAATGCTCCCCGGGTTTGTACAAAAAGCGTTTTATAAATTGTTTCGTGTGACACATGCATTTCCTGATTATCCGGATAACAGCGTTTTAGCCAACCGGCGATTTGTTCCGGCGACCAGTCCTGATGCATCTTCTCTGCAATGATTTTACACAATGTGGGGCTTTCAATTAGTTTGCAGGGTTTTGGTCTCAGGGCACTTTCCCGTGCAGTAGCATCCGCTTTTGCTGCACGATATTGTTTTGCACCTCCGTTCCTCTTGATCTCGCGGCTAATCGTTGAGGGAGCTCTTGATAATTTGGCAGCGATGTCCCTGATGCTGCGTTTTGCTACAAGCCCTCTGGATATCTCTTCTCTTTCATCCAGCGAAAGCGCTAATCGGTGTCGCTTTCGGACAGGGGGACGGTATCCACCAGTCTGGTGAATAGTGGGCATTATAGAAGAGTGGTATCTGTCGAACATTCTGGCGATATCATGCAGAGAATCACCTTGCTTATATCTGTCCCAGATAATCGCTTTCTGTTCGGGCGTGTAGTAAATGCGCGTTCTTCGTTTCATTGCAACGTCCCCCCCTTGATTAAGGATAGCGTTGCATCGACCCGTTGAACTC
>NZ_JNVB01000110.1 GCF_000770305.1 Erwinia oleae
GTGCTCACTTCCCTTCGGCGCCGTTGCCACGAATCTCAGTACCGGTCGCGAACTGTGGCTGACCGAAGGTGACCTTCATCAGGCGGTTCGCGCCTCTTGCAGTATGCCCGGTCTGCTATCGCCAGTTGAATGGAACGGCTACTGGCTGGTTGATGGGGCCGTCGTTAACCCTGTTCCTATCTCTCTGACGCGTGCGCTGGGCGCCGATATCGTGATTGCTGTCGATCTTCAGCACGACGCGCATCTGATGCATCAGGATTTACTTTCCGTTACGCCTGTCGAGGAGCGCACATCAAGCGCAGCCGCTTCGGGGTGGGGCGTTAAGCTGCGGCAAACGCTGACGCGCGCCACTCAGCGAAAAATGAATCAACGTCCCGGCGCGATGGAGATTATGACCACCTCGATACAGGTGCTTGAAAACTGCGTGAAACGTACGCGTATGGCGGGCGACCCTCCTGATGTCCTCATTCAGCCCTTTTGTCCGCAAATTTCCACGCTCGATTTTCACCGTGCGGCGGAAGCCATTGAAGCCGGTCGGCTGGCCGTTGAAAAGAGAATGGATGAACTCTTGCCGCTGATCCGCCATAAATTATCTAAGGATGAATAAGTTATGCGGTTAATGCTTTTTACCACGAGCGAGAATGGTTTTTATGAGCCACTATTGAGTTATCTGCTGTGCAAGGGGGAATAATGGAGAAGCCGTTAACCGGAAAACAGATTCTGATTGTTGAAGACGAAGCCGTTTTCCGTTCCCTGCTGAACAACTTTCTTGATGCGCTGGGGGCAACCGTTGTCGTCGCTGATGACGGACTTGATGCGCTGGAAAAAATCGGCGCCACTGTGCCCGACCTGATGATCTGCGATCTGGCGATGCCGCGCATGGATGGCCTTCAACTGGTTGAGAATCTTCGCAGCAGCGGCAATGACATCCCGATTCTTATCGTTTCAGCAACGGAGAACATGGCCGATATCGCCAGCGTCCTTCGGCTCGGCGTGCAGGATGTGTTGCTCAAGCCGCTAAAAGATTTAGGCCGTCTGCGTGAAGCGGTGTTTGAGTGCCTGTACCCTTCAATGTTCTCCTCGAAAGTCGAAGAGGATGAACAGCTTTTTCAGGACTGGGACGCGCTGGCCCAGGATCCTCAGGCGGCGGCCAAATTGCTTAAACAGCTACAGCCGCCGGTGCAACAGACGATCGCACACTGCCGTATAAATTATCGTCAGCTCACGATGGCCGAACAGCCGGGTCTGGTGTTGGATGTGGCGGCCCTTTCTGAGAAAGATTTGGCGTTCTACTGTCTTGATGTGACGCGCGCCGGAGATAATGGCGTACTCGCTGCTTTATTATTGCGCGCATTATTTAACGGCCTGCTTCAGGATCAATTGTCCGGCCAGTCTCAGCGGTTACCAGAATTAAATGGCCTGTTAAAACAGGTTAATCTGCTTTTACGCCAGGCCAATCTGAAAGGGCAGTTTCCTTTATTGGTCGGCTATTATCATCAGGGATTGAAAAACCTTATTCTTGTTTCTGCGGGATTAAATGCCACCCTGAACGTAAATGCCCATCAAATACAGCTCAGTAATGGTGTCCCGCTTGGTACGATGGGCAGTACACATTTGAATCAAATAAGCCAGCGCTGTAGTGACTGGCAGTGTCAGGTATGGGGCGCCGGCGGCAGGCTGCGCCTGATGTTGTCGACCGATTAAACCGGCCGCGGATATTCATGTCCGCGAAGCCGGGCAGGTCCAGAGATTGGCTTTATACTTGGGTAATAATCTTAAATTATGCTGAAATGATTCAACCAGGATAAATCCGTCAGGGTTCCACTGGTATACTCACTTCGTTTTTTAAACTCGACATATCAAGTAATAACTTGAACGGCCTAACAGAGAGGTACTTTGATGTCTGCCTATAAGTCCAAAGTAAAAAAAGCGGTAATCCCCGTTGCAGGACTGGGAACGCGTATGCTGCCAGCAACTAAAGCTATTCCTAAAGAAATGTTGCCGCTGGTTGATAAGCCGCTAATTCAGTATGTCGTAAACGAGTGTATTGCCGCAGGCATTAATGAGATCGTACTGGTTACGCATTCTTCAAAAAACTCTATCGAAAACCATTTCGATACCAGTTTCGAACTCGAAGCCATGTTGGAAAAGCGCGTCAAGCGTCAGCTGCTGGAAGAAATTCAGTCTATTTGCCCACCGCACGTCACCATCATGCAGGTGCGTCAGGGGCTGGCAAAAGGGCTTGGCCACGCGGTGATGTGTGCGCATCCGGTTATCGGTGACGAACCTGTCGCTGTTATCCTTCCAGACGTTATCATCGACGAATACGAATCCAACCTGGCGAAAGAAAACCTGGCTGACATGATCCGTCGCTTTGAAGAAACCGGCAACAGCCAGATCATGGTTGAGCCCGTCGCTGACGTGACCGCTTACGGCGTGGTGGATTGCCAGGGCGCACAGCTTAACCCAGGCGAAAGCGCACCAATGGTCGGTGTGGTGGAAAAACCTAAAGCAGATAAAGCGCCGTCAAATCTGGCAGTAGTGGGCCGTTATGTGCTCTCTGCTGACATCTGGCCTCTGCTGGCGAAGACACCTCCAGGCGCGGGTGACGAAATTCAGCTGACCGACTCGATCGCTATGCTGATGGATAAAGAGACTGTAGAAGCTTACCATCTTAAAGGCATCAGCCATGACTGTGGTAACAAGCTCGGCTATATGCAGGCGTTTGTAGAGTATGGCGTGCGCCATAATTCGCTGGGCAGCGACTTTAAAGAGTGGCTCGAAAGCACCGTTGGTAATAAAAAGTAAGTTTAATTTTAACCGGGACAATTCAATGAAAGTCACCGTATTTGGTATCGGCTATGTCGGTCTGGTTCAGGCTGCGGTTTTAGCTGAAGTCGGACATGACGTTCTTTGCATCGATGTTGACGAAAACAAAGTCGACAATCTGAAGAAAGGGATCATTCCAATTTTTGAACCGGGCCTGACGCCGCTGGTTAAGCAAAACTATGAGGCGGGTCGTCTCAAGTTTTCCACTGACGCTAAAGAGGGCGTTAACCACGGTATCATGCAGTTTATCGCGGTTGGTACGCCGCCCGATGAAGACGGTTCCGCAGATCTGAAATATGTTACTGCCGTAGCCCGTACTATTGCACAGCACATGAACGATCATAAGGTTGTGATCGATAAATCAACCGTTCCTGTCGGCACTGCTGACAAGGTTCGCGGCGTGATGGAAGAGACGCTGAAGGGAAGAAACGCTGAGATTGCGTTTGACGTGGTCTCTAACCCTGAATTCCTCAAAGAGGGCGCGGCGGTAAGCGACTGCATGCGTCCTGAACGTATCGTTGTCGGTACCGATAATGACGAGGTTGTTGAGCTTCTGCGCGAGCTTTATGAGCCGTTCAACCGCAACCACGACCGTATGATCCTGATGGATATTCGTAGCGCAGAGCTGACCAAGTACGCGGCAAACTGCATGCTGGCGACAAAAATCAGCTTTATGAACGAGATTTCTAACCTTGCGGAGCGTCTGGGCGCAGACGTTGAGAAAGTTCGTCAGGGTATTGGGTCTGATTCACGCATCGGCTACTCGTTTATCTATCCTGGCTGCGGCTACGGCGGTTCCTGCTTCCCGAAAGACGTGCAGGCGCTGATCCGCACCGCAGAGCAGATTGGTTACAAACCGCGTCTGCTTCAGGCGGTGGAAGACGTTAACGATTCGCAGAAAACCAAGCTGCCAACCTTTATTAAGCGTCACTTCGGCGACAATCTTCAGGGCAAGACCTTTGCACTGTGGGGCCTGTCATTCAAACCGAACACGGACGATATGCGCGAAGCCTCCAGCCGCGTGCTGATGGAAACGCTGTGGGAAGCAGGCGCGACGGTGCAGGCTTTCGATCCGGAAGCAATGGATGAAGCGCAGCGTATCTACGGTCACCGTGACGATCTGAAGCTGATGGGCACCAAAGAAGCAGCCCTTCAGGGCGCTGACGGTCTGGTCATTTGTACCGAATGGCAAAATTTCCGCGCCCCGGATTTTGACGTTATTAAAAATGCTCTGAAAGAAGCCGTGATTTTTGATGGTCGTAACCTGTATGATCCAGAGAGAGTCAGTAAACGCGGTTTTGTTTATTATGCAATCGGCCGCGGAGCTTCTATCCAAATTGCATAATTAATGAGGGCAGTATGAAATATCTGGTTACCGGCGCAGCAGGATTTATCGGCTTTCACGTTACAAACCGTCTGCTGTCGGCCGGTCACCAGGTTGTCGGAATCGACAACCTGAACGATTATTACGATGTCAATCTGAAGCTGGCCCGCCTGGCACAGATCGCCTCTCCCGATTTCACCTTTATAAAACTCGATTTAGCCGACCGCGAAGGCATTGCGGCACTTTTTGCCAGTCAGAGTTTTGAACGCGTTATTCATTTGGGCGCACAGGCCGGCGTGCGTTATTCGCTGGACAATCCTCTCGCCTATGCCGACGCGAATCTGATTGGTCACCTGAATATTCTTGAAGGCTGTCGTCACAATAATATTGGCCATCTGCTTTACGCTTCATCAAGCTCCGTTTATGGGCTCAACCGCAAAATGCCATTTTCCACCGATGATTCGGTCGATCATCCGGTTTCGCTCTATGCGGCGACAAAAAAAGCGAATGAGCTGATGTCTCATACCTATTCGCACCTTTATGGCATACCGACTACCGGATTACGCTTTTTCACGGTTTACGGCCCGTGGGGGCGCCCGGATATGGCCTTATTCAAATTCACCAAAGCCATCGTTGCCGGCGAAGCCATTGACGTTTATAACAACGGTCAGATGCGGCGCGACTTTACCTATATTGATGACATTGCCGAAGCGATTTTCCGTCTTCAGGATGTTATTCCGCAGGCTGATGCGCAGTGGACGGTTGAAAACGGCAGTCCGGCGACCAGCTCTGCGCCGTATCGTGTTTATAATATTGGCAACAGCCAGCCGGTGACGTTGATGGCCTATATCGAGGCGTTGGAAAAAGCCCTGGGCAGTGAAGCAGTAAAAAATATGCTGCCGATGCAGCCCGGAGATGTGCTGGAAACCAGCGCCGATACGCAAGCGCTTTATCAGGCCATTGGCTTTAAGCCGCAGACCAGCGTGGAAGAGGGAATATCACGCTTTGTCGGCTGGTACAAAACGTTCTACCAGGTGTAAACCGACTATTAAAAAAGGAAGCGTCAGCTTCCTTTTTTTATCACGAGAAAGAGTAGGGTTTTAATAAAAGACGTTACAGCAGGAAATCGTCCAGCGTTTTGCCTTCTTCATCAATTGCTTTTTTGATTACTGCCGGGGTACGTCCCTGGCCGGTCCATGTTTTGGCCTGGCCGTTCTCATCAACAAATTTATATTTCGCCGGACGAGCGGCACGTTTGGACTTACCGGAAGTTTTAGAGGTACCCAGTACGGCCAGTAATTCATTTGGATCGATGTCGTCGGCAATCAGCATTTCACGATACTGTTGAAGTTTACGGGCTCGCTCTTCGTTTTCAGCCTGCGCATGGTTTTCTTCTTCACGACGCTCATTAACCACAACTTCAAGTTTTTCCAGCATCTCTTCCAGAGTTTCCAGCGTACATTCACGCGCCTGTGCGCGCAGAGTACGAATATTGTTCAATATTTTTAGCGATTCGCTCATTGTCAAAAATCTCAAATTTATAAAATATGTGGGTATGTTTTAGCTCAATAATAATAAGGCGGGAAAAAAGGTTCTGCAATAGCAAATTTCTATCGTTAAATGTCAGCGCTGGCTTAAAAGGTAAATGCATTTCTTGCTAATATTTTGATGTAATTTTAATTATTTGGGAATAGTCAACGCGCTGGAAATGCCGCCTTAACGCAACGTTAATACCCTATCCATTAGCGCGTTTTACGATTTATAAATTTTCAGTCAGCATGCCGAGTCGGCAGATAATGTCAGGAAAATATCAGGGAAAATAGTCTTATATTGCTGAATAAATGTGATTTTCATCTTTTCCATTAGCCCTCGACGTTGCCGTTTTTTTTGTGAAATTTACAATCTGAATTATTAATAATTTATTTATTACTCTTTCGTATAGCTGGCGGGAACGTCGTAAAGCAACTATTAATGTCACGCAGAATCAAGGGGTATATGATACACTGCCGGGCGAAATTTTTTGAACTGCCTATCTGGAGTCGAACAAAATGGCTCAGCTATATTTTTACTATTCTGCGATGAATGCAGGTAAATCAACGGCGCTCCTACAGTCCTCATATAACTATCAGGAGCGTGGGATGCGAACGCTGGTTTATACGGCAGAAATCGACAACCGCTTTGGTACCGGCAAAGTCAGCTCGCGTATCGGGCTGTCATCACCGGCAAAACTGTATAACAACGCGACGGATCTCTTTGGTGACATTGAAGCCGGGCAGCGGGTCGAGCCGGTGCACTGTGTCTTAATCGACGAAAGCCAGTTTCTGACTCGCGATCAGGTCAAAGCATTGTCTGACGTGGTGGATAATCTGGATATCCCTGTTTTGTGTTATGGCCTGCGTACGGATTTTCGCGGCGAGCTTTTTACCGGTAGCCAGTATCTGCTGGCGTGGGCCGACAAACTAATTGAACTGAAAACCGTCTGCCACTGTGGTCGTAAAGCGGGAATGGTGCTGCGCCTCGATCATGAGGGCAAGCCGTATAAAGAAGGGGAGCAGGTCGTCATCGGCGGTAATGAGCGCTACGTGTCGGTCTGCCGCAAGCATTATAAAGCGGCGATTGAGCAGGGATGCATGCGTGCGATACACGGCGAGCATGGCCTGAGGTGATGAAGGGCCGTTGCCTGGTGTAAAAAAAAAACCGCCTTTCGGCGGTTTTTTAATGAGTTATGCCTTTTTCACTTTTTTAGGCATTTGTTCTTTAACGTTGTCAATTGGCTGCTTAACAATCGCTTCGGATACGCTGCCAAATGGCTCGCTGTACTCACGGCCGTAGAAGGTATCCATCATGATTTGTTTCAGCTCTGCAATCAACGGATAGCGTGGGTTAGCACCGGTACACTGGTCGTCGAAGGCATCATCAGCCAGCTTATCAACTTTCGCCAGGAAGTCCGCTTCCTGCACGCCCGCTTCGCGGATTGATTTAGGAATGCCCAACTGCGCTTTCAGATCTTCCAGCCACACCAGCAGTTTCTCGATTTTCTGCGCGGTGCGATCGCCAGGGGCGCTCAGCTTCAGATGGTCAGCCACTTCGGCGTAGCGACGACGCGCCTGTGGACGGTCGTACTGACTGAAAGCCGTCTGCTTGGTTGGATTATCATTAGCGTTATAGCGAATAACGTTGCTGATAAGCAGGGCATTAGCCAGACCGTGCGGAATGTGGAATTCCGAACCGAGCTTGTGCGCCATTGAGTGACATACGCCGAGGAAGGCATTGGCGAAAGCGATACCGGCGATAGTGGCGGCGTTATGAACGCGTTCACGCGCTACCGGGTTTTTCGCGCCTTCGTTGTAGCTTGCCGCCAGGTTTTCCTGGAGCAGCTTCAGCGCCTGAAGTGCCTGTCCATCAGAGTATTCATTTGCCAGAACTGAAACGTACGCTTCCAGCGCGTGCGTCACCGCATCCAGACCACCGAACGCACACAGCGATTTCGGCATATTCATCACCAGATTAGCGTCAACGATGGCCATATCCGGCGTCAGCGCGTAGT
>NZ_JNVB01000111.1 GCF_000770305.1 Erwinia oleae
TTGAGCCACGTTGCCAGGGAGATTGAGGGTCACAGAAATAAATCTGAATGTCTGTCGCTACAGTAAATCGTGTGTGGCTGGTCATTTCAGCGCCACGATCCCAAGTTAATGTTTTATAAAGCTCAGCAGGTAATTCCCGGGCTTGTCTGATGAGTGCAGATATAACCGTTATGGTCTTGTTGTCTCTGATCTTCGCCAGCATAACAAAACGGGAATGACGTTCTACGAGGATGATGATATAGGAGTTTTTCGAGCCCTGAATCAAGTCACCTTCCCAATGACCTGGAATGGCTCTGTCAGCGGCCTCAGGTGGCCTTTCGCTGATAGGTATCGTGTTCGGAATTGACCCTAATCCCTTCCCTTTAAGCGATGACGTTCTGGATCTACGCACTGCTCTTCCGCTTCTGAGGCATTGCTGCAGCTCTTTTTTTAATGCTCCCCGGGTTTGTACAAAAAGCGTTTTATAAATTGTTTCGTGTGACACATGCATTTCCTGATTATCCGGATAACAGCGTTTTAGCCAACCGGCGATTTGTTCCGGCGACCAGTCCTGATGCATCTTCTCTGCAATGATTTTACACAATGTGGGGCTTTCAATTAGTTTGCAGGGTTTTGGTCTCAGGGCACTTTCCCGTGCAGTAGCATCCGCTTTTGCTGCACGATATTGTTTTGCACCTCCGTTCCTCTTGATCTCGCGGCTAATCGTTGAGGGAGCTCTTGATAATTTGGCAGCGATGTCCCTGATGCTGCGTTTTGCTACAAGCCCTCTGGATATCTCTTCTCTTTCATCCAGCGAAAGCGCTAACCGGTGTCGCTTTCGGACAGGGGGACGGTATCCACCAGTCTGGTGAATAGTGGGCATTATAGAAGAGTGGTATCTGTCGAACATTCTGGCGATATCATGCAGAGAATCACCTTGCTTATATCTGTCCCAGATAATCGCTTTCTGTTCGGGCGTGTAGTAAATGCGCGTTCTTCGTTTCATTGCAACGTCCCCCCCTTGATTAAGGATAGCGTTGCATCGACCCGTTGAACTCACACTGCCATCTGGGCGGCCTCTTCGTTGGCCCACTGTACTTATCTTTACACTGCTGCGGAAGTTGATTCAGTTTTCACCCGGTGATTTTGGTTATCAACGCTCACGCTGGTGCAGTGATATTTTAACTTTAAAAATCAATGAAATAACAGGACTGACTCTTCACCACGGCGTTGTCCGACGATGGCTGTCTTCTGCCAGTTTCGTGTGGCTCAGGGCAGCTCCCACGCTGCGTATTCCCGAGTTGGCGAAAGAGGAAAAAATGGCAGCCATTAATAAAGTACTGAGTGAATGCAGTGATAAACATCCGGTGTTATACGAGGATGAACTAGATATCGACCTCAATCCTAAAAATGGCGCTGACTGGTAATTACATAGGCAGCAAAAACGCGTTATTACACCCGGAATCAATGAAAAACATTACCTTGCGGGAGTCCTGAACAGCAAAACAGGTGAAGTCAGTTATGTCAGTGGCACCAGTAAGAAATCATTCTTTTTATCAGCCTGTTAGAGGGGCTTAAAGCCCGTTACAGCGAAGCGGAAACCACCACATTAATTCTGGATAATTACCGGATACACAAAGTAAAGAGCGGTGTGGAAGTCTTCAGCGAAGGCTGAAAGGTATCATTGCCCGAAGCGGCGTAAATAAGGCTGTAGTAGCGTTGGCCAACAAAAATGCGCGTATAGCCTAGGCGCTAGTAAATCAGAAAACAGAGTATATAACCACGTAACTTACTGATTTTAAAAAGTCCAAAGAGTTAATGTATTGACAAGTAGAACCGAATCTCTGTAAACCCGACAGATAGCTGGGCTGTAGTAAGCCGTGGCACTAATGAGGACAGAGAGTGCGGATGTTCATCAGAGCTCACGAAGCCGGATATATGTGTGTGGCTACTTTGTCAGAAAAAGATCTGCCGTTACTTGCATCGGAGAGGTGTCCATATAGCTATTTAGTCGTAACAGCATCATGACTTCCGCCGGGTCTGACCTCGTAAAAAACTTAAAGGAACAAGCATGTTAAAAAGGAAAAATAATCCTACCTGCGCCTCTGCTGATCAAAAAATAGCCAACCCAGAACTAATGACTAATTATGCGTCGTTTTATTACCGAGATCAGTAATCATCTGAACGATCACCTTTAATTCGATAGCAATCATACAGAGCTATGGACACACCCTCTCTACTTTACATTATGCAATAATGTGTTTTTTTAGTTTATTTATTCTTCCAGAAGCATTTTTATAAGGCGAAGCTGTATTAAATTGAATCATCCGCCCTCGGGTCCATTTATTATACCAAGGTTTACCATAAAGCTCGTCGTTACTGAATCGCTCAATCAAAGCCACGAGTTGCTGCTTGTTTTCCTTTAACCGTGCCAATAAAACTTCATACTCCGTAATATCCTCATAGTCACGGTAGAATTTCTGTGCTAAACGCCCCAATTCATTCCATTTATACCCATCCGCAGGAAAAATAATAGTTTTTCCTTTTGCCTCCTGGTTATGCCAGTGCAGCACCAGCTCTCCCCAGCCAATCAGATAGGAAACCAGATTCGCCACGCTGATCGTAGTCCCCTTAGTGTGCCCTTCCAACAGAGGTTCAAAGGCGAGTTGGGGCGTAATAGACTCTAGCTTCTTATTTAATAAAGAAAAATTACTATTGATAGCTTTAATTAACTCATCTTTTGATTCTGGCACAGCCATATACATTACTCCCTATATAGTTACACAACTCTTTCTACCCTGCTATTTCGAGTGATTCAACCGTCTGGTTCACATAACCTACTACCTGTTCAAAATGCTTATCGACAAAAAAATGATCGGCAGCGGGAAATATAATGGTCCGTGTCTTTTGTGTGGTGAATTTTTTCCACGCAAGTAATTCATCCTGCATAATCAGGCTGTCAGCATCGCCATGAAATAGCACGAACGGGCAGGTTAACGTACGCACTTTGGTCTGAAATACATACTGTTCATAGAGCCGATAATCGCTTTTAATGATAGGTGTGAAAATCGCCATTAACTCTTTATTACGAAAGACATCAACCGGAGTTCCACCGAGCTTGACGATCTCTTCCATAAACGCCTGATCGGGCATGGTATGCAGTATTGTATCTGTATCCTGAGAGACCCGATCGGGCGGGCGACAGCCGGAAAAAAACAGCGCGCGTGGCATGTCATGCCCATGCTCGAGAATATAATGCACCAGTTCGAAGGCCATGATCCCTCCGAGACTATGTCCAAAAATGGCGTAGTCTCCACCTGTATGGTGTTTCACAAATTGTTGATAGAGGTCAGCGACGGCATCCGCCATCGTAAGGCACAGCGGCTGGCGTATTCTCGCCCCCCTCCCCGCAGGTTCTAAAGGCCGCAAGGTAATATTGTCCGATAGCACGCTACGCCATTTATAGTACATGGCGGCGGATCCGCCTGAATATGGCAAACAATACAAACTGATATTACTCATCCCCCCACTCCTTGCTGCGTAATAGAATTCTTTTAATTTGATGATCTAATGTCAAAACGAAAGCCAACAGGATAATCCCGATCGGCATCGCCAACACGCTCGATGGTCCCCATAATAGGATAAAACGCCAGTCGAGCCCTGGAGAAAGTATACCCGGTGCGGCATAGAGCACGGCGGCCACGAGCACAGGAACCGCCAAGGCGATGACATAGTCGCGTACGCGTAAACGTAGTCGCTGCGGTTTTCCAGCGCCACGGGCCGTTGCGCGATAAACACGGAAAACCCCGCGCGCCACCACCACCGCCACCAGGAAACACAGCAACGACGCGAGGTAGGTAAAAAGGGTATCGCTAGCAGCAATCGCATCACCAGTGCCGTCAGCGTACTTGTTAATGCGCAGATAATTATCAATATCCGCGCAGAGCTGCAGTATCAGGTTCGAATTCATATTTGCCAGCGCAACAATGCCAATCTGCTGTTCCGGTCGCAACGCAATACAAGAAGAAAAGTTCGGATTCTGCCCCCCGTGACTGATGTAAGGACCTTGATTCTGGTCGATAAACCAACCGCTGGCATAGAGGATACGATTGTCTGCGGCAAGAGGGACATCGCTATTACCACGCCAACTGTTATCCATCGCCTCACGCAGCGTTGTCGGCACAGCCTTTCTGTGCAACCAAGCGTCTATCCATATTTCCATATCCGGCAGCGTGCTATGAATATAGGCGGCAGGAACATGGTTCCGGGCCAGAGGGGCAGGAAAGCGGACGGGTTTGCCGAATCCCAGCTTATAGCCGCTCGCCTTGTTGGCAATCGTCTCACCGCCCTTCACCGCCACAGTCGCCGACATGCCCAGCGGCTGCGTGAGACGTTCCGCAATGACCTCTGCAAAGGTTTTTCCCGTCACATTTTCAATCACCGCGCCTAACACATCATAGTTGGCAGAGGCATAGTTAAACTGCGTACCTGGCGCAAACAGCAGATTCTCGTCGCGCAGTTGCTGCGCCACAGCGATCCCCGGCATAGGGGTTTCCAGCCGGGCCAGTGTCGAAAAGGGCAACCCTGAAGTATGATAAAGGAAATCAGCCACGGTCAGGGAGATAGGTTTTCCCTGATAATTCAAGCGCATCTCCGGCAGATAGGTAATGATATCATCCCCCTGCCGGAGTTTGCCTTCCTGCATCAGCATTTGCACAACCAGCCCGGTAAACGCCTTACTCATCGATCCCAACTCATAAACCTTGTCGAGCGTATTCGCTGTCTGGCCAGCCACATCAGCAACACCGTAGACAAATCGCTGACGTGCCCCTGCAATGGTCACGCTCACGGAAAGGGCAGGAACCTTAGCCTCCTGCATCCGTTGGTTAATTAATGCCGACAGGCGCTCATCTTGCGCACCAGCAGGATCATGTTCTTGCGCCCGAGCGCCCACAGCGGAAATAAACACAAGCGCGCAGCACGCGAGATGATATAACGCTTTACGGGTAATGTGTTCCATCGTTGTCATCCTGTGAACGTCTTATAAAACACCATCAACACATTCGGAGATATATTCACTGTGCTCACGAATAGCGGGTCTGGCGTAAATATCGGCGGCGGTCAGTCCGATTTTATAAATGTGGTTACAGCTGTCGACGAAAGAGATAATGTGCATCGAGGTCGCTCCGTATTCGAAAATGACCGCTTGTTCGTCATAATGATCGATGCATAACAACGAACGCCAGGTTTTCTCCGCAAAGTCGCTGACCGACAAATAACTCACCGGCAGCATAGCGTTCTCTTCCGCTTCGCTGGCCTGAATTTCATACCGGACGCGGTCAAACGAATAACCGGGTAAGCCTATGGTCTGCACGGTAGGCATTTCCGGTAAGCGAACCGTCACTCCTCGTTGCCACAGCGTCGCCAACAGCGGCAAGATGTCCTCAGGCGTATCCGTATTCAGTACGGGGGAAAACACCGTTTGCCCAACCCACTGCGCATGCTGGTGATACAACGCGGAAAACGTCCCCGCACGACCGACTTCCAGAATCAACGTTCCCGCCGTCAGCGCCAGATTGGCCAATGTTTCGCGCAGTTCACTGTTGTCGGCCAGCGCCTGCTCCGGTGTCGTTTCAGCCGTGATCACCTGCTGAACGGCGTTATCCAGTGAGAGGATGCGCGCAACATACTGCGCCGCCGCAGCGCCCGTCTGGTAGCCGATGTGCTGCGCAGGCGAGATACTTTGTCCGATCAGCCATTCGCTGAGACTCACCTGCTGGATAAACTGGCGCAACGCTGGCGTCCAATCTGCTGGCACGCAGATTTGCGCAACGTCCTGAGATAGGCGCTGGTACCGCTGGCACAAGTCAGGTTGACAAGCCAGCAGGTGCGCCATGGCACTCTCCAGCTTATCGTCCCGGTCCGGATAGAGGAACACCAAGGTATTTTCCGCACTGATGGGGGTAAAAGGCATGTCGGCATCCCGCCGTTCCGCCAAACTTGTGCGCAACGCCGCCACACTGTGCGCCGCCAGCGCACAGCGATACGGGAAATGCGCCCGACGCTGCGCGAGAGTGTAGGCGATACGATCTTTAACTGCTTCCGCATAGGTCGCCAGCGCGTGATAATGGGCATCCAACTGTTGTTTGAGTGCTAATGCCGTTTTGGCACTAAAGCAAAACAGGCGGCGCTCATCACCTTGCACCGCTTGCGCAGGCGTCTCGCACCAGTTTTGCAGAACCAACTGTGCATTGGTCCCCCCCAGCCCAAATGAACTGACGGCGGCATGGATCCTTTTCGTTTGCGGGACAAAAGTCACTACATCACTGAGATAAAATGGCGAGGTTGGCTGCAACAGTCTTTTATGTTTATGTACCAGGTTGATCTGCGGGGGAACTACGCCGGTATACAGCGTCAGTGCGGTTTTCATTAAGCTGACGATACCGGAAGCGACCCCCAGATGCCCCAAGTTGGCTTTTACCGCACCCAGTTGAATGCTGTGCGGCGCACATGCCGGTGCGAAAACCCGGTGCAGCGCCTCCAACTCAATCTCATCACCCAACGGGGTGCCGGTACCGTGCGTTTCGATCAGTGCGATATCGGTCGGTACGACTTCTGCGGCGGCAAGCGCCGTATTGATCACTTCCACCTGTCCTTCTACGCTGGGGGCGACAAACCCCAGCCGACGTCCGCCGTCGTTATTCACCGCGCCTCCCTTAATCACCGCATACACCCTGTCTCGGTCGCGTAGTGCATCCTCAAGGCGTTTTAGCACCACCACGCCCGCACCGCTGCTGTATACCGTGCCGGTCGCGTCAGCGCTAAACGGGGCGCAGTGGCCGTCTTGCGATACCAGCTTATCACCTTGCGGGCTGTAGCCGTGCGCCTGTAAAAAGCCCAGAGTGGCCCCACCCGCCAGCGCGACATCGGCTTGAAAAGCCAATAATCCCTCGCATGCCAGATATGCTGCCACCAACGAGCTGGAACAGGCAGTCTGTACATTCACAGCGGGTCCGGTAAACCCCAACTTGTAGGCAACCTGGGCGCACAAGTAGTCCTTCTCGTTACCAATCTGCGCCTGAAAATAACGGTGATCGCCGCTCTTCTTCAGGTATGGATAGACGCGATCGATAAAATAGTTATTGGTGTAGGTCGCCCCATAGACGCCGACTCGCTTAAGCTGCGTGGGAATATAGCCCGCATGCTCAAGAGCGTTGTAGCAGCATTCAAGAAATACCCGTTGCTGCGGATCCATCAACAGGGCTTCGCCGGGTGGAATATTGAAAAATGCGGCATCGAAGTCATAGGGATCGGTGATCATATTGCGCAGCCTAATCCAAGGGTTCCCATTATCGTCTTCAGTGCATGTCGGCTGAGTGAGTTCCTCACCCGCCAGCAGCTTATCCCACCACTCGGGCACCGATTTCGCATCGGAAAAACGCCCGCTCATGCCAATAATCGCAATGTCCAATGAGCCACAGGTAAATTCATCCTTTGCCATTGTTGTGTTCCTTAAGGGTTGGCACGTGTTCATAGCGTCCACAAAGTCGGCGCGCCCGTCAGCGTGGCGCTGTGTTGGCACAGCCAGGCATCCAGAGCGGTGAGGCTGTTCTTGTAGCGCGTTAGCAGGAGTTGCACATCATTCAGCGCAATGCGCGTGGGATCGAAACGGCAGTGGAAGGAGAGACCATCAGCTGCCGAGCGTGCAATATTAAACTCCAGCACGCAGCCGAGCGTGTTTTCAGGCGCGGTATAGATATCACTATGTAAGTGATCAATATGAAAATGGCGGAGCGGAGGTTGCGCCTGCACGCCGATGTAGTTCATTCGGATCCCTTGCGCAAGAGAGCCTTCCGGTGCATGGCGCATTTGCAGCAGACCATAATCTCCCCCACCATGCATGCGTTTTGCCAAATCGGCAGCGATCGCAGATAACAGTGTCGCCATATCGCCATGCAGAGGGATCGCCCAAGGATAAAACAGAGTAAACCACCCGACCGTATCCGCAACGTCAGGCTCATCGGGCCAGCCGCCGCGCCCCATTCCTTCCATCTCGATACGGCACCAAGGCTCATCGCTGTAGTAACGCAGCACCAGCGCCAACGCCGCCAGCACATAGGTTTCGGCGCTGTAGGCAGTATCCCCACAGGATTCAAACAACCTCCCGACGCAGGGATGGCGAAAGTCTTCACGCCAGGCGCGCGTACGAGGCAATGTGTCATCCGGCAGTGACACGGGTGGGAAATGCGGCGGTAGCGTTTGGCATACCGTGCGCCAGTTCTCTTGTGTGGCGGGATCTACCGTTTTGCTCGCCAAATAGTCGTTCCAGCAATGCAGGCCACTGTTGCTGGTGCCGTTGACAGTGTTGACGGCGTCAAGCGCGCTGAGGATCAAATACCAGGAGTGCATATCCACGCACAAGTGATGGGCACAGAGTACCAGCGTGCTAGACGCGGACTGCGGGGCGCGCAACAGGGCCGCCGTAAAGACTCGACCACTTGTCACG
>NZ_JNVB01000112.1 GCF_000770305.1 Erwinia oleae
CGGGTCTGATCGAGCACGCCTTTACGCGCGTCAATCAGCAGGATCGCCAGATCGCAGGTCGAGGCGCCGGTCGCCATGTTGCGGGTGTACTGCTCATGCCCTGGCGTATCGGCAATAATAAATTTACGTTTTTCGGTGGAGAAGTAGCGGTAGGCCACGTCAATGGTGATGCCCTGCTCGCGCTCCGCCTGGAGACCATCCACAAGTAGCGCCAGATCCAGCTTGTCGCCCTGCGTGCCGTGACGTTTACTGTCGTTATGCAGCGAGGAGAGCTGATCTTCATAGATCTGACGGGTATCGTGCAGCAAACGGCCAATCAGCGTACTTTTCCCGTCATCGACGCTGCCGCAGGTAAGAAAGCGCAGCAGGCTTTTGTGCTGTTGGGCATGCAGCCAGGCTTCCACGCCGCCCTGGTCGGCAATTTGTTGTGCAATTGCGTTATTCATAACGGCTCCTCAGAAATAACCCTGGCGTTTCTTCAGCTCCATCGAGCCTGACTGATCGCGGTCGATAACCCGACCCTGACGCTCGCTGGTGGTCGATACCAGCATCTCTTCGATGATTTCCGGCAGCGTCTGCGCTTCCGAATCCACCGCGCCGGTCAGCGGCCAGCAGCCCAGCGTGCGGAACCGCACCTTACGCTGCTCAATCACCTCGCCGGGCTGGAGATTGATACGATCGTCATCAATCATCATCAGCATGCCGTCGCGCTCCAGCACCGGCCGTTCAGCGGCCAGATAGAGCGGCACGATCTCAATGTTTTCCAGGAAAATGTATTGCCAGATATCCAACTCTGTCCAGTTGGAGAGCGGAAAGACGCGAATGCTTTCGCCTTTGTTGATCTGGCCGTTGTAGTTGTGCCACAGCTCCGGGCGCTGGTTTTTTGGGTCCCAGCGGTGGAAGCGATCGCGGAACGAGTAAATACGTTCCTTGGCGCGGGACTTTTCTTCGTCCCGGCGCGCGCCGCCGAACGCGGCATCAAAGCCGTATTTGTTCAGCGCCTGCTTCAGGCCTTCGGTTTTCATGATATCGGTGTGTTTGGCGCTGCCGTGTACAAACGGGTTGATGCCCATCGCCACGCCTTCCGGGTTACGGTGCACCAGCAGCTCGGCGCCGATTGCTTTTACCGTGCGATCGCGGAAGTCGTACATTTCGCGAAATTTCCAGCCGGTATCAACGTGCAAGAGCGGAAACGGCAGCGTGCCCGGATAGAAGGCTTTGCGCGCCAGATGCAGCATCACGGAGGAGTCTTTACCGATAGAGTACATCATTACCGGATTGCCGAATTCCGCCGCCACTTCGCGGATGATATGGATACTTTCCGCTTCCAGTTGACGCAGGTGGGTGAGTCGTTGTTGATCCATTATCTTTCCTCAAGCCAAATTCACCACGGCGGAGTGCCGCCGTGCAGCATGTTGAAACCACGCCAGTTGCTGATGCAGATTGACCACTTCGCCAATCACCAGAAGCGCGGGCGTTGGCGCGCGCTGCGCGAGTTCTTCGAGTTTTGCCAGCGTGCCGGTCAGCACCTGCTGGTCCGGGCGTGTTCCGCACCCAATCACCGCCACCGGCGTCGCCGCGTCGCGGCCATGACGGATAAGCTGTGCGGCAATCTCCGCCGCTTTCACCGTGCCCATATAGACCACCAGCGTCTGCCGCGCGCGGGCCAGCGACGGCCAGTCCATCCCGTCGCCATCGGCACGACAGTGACCGGTAATAAACAGTGCGCTTTGCGCATGATCGCGATGCGTCAGCGGAATGCCGGCGTAGGCGGTAGCGCCCGCCGCCGCCGTGATGCCGGGCACCACCTGAAAAGGAATGCCCGCCTCTACAGCGGCCTGAAGCTCTTCGCCGCCGCGACCAAAAATAAAGGGATCGCCGCCCTTCAGACGCACCACCCGCTTGCCCTTTTTCGCCAGTTCAACCAACAGGCGATTGGTCTCTTCCTGCGGAACGCTGTGCGCGCTGGCGCGTTTGCCCACGCAGATACGGTCGGCGTCGCGACGTACCAAATCCAGCACCTCGTCACTGACCAGATGGTCGTAAAGCACCACGTCCGCCTGCTGCATCACCTGAAGGCCGCGAAGCGTCAGCAGGCCCGGATCGCCCGGACCGGCGCCCACCAGAATGATTTCACCCTGATTTTCTTCCGTATCGTTTAACTGCCTGTCGAGCGTCTGTTTCGCCCCCTCCAGATCGCCGGAAGCCACCTGGCTGGCGAACAGGCCGCTGAAGGCGGTTTCCCAGAAGCGGCGGCGATCTGACATTTTGCGATAGCGCAGCTTCACTTTGTCACGCCATGCCCCGGCAATCCCGGCCATCTGCCCCAGACTGGCGGGCAGCAGCGCTTCCAGTTTTTCACGCAGCAACCGCGCCAGCACCGGCGCCGTCCCGCTGGAAGAGATCGCCACCACCAGCGGCGAACGATCGACGATAGAAGGAAAAATAAAGGAGCACCTGGGCTGATCGTCAACCACGTTGGCCAGCAGGTGACGATCCTGCGCATCGTGGAAAACGCGGGCGTTCAGCTCGCCGTCGTCGGTGGCGGCAATCACCAGCAGCACGCTGTGGAGCTGTTCACTTTTATACCCGGTGGCAATCCACTCGACTTCACCGGTTTGCTCCAGGGCCAACAGCTCCTCGCACAGCGCCCGCGCTGCAATCTGCACCCGTGCGCCAGCGCGGCGTAGCAGGGTGATTTTGCGCGCGGCAATATCACCGCCGCCAACCACCAGCACCGGTTTGTTTCGGATATCAGCAAAGATTGGGAGATAGTCCACGTCAGCCTTGTCGTAATAACAAATAGTTAACGCGACTATACGACTGCGCCCTGGACCTTATGAAATTACTAATTGGAATGAGTAGTTACGTAATGGAATAACGCACCGGCAAAGCTAACAACAAAATGTGCTTAACGGATGATATTTCGGGATTTTAAGGCGACGGCGCTGAAATAGTAGAGGTCAGGGTCAATGAGAAAAGTTTTTCATCCCGGCGCGGCCTGCCGATCGTTTTCGGCGCCGTATTCTGCATTGCCGGGTAAATCGTCGGCAATAAATAAGATAACCTTTTGTACTGCCGCTACCGCGCCAGGGTTGCAACCGGTGGCGCGGCATGCGCGGTTAATGCAGCAGTACAGGGTTAATCGTCGGCAATAAAATAGGAAACCGGCGCGCTGACCATCGTCTCTTCTACCCGGGTGGCAAGCTTGTGCTGTAACGCGTCGCCCGATGACAAATAGAGGCGCGTGTCATCGCTTTCCAACGGTTTTTTAAGTGCCTCATCGTTAAGATCGGTGCAGGTACGGTAAATGTTTCTGAACATGCGGTTGTAAACGTTGAGATAGTCCTGAGAAGTTTTGAGCCTGGATGGGGTGACGTTGGTCTCTTCTAACCGCTCCATCTGCGCCGGATGAATAACAAAACCGGCCTCTCTCATCACTCCTCGTTCGCGGCCAGCGCAATAAGGTATAGTCGCAGCAGAGGCGATAACCGCCTGATTTACCGTAACTATCTTCAGTTTGGTACTCCGAATGGCGTAGAACATCGCCAGCGCGCCATCCATGTTGCCGCCTTCGCTGTTGAGATATAGATAGATATTTTCCGCATGAACATAGCGCTGGCTGATTTCATCCAGAATCGACTGCAAGGCCACCGATTTATTCGGCGTGATAAGCCCGGAAAAGGTAATTTTTACCGTTTTTACATCCGCAAACAGCGTGTTGTCGGCAACGACGGAGGTTTTAGCCATCACCCAACCGGGGAGCAGTAACAGCACGGCGATAATCAGTTTTTTCACTAACCTTTCCTTTTTAGATGAAAGCCTCTCTGCGTTAAGGCTGTTTATTCAGCGTAATAATGCGGTCCGCAGAAGCGATAGTTGAGGGACGGTGCGCAATGATCACGCGGGTGATATTCAGCTGACGGATAGCGGCGTTAATTAGCGCCTCGTTGTCTTCATCCAGATGGCTGGTCGCCTCGTCCATAAAGAGAATGCCCGGCCGACGATAGAGCGCGCGTGCGATAAAGATGCGTTGCCGCTGACCGCCCGATAACCCTTCGCCCAGCTCCCCGGTCAACGTTTCGTAACCCATTGGCAGCGCCATAATATCATCATGAATATGGCTGAGTTTTGCACACGCCTCCATCCGCGCTTCGTCAACCTCGCGGTTAAAACCGGTAATGTTGTCACGGAGCGAACCGGCCAGCAGTCGATCTTCCTGCAAAATGCAGGCGACAGCAGCGCGATAGTTATTAACGCCAATCGCCTGTATATCGCGTCCGTCAACCAGAATCTGCCCTTCTTCAGGGGCGGCAAGCCCGCAAAGCACTTTCATTAACGTGGTTTTTCCGCTGCCAGAAGGGCCAGCGATGGCGACGCTTTCACCGGCCTCAATACGAAGCGTCAACTTGCTGAATATGGCCGGCGCGTGATTGTCGTAGCAAAAGCCGATGGTGTTCACCTCTAACGCCAGCGCTTTACCGGGTTCAAAGAGCGACTTAGCGGGCTTCTCCTCTTCCGGCGTGGTCAGCGCAATATCGGCGATGCGCTCATTATGCAATGACAGCATCCTCATCTGCAGAAGCAGACCGGTCAATGAAAGTACCCTATCGGAAAACATGGCGCGAAATGAACTAAACGCAACAAACGCGCCCAGCGTCAGCGTATGGTCGATCACCGCCGCAATGCCCAGCCACAGGATAATGACGCTGTCACAGGCGCCAATAAAGGTGCTGACAATGCGAAACAACATATCGAAACGCGTAAGACTGACCGTGGCGTTTGTCGCTTCGGCGACCATGCTCAGCCAGTTTTGCCGACGCTGCTCGGCCAGCCCCTGCGCCCTGATCGTCGCCACCGCGTAGAGCGTTTCAGTAAATGAGGACGCAACGCGCGAGTTTTTGATCAGCAGCTCTTCAGATGCCTGGCGATAACGGCCATATGTTGCCACGCGCAGCAGCACAAACAGCAGCGTAAATCCCAGCACCACCCAGGTTAGCGCTCCACCATAGAGGATCAGTAAAATTAAGGCGCCGACGGCGATGATGGTATCTACCAGCGCGCCGGTAATACTCTGTGTAAAGGTGGTTCGCAAGGTATCCAGCGAGACAAAACGTGACTGTATATCTCCCATTCTGCGTTTTTCAAACCATGGCAGTGGCAGGCGCAGCATGTGCCGGAAAAGGCCCTCTTTCCACTGAATATCGATATAGGTGCTCATCACCATCGCGGTCCAGGAGCGAAAAACGCTGACGCCGGCCTGCAGCAAAATCAAAATCATCAGGCTGAGGCAGATCAGCGTCAGCAGACTTTTATCCGCAGCCGGAACGGCATTATCCATCACCATCTGCGTACCCACAGGCATCAGCAGGCTGACGAATTCAATGATCAGCGAGACGCAGAATATTTTCAGCAGCGCGTTTTTTAAACCGGTGATACTGTGCAATAACGTGGATAATTTAAGTCGGGATTGACGTTTTTCAGCAACGAATCCAGCGGTGGGCCATAGCTCAAGCGCCACGCCGGTAAAATTTTCACTCATGACCTGTGAATTTATCACCCGTCTTCCGGCGGCGGGATCGTGGATAACATAACGATCGTTATCAGCGCTAACCAGCACCACAAAATGGTTGAAGTTCCAGTGCAGAATGCAGGGTATTCTGACGTCGTTAAGATCTTTCATCTCCAGCGACAGCGCACGGTTAGCCAGGCCCAGTGATTCGGTAAGCGTGATCAATGCGCCCAGCGTCGTACCGCGAGATGAGAGGCCCGCTTTCTGTCGCAGCGTTAACAGATCGATATGTTTACCGTATCTCGCCGCCACCATCGCCACACAGGCCAGACCGCATTCAGCCGCTTCGGTCTGAAGCTGTACCGGCACCCGATGAGGACGGGAAAAGGTTATATGCGCTTGAAGCCATGCAAAAGTATCATTTATCACTCGCCACGCCCCTGATGCTGTTGCGGATATCGTAGAGCGGTGAGAGGATCCATTGATAAAGTTTGCGCTCTTCAAGAAACAGCGTGCTGGTCGCCTTCATACCATTTTCCGATCCCATCCAACGGCCTTTGTAATAAAAGTGGGTCGCATCAGGCGTCACCACCAGCTTGTACCAGGTTTGGGGTTTCTCCGCCGCTCTGAACGGCGCGCCCGGGTAAGTCGCCATCTCCTGCTGCGAGGCAGGTGTGCGGGCAATGGATAAAATTTTGCCGGGGAACTGACCAAATTTTTCAGCGGGGAAAGCGTCGTAGCGGATATTGATGGCCTCGCCGGGAGAGAGATAAGGCACCGCAGAATCAGGTATCCACAGCACCAGTTCATACTGCCGCGTTTCGCCGGGAATGATCTGGAGCAGGCTGTCTCCGGTGGTGACCATCTGACCAGGCGATACGCTGAGCGTATCTACCCAGCCATCAACCGGTGAGGTGACAATTAAATCGCTGCTGGCATCAGCATCGGTTAATTCTCCTGTTAAGGCGTTTTTTTGCATTTCCAGTTGATTGAGCTGATTATCAAAATCCACCGACTGAGTTTGCAGGTTGCTTTGCAGTACAAGGATTTGCAGCGCATTTTGCTCATTTTGACTGCGCAATCCCAACAGGTCGTTATGCTGCTGATAGTAAAGCGCGGTCTGGCTGATTAACTGATCTTTGTTAATCAGCCCGCGGCGCTGATAACTGCGGTAATTATCCATATTCTGTTTCATCATGCTCAATCCCTTTTGCGCCGTATTAAGTATTTCCGACGAATGCTGAAGCGCGGCTTCGTAGCTGGCTCTTTCCCTGTTGAGCGTTTCCAGAATCGTTTTTTTGTTTTGACGAATTTTGTCGGCAATGTTATTCAGCACGGCAATTTGGTTTTCAATATTCCGCCGCCTGTTTTTACTGACCACGCCGGAAGTTGTGGTGCGGCTGACGTCAATCTGATAGATCGCCTGCCCTTTTTTGACCTTTTCGCCGGGGCGAACCAGTTGGCTTACCACGAAGCCCTGCTGGGCTGAGAACACGGTAATAGCGCGCGGAGAGGAAATAATTTCGCCTGAAACGTTAATACGCCGGGTATAGCTACCGAGAATAATCAGAGAAAGGAAACAGAAAAAGAAAATAACGGTGAACAGCATCACCATGCGGCTACTTATGCCGGATAAAAGCAACGCTTTACCAGACCACTGTTTATTTCGGGCCTCGACCGCTTCCTGTCTGTAAATCATGAGTGCTGTTTGGCGCCTGAAAATTAAATGTGTAATGCAAAAAACCGGGCAAGTCTTTTGGCCCTACCCGGTTTAAGTAAATTACCAATGACACTGACCGTTAACGCTATTCGAACTGGCGTCGCCACCCAGCGAACCTCC
>NZ_JNVB01000113.1 GCF_000770305.1 Erwinia oleae
CAGAATATCTTTGCCGGGCTTCAGACCCGCTTCTTTAATGGCCTGAATAGCACCAATCGCCATGTCATCGTTATGGGCGTACACCATGCAGATATTTTTGCCGTTGTTTTCCGCTTTGATAAAGCTCTCCATCACCTCTTTACCCTTGCTGCGGGTAAAGTCGCCGGACTGGGAACGAACAATTTTAATGCCTGGCGCATCCTTAATGGCGTCGGCGAAGCCTTTCTTACGATCGATCGCCACGCTGGCGCCCACGGTGCCCTGAAGCTCAACAACGTTGCACGGCTTGCCGTTTTTCTCCTTCACCAGCCAGTCGCCGATCAGCTTACCTTCATAGACGTTATCCGCCGTCACCACCGCCATATAGAGCGACTTGTCTTTGACCACAATGGCGCGATCCAGCAGGAAAACCGGGATTTTAGCGTCTTTCGCTTCTTCAAGTACCGGCTCCCACCCCGTTTGCACCACCGGCGCGATAAAGATAGCGTCCACGCCCTGAGCAATAAACGAGCGCACCGCCTTGATTTGGTTCTCCTGCTTCTGCTGTCCGTCGGCAATTTTCAGCGTAATGCCGCGCTTTTGCGCTTCGCTTTTCGCGACGCTGGTTTCGGCCGCTCGCCAGCCAGACTCCGAACCCACCTGTGAAAAGCCAACCGTCATGGATTCAGCCATCGCGGCGCCGGAGAGGCTGGCGCTGATGAGAGTGGTTAAAAGTAAACGCTTCCACATGATATATTTTCCTCTGAGGGGAGATTATTGTTCAGGGTTTAAGGCTCTCAAAGCCTGGACTATCTGACGGGAAACATTTTGGACAATGCTCACAAAATACAACAATTAAAGGAGGTTACGTCGCACAGAACCACCGCGCAGACTCCACGACGCAAGGACAAAACGGCTGAACGCGCAAGGCGACATGTTAAATAAGTGTAATAAAGATAAGCGCTTAACTCAGCACGCTATGGAAGCGATTACAACATCCTGTTCAATTCTGCTATTCATCACCTTCACGACGCATACAGAATTAGTTTTGGAAAATGTGACCAATAACACAGGACGGAAATCGAATAAGGTTCCAGCCGACGCCGCTTTTAAGAATCTGCCTCTACGCGCTAGTCTGAATTCGTGCGAAAGCGGCCTCAATGCTATGGACAGGGTGTCGCTGAACTTTATACTTGGTGCCTCTCAATACTCACCTGACAGCCAACATGACAGTTCAAGAATATCTGCTGAAATTTCGTAGAGTAAGTTCGCTGGAAAGCCTCGAAAAACTGTTCGACCACCTCAATTATTCGCTCACTGACAGCAAAGAAATTATTAATATGTATCGCGCTGCCGATCATCGTCGCGCCGAACTGGCGTCCGGTGGCCGCCTGTTTGACGTCGGTTGCGTGCCGAAAACCGTCTGGCGCTATGTGATTTAGAATTCCTGCCCATTCCCTGTATAATCCTTTTCCTTATCGTGCGTGACGCGTTTGGGCAACGTTTTAAAAGGATTATCTGTGACTGTAGAATCTAAACCGCGCATTGGCGGACTGCTGCTGGTGCCGCTGGCCTGGCTGCTGATGACCATGCTGACCAGCGCGCTGGTGCTCGCGATGTATCTGAGCGCCCTCTTTGATCCGGCGCTGCGCGAAGCGCTGGTCACCAATACGCAGGCTTTTATGCTTCAGTGGAGCCTTTCGCTGCTGACCTCGCTGCTGGTATGGATCTACAGCCTTTGGGTGACCTGGCTCTTCTTTAAACGATCTCGTCGGCTGCCACGCCATTACATTATCTGGCTGCTGCTGACGGTGCTATTGGCGATCAAATCCTTTGCTTTTTCGCCGGTCAGCGATGACGCGGCTATTCGCACCCTGCTGATAGCGCTGCTGGCGGCGGCCTTCCTCGCCCCCTGGTTCCGGCGTTCAGAGCGCGTAAAACGCACCTTTATTGAGCCCTGACGCAGAAAAAAACGCCATAAATTTAATCCTCAGTGCGGTATGGCGCTAACCTTAACGTTGTAGTGTTGTTCCTGAGCCGCTGATGTTCGATAATGGGCGGCTTTTCAATTTCTCAGGCGAAATAATGACCGATTACCTGCTTCTCTTTATTGGCACAGTGCTGGTGAATAACTTCGTTCTGGTGAAGTTCCTCGGCCTCTGTCCCTTTATGGGCGTTTCCAAAAAACTGGAAACGGCAATCGGCATGGGACTGGCCACCACCTTCGTTATCACCCTGGCCTCAATCTGCGCCTGGCTGGTCAACCATCTTATTTTGCTGCCGCTCGATCTCGTCTATCTGCGCACCATGGCCTACATCCTGGTGATTGCGGTCGTCGTGCAGTTTACCGAGATGGTAGTGCGCAAAACCAGCCCGGATCTCTATCGCCTGCTGGGCATATTTCTGCCGCTGATCACCACCAACTGCGCAGTGCTTGGCGTGCCGTTGCTGAGCGTCAACCTTAACCACACCTTCCTCCAGGCGGCCCTTTACGGTTTCAGCGCCTCGATTGGCTTTTCGCTGGTAATGGTGCTGTTTGCCGGTATTCGTGAACGTCTGGTGCTGGCCGATGTACCCGCGCCGTTTAAAGGCTCATCGATTGCGCTGGTTACCGCCGGACTGATGGCGCTGGCGTTTATGGGCTTCAGTGGGCTGGTGAAATTCTGATGAGCGCCGTCTGGATTGCTATTGCGGTTTTGAGCGCGCTTGGCCTGCTGTTTGGCGGCCTGCTGGGCTATGCTTCGCGCCGTTTCCGGGTCGAAGAAGATCCGATTGTCGAACAGATCGACGCCATTCTGCCGCAGAGCCAGTGCGGTCAGTGCGGCTATCCCGGCTGCCGCCCTTATGCAGATGCAGTCGGCAACAACGGTGAAATGATCAACAAGTGCGCCCCGGGCGGTGAGCAAACCATGCTGAAGCTGGCCGCGCTGCTGAACGTCGAGCCGCAGCCGCTGGGCGATGAAGCCGCCCGCGAACCGGTGCGTACGGTGGCGTGGATTGACGAAGCAAACTGCATCGGCTGCACCAAATGTATTCAGGCCTGCCCGGTGGATGCTATCGTTGGCGCCACGCGCGCCATGCACACCGTGCTGAGCGACGTCTGTACCGGCTGCGATCTCTGTGTCGCACCCTGCCCGACTGACTGCATTGAAATGCGTCCGGTCGCCGCCACCACTGAAAACTGGAAGTGGGATCTTAATACCATCCCGGTCAGAGTCATTCCTGTGGAACACCATGCGTAACCTTCTCAACCTGTTTAAAAAAGAGCGGCTGTGGGATTTCAAAGGCGGCATCCATCCGCCGGAGATGAAAACCCAGTCTAACGGCGCGCCGCTGCGTCAGCTGCCTCTTCCGTCGCAGTTTATTATTCCTGTTAAGCAGCATATCGGTCACGAAGGCGAACTGCTGGTCAGCCCTGGCGATAAGGTGCTGCGCGGCGATGCGCTGACCTTTGGTCGCGGCAGAATGCTGCCGGTGCATGCCCCCACCTCCGGTACGGTTACCGCCATTGCGCCGCACATTACCGCGCACCCATCCGCGCTGGCCGAACTCTGCGTGTTTATCGCGCCGGATGGCGAGGATCGCTGGTGCGAACGCCAGCCAATAGTGGATTATCAACAGGCAGAACGCAGCGCGATTATTGAACGTATTCACCAGTCGGGCGTCGCCGGGCTGGGCGGTGCGGGTTTCCCCACCGCAACCAAACTCAAAGGCGGCCTGCGCGGCGTTAAGACGCTGATTATTAATGCAGCGGAATGTGAGCCTTACATCACCGCCGACGATCGCCTGATGCAGGACTGCGCCGCCGAGGTACTGACGGGCAGCCGGATACTCGGCTGGCTGCTTCAGGCTGAACGCGTGCTGATCGGTATTGAGGATAACAAGCCGGAAGCCATCGCCGCGCTGAAAATGGCGCTGGGCGACGCAAAAGATATGCAAATCCGTGTGATCCCCACCAAATACCCTTCCGGCGGCGCAAAACAGCTCACCCGCATCCTGACGGGCCTGGAAGTGCCGCACGGTGGGCGCTCAACCGATATCGGCGTATTGATGCAGAACGTTGGCACAGCCTGGGCGGTAAAACGTGCGGTTATCGACGGCGAGCCGTTGACCGAGCGCGTGGTAACGCTGACGGGCGAATCCGTCGGTCGGCCCGGCAACGTCTGGAGCCGCCTGGGCACGCCGATCAGCCATCTGCTGCACAATGCCGATTTCACCCCTGCACCCGGCCAGATGGTGGTGATGGGCGGCCCGCTGATGGGCTTCACGCTGCCGGGGCTGGATGTACCGGTGGTTAAAATCACCAACTGTATTCTTGCGCCGTCGGCCAGCGAGATGGGCGATAACGACGAAGAGAAGTCCTGCATTCGCTGTAGCGCCTGCGCGGACGTCTGCCCCGCCGCGCTGCTGCCGCAGCAGCTTTACTGGTACAGCCGCGGCGGCGATCATGACAAAGCCCGCGAGCATAACATCGCCGATTGTATTGAGTGCGGCGCGTGCGCTTACGTCTGCCCAAGCAATATTCCGCTGGTGCAGTATTACCGCCAGGAGAAGGCTGAAATTCGCGCCATCGACCTTGAAGCGGAACGTACCGTGCAGGCGAAAGCCCGCTTTGAAGCTCGCCAGGTTCGGCTTGAGCGCGAGAAACTGGCGCGCGAAGCCCGCCATCAGCAGGCAAAACGCACCGTCAGCGATACCAGTCAACATGAAATCGATGCGGCGCGGGAAAGAGTGAAAGCGAAGAAACAGGCGGCCACCGAACAGTCAGCGGAGCAGCAGGCCGAGGCGCAGCACGCGCTGGCGCGTGCGCATCAGGCAGAAAAACAGTCGGAAACGGAACCCGCAACCCGCCAGGCGGGCGATCCGCGCAAGGCGGCGGTGGAAGCCGCCATTGCCCGTGCGAAAGCGAAAAAGGCAGCGGCTGCGGCTGAGCCCGCGCCTGCTGCGTCCGGGCAGACTGTAGCCGACGCGCCGGTCGATCCGCGTAAGGCGGCGGTGGAAGCCGCCATTGCCCGCGCAAAAGCGAAGAAAGCAGCGGCTGCGGCTGAACCCGCGCCTGCTGCGTCCGGGCAGCCCGAGGCCGACGCGCCGGTCGATCCGCGCAAGGCGGCGGTGGAAGCCGCCATTGCCCGTGCGAAAGCGAAAAAGGCAGCGGCTGCGGCTGAACCCGCGCCTGCTGCGTCCGGGCAGACTGTAGCCGACGCGTCGGTCGATCCGCGCAAGGCGGCGGTGGAAGCCGCCATTGCCCGCGCGAAAGCGAAAAAGGCAGCGGCTGCGGCTGCGGCTGAACCCGCGCCTGCTGCGTCCGGGCAGCCTGCGGCCGACTCGCCGGTCGATCCGCGCAAGGCGGCCGTAGAAGCCGCCATTGCCCGGGCGAAAGCGAAGAAAGCAGCGGCTGCGGCCGCCGAAAAGAACAGTGCAGAAGAAGCGCCCGATGCTTCCGACGATCCCCGTAAAGCGGCGGTGGCGGCGGCCATTGCCCGCGTAAAAGCGCGTAAAGCGCAGCAATCGACGCAAGAAGAGGACTAAATGGCTTTTCGTATCGCCAGCTCTCCCTACACGCACAACCAGCGCAGCACCAGCACTATCATGCTGTTGGTGCTGCTCGCCGCCGTGCCCGGTATCATCACCCAGAGCTACTTCTTTGGCTGGGGTACCCTTGTCCAGGTGCTGATTGCCGCCGCCGCCGGGATCGGCGCCGAAGCCGCGATTCTGCGGCTGCGCCATATGCCGCTCGGTAAAACATTGGGCGACAACTCTGCGCTGCTGACCGCGCTGCTGATTGGCATCAGCATTCCACCACTGGCGCCCTGGTGGATAGTGGTGATTGGTACCGTTTTTGCGGTGGTTATTTCGAAACAACTTTACGGCGGCCTTGGGCAGAATCCGTTTAATCCGGCGATGGTGGGCTATGTGGTGCTGCTGATCTCATTCCCGGTGCAGATGACCAGCTGGCTGCCGCCGGACGCGCTCCAGTCAATCACGCCGGGCTTTATCGATACGCTCAGCATGATATTTCATGGCCACACTCTGGATGGCCACAGCATGCAGCAGTTGCAGCCTGGCGTGGACGGCGTCAGCCAGGCCACGCCGCTGGATACCTTCAAAACCGGCCTGCGTGCCGGGCACAGTGCCGACGAGCTGCGCGCGCTGCCCATCTCCGGGCTGGGCTGGCAGTGGGTAAATATGGCTTATCTGGCGGGCGGCCTGTTCCTGCTGTGGAACAACAGCATCCGCTGGCATATTCCGCTCAGTTTTTTGCTGTCGCTGGCGCTGTTTTCAACCGTTGGCTGGTTCTTCTCGCCCGATTCGCTGAACTCACCGCTGGTTCATCTTTTCTCCGGCGCGACCATGCTGGGCGCTTTCTTCATCGCTACCGACCCGGTCACGGCCTCCACCACCAATAAAGGACGGCTGCTTTACGGCGCGCTGATCGGCATGCTGATCTGGCTGATCCGCAGCTTCGGCGGCTACCCGGACGGGGTGGCCTTTGCCGTGCTGCTGGCGAACATCGCCGTTCCGCTGATTGATTACTATACGCAGCCGCGTGTCTACGGCCATCGCAAGGAGAAATGATGCGGGATGCAATTCGTAAAAACGGCGTCAGGCTGGCGCTGTTCGCCGCCGTAACCACCGGCGTGACCGCCGTGATCAATGCGGTGACCAAACCCACTATCGATCACCAAACCGTGCTACAGCAAAAGGTGTTGCTGGATCAGGTTGTACCGCCCTCTTTTTATAACAATGCGATTCAGCAAGAGTGTTACGTTGTCACCGATGCTGCACTGGGCGCGGGGAGTCATCACCTCTATCTGGCGCGCATGGACGATAAGCCGGTGGCAATTGCCGTTGAAGCCACCGCACCGGACGGCTATTCGGGCGCAATTCAGTTAATCGTCGGCGCCGATTTCAGCGGCACGGTGCTGGGCGCGCGCGTGGTCGAGCATCATGAAACGCCCGGTCTGGGCGACAAAATTGAGCTACGCATTTCCGACTGGATCAACAGCTTCAACGGTAAGCGCCTGAACGGCAAAAACGATGTGCATTTTGCGGTGAAAAAAGACGGCGGCGATTTCGATCAGTTCACCGGCGCCACCATTACCCCGCGCGCCGTAGTGAATGCGGTGAAACGCGCTACCCTGTATAGTGAAACGCTGCCGGGGCAACTTGCCTCGCTGACACC
>NZ_JNVB01000114.1 GCF_000770305.1 Erwinia oleae
GCCCAGCAGATGCCCGCTGCCGTAGTACAGCTGGCGCAGCGTCCGCCCGTCCGGCAGCGTGGTGCCCGTGCGGTTACCCAGGGCGTCACGACGGTACGCCACCGTGCCCCGGTCGCCCGTCTCCTCAGTCAGCTGCCCCTGTTCGTCGTACTGAAACGTCACCACCTGCGCCGCCGCGTCCGTCACCTCGCCGCCCGCCGCCGGGTGGAACGCCGCCCGCAGCAGCTGCCCCGTCGCCGACCAGGCAAAGCGCGTCTCCCCGTCCGGCGTGCCTTTGCCGGTCACCAGGCCGCGCGCGTCGTAGCGAAAGACATGGCTGAAGGCCGCAGGCGTGTCGGCGGCAAAGGTCCGGCTCTCTGGTGCGGATCACCGCCAGCAGCGAAGAAACGCGACTGCTACATGAGCAGACATGGGAGATTGAGCTGACCTGGCTAAACGGGTAGAGGCTGTTGAGCCAGGTGATCGCCTACAAATAAAGCCGGAAGGATCAATATGATCGATTCCAGTTTATTTAATCAAAATATTTATGACATTCGCATCACACATTCCCGAAGACGTTTTAATAGTGACGGATCTTTAAGGCAATCGACCGGCCTGATGCCTTCTAATGCTGGAACTTCTTGTTCTATCCACCATAAAGCTTCCTTTATTCCTCTTTTACCATAAATAATTACGGCCAGATCCAAATAGCCATTTAACTTCTCTGCCAGTAAATGGGCATTATCATCCAGGTAAGCTTCTGAAAATATTTTTACTGACAGCTTCCATGTCTCATCTCCAGCATAATATTTTTCTAATCCCGCCATAATTAAAACCCTAAAAATGAAATTAAATTAGATCCCGTTAGATTTCGAGCTGAAGGTGCCAATATACCATCATAACCTTGTATTTTAGCCCATGCTCCCACTTGGTGAGTAATATCATATTCTTTTCCGGTAATATCTTTTAACGATATACCAAGCTGGTCTCTAACATCCTGTCGAGTTAAATCCAATACATTATTGAGCTGTACTTTTTTACTAGTCACTTCGCGAGTAGATAAATCCACTTTCCAATGCGTTACTTCCGCCAAAGCTGTTTTTTTAGAGTTTGCTCCATAAACGCCACCGCTTCCTACATCAGTATAACGGTGTCTTGAGCCGATATTTCCCGGGTGAGTAGTCCACGTCGTACTCATTCTGCGTGGCTCTTCGAATCTGTAGACAGTCCGATTAACTTTCCTGCCCTTTGGAGGATTAGAACACTTCATCAATCCCAGCGGATCGATCCATGTTAAGGCATTCGGCGCATACTGGTATAAGTTTAAGCCCCCCGCCAGCCCCACCGGATCCGGCTGCGTGAACCGTCCGCAGACCGGATCATAGTACCGGAAAAGATTGTAATGAAGCCCCGAATACTCGCCTCATCCATGAGGCTCGCCCCTCCGGGGCCTGCGCTTGCGCGCTGTTCAAATTTGTTCCCGACAAATTTGTCCCTTTCCGGGTACTGTCCCTACATCCTCAGGTTTTGCGGGTAAACCGGCCCTCCCCCTGCCGTGCGCAGCGGCAGGTTTTACTAATAGTCAATGGGGAAATTATTATTTAGAATTATCTATATAAATCTACCGCAGACAATCAAGATCAAAACCTGTCAAATAATATCTCCTAACTCATTAAGAATGGCTATCAATAGGCTGGAGATTTTTGTAGTAATTTTTTAATCCTCTCATCAAAAGAATAATGCCAGTCATGCCATCCTTCATGTTTTTCATCAAATGCACATACTATTAGAATCTCGGATGTTGAAGCTTTCGTCAAATAGTAAAAACTAGCGCCTTGGGGAGGTGAGCAAGAGAATATATTTAATCCATCCTCATCTAGAACATCTAATCTCTGTGGAAACTTTTGCATGTCGCTCAAAATGATTATTATATTTCTTCGCTCATCTAACATAACCTGATCAATATTAAAAACACTAGACTGACGCTGTAGCTGATTGCAATCCCATTGAATGAGAGACTGTTCTTTTTTTAAAATAAGATTTTCTATCACTTTAAACTCTCAAACTCTTAAATTATGGTTTAATCGGGTTTTCATCAATTATTTTAAGAAAATCCATTCTTTCTTTTGGTGAAATCAACATTTCTATTTGAGACCCACCTCCCGTTAAATAAGTACCAGTGCCCTTATCTATCTGAGGACCAACCCCGCCTATTTTTACTGGTAGGGGACGTTGAACTTCATATGTTATCCCCCGGTCAATATCTGCTTTCCATTCGTTTTTAACAGCAAGTTTATTTCTTACGTATGATACATCCGGAATTTCATCAAATGTTGCGAATCCACCTGGTCTTGTAGCAGCCTGCCCTGGCAAGACAGCCATTTTTATTCTTGCTCCTGGAATAAGCATGGCATCTAAAGGCGTTGCATCCAATGGCCATGGCGACTGCTCCCTGATCAACTGATGGTAAGCTGTAGATGCTTCAGTAGATGTTTTAAAACGCCCTCGATGGTGACGTTGGAATGAATTCCAAGTATTACACTTACTCAACCCCAGCGGATCAACCCACCCCAGCGCATTCGGCGCATACTGGTACAGGTTTATCCCACCCGCCAACCCAATCGGATCCGGCTGCGTGAACCGTCCGCAGTCCGGATCGTAGTAACGAAAGAGATTGTAATGAAGCCCCGAATACTCGCCTCATCCATGAGGCTCGCCCCTCCGGGGCCAGCGCTTTCGCGCTGTTCAAATTTGTTCCCGACAAATTTGTCCCTGTCCAGGTACTGCCACTGCATCCGCAGGTTCTGCGGGTAAACCGGCCCTTTCAGCGGTGCCTCGCGCATCAGTTTTCCCCACGCGCTGTTGTCACCCTGCCAGCGCACCTCGCCCGCCGCATCCGTCAGCCGCTCCGGGGTGCCGTTCGGCGCGCAGTGATACCAGTAAATCGCCGGGTCGCCCACCCCGTCAATACGGGCCAGCGGCTCATAGCTATGATGGCCGCATACATGTACTTCAGCGGCCTCCTTACAAATCTTTGCTATCAAATACCCCGATCAAATACGATTCATATCGAGCAGGTTGTATTTCTTTATAAGTAAAGATGACTAAAATATCATGTAATCCACTTGAACATTTTTTTTCTGAGAGTCTTAGCGGGCTATCTTTATAGTTGAACTCAAGAATTTCACTCCCCGTTAATTTAACCCCTCGCATTTTACTTACCATTTTTATTTTTTTTTCTTGTTTAATTTCATCAAAATCCAGCGAATTATATAGTCCAAAATGTACAATGGCATCACAGCAAGGACAAGGAACTTCCCCGCCCTTATTTAAGAAATCAGCTTCAAGGCCATCGTGGATAAGGATTTTCTTTTTTTGATAATTAACAATAGTCATATTTTCCTCAGAAAACCTTGCTTGATTAACTTTTCAATGCCTGCGGACGTTTCATATTGAATTCCATAACCCTGTTGACCAAACCATGGAATTGCAGGCCCACTATCAACTGGTAATGGTTTTAGAACTTCATAAGTTGTGTATGGTTTACTTAATGTACTTGTTTGTAAAGCCCTCCCTTCGAATGAAGATCCAGCAGGGGATATGAAAGTACCAGTATCATGAAAGCCGTTTGCATCGGTCCAACCACCGTAGCGGTCCACTTTTGCTCCTGGCTGAAGAGTTTCTTTCATTACAGTCACAAAACCCCGGTTAGGCGGCCAGGCTCCTTTGCCCATAAATTTTTCTAGCGCCGGCCAGTCTTGCTTTTTTCATAACGCATAGGCTCTGGCGTAACGGTAGCGCTAGAATGTACTCTCGCATCTCCCTGGTACTAAGTTTGTATAACTACATCAACATGATTAATTGTTTCATATATTTCAAATAAAATTTATTTTTATTCAATAATCATACCCTTAATGATGAAAGATAACTCTCTACTGCTTCTTCGGCATCAGACATTTGATAAAGCAAAATATTATCATAGTCATTATATATTTCTAAATATGCTTTTACGGAATTATGTATTTCGTTGTAATTCAATGCATCTATTTCTATCTCGTGGATAGTACTCCGATATTTCCTAACGATATCATCAAGATCTTGCTTATTAAGATCTACCTTTTCTTTTTCCAAGGCACGCAAGGCTTTCCTTAAAACATCCAACACTTCTTTTTTTGTTTTCATGAAATAACCTTAAAGAGAGTTAATTCCTTTAATGTTCAATATCCAACTTTGATCCCATCCTCGGGGAAGGATTATTTGGTCTGCGCCACCAGAGAGTATTGCTCCAGATTTCGTTATTTGCGGCGCAACTTCTCCAAGCTGAAGAACGGTTCCTTTAGGAACAAGAATAGTCGCTTCAAACTGTCTTGTATTTTTCCATTGAGGTAAAAGTGCAGCATCAATCTTAGCCTGTATTCTACTACCAGAACTTACCGTTGAAACAAAAGAACCGTCTATTTTTGCATTACCGCCAAAAACTCTATACATAACGATATTTTCTGTGGTCATTACAGTTTTATATTCACTATTAGTGAATGTTGAAGCAAGGGATGGAGGTAAAGGAGATTTTTCAATTTCTCTATATTTGCCTTTTAAGCTACACTTACTCAACCCCCACGGATCAATCCACCCCAGCGGATTCGGCGCATACTGGTAAAGATTCAACCCGCCCGCCAGCCCCACCGGATCCGGCTGCGTGAACCGCCCGCAGTCCGGGTCGTAGTAACGAAAGAGATTGTAATGAAGCCCCGTCTCCCTGTCCAGATACTGCCCCTGCATCCGCAGGTTCTGCGGGTACGCCGGCCCCTTCAGCGGCGCTTCGCGCAGCTGTTTACCCCACGCGCTGTTATCACCCTGCCAGCACACCCCGCCCGCCGCATCCGTCAGTCGCTCCGGCGTGCCGTTCGGCGCGCAGTGATACCAGTAAATCGCCGGGTCGCTCACCCCGTCGATACGCGCCAGCGGCTCATAGCTGTTCTGGTCCGCATACACGTATGTCAGCGGCACGTCCCCGCGGATTTCCTGCAACAGACGCAGCCCTTCCCAGACAAAATACGTGGTGCGGGGTTGCCCCGGCATCTCCCCCTGCCGTGCGCGGCGGCTGGTTTTGCTGATGCGCCGCCCCAGCGGGTCGTAGACAAAACTCACCTGCGTCTGCACGCCGCTTCGCGTCTCGCTCTCCGCCGACGTCAGCCGGTGCTCGCCGTCATAACGCCAGCGCCAGCACGTGCCCTCCCGCACCTTCTCCACCACCCGCCCGTGCGGGTCATAGCGGTACGTCGCCCCGTTCAGCCGTGTCACCCGGTTGTGCGCCACCTGCCTCACCCCCGCGTCCAGCGGGTTCGACGCCGCATCCCACCGCCACGTCTCCGCGTCCGGCAGGCTTCCGCCCTGGTTCAGCAGCCGCCCCGCCGCGTCGTACTGCCACTGGCGCCACGCAAACGGGTTGTCGTCACGCTCCTCGCGGATGAGGTTGTTGCGGTAGTCGTGCTGCCAGCGCGCCGACCACGCACGCGGTGCCGGACGCTGCCGCGGGCCGCTGAACACATCACGCTCGCGCAGCCGACCCAGCCGGTCGTAACTCACCCGGCTCATCAGCCCGCCCTGCGTGCGCCCCGTCTCACGGTGCAGGCTGTCGCGGGTGAAATCCGTTAGCCGAGGCGGGATTTGAGGTGGGCACCGGCGTGAGTTTCAAGGTGCTGGACGGCTGTCTGGTGCTGATCCCCGACAGCCGCGAGGAGACCCGACTGCGCCAGGAGCAGGCGCGGCTTGAGCAGCAGCGGCGGGAGATTGAGCAGGACCGGCAGCAGGCGCTGGCCTTGCTGGCTAAGGTTGGCGGCTAAAAATAAAGCCGGAAGGATCATCGGGATCGCTTCCGGCTTTTTATATTGTTAAGATTTATATTTATAGGATGAACAAACTGTATAGAGTTTGTCCCGAAGCCCCTCTAACCTATCATTCTCCTGAAGGAGTGGTTTCCCATTTTTACTGAGCACAATATCATTTAGTGTTCCCATTCCACCAAATAATCTTTTTACATCATCAATAAATTGGTCAGGATCTTGTTCTGCTCTTGCATAAAGATTATCTAAAGTTTGAGCCAGACCATGTATACCATGGTCACGCAATAATTCAGCAATGGATTTCAGATATTTTTTTGCTTCGTTGATCATATTAATGGCCATCGACCTATAACTTGAATACCCGGAACTTTCCAAGCTTCAGGGACGAAAATTTGCTCTGTGCCTCCCATATAAAAACCATTCTGAGAGCCAACTTCCCCTACATATACCTTAGTCCCGGCTGGAATTCTTATTTTGAATGCAGTATTCAGAGGAGATTCCGCACCATCGGGCCATCTCGGTAATACGGCTTTATCAATCCTCGCTTGAATAATACTTTGTGGTTTATCCACGCTAAAGAACTGCCCATACTCAACATTTGAAATACCTGCTCTGTAAAGGTCGGTGTCCTTTTCAAGTATTATTTCTCTATATCTCCCCCCAGCAAATGTCTCTGCATGTTTATCTTTCAACGGCCCCGGTTTTATTGCTGAGTAACTGCCGGTTTCTTTTCCAAGAGAACACTTACTCAACCCCCACGGATCAATCCACCCCAGCGGATTCGGCGCATACTGGTAAAGATTCAACCCGCCCGCCAGCCCTATCGGGTCCGGCTGCGTGAACCGTCCGCAGTCCGGATCGTAGTACCGGAACAGATTGTAATGAAGCCCCGTCTCCCTGTCCAGGTACTGTCCCTGCATCCGCAGGTTCTGCGGGTAAACCGGTCCCTTCAGCGGCGCCTCCCGCAGCTGTTTACCCCACGCGCTGTTATCACCCTGCCAGCACACCCCGCCCGCCGCATCCGTCAGTCGCTCCGGCGTGCCGTTCGGCGCGCAGTGATACCAGTAAATCGCCGGGTCGCTCACCCCGTCAATCCGCGCCAGCGGCTCATAGCTGTCCGGGTCCGCATACACGTACGTCAGCGGCACGTCCCCGCGGATTTCCTGCAACAGACGCAGCCCTTCCCAGACAAAATACGTGGTGCGGGGATGCCCCGGCGCCTCTCCCTGCCGGGCGCGGCGGCTGGTCTTGCTGATGCGCCGCCCCAGCGGGTCATAGACAAAACTCACCTGCGTCTGCACGCCGCTTCGCGTCTCACTCTCCGCCGACGTCAGCCGGTGCTCGCCGTCATAACGGTAGCGCCAGCGCGTGCCCCCGCCCACCTTCTCCGCCACCCGACCGTGCGGGTCATAGCGGTACGTCGCCCCGTGCAGCCGCGTCACCCGGTTGTGCGCCACCTGCGTCACGCCCGCGTCCAGCGGGTTCGACGCCGCGTCCCACCGCCACTGCTCCCCGTCCGGCAGGCTGCCGCCCTGGTTCAGCAGCCGCCCCGCCGCGTCGTACTGCCACTGCCGCCATGCAAACGGGTTGTCGTCACGCTCCTCACGGATGAGGTTGTTGCGGTAGTCGTGCTGCCAGCGCGCCGACCAGACGCGCGGCGCCGGACGCTGCTGCGTGCCACGGAACACATCCCGTTCCCGCAGCCGCCCGAGACGGTCATACCTCACCCGGCTCATCAGCCCGCCCTGCGTGCGCCCAATTTCCCGGTGCAGGCTGTCGCGCGTGAACTCCGTCACCGTCAGGCCGTCCAGCGCAATGCCCAGCAGATGCCCGCTGCCGTAGTACAGCTGGCGCAGCGTCCGCCCGTCCGGCAGCGTGGTGCCCGTGCGGTTACCCAGGGCGTCACG
>NZ_JNVB01000115.1 GCF_000770305.1 Erwinia oleae
GCCGACCTCTACACAGGTTGCTGGAGGAACGGTTGCACATCAGCCAGTTATTACGTATTCTGAGGATTCGGGTAAACCAAGTGAAGGCAAAATGTTGCCATCATCCGGTACACAAACTGTCGCAACGACGACAGCGCCGGTTACCGCCCCAACCGTTAGCAGTACAACGAACAGCTCCACTCCGGTGGGCACATGGCGTTGGCCGACAGACGGTAAGATTATCGACAACTTCTCTGCCTCTGAAGGGGGCAATAAAGGCGTCGATATCGCGGGATCGCGAGGTCAGGCCATTGTTTCGACCGCCTCAGGGCGTGTTGTTTACGCAGGTAATGCGCTTCGCGGCTACGGTAATTTGATTATCATTAAACATAATGATGACTATCTGAGTGCCTATGCTCACAACGATACAATGCTGGTTCGCGAGCAACAAGAAGTTAAAGCGGGCCAGAAAATTGCGACCATGGGCAGTACCGGCACCAGTTCGGTACGACTGCATTTTGAAATTCGTTACAAGGGGAAATCCGTCAACCCGTTGCGTTATTTACCGCAGCGATAAACTGGCAGAACGAAGCCGTTCTGCCTTGGGATCACGGGTAGGAGCCGCTTATGAACCAGAATACGCTGAAAGTTAATGATTTAAATGACGACGCGGAATTGGATGAAAACGGAGCTGAGATTTTTGATGAGAAAGCTCTTGTCGGAAACGAACCTGCTGACTCTGAATTAGCTGAAGAAGAGCTGCTTTCACAGGGCGCCTCGCAGCGCGTGCTTGATGCGACGCAGCTTTATCTGGGAGAAATCGGATATTCTCCTCTCTTAACGGCTGAAGAAGAAGTTTTCTTCGCCCGTCGTGCGCTTCGTGGTGATGTACCATCGCGTCGTCGTATGATTGAAAGTAATTTACGTCTGGTGGTGAAGATTGCCCGTCGTTACAGCAATCGTGGTCTGGCGCTGCTGGATCTGATTGAAGAAGGTAACCTCGGCCTGATCCGCGCGGTAGAAAAGTTTGACCCGGAAAGAGGGTTCCGTTTCTCTACCTACGCCACCTGGTGGATTCGTCAGACGATTGAACGGGCGATCATGAATCAAACCCGCACAATCCGCCTGCCGATTCACATCGTTAAAGAGCTGAACGTATACCTGCGTACCGCGCGTGAGCTTGCCCATAAGCTTGATCACGAGCCAAGTGCGGAAGAGATTGCCGAACAGCTTGATAAGCCTGTTGATGATGTCAGCCGTATGCTGCGCCTCAACGAGCGCATTACCTCAGTTGACACGCCGCTGGGCGGGGATTCTGAAAAAGCGCTGCTGGACATCCTGGCCGACGAAAAAGACAACGGCCCGGAAGACACCACGCAGGACGATGACATGAAACAAAGCATCGTTAAATGGCTGTTCGAACTGAACGCCAAACAGCGTGAAGTGTTGGCGCGTCGTTTCGGTTTGCTGGGCTATGAAGCCGCAACGCTGGAAGACGTTGGCCGTGAAATCGGTCTGACCCGCGAACGCGTTCGTCAGATTCAGGTTGAAGGTCTGCGCCGCCTGCGGGAAATTTTGCAGGGTCAGGGGTTGAGCATCGAAGCGTTGTTCCGTGAATAATCAGGTAATGTGAAGAGCGGTGGCATTTGCCACCGCTTTTTTTTTGCTTAAGATTTGATTAAACTATCTCTTTAAATTTATCTTTAACATCTGATTTAACGTCATTTGCAACGTATGTATTGGTCACTTCGCCTTTGTAAGCGCTCAGTGCCAGTTGGATAGGATTGATTTTGCCACGCTTCAGCCCCTCAACAATACCTTTGAGTCCATCAAGTAACGTTTTGCCGTAGCCTTTAAACCCTTCTTTAAGCATATCGCCAAAATTGGAGCTTTCTGATTTGCCCATACCGGTCATGAAATTGCTCAGCGGTGGGAAGAATGCAAATATTTTACCTAATGTGAGCATAACGCCCTGGAAACCGCTTTTATTGGTGCCGTTCAGGTTAACCATTTTGTCATTGGTCTGGGTAAGCTTGCCATCTTTTGGGAACATCTTATCCAGCCCCTGCTCGGCAACGTCTTTCACAATCGCGGCTTCCGTACCGTGACGCGCATCGCCGTCTTTGGTTAACCCTTCAATCTTACCGTTATTATGTATATCGCCGCGATCGCCGCCTTCACGGTTGCTCAGTCCTTTTACGCCGTTGAGGAAGTAGGACATGTTTTTGGCCGCCAGCGCGCGGCTTTTCTCATCCGGATTAGCAGAGGTCCAGTCGCCAAACTGCTCCTTTAATTTATCCTGTTTGATATCTTTTTGATTACCCAGATTTTTCAACACCGGGTTGTCATTGATAATTTGATCGGCAGAGCGGTTATCGCCATCCATGTTCTTGAACAGGGTGCTGCTGGAAGGGGGCACGCTGGTGTCTTTCTCATCTTTTGGCATGGCAGGGCCGCTGTTTTCCGTGCCGGTGGCGGCCGTTTCGGTCGTGCCGGAGGCTGCTGATGCGCCAGCAGCTGAAAGTATCTCTTTCAGCTGTGATAAGGCATTACTGAGTTGCGCCTCGGATGAATTACCGGTGCTGGATGGATTACTGGTGCCGGATGATTGCTGGCTTTGCTGAATAAATTTAGTGATGCTTTCAAGCAGCGCCTGCAACTGCTTCATCGTATTCTGGGTTCCACTGGCGCTGGTATTTTCGTTAAAGGCAGCAGACGAAGGGGCTTGTTCACCTTCAGAGGACGGCTGTGACAGCTCCTCTTTCATTCTTTTTAACTCTTCCTGGCCCTGTTTCATCAGCTTATCAATAAGCGAATCATATTCCGATGCGAATGATTGAAGGTTCGGTTTTTCACTGCCGCCGCTATACATAAATGGGCCGAATTTTCCTGGTAGAGGCGACTCGCTCTTCTTACCGCCTTGCAACGTGGCAAGCGAATTGAAATCGCTGAGGTTTGCAGCATCTTTAAATGATGCACCCGTACTGACTCTCATATTCATGACGTTCTCCACTAGTTTAGGATAAACAACAGAGATAAAACGGCCTGACACCGCCCGGCTCATAAAGAAGAGAGCAGCAAGCAATGCAACCTGTATGAACGCTTCATCACTGTCATTTCGTGGGAGGCGAGGGGGGAATGTTCCATGTCAGGGAAAGGAATAGTGAATATGAGTGGGAGATCAACCGGATGAACGTTAATAAAAAGCCCGCCGTTAAGGCGGGCGACGGTCAGACCAGCGCCTTGAGCCGGTAAATCCACTCCAGCGCCTGACGCGGCGAGAGCGAATCAGGATCGAGCGCTTCAAGCGCTTCAACCGCCGGAGAGGTTTCCTCAACCAGCAGCGGAAGCTGTGCGCCATCGACCTGCGTTGTGGCCGCGTTACCGGATATCTTTTCAAGCTCTTTGAGCTTCTGACGCGCGCGTTTAATCACCTCTTTCGGCACGCCCGCCAGCGCCGCCACGGCCAGCCCGTAGCTCTTACTGGCGGCGCCATCCTGTACGCTGTGCATAAAGGCAATGGTGTCACCGTGTTCAATGGCGTCCAGATGCACGTTTGCCACACCTTCCATTTGTTCAGCCAGCGTAGTCAACTCAAAGTAGTGTGTGGCAAACAGCGTCATTGCTTTAATGCGGTTTGCCAGGCTTTCGGCGCAGGCCCAGGCAAGTGACAGGCCGTCATAGGTTGAAGTGCCGCGGCCAATTTCATCCATCAGCACCAGGCTGTGTTCCGTGGCGTTATGCAGAATATTGGCCGTTTCGGTCATCTCCACCATAAAGGTTGAACGCCCTGAAGCCAGATCGTCCGCCGCGCCTACTCGGGTAAAGATGCGATCCACCGGCCCGATATCCGCCTCCGCCGCCGGAACAAAGCTGCCGATGTAAGCCATCAGTACAATCAATGCTGCCTGGCGCATGTAGGTGCTTTTACCGCCCATATTGGGGCCGGTGATCACCAGCATACGTCGCTGCGGGGAAAGCGAAAGCGGGTTAGCAATAAAGGGCTCTTTCAACACCTGTTCAACCACCGGATGTCGCGCCTCGCCAAGGCGAATGCCCGGCTTGTCGCTAAAGGTTGGACAGGCGTAGTTTAACGTCCACGCGCGCTCGGCGAGGTTGGCCAGCACATCCAGTTCGGCCAGCGCGGCGGCGCTCAGTTGCAATGCCTCAAGATGCGGCAGCAGCAGGTCGAACAGCTGCTCGTAGAGCGCCTTCTCCAGCGCCAGCGCTTTCCCTTTTGAGGTCAGGACTTTGTCTTCATACTCTTTGAGTTCGGGAATGATGTAGCGCTCGGCGTTTTTCAACGTCTGGCGACGTACGTAGTGTATCGGCACCAGATGGCTCTGTCCGCGGCTGACCTGAATGTAATAACCATGTACGCCGTTAAAGCCGACCTTGAGCGTATCCAGTCCCAGTTTTTCGCGCTCACGCACCTCCAGACGATCCAGATAGTCCGTTGCGCCGTCCGCCAGCGCGCGCCACTCATCAAGTTCTGCATCGTAGCCTGGCGCTATCACGCCGCCGTCGCGTACCAGCACCGGCGGCGTTTCAATGATGGCGCGCTCCAGCAGTTCGCGCAGTTCATCGAACTGCCCCATCTGCGCGCGAAGCGTTTGCAGATGCGGCGTGGCGGAGTCCGCCAGCAGTGAATCAAGCTGCGGTAGTTGCTGAAAAGCGTGGCGCATGCGGGCCAGATCGCGTGGCCTGGCGGTACGCAGCGCCAGCCGGGCAAGAATACGCTCCAGATCGCCAACCTGACGCAGAAGCGGCGAAACCTCCGCATTAAGATCCTGAAGTGCGGCGATGCTTTGCTGGCGGTGGGTCAGCACCTCAACGTTGCGAATGGGCATATGCAGCCAGCGCTTGAGCATGCGGCTGCCCATCGGCGTGACGGTTTTGTCCAGCACGGACGCCAGGGTGTTTTCGATACCGCCGGCCAGATTCTGGGTGATCTCCAGATTTCGCCGCGTGGCGGCATCCATAATGATGCCGTCCTGCTGCCGTTCCATCGTCAGCGAGCGGATGTGAGGCAGCGTGGTGCGCTGAGTGTCTTTCACATATTGCAGCAGACAGCCCGCAGCGCGCAGCGCGCGTGGCGCCTGCTCGACGCCAAAACCGCTAAGGTCGCGGGTGCCGAATTGCATCGTGAGCTGCTGACGCGCGGTATCAACTTCAAATTCCCACACCGGACGACGCCGCAGCCCACGCCGATGCTCAATCAGCGTCATTGTCGCAAAATCTTCGGCGTAGAGCAGTTCGGCAGGATGGGTGCGCTGAAGCTCCGCCGCCATCGTCTCCGCGTCCTCTGGCTCTGCGAGGCGGAAGCGACCGGAGCTGATATCCAGCGTGGCATAGCCAAAGCCGTCGGCGCCCTGCCAGATAGCCGCCAGCAGATTGTCCTGGCGCTCCTGCAACAAAGCTTCATCGCTGATGGTGCCCGGCGTGACGATACGCACGACTTTACGCTCGACCGGGCCTTTGCTCAGCGCCGGATCGCCAATCTGCTCACAGATGGCTACCGATTCGCCCAACTGCACCAGCTTTGCCAGATAGTTCTCCACCGCATGATAGGGAACGCCCGCCATCGGTATCGGTTCGCCCGCCGACGCGCCGCGTTTGGTCAGCGAGATATCCATCAGCTGTGCTGCGCGTTTGGCGTCGTCGTAAAACAGCTCATAGAAATCGCCCATACGATAGAACAGCAGGATGTCAGGATGTTCGGCTTTAAGACGCAGGTACTGCTGCATCATGGGCGTGTGGGTTGAAAAGTCCTTATCTGTAGACTCTTTCATATTGAATTAACTCGTTTTTATGGCTTTAGAAGTACTCAAGTGGCCTCATTTGAAACCCTGATAAATCCATCTAAATCCGAAAATTTGTATGCCAGATGTATTCTAGCTACTATCGAGAATACAACATGGCTCTTCTGGTATACATGAGGCAACAACTGTGAAGATGAATCTGAATCAATCAATAATTATCAATAAGTTATCGATAGAAACCAAACCTGAGTTAGATTCAGATGGACGAGTTGTGTATGTGCCTAACATTTCTGGTAAACCGTATCTTATCACTGACAGCCACCGTGATTCACCCGTAGGCTTTGGTGTAAAGATCAGTGCAACAAAGAAGACCTATATCATCCAGAGAAGAGTTTCGGGAGGAGACAGAAGTCCTTCAGAAGGAAAGTCACCTTCGCAGGTCATTAGAGCGACGATAGGTAATGTATCGGATTTTGCTTCGATTGATCAGGCTCGTGAAGTTGCGAGAACCTACGCACAATCGATGAAATCTACTAAAAGAAACCCAAATACAGTTAAACGAGAAGCTGATATCGCAGAGCTGACCCTCAGTGAGATTTTTGCTCAATATCGTCAGCACCTTCTAGGACGAAGCAAACCAGCAAAACCAAATTCAATCCGGGTGCTCGATAAAGCGGAACAGAAGCTTAAAGAGTGGGAGCGGTATAGAGTCCGTGACCTCACAGGAAGCCTCATTCTTAAGAAGTTTGATGAGATAGCCTCAAAGACCAGAACGACGGCCGAGCAGACTTTCAGATGGGCAAATGTGGCAGTTCAACATTCTATCGATGTAGAAGCGATGAATGCACAAAGCCAGCAACGACTGCCTGTTCTCACTTACAACCCATTCACTGTGCTCAGAGTGCAAAAGAAATACCGCAGTCGCTCTGAACTAGAAGAAAGCTATCAGTCAAAAGGTGTGAGAAATCCGCTTTCCGCAAAAGATACATTGGGTAAATTTCTTGATGCTTTACATAACAAAAGAAGCTTTAATCGCCTTGGGTGCGATTACCTCCTGCTAACGGTGTTACTGGGAGCGAGAAAGGAAGAAACGGCTTCTCTATGCTGGAGAGAGGAGCTATCGGCAGAACAAGCAAAGTCTACGAGCTATGTCGATTTGGCTAATAGGAACATTTTCTTCTTTGATACTAAGAACAGGACGAATCATGAGCTTCCCATCTGTGATGCTGTCAGATGTTTGTTAGAGCAAAGAAGGGATATCGTTTTTGATAAGGAAGTAAAAGCGAGTCGCAGAAAATGGGTGTTTCCAGCACGATCACCTCGAAGCAAAAGCGGGCACTATAGTGATAGTAAAACACTTAGGGAATACCTATGTGCAGAAGCCGGAATCGCTAAGTTAGGCACTCATGACCTGAGAAGAACCTTTGGCAGGATCGCTGAAGAGATTGGCTCCTATGCTGTTGTAAAGAAGCTCCTGAATCACCGTAACACAACCGATCCTACCGAGAGATATGCTGAACCGGACAAAAACCGTGTGTTTGAGGCACTACAGCGGATTGAGCTACATATGCTGATGACTGCGCCAGGGTTATATAATAATTTACTGGCTTCAGCAAAATACCCACCAATACCTGAATATTCTGGGAAGTAAGCATGAGTGCTATTGAAACCTTGAGAGAAATGTCAGAGGTCTGGAGTTTGTTTGGTGACATGCCAGATGATGCCACCATTGGGGTAGATTTAGCTGCACTGTATTTAGGAGTAAGTGTTAAAACCCTTGCTCGTTACCGTCAGAATGGTGATGGTCCACCGTATGTTCAATATCAATCTTCTGAAAGCAAAGTTCGCAACCAACGGGTGAATTATTTGCTTGGTGATCTTCGTGCCTGGAGAAACAATCATAGAGTAAGTAGCACTATGCAGGCCGCCCAGGTTAGAGGATTGGCTTTTACCTCTTTAAAAGATTTTGTCGAGCCTCAGCCATTCTGGGCAGATAGTAGTGATGATAAAATCATTGGACATATTCTTACTTTACCACACAGTATTTTTAAAGATTGCCTAAAAAATCATACTTGCGAAGTAATTTGGATAAGTGTAGAAGAAGCTCTATCAAGGCAATGGAGAAATGCAGAAGAAAGAAAAATATGGCACAGTATTTTTCGTGAGACTATCCAATGCATTATTCTTGAATCAACTTCACAACAAGAGAAACATGAAATATTATCTAATTTGGATATAAGGCATTGAGCGAAAATATTAAGGTGCTTTATTCAAGCACCTTTTTTTACTAATAGCGAAGGTCTTCAATGTTAAATATCTGACAAGTTTTTGTTTCTTTATGAAGCATTTTCCTAGTCTCCTCATCATATCTTTTGGAAGCTAAGATGTAATGCAGAGTGGCTTTATAGGAATCTAAAACATTGGGAGGGCATAAAAGTTCTAATGTACCAAATGAGAAAAGTTTAACCCCATCAAAAAGATAAAACCTCCCATCGTTGGATGTTGATAAATGCCACTGTGGATCTTTGAATTTTTCAGCGGGCCGATTTTCGACTGAAATTGCTGGTCTTATGACTTCAAAGCCATTTATTCCAACTAATCTTGCCGCGAAATTAACAATTAAAGTGGGAATAACAGGAAGCATTAGAGATAGAGCTATCAGAAAAAGCAAAGCCAATCCAAAAGTTGTCATGCTTTGTTTTATATAACTTACCGAATTTTTAATGTGAATAAAGTAGAAAGCAGGTAGCAATGTAATGGTTAGGACCACTATACCTAAACCGTAATACTTGAGAACTTGAATTAATTCCGAGTCAGTATTGTCAAACTTGAGACTCTGAGTAATGACAGGGAACGGGAAACAATGAATCGCCACGGATAATCTAGACACTTCTGAGCCGTCGATAATATTGATTTTCATATTCCGTCGGTGGCATCTGATCACTCGAACCATGCCGACGCTTACTGTTATAAAACATTTCGATGTAATCAAAAATATCGCTGCGGGCTTCTTCCCGCGTTCCATAGATCTTTTTCTTTATCCGTTCACGCTTCAGCAACTGGAAAAAGCTTTCTGCAACCGCATTATC
>NZ_JNVB01000116.1 GCF_000770305.1 Erwinia oleae
GGGTTAGACCCCGTGAGGCCTATCTGGCTATTGTACAGGATATACGTATCCGCTTAACGAACAAGAACCTCACGCGCGTCTTTCATCAGGGCCCGAATCGGTGACGATTCATCATGGCCGTTTATAGTACCGCAGTCTCTCCCCTTTATTTTTACTGAAGAGCAGACAGAAACCATAAATACCGGCTTTGACATGCCGGGGAAGCCCTTATAGTACAATATTTTCCGTTTCCCAAACGGAGCCCCTCGATAGCGTTCGCAAAAAGAAAAAATTCCTGCCCGGTCTCTTGTTTTTTATTTCGTTGTAATGATAATCACTCTCGTTTGAATTTGCATTTCTCTACTTTTATTTAAACTGATTCACATTCGAGGATGCTGGCATGTTCGTTCCGTTTCTTATCATGCTGCGAAAGGGGCTGGAAGCCGCGCTGATTGTCAGCCTGATTGCCAGCTACCTGAAGCGAACCCACCGTGGTCAATGGCTGGGCGCAATGTGGATTGGCGTTTTCAGCGCTGCTGCGTTGTGTCTGGCATTGGGCTGGTTTATCAACGAAACCACCGGCGAATTTCCGCAAAAAGAGCAGGAACTGTTCGAAGGGCTGGTGGCCGTGGTGGCGGTATGTATTCTGACCTGGATGGTGTTCTGGATGCGCAACGTTGCACGCAATGTCAAAGCGCAACTTGAAGACGCGGTCGACAGCGCGCTGAAGAAGGGCAACAACAGCGGTTGGCCGCTGGTGATGATGGTGTTCCTCGCCGTGGCGCGCGAGGGGCTGGAGTCGGTCTTCTTCCTGCTCGCGGCATTCCAGCAGGATGTCGGCATTGCGCCGCCGACCGGTGCCGTTCTTGGGCTTGCTACCGCCGTCGTGCTCGGCATGCTGATTTACCAGGGCGGCCTGCGTCTCAACCTGGCCGCGTTTTTCAAATGGACCAGCCTGTTCATCCTGTTCGTGGCCGCCGGGCTGGCGGCAGGGGCTATCCGTGCTTTCCATGAGGCGGGACTGTGGAACCACTTCCAGTCCGTGGCGTTCGATATGAGTAACACGCTTTCCACCCATACGCTGTTCGGCACGCTGCTTGAAGGCCTCTTTGGCTATCAGGAAGCCCCGTCCTTCAGTGAAGTTGCCGTCTGGTTTATCTATCTGCTTCCTGCGCTGGCGCTGTTTTTCAAACCCGCGCCTGCCCGCGCACACTAACTTTTACAGGGAATCACTATGAATTGTTTCCGTTATTCCATGCTGGCGCTGGCTGTGCTGTCAGGCCCGGTCGCCGCCGCCGCTGATGTGCCACAGGTCAACGTGACCGTTAACGACAAACAGTGCGATCCGATGAATATCACCGTTAAGGCCGGTAAAACCCAGTTTGTGATCAAAAACAACAGCCAGAAAGGGCTGGAATGGGAGATCCTGAAAGGCGTGATGGTGGTGGAAGAGCGTGAAAATATTGCGCCGGGCTTTACCCAAAAGCTTACCGCCACCCTTCAGGCCGGTGAGTACGAGATGACCTGCGGCCTGCTCAGCAACCCTAAAGGCAAGCTGATTGTGCAGGGCGACAGCAAAGCCGTAGCTGGCAAGCAGGATCTGTTGCAGCTGGCCAGGCCGATCGCTGATTACAAAACTTACGTGACGCAGGAACTCACCGGGCTGGTCAGCGGCACAAAAGCGTTTACCGATGCGATAAAAGCGGGCGACCTGGACAAAGCCAAAGCGCTGTACGCACCGACCCGTCGCCACTACGAGCGCATTGAACCCATCGCCGAGCTTTTCGCCGATCTGGACGGCAGCATTGATGCCCGCGAAGACGACTATGAGAAGAAAGCGGAGGATCCGCAATTCACCGGCTTCCACCGACTGGAGAAAGCGCTGTTCGGCGACGGCAGCACCAAAGGGATGGAAAACTACGCCGATAAACTCAACAGCGATGTGCTGGAACTGCAAAAACGCGTCAGCGAACTGGCGTTCCCGCCGGGCAAAGTGGTGGGCGGCGCGGCGGGCCTGATTGAGGAGGTCGCTTCCAGCAAAATTTCCGGCGAGGAAGATCGCTACAGCCGTACCGATTTGTGGGACTTCCAGGCCAACGTCGACGGCGCGCAGAAGATCGTTAACCTGCTGCGCCCGATGCTGCAAAAGCATGATGAGCAACTGTTGGCGAAGGTAGATGCTAACTTTGCGAAAGTGGACGGCGTGCTGAAAAAATACCGTACCAAAGACGGCTTCGAGTCTTACGACAAGCTCACCGATGCCGATCGTAACGCGCTGAAAGGGCCGATTACCACGCTGGCGGAAGATCTGTCGAAGCTGCGCGGTACGCTGGGCCTGGACTGAACGCTGATGGCACGACAACCCATTGACGGCGCGGCGCGCCGTCGTTTACTGAAGGGGATGGGGCTTCTCAGCGGCGCGTTGGCGGTGGGCGGCGGCTGTCCGGTACAGGCAGCACCGGCAGAACGCTCTTTTTCGCCGGGCGTGCTGTCGCCCGGCGCGCGTCTTGAGGCCCAGCCTTTTTATGGTTTACATCAGGCGGGGATTGTCACGCCCCAGCAGTCCGCCATGATGCTGGTAGCCTTTGACGTGCTGGCGGCGGACAAAGCCGATCTGACCCGGCTTTTCCGGCTGCTGACGGCGCGCATCGCTTTCCTGACCCGGGGCGGTAAAGCGCCGCGGGTCACTAATCCGCGCCTGCCGCCGATGGATTCCGGCATCCTGGGCGACGGCATCTTTCCGGATAATCTGACGCTGACGCTTTCGGTCGGCAACAGCCTGTTTGACCAGCGATTCGGACTGGCGGCGCTCCGGCCGCGTAAGCTGCAAGCGATGACGCGTTTCCCCAACGACGCGCTCGACGCGCGCCTCTGTCACGGCGATCTGCTCCTGCAAATTTGCGCCAATACCAATGACACGGTGATCCACGCGCTGCGTGACATCATCAAATACACGCCGGATCTGCTCAGCGTACGCTGGCGGCGGGAAGGGTTTATTTCCGATCATGCCGCACGCAGCCACGGCAAGGAAACGCCCATTAATCTGCTGGGCTTTAAAGATGGAACGGCCAACCCTGACAGCAACAACGCGTCGCTGATGAACCAGATGCTGTGGGTGACGGCGGAACAGGGCGAACCCGCCTGGGCAGTGGGCGGCAGCTATCAGGCGACGCGGATCATACAGTTTCGCGTAGAGTTTTGGGACCGTACGCCGCTGCGCGAGCAGGAGAACATCTTTGGCCGCGTCAAGCACAGCGGCGCGCCGCTGGGCATGAGCAATGAGCATGACGTGCCTGATTACGCCAGCGATCCCGACGGTGAGGTCACGCCGCTGGATGCCCATATCCGGCTGGCCAATCCCCGTACCGCCGACAGCCAGGACAGCCTGATGATGCGACGCGGCTACAACTACTCGCTGGGCGTCTCGAATGCCGGGCAGCTCGATATGGGGCTGCTGTTTGTCTGTTATCAGCACGATCTGGAGAAGGGCTTTCTTACCGTGCAGAAAAGGCTCAACGGCGAGGCGCTGGAGGAGTATATCAAGCCCATCGGCGGCGGCTATTTCTTCGTGCTGCCCGGCGTGCCGGACGACAAACATTATCTGGGGCAGACCCTCCTTGAAGCCTGAGTAATTCAGGCTTTAACCCGCTTCGCGCCACCACTTTTTATCTGTCTTTCAAATCATGTCATCCGATCGGCGTGTTATCCGTCACCAGTAACTCACGCGTAATCGCTGCAATATTTCTGGCCCCGGTTAGCGTCATCGCCACGCGCATCTCTTTCTCGATCAGATTGAGCAGATTCGCCACGCCTTTTTCGCCGTGCGTCGCCAGCGCGTAGAGGTAAGCGCGACCTAACAGCACGCAGTCTGCCCCCAGCGCAATCATCCTCACCACGTCCAGCCCGTTGCGAATGCCGCTGTCCGCCAGAATGGCGATCTCGCCTTTCACCGCGTCGGCAATGGCGGGCAGGGCACGCGCCGTCGAGAGCACGCCGTCGAGCTGGCGTCCGCCGTGGTTGGATACCACGATGCCGTCCGCGCCGAAGCGCACGGCGTCGCGGGCGTCCTCCTTATCCAGAATGCCTTTGATCACCATCGGGCCGTCCCAGAATTCACGTATCCACTCCAGATCTTTCCAGGCGATAGAGGGATCGAAGTTTTTCGCCAGCCAGCCGATGTAATCTTCCAGCCCGGTTGGTTTGCCCAGATAGGCAGAGATATTGCCCAGATCGTGTGGGCGACCGTTTACGCCGACGTCCCATGCCCACTGCGGATGCGTCACCGACTGCCAGTAGCGGCGCAGCGCGGCGTGCTGGCCGCTCATGCCGGAGTGCGCATCGCGATAGCGGGCGCCGGGCGTTGGCATATCCACTGTAAATACCAGCGTCGAGCAGCCAGCCGCTTTGGCGCGTTCCAGCGCGTTGCGCATAAAACCGCGATCGCGCAGCACATAGAGCTGAAACCACATTGGACGATTGAGCGTTGGCGCCACTTCTTCAATCGGGCAGACGGAAACGGTCGAGAGCGTGAACGGGATGCCTTTTGCCGCTGCTGCTCCGGCCGCCTGCACTTCGCCGCGTCGGGCGTACATGCCGCACAGGCCGACGGGCGCGAGCGCCACCGGCATGCTCAACCGCTCATTAAACAGCGTGGTTTCCAGACTCAAATCGGACATGTTTTTCAGCACGCGCTGGCGCAGCGCAATTTGCGACAGGTCATCCACGTTACGTCTGAGGGTGTGCTCCGCGTAGGCACCGCCGTCGATATAGTGGAACAAAAAGGGCGGCAGCGTACGCTGTGCCGCGGCGCGGTAGTCGCTGGCAGCAGAGATAATCATGCGTCATTCTCCTTGAAAAAGTCGTTACCGTCGCCCGGCAGGCGGGTGATACGCGCCTGCCGGGCGGCATCGTCGTCAAAGCGTTTAAGGGTGGTGTGAACAAAACCAAGATGCGCCATCATCGCTTTACGCGCGCCGTCTGCATCGCCTGCCAGAATGGCGTCCATCACCGCCTGATGCTGTTCGGAAAGCTTTGCAAACACCGGCGGGACGAGGTACATCCGCTGGCGGCTCTGCTTCACGGAGGTTTGCAGCAGGTCAAAAAAGCCGCGCATGGTTTGCAGCAGCACCACATTGTGGGAAGCCTCGGCGATGGCAAGATGAAAACGCACGTCCGCCAGCGAAGCCAGATCCGGATCGGCACTGAGCGTTGCGTCATAGCAAAGCCGCAGCTTCTCTTTGTCGCTTTCCGTCGCCCGCATCGCCGCATGCCACGCCGTGCTCGCCTCTATCGCGTGGCGCGCTTCCAGAATGTCGTAGCTGTAGTCAGGATCGCCCGCCATCAATGTGCGGATCGGCTGCACAATGTTTTGCTCAGACCAGGCTTCATGCTGCCAGCGCACAAACGTGCCGCCGCCACGGCGACTCAACAGCAATCCTTCGCTGTTGAGCTGCCGCAGCGCCTCACGAAGTGAATTACGCGAAACGCCCAGATCGGCCGCAAGCTGTCGTTCCGCCGGGAGGCGCATACCGGCTTCCAGGCGCTGCTTATGGATCAGCGTTTTAATCCGCCCGGCCAGGTTGTTTGTCGGGCGGCGATCCTCCGTAGTCATGGGATCATCCAGGTCAGAACATAGGCTTGCAGACTGGTAATGAGGCCCACCATGCAGGTAAATATCAGGCTGTGTTTCACCGTGAATCGAAACAGATCGGACTCTTTCCCCACCAGCCCGACGGCGGCGCAGGCGATAGCGATAGACTGCGGCGAGATCATCTTTCCGGTGACGCCGCCGGTGGTGTTGGCCGCTACCAGCAGCACGTCAGAGACGCCAATCTGCTGCGCGGCGGTGGCCTGCAACGCGGCGAACAGGGCGTTTGATGAGGTATCCGAGCCGGTCAGGAACACGCCCAGCCAGCCGAGAAAAGGTGAGAAGAAGGTAAAGGCGCTGCCGGTATGCGCCAGCGCCAGCGCAAGGGTGGATGACAGTCCGGAGTAGTTGGAGATAAAAGCGAAGGCCAACACCGTGCCGATGGAGTAGATCGGCAGCGCCAGTTCCTTCAGCGTGGCGGCAAAGGTTTCTACCGCCGCGCCGGGCTTCATCCGCAGCCAGATAACAGACAGGATCGCCGCGACAAGAATGGCCGTGCCGGTGGCGGAGAGCCAGTCGAATTTGAACACTGCCGCATAAGGCGTCGCCTCATTGACCACCGGCGGCATACGGGCAACCAGCTTATTCAGCCAGGGCACCGGGACAGTCATCACCAGGTCATACAGCGCGCCACCCGGCGCAAACAACGCTTTGAACGGCGGGATGCTCCACAGCGTGACGGTGGCGGTCAGAAACAGAAACGGTGACCAGGCGCGGAGAATCTGACCGGGCGTATAGTGCGGTTGCTCTGAAGGCGCAATGACCGCTTGCGCATCGGCAAAACGGAAAATCCGTGTTGGCTTCCAGCGTTTAAGAAACAGCGTCAGGCAGACCAGCGAGACCAGTGAAGAGATAATGTCCGGCAGCTCCGGGCCAAGAAAATTGGCGCTCAGAAACTGGGCGATAGCGAAAGAACCGCCCGCTACCATCACTGCTGGCCACGTTTCCTTCACCCCGCGCCAGCCATCCATGATGGCCATGATCCAGAACAGCACGATAATTGTCAGGAACGGCAGCTGACGGCCGACCATCTGCCCGATTTCAAAACTGTCGAGCCCGGTCACCTGGCCCGCGACAAGAATCGGAATGCCCATTGCACCAAAGGCGACCGGCGCGGTATTTGCGATAAGACACAGGCCCGCCGCATAGAGAGGATTGAAACCCAGCCCAACCAGCAGGGCAGCGGTGATGGCGACCGGCGCGCCAAACCCTGCCGCACCTTCCAGAAAGGCGCCAAAT
>NZ_JNVB01000117.1 GCF_000770305.1 Erwinia oleae
CTGTGATCCTCAATCTCCCTGGCAACGTGGCTCAAATGAAAATACGAACAGGTTGCTAAGACAATATTTTCCAAAGGGAACTGACTTATCGGTTCACAGTCAGCAGAGACTAAACAGCGTTGCCAGACAGCTCAACGAAAGACCGAGAAAAACGCTAGACTATGAATCACCCGCAGAACGGTTCAATAAGTGTGTTGCGTCCATCAGTTGAACTCACAGCGATCTGCGGACATTCATCACTTGCAACCACTACGCGTCTTTTAAACACCCTCTGTGGTTGACATCAAACACAACTGCAAAACTCTTCAAATCACTTCCAGGAGTGAGGCGGTGTATGCGGGCCACGCATGCTTACTGCGCTGCGTGATAACCGCCTCATCCTGAGGAGGCAACGTTGATCTGACCGTCTCGTAGGCGCAGATACGTTAATTTAGCCTCGAAGCGGAAATTTTAAACAATACGATAATTGTGATCCTGATTTTACTGATGTTTAGCCAGGGCTATCAGTAATATAATACGTCAGTAGGTAACTGTGACTTTCCTTATCTCCTTTGGTTACAAGCCCCCTTTTTGAAGCTTCATCAGTTTTCAAAACTAATGTGCCTGATTCAGACCAGGTAATATCATTTTGCTCTTTATCGGATAGCCTCACGCAGGAAGAATAAACCTTACGAAACATGCTATTGTAATTTTCATCCTCGTCAAGAATACGTTTCGCCTGGTCTGGTCGCAGATAATCTGTCTTCTCATTAGTCGCTGCTGCCGGATGTAATACAAACTGGGACATTGGCATGGTGTAACGTTCAGGTGATGCGCAGTAAATCATGGTGGCGGATGAGGCTGTCATTGCCGAATTTATCATGCTGAGTTTCATCGGGCTTTTTCGCAGGGCCTCGTACGCTACATAAGCGGCATCCATATCTCCGCCCCGACTGTTCAGATAAATATCGACGTTATCCACATTAAGATAATTTTCATGAATTTCGGCAAGTGCCGACAACAACCATGTCACAGTCTGATTGTTGACCGCAGCGTTAAAATAAAGCGCAGCCTCTTTGACCTGCGCATTACTCAGAGTGTCATTCTTTATGAAGGACACATTGGCATGCGTTTCTGCTGACATAAGCAGCGTACCAAGTAATACAGCAGACAGTGGTTTCATCTTCATCTTTTTTCCTCAGGCGCATTTCAGGTCATCCTCATTAAGGAGAATGCATTCAAAGCTCGATGATTCGATCGGCCGATGAAATTGTGGAAGGTCTGTGTGCGATGAGCACACGTGTCATTTTCAGGGTCTGCATAGCCGCATTAATGAGGGCTTCATTTTTCTCATCAAGGTGACTGGTGGCCTCATCCATGAATATGATCCCCGGGCGCCGGTACAGTGCCCGGGCGATAAACAGTCGCTGACGCTGTCCCCCTGAAAGTCCTTCTCCCAGCTCGCCAGTCAGCGTTTCATACCCCATAGGCAATGCCATAATATCGTCGTGAATTTGGCTTAGCCTGGCACAATGGACCATCCACTCTTCATCAACATCATGTGAGAAACCTGTAATATTATCCCGAAGCGTTCCAGCCAGCAGCCTGTCATCCTGAAGGATACAGGCCACAGCTCGGCGATAATTGCTGAGTCCCGCAGCCTGAATATCGACATCATTCACCAGGACTCTTCCTTTTACTGGCGTGGTAAGTCCACACAGAATTTTCATCAGCGTGGTCTTTCCTCTGCCTGACGCTCCGGTTATGGCCACGCTTTCCCCTGCTCCGATGCAGATATTGAGGTTCTGCAATACCGGTGGTGAGAACCGGTCGTAGCGAAACATCAGATCCTCGCATTTAAGGGTCAGGGCCTCACCTGCAGGAAATAAACGCTTTACCTCTTCTTTGTCCCCTTCCGGATCGGAAAGCGCAATATCCGCAATACGTTCATTGTGAAGAGAAAGCATCCTTAACTGTAATACAACTCCCGTCAGGGAAAGTACGCGCTCTGAAAACATGCCTCTGAACGCGGTGAAAGCCACGAAAGCTCCCAGCGTCATGGTGTGATTGATCACGGCGGAAATTCCCAGCCAAAGAATAATCACACTGTCACTTGCAGCAATAAAGGTTCCGGCACTCCCCGCCAGCATGTCAAACCGGAGCAGACTGACCCCGGAGCCGGTTGCATCGGCCATCATGTTAAGCCAGATTTCACGCCGGCGGTGGGATAACCCTTGCGCACGCACGGTAGCCGCTGCATAAAGCGTTTCAGTAAATGATGAAGCCACCCGGGCGTTTTTGATCAGTAGCTCCTCCTGCGCCTGTCGGTAGCGAGGCCACGTAAAAACCCGCAAGAGCACAAAAATCAGGGTAAAACCGGTAACTACCCATGCCAGCCACCCACCGTAAAGAATCAGGAGAACAAAAGCTCCCGTGGCCATAACTCCGTCAATTACTGCGCCGTTGATACTCTGGGTGAAGGTGCTGCGCAGCGTATCGAGAGAGGCAAAGCGGGACTGGATATCGCCTATCCGGCGTTTCTCAAACCAGCAAAGGGGTAAGCGAAGGAGGTGACGGTAAAGGCCGTCTTTCCACTGCAAATCTGTATAAATCCCCATCACTATCATCATCCAGCCCCGAAAAAGACTTAGGCCAGTCTGAAGCAGAGTCAGTAAAAGAAGACTTAAGCAAATCAATGTCAGTAGCCCTGTGTCTGCAGCCGGCACGGCATTATCCATCACCATCTGGGTGGCTACCGGCATCAGCAGGGTAATGAATTCGATCATCAGCGAGAGGCAGAATATCTTTACCAGTGACTGTCGGAATCCCGTGATGTTGTTAAGCAGCGTACTGGTTTTGAGCTTTTTTTGACGGATATCAGGCTTGAAATCGGTATCAGGCCAGAGCTCCAGGGCGACGCCGGTAAAATGTGATGAAAGGGCTTCAAGTGACATGCTCTGACGGCCCGATGCCGGGTCATGCACAACGCACCGTTTCCCCTTCACACTGACCAGCACGACAAAATGGTTGAGGTCCCAGTGCAGAATGCAGGGTTTGCGCAGTTCACGGAGACTGTCAAGATCGAGAGAGAGTGCCCGTGCTGCAAGGTGCATTTCACCTGCCACGCTTATCAGCGATGCCAGAGTACTGCCGCGTGCCGAAAGCCCTGACCACTCACGCAGGGTGAGTAAGTCTGTATGGCTGCCATGAAACCCTGCCACCATTGCCAGACAGGCAAGGCCACATTCCGATGTTTCCGTCTGCAGATGCAGTGGAACCCTGCCGTGCCCTGAAAACTGCAGCAGCCCCCCTATTATGGTATGAAGCTCTTCATTCATGGATTGCCCCCATTGCGCTGTCGCGGATGTCATAAAGCGGTGACAGGATCCACTGATACAGTTTCCTTTCCTCAAGAAACAACGTTACAGAGGCTTTCATCCCGTTTTCAGCACGTATGGTTCTATTCTTGTAGGTAAAATGGTCGGAGGACGGGTTGACCAGGATTTTGTACCACGTCTGGGGACCACTGAGAGAATGGGGGGGAGCGCCGGGGTAAGTTGACATTTCCTGCCATGAAGCAGGTGAATGGGCCACTGAAGCTATTTTGCCCGGAAACTGGCCAAACTTCTCAGCGGGGAATGCATCATAGCGGATATTAACCGGTTCTCCTGCAGAGAGGTAAGGTATGGCTGAATCAGGCACCCAGAGCACCAGTGTCCGGTAATGCGCATCGCCGGGAATTATTTGGAGGAGACTATCTCCGGACGCCACCATCTGGCCCGGCGTGACGCTCAGTGTATCAACAGTTCCGTCAACGGGGGACGTTATTATCTGGTCACCGCCGACATCTGCATCCGTTAACTCACTTTCAAGCGCGCTTTTCTGAATCGCAATCTGATTGAGCTGATTGTCAAAGTCGGCCGCCTGAGTCTGAAGAGCACTGCGCAGATTCATTACCTGTAGCGCATTTTGTTGATTCTGACTTTCAATCCCCAACATGTCATTCTGCTGTTGATAATAAAGGGCCGTCTGATTGATAAGCTGGTCGCGGTTTATCAGACCCTGATGCTGATATTGCCGGTAATTGTCCATATTCTCTTTCATCAGTTTAAGGCCTTCCCGCGCATGCGCAACGACTTCAGAAGACCGCTGGAGGGCCGACTCGTAACGGTTTTTTTCCTCTGCGAGCATCGAAAGCGTCAGAGCACGATTACGGGCTATATCAGCCGCAATCTGATTCAAAGTGGCTATGCGTTTTTGAATACTTTCATGATGCCGCTGGCTGACCACGCCCGAAGTGGTGGTCCGGCTCACGTCGATGCGGTAAAGCGGCTGTCCTTTCCTCACGTGTTCGCCCTGCTTTACCGCACGATTGATAATGAATCCCTGTTGAGGAGAAAAGACAGTCACGGCACGGGGAGTTGAGACAATTTCGCCAGAAACACTGACTCTGCGCGTGTAGGAGCATGACGTAATGAGCACTAAAAATGCGGTAAAAAAAATTAAGGTGAAAGCAATAACGTAATGGCCACGATGACCGGAAATTAATACAGCTTTGCCTGACCAGTAATTGTTCCTGGCTTCAGTTACCTCCTTTCTGTAAAGCATTGAGAGCCAGCTCCATAAACAAAGTTTCTTTCATTCCTGAAAATTCAAATACGGGCATGGAATAATAAGTCTCACATGCCCGGAAAATTATTTACCAATGGCACTGTCCGTTAGCGCTGTTAGCGTTTGAATCCCCGCCAAGATTGCCGTTGTTGCCGCCGTTGTTGGCAGAGCCACTGTTCTGGCAACCCACATACCCTCCAACAGCCCCTGAAACACCACCATACACAGCCCCTTCAGCTGCCCCGGCACCTGCTCCTGCTGCCACCCCTGCAGGGCCGCCAGCAAGACCCGTTACACCGCCGCGGATAGCACCGGCGACAGCACCGCCCGTTGCACCGGTCACACCACCCTTAATCGCGGCGTTGGTGCAGTTCGGGCCTTCGTAACCTGAGTTAGCATTACCGCCAGAGACATTATTTATTTCAATTTCAGTCAGTTCTCTAAGCATGTCATTTATCCTCTTCTGGAAACTATTTTTGTTACTACCACGTTCGAGATGATTACTGCTACAGCAACTGTTAACGAAATGGATAAAGAAGGATGTGAAACGTAGAAAGCACTTTTCGAAATGAATTTAACGATTACAGCGGTAATCGCGACACACAGAAACAAGGTAAGTATCTTCTCTTGAATAACTGATTTCATAATCAAGCCCTCATGCTTACATAAATAGTAATGACAATAAATGTATATAAAAAGAGCGTTACGTTGACAAAATAGCTACATTTTGAAAAAAAGGAATGCAAAATATTAATAAGAGGTGTTCGAAAAGTTATTTTGCAGGGCCTGGTTTAACTCCACCTCACTGCTGAGTAACTGAATTGCCAGCCAACCCGACCCGGCATATTCGGACGTTGTCGGGATGTTTTTAGCTGCTATGATGACGGCAGAGGTATTAGGTGCGGCTCATTGTCACGAAAACGTCGATGATCTATGCATATCTGCTTAGTACTGTGAGTTTAACCGATGGATGCAATACACTGCCCGGAGCGTTCTGCGGATGACACAGCACGTTAATGCTTCACCGAACAGACTATTGTGGCATGATCCCACCATTTATTTTTATTAACTATGAAGGCCTCCAAATTAAAATGCGCTTTTTGTACTTCATCAGTTAAATCCGTAAGCGGCATCAGGGTCCGCCAGGGGCGGCCTTCTTTCAGCAAATGATGCCTGAGTGGATCATACGCTTCAATATCTTCGGATCGCCGGGGAGTTCCGCACATAGAACCGATTACAAACCGTCCCCCGGGTCGGAGCAGTCTCCTTACCTCTGCAAAAAAGAGTTTGCGCGCGTCATCTATAAGGCAATGCAAACAACTGCCATCAATAATCAGCTCAAACATCGCGTCCCTGCATTGATGAATATTGCAGACATCGCCGACAATAAATCTTGCGGTGAGTCCGGCTTGCTGAAAACGATCTTCTGCCCACCTGATAGCTGTTTCTGACCAGTCAACTCCCCAGACAGAATATCCCAGCTCAGCAAGCGACTGCGCTGCCATTGCTCCATTCCCACACCCCATCTCAAGTACAGGTGTACCAGGGTGGGGTAAATACTGATGTGTGTAAAGCCACCGAAATATTTTCTCCTGCTGTTCTTTTGCTCTGGGATAACCTTCTCCAGCCCATGCCGCCGCGCCATTTGCCATGAGTTGCCTGTAATGTCTCTCATAGGGGTTCATGCCAGAAATACCTTTTCAATAATATCCACTCTGCTTTATACGTCAGAGCCGCCTCTGAGGAATAGCGTCTGCATCGCTCATAAACAAACATTTTTAATGCAGCTGTGCATCTATCTCGCGTTCCGGTTGAGACCAAACACAACTGCTTATCCCTTACTGAAGAGATGCCGCCGGTCGGAGCGGCATCGGGTGAAAATACCAGGGACGGTAATCTTCCCAGCGGCTGCCTCCGTGATCGCAGATGACTGCTGCCTGCGGAGAGCCGCTTATCACCCATTCATCGAATACACCCAGCACGCTGATATCTCTGGCCATCCCGGCATCAAGCAGCAACAGACTTTTTAACCAGACGCTGAACCGATCGAACTGCCAGTAACAACTTTGCGAGCAGACGGGACGTTCTGGTGGCCGCCAGGTTTCCCTATATGCTGGCAGGCTGCTTCCGCGAGCGCGACGTCTCATCCATTGAGCAGCGCGTGATATTCGTATGAGGTGCTGCCGACCTCTTCCTGCCAGCTGACCAGCCAGATGTTCATTCAATCTCCCTCCGGGACTTCAC
>NZ_JNVB01000118.1 GCF_000770305.1 Erwinia oleae
GCAGTTAATTGGCATGCTGGTGGCCACGATGGTGATTGCGCTGGGGATGGCGCACTGGGGTGTCAATCACCCGTCGGACAGCGCCGCGCTGCGTGACTGGATGCAGAGTACCCGATATGGCTGGCTGGTCTGGCGGTTGGCACTTTACGCGGCGCTGGCCTGGGTGTTCCGGAACATCTGGCATGCGCCCGGCTTCAAGCCGGAGTTTAAAAAACCGTTAAAACGGATGGCGATTGCCTGTGTGGTGTTTGCCCTGGCGTGTGAATACTCCCTCTTTGGTGGAGGGCTGTCGTTATGATGACCAACAGCTATCTCGAGTATTTTCTGACGTTGCTGGGCTGGGTCATCAACAATGGCCTGTGGGAGTTGCTGGTCAGTACCGGACTGTTTGTTTTGCCGTTACTGTTCAGGGTCATCGGTATCTGGCTAAAGGTGCGTGAAGAAGGGGAGGATGAGGGGAACAAGGGGATGCTGTCCCTGCCGCGCATCGAGAATTTGCTCTACGGGGCTTTTTTTGTGATGCTTGCCTGCTGCCTGCCGCTGATGAACGTCAGCCTGGATACCATTAAGTACGACAGCAGCCGGGCATCGACCTGCGGTACCTGGACCCCGAAAAAACCGGATGAAACCGGCTACGCCAACATCATGTCGAGTATGAATGGTCAGACCGCGAAGGTGCCGGTGTGGTGGTTACTGGTGCATCAACTCTCCAGGGGGATCACCCAGGCGGCCGTGGCCAGTATTCCGTGCCGGCCGGACTTGCGGCAGGTACGCTTCGAGGTCCAGCACAGTCGGGTCAACAACCCGGCGGTGGCGAAGGAACTGCAGGACTTCACCAACGACTGCTACGCGCTGGCACTGTATACCTGGCAGAACCGCGACCAGGGGCAGACGACGGACAAGGCCACACTGCGTGATATTGAGTGGCTGGGCTCGAAGACTTTCCTGAACGGTGGCTACTACAGCAACCTGCAGTCGAAAACGCCGCGCGCCAGCTTCTCGTGGAACGAGGCGCGGGACAGCGGTCGGCCGAATACCGGACGAGGCGGGTATCCGACCTGCAGCGAGTGGTGGTCAACGAGCGATATCGGCCTGGAAGCCCGGGTGGTGAAACAGGTTGACCCGGGTGTGATGCTGCGGATGTCTGCCGCGCTGAAAATGATGGGGCAGCCCGATGTGGATTATAAGCAGGCGGTTGTGCGGCGGCTGGTGAGCCCGGATAACCTTACGGTCTCCCATGGCGGACGAGCCTATGCTGGTTATGGCGGTAATGCGGATTTTACGGGAGATAATGCGGCGGCGCGTATCGCGTCAATCGGTGGTACCGCGCTGGGCAGTCTGGCGGCATTCCCGGCATTTGATGCGATGCGTCAGGCGCTGCCTATGGTGCAAGCGGTGTTGTTGATGGCTGTGTATATTATGGTTCCGCTGATCCTGGCCTTTGCGGCCTACGAATACAAAACCGTGATTACCGTGACGTTTGTGATATTTGCGCTCAATTTCCTGACGTTCTGGTGGGAACTGGCGCGCTGGCTGGACAGCTGGCTGCTGGAAGCGTTGTACAGTTCGGATTCACACAGCCGCTGGAACGTGGCCGGCTTCCAGAATAGCGCCGACGATCTGATCATGAACCTGGTGATGGGGACGATGTTTATTGTGCTGCCAGCGGTGTGGCTTGCTTCATTCTCATGGGCAGGCGTACGAATTGGGGAATTTGCCCGAATGGTATCTGATGGAACATCTAAACCTCAGCAAACTGGCGGGCTTGTTGGTGACGCAGCGGCTTCAAAAGTTGCTTCAGGAGGGAAATAGTCAGGAACCTGTTGAACCATCCGACCCGTTAGATCCATTAGAGCCATAATTAGGGTTATGGCTCTTTTCTTCCCAATTAGTCACTTTTACATTGACTGTCGGCCTGAATAATTCCATTACGGAAGGGAGCAATAAGAGTGCCCAAACAAATAAAACTATTGCGGCTAATAGTAACCCTCCCGTCAGGCAACTAACGACAGATACTGCGACTAAACAAGCAATAGGTACATGACCCAGCCAGGTTGGAAGGTTGTGCTTGCGAGCTTTGGTCACGCACAGGCAATCCCAACGGCGAATTGCAGTCGTAAGACGCTTACAGTGCTTAGCTGCGCGTGCACCACGAAGGTAGGCTCTTTCTTGAGCTGGCTGGTTCATCGTTCCCTCCTGAATGTGCCATGAGGCAGTAATTTCGCCACTATAGCCGAAAAAATAACCAATAGCTATTGACCGATTCCTCAGGTTCCGGGGGGGCTTGGCCCATCCTTCCTGCGTCCAATAATATGCCTGAGATCCAATCATCAAACCTACAATATTGACAATTCACATTGTTCTAGTAAGGTTTTCTGGTCTTTTTTTAGACAGGGAGAGGGAGCCTCGTCGGTGGTGTAAGCCTCTGCAGATACTCTTTAGAACAAGGAATACGTTGATGTTCAGAACAAAAATCATGCTTGTATTTACGGCATCGCTTTTAACAACAGCCTGCTCGATGGACTATATAAAATCAGTCAATCAGAAAGTGAGCGACGGAACTTCATCGATAACTAAAATGATTAAGGGAGAGAACAATAACAGTGATATGCCTTATATGCAGCCGGCGCAGCAACAGAAAAAACAAACAAAACAGCAAGATTACAAAATATCCATAGATGTGGACACCGCTGCCGCCAGAATTAAAAGGCACTATAAGTTTATATCGAATGAAGAAGTTGACGCTATTCGCAAAAAAGACACCCGCGGTGAATGGGTTGCCGGAGCGATAAGTGATGCGAACCCGATATGGGATGCGATGCCCGGAAGCTATTACAAAATGGGATCTGACTGGGGAGATTATGGCGGCCATTTAACAATTGAGATTGAGAAAAATGGTTCTGGAAGTCGACTTTATATTACCTATGGTTCTCCATCTCAGAAGAGACTGGAGAGTAATGATTTACTACTATTGATGAAAGATATAAAACAGGTGGCAGAAGGGCAGCTTCGCTAATTTATAGGTGTTATTATAATGAGTAAAATTATTGATATAAGGAGGATAACATGGCTGAGGTAAAAGGTAGCGTTGTGCCATCAACAAACTTTCTAAGTTTGTTGGATGGTTTATGGCAGTTCGATAAATTAATGAAGTTTGTTTACTATGTCTTGTGCCTTGATGCTTTTTTGGTTTGGAAAAAAGGGTTTGGTATTTTTAGGCTATCTTCAGCTATGTTAAACGGACTTAGTATTGGTGATGTAGTCTCATTCTTAGTGTTTTTCGGTTTTTTTTCTTCTTTTGCCTTAATGGTGCTTGGGTACGTTTTTTCAGATATATTTAATCGTGTAAGGTATAGCCGATTTTTTAATTTTGGTGAGGGTGATTATAAACCCATGCAAGATGGTTATGTTTATTTTGGTTCATTGGCTAAGTTTGCCATGGAAACGCAATCAGACCTGGCTTATAAAATCTATCAGGAAGCTTCTAATGAAAGAAATAGAAAGCACCGTTGTCAGCATATGGCCGAATCAGTGTCTGTTGGCTGCTTTTTTGTATTTATCTTTGGATGGTATTTATCTTCTGCAGATGCGTCATCAGGCATGATTATCGATTGGCTCTATGATTTTCAAAAAAATGATATGTCTCATGCTGGTATTGGATGGTTTTTTTCTATACTTCTGTTTATCTATATTGTCATTATCTATCAATCTTATGACTGGTTTAATTCCAGGGTTTATTATCCTCCGCTTTATGAAATTGAAGAAAAAGAACGGAAAAGAGTTAGAGAGAGAGACAGGGAAATGCAAAGGGAGTTTGACAGTAAAATGCGAGAAATGGAGGAAATACGTCGCAAAGATTAGTTTTTTGGGCGATCTGAATAACAGCAATTGACGGCTATTCAACCGATCGCTTAAGCTAACCAAGTTGTACCGTCGTCTGTGGACGACCATCTAATGTCTCAGCGCTCTGTGAGAGACGCCTTCGGGTGAGTGCCATCCAATGTTTCATATGGCCTGTGAGAAACGCCTTCGGGTGGTCATAAAATCCTCGTAGCCTGGAAGAGGATGCCCATGTGGCGGTACCCCTGTTTAGCCTTTGAAAACGGGGATCACAACAGTGATAAAGGCTCGTTAATGACTTATCTGTTCCCGTTTCAGGACAGCTCCATTCTCAATCAACGTAAGTATTACGTTTCCCGGCAGAAAAGCTCGTTACGACGCGCCTGGCTGTTTTAACGCATTGATCCTTTTATCCATTATGACGTCTCGCTAACGATGTGACTTTTGAACGCACGTATCAGGCCATTGGGTACATCTGGCCGCTTACGTGAGTCTCATTAGGAGCAGAGAAGCGCGCGTCACTTGTGAAGTGGCGAAGACACTACCAAGTGACGCGCGAAGCGCATAACGTCTCAGCTCACGCACGCCGTGGCTTTCAACGTTTTATTACCATCTGACCAACACGTAGTGCGTGTCAGTAAGGTTTTAAACACTCATTCACTTCAACGTAATGACGACGGAAAACCCGTTTTGAACGTTTCACTATCTAACAGGAGGAAATCGACTCGGTATCGATGGCGACACTACGGAAGTAGTGTTGGAGGCAGCTTGACGAATGTCAGCTCTGCATAAGCAGCAAACAGGTCAGAGACCTGAGGTGCCTCGCAAGAACTCAACATTTCGCCGCCCCGATGCACAGATACCAGTCGAGACGCAGGAAGCGCAAAAGCAACCGTGTCGTCGGGGTTGAAATTACTGGGATACAGATCCGTCTGCTTTGTAGAAATCAAAGGGACGTGTATCCCTTTGGAGATATTGAAATGTCCAGATTCGGTAAACAGCTAAGCAAACAACTTGTCACGCTTGCTCGTCAGGGACGAGGGAGTTTTAAAACCGTCGCTGACCGTTCCAAAATTGCAGACCGTTTTTCTGAACGCCTGGCAACGTTAAATATTCAAATTCGGGATGTAAAACATATCAAGACGACGCATATTGAAAAGTATATTGATAGCCGGAAGGCAGAAAATCTATCGCATCGTACCTTGCAAAACGAGATGGCTGCAGTGCGTTCAATCCTGTCAGCAGCGGGGCGAAATAAACTGGCCGATCCCAATCATGAGAAACTGAGCAACCAGGCATTAGGAATTTCAGGTGCCAGCCGTGATGGCACAAAAACAGCTATAACGGATGAGAAATTAACCGCCATCGTAAGTCATACTTTTAAAAAAGATGCGGGTGTTGCTCTGGGCATACAGTTATCACGCTATTTAGGTTTGCGGACGGAAGAGACCGTTCAGTCGGCAAAATCTTTAAGAACCTGGAAGCAATCGTTGATTAACGGGCATGAACGCGTTCGGGTTGTTTTTGGTACCAAAGGCGGTCGCCCCCGTGATACCACGATTTTTAATCGTGAAAAGGTATTGTCTGTTTTGGATGCGGCGATTAAATATTGTGACGAACATAACGGTAAGTTAATTGATAAACCGTCTTTACATGCCGCAATAGACCGCTATCGTAATGTTTTACGCGAAGCAGGAATGATCGGAAAATATGCCCCGCATAGTTTACGTTATGCTTATTCTCGTGATGCGGTAAACCATCATGTAGAAAATGGCATGAGTCGAGATGAGGCTGAAGCATTAGTATCGATGGATCTGGGTCATGGCGATGGTCGAGGGCGCTATATCAAACAGGTTTATTTCAAAGGTGATGTTGAGTAACAACTTCATCTACAGCTAATAAGAGTATGGATGTGGATAATTAACGTCTTCCTATATTATTGATGTAAATAGTGTGTAATGAATTCATTCGCCGCAGGGCTGCGGCAAATGATTTTAAATTATCGAAATTCACCTTGACATAAGAAAAGTGTGATTAGAAAATGAACAGGCTTACTCGTTGTCTTCGGACAACCAGCTAATGCTTCAGCACTCTGTGAGAAGCGCCTTAGGGTGAGTGCCAACCAATGTTTCAGCGATCTGTGAGAAACGCCTTTGGGTGATTGCAAATTTCCTCGTAGCCTGAAAGAGGAAGGCCCATGTGGTGGTAAATCCGTTTAACCTCTGGGAACGGATATCACTGAACAGTGATTGAGGTCAATTCAACTTACCAGACAGTCAGAATGATGTAGTTTCTGACTCCCCGACGGGAAATATCTTCCCGGTTGGGCAGGTGTTTCCCGTTTTTTACAGGAGAAACACGATGTCTGCACTTTCCACTGTATTAACCCACTGTTTTACCTCATTTAACCAACGTGTTAAGACGGTAATTCAACAACTGGTTGCCGCCAGCCGGGTTCACAGGCGCAGCGACTGGTTCATCAATTGAATCGCCACGGATAATCTAGACACTTCTGAGCCGTCGATAATATTGATTTTCATATTCCGTCGGTGGCATCTGATCACTCGAACCATGCCGACGCTTACTGTTATAAAACATTTCGATGTAATCAAAAATATCGCTGCGGGCTTCTTCCCGCGTTCCATAGATCTTTTTCTTTATCCGTTCACGCTTCAGC
>NZ_JNVB01000119.1 GCF_000770305.1 Erwinia oleae
GTATCCACCAGTCTGGTGAATAGTGGGCATTATAGAAGAGTGGTATCTGTCGAACATTCTGGCGATATCATGCAGAGAATCACCTTGCTTATATCTGTCCCAGATAATCGCTTTCTGTTCGGGCGTGTAGTAAATGCGCGTTCTTCGTTTCATTGCAACGTCCCCCCCTTGATTAAGGATAGCGTTGCATCGACCCGTTGAACTCACAGGTGAATCGTGACTTTTTCATCGGCACCACCTCCGCTCAGGGGAGTAAATATCATGCCGAAATTCTGTTTCTGAATGGAGCAGGATTTTGGGTCAGGGTCATTGCGCCAAATGCGGACTTTGATACGCGGTTTGGAAGCCGGCAATAAGCATGGCAAGCTTATATTGAGTAAATTTTATGTCAGCCTTGCAATGACTTCGCGAAACATACAGCCTCTTCCCGGCCTGCGTAGGGCCCATAATTCTCTATGCGTTCATATCCATTTTTCTTATAAAAATTTACCGCTTTATGGTTAATATGTCGGGTTTCAAGCCTGAGTTCGTTATATCCCATACTTTTCGCGGATGTTTCCAGGAAAGTGAGCAAAGCATTACCAATACCGGGAGAACTACGGTCTGAAAACATCCTTTTGAGTTCAGCTATATTTTCAGTTAACGGTCGAATAGCTCCGCATCCTATCGCGTTCCCCCTGCCATCCTTTGCCAGTGCCCAGAGTGCCCTGTTCTCATCCATTGAGGCTAGTGTGAAATTGCTTTTGCCACTGTCACCAGTAATAGAAGCGAGTTCTGCTGACAATTTTTCTATTAAATAATAAGAGTCTGGAGAAAGTGGATCGGATTTTTCTACTATTATCATGCCCTTATCCTCTCAAAGTCTTTGTCAGGCAGGAAGAAAATGATGGTAAAAACAACATCATTAATGTGGTGATACTGAGGAAATAGTTTGCAGCATACTTGCCTGAACGGATATGCCTTTACGTCCGCGCCTGGCGGACGGTGCGCCCGCATAAGGCAGCGGTGTGTCAGGCGCGGACGTCCATGGCATTTCACTTTGTTCATATCCTGAGAGCAGGTGAAGCGCTAACTGCGTTGTAACAAAAAATGCCGAAGTTCAGCTGTCACTTCTTCTGGTGCTTCTTCAGCCATATGATGGCCGCTGTTGATGGCTTTGCCCCGCACATCCGACGCCCAGCTTTTCCAGATCCCCAGTACGTCGCCGTATATCTCTTCCAAATCATCATATTTTGACCATAAGCAGAGCGTCGGGCAGTCAATCATCCGTCCATTCTGACGATCATGAAGCTCGTGCTCTTTGTCTATATAAAGACCGGCGCGATAATCTTCGATCATCCCATGGACAGTTGCCGGGTCATGTATGGCTCGCCTGAATTCAATGTACTCTTCGTCTCCCATTGATTCGGGCTGGCCGCCATACCACTTGTCCGGGTCGGCCAGAATTGCCCGCTCTGGTTTTTCTGGTTGAGCAAAGAAGAACCAGTGATACCACTGCCGGGCAAACTTCTCATCACAGCGGTTAAGTGCTTCAAGTATTGGAACGCAATCCAGTACGGCCAAACGAGTGATTCGATCCGGGTAATCAAGAGCGGCGCGGTAAGCTGTGTAGCTTCCCCTGTCGTGCCCAACAACTGCAAACTGTTCAAAGCCCAGATAACTCATCAACTCAACACAATCTCTTGCCTTCGCTCTTTTAGAAGAACCAGCATGTTTGGGCAGATCGGCAGGTTTTGAAGAGCGCCCGAAACCACGTAAATCAGGACATACCACAGTAAAGGATTTAGCGAGTTCGGGGGCGACTTTTGACCATGTAACGTGGGTACGTGGGTGTCCGTGTAACAGCAAAACCGGCGGCCCATTGCCGCCATAACGTACATTAAGTACCGCTTCTGAAAGCCTTATTTCGGTATGCGTAAATCCCTTAAACATATGCTTTTACCCGGTTGGTAGTTAGTAAAAATTTCAGGCGGATTCTGCTGGCATACTTTGCTTAACCAGGCGAAAAAGGGGTTCGAATGTGGCATCGGCATTGGGATTCCCTGCCAGGTGAACTTTTTTTACTGTCATCGTGCCTGAACCTTATTTCGTTACCGTCATTATCTGGCTGATACTGAAACAAGGTAAAACGATGTCATGCCGGGCGGCAAGTACAGGCTTAAGATAAATAATCAGGCGGGACAGGACGCGTGTTATAAAAATGTCTGAATAGTGCCCCCCCCCCTCAGAGAAAAAGGTTTCATACCAGCACGCGCCTTCTTAAAACCTGCACGCGCACCACCGCCAGCAGAATACCGCCGACAATCAGTAGCGTGCCGAGCACTTTGCTATGATCGAGGGTTTCATGCAGGATCGCCACGCCCATCAGCAGCGCCAGCGCCGGGCTGAGTAGCGACCACGGCAAAATCTGGCTGGCGGGATAACGCTTCAGCAAGCCGTACCACAGCGAATAAGCGAGAACCGATGAACCTGACGCGCTGTAAATAACCCCCAGCCAGCCGCGCCAGCCCGCCTGCATCAGCAAAGTGAACTGATGTTGCTCGGTGAGCCACGAACTGAGACCCACCAGCGGAATAGCAAACAGCGACAGCCAGCCTGTCATTGCGAGCGGCGCAATCGGCGGCAGACGTTTAATTATCACCGTGCTGCACGCCCAACCGCAGGCGCTGATTAGCAGCCACATTATGCCCTGCCAGTGCGTCAGCGCCGGGCTGCCCGCCAGAATAATCACGCCGGTAAACGCAACCAGCACACCGCCAATTTGTCGATAACCGAGCCGCTCTTTCAGGCAGAAGGCCGCCAGCAGCATCGCCAACGGCGTTCCCATCTGAATGAACACCGCAGTGGTGCCGGCGTCGGCAGTCTGCATGCCAATCACCATCAGACCAAAATGCACAAACCCGAAGGTAAACGCCAGCAGCAGCATGCCCGGTAACTGGCGGCGCGTCAGACGATGAAAGGGCAACAGCATCGCCGCCACCAGCACGAAACGCAGCGTCAGCATAAACAGCGGCGGTAGTTCCATCAGACCAAACTTCATGGCGATGACGTTAAAGGCCCAACCATTGACCACCACTATCAGGATCAGTACATCGCGCAGCGACACCGGTTTCACGCACGCAACCGCGTTGGCGTTTGCAGATGATAATCGTGCTCCTGCTGGAAGCGACGTGCCATCGCCAGCAGCTGGCGTTCGGCACCGTCGCGTCCAATCAGCTGCATACCAATCGGCATGCCGTCGCGATCAAAACCCGCGGGCTGGCTGATGGCCGGTAACGCCGACAAACTCGCCAGCGCGTTGTAGCGCATATTGCCGGTTAACACGCTCTCTTCACGATCGCCCATCTGAATCGCTTCCAACCCTTTGTGCGGCGCGGTAAAGGGCAGCGTCGGCACCAGAATCACCTCCACCTGACTGAGATGGTGCAGCAACTGCATCCGCAAGCTGGTGCGGAAGCGCTGCGCCTGTAGATACTCCACCGCCGTAATGCTCAAACCGGCCTGAAGCAGTTTGCGCACGTCCTCACCGTACTCATGCGGACGATCCGCCAGCCACGCAGCATGCAGCGACGCCGGTTCGGCGAGGTTAATCAGCACTAACGCGTTCACCGCCTGATCGAGCCCGTGGATATTCAGCGTCTGGCAACGCGCGCCCGCCGCGCTGTACCACTGCACCATGTGGTCATAAGCGGCAGCGACGTCCGACTGCACCTGTTGATGCACATCCGGCAATAAGCCGATACGCAAGCCTGCCAGCTCAGGGAGTTGGCTGAGTGTGCCGGGTTGCGCCCGACCATCAAGCACGTTGAACAGCACTTCGCACTCTTCGGCATAACGCGCCAGCGGACCGACGGTGTCAAGACTGGTGGCCAGAGGGAAAATGCCCGCGGTGGAAAGCCTTCCCACGCCCGGACGCAGGCCGGTGATGCCGTTCATTGATGCCGGTAAGCGAATCGATCCGCCGGTATCGGTGCCGAGGGTAGCCAGTGCGCTGCGCACCGACGCGGCCACGCCCGAGCCGCCGCTCGAACCGGCAGGAATGCGCGTGTCATCCCACGGATTGCTGCTGGCGCCATAATGGGGATTATTGGTGGTGCCGCCCCACGCAAACTCATGCATGTTGGTGCTGCCAATAATCAGTGCGCCAGCCTGTTTCAGGCGCTGCACCACCACCGCATCGCGGCTGGCGATGTTGCCGCTGAGGATTCGGCTGCCCGCGTGCATCTCTTCACCGGCCAGATCGATATTGGCTTTGATGGCAATCGGCATGCCGTGCAAAGGCCCAGGATCGTAGCCCTGATCCAGCATGCGCTGGCTGGCGTTGGCGCTCTGGCGCACCTGCGAAACATACACTTCGCTGAACGCATTGAGATCGTGCGTGGCTTCTTCACGCGCCAGGCAGGCTTCCACCAGTTCCGGCACGCTGGTTTGCCGCGTGCGTAGCTGCTGCGCCAGCGTTAACATTGAGGCGTCAATCACATCACTCATGCGGTAACTCCACCGGCGGTTGCAGCGCGGATACCCACGCATTCGCCGGCAACAAGGTCGGCGGGAAATGCCGCGCGGCAAAGGCGCTCACGCCCGCCGCACGCGTTTCGCAATCGGACAGTAAATACTGCAACTCCGCAGTCTCGGCCGCACAGTGACGCTGGATCAGCGCCAGTCGCAGTGCAATGGGATCGATCATGGCGGCTCCTTATTTATCGCCCAGCGCGTCAACCGCCGCTTTGGCTTTGGTCGCCAGCCCGACGTTGACGTTGTTCTGATAAGAGGTGGCTTCGGACGGATAGGCTTTGATGTTTTTGGCGTACAGCGCGATGTTCATGTTGTTGTCCCACGCCTTCTGCGACACCAGCACGTTCTCTGGATAACCTTTGGCATCAATCTCACGCTGAACCGCTTTCTTCACCACCGCTTCAGGCAGCGCCGGGAAATATTTCCGCGCGATCTGCACCGATTCTTCCTGATGTTTATAGATGAAGCGCGATGCCTGCTCGAAGGCGGTTACGACCGCCTGCGCCGCCTGCGGATTTTTGTCGATATACTGCTGCGTGGTGGTCAGGCTGGAGAAGGCGAACGGATACCAGGATTGCGCAGAGGAGAACGAATAGACCACATGCAAACCGTTTTGCTGCTCAGCCATTGTCACCTGCGGCTCGGCGGCCAGCGCGTAATCCGCACGGCCCGCCGCCACCGTGGGGATTTCGTTACCGATCGCCACATGCACCAGCTTCACGTCTTTCAGGTTGTTCTGTTTGATCAGATAACTCATGAATGCCCAGGTGGTATCCGGCTGTGGGCTGGTCACCACGCGTTTGCCGGCTAACAGCGATAAGTTGTCCTGTAATGAGGCGGCTTCTTTACCGAAGACAAAGATGGTCGGCGCGTTTTGCACCCCGGCGACCACCACGCCTTTGCCGCCGTTTTCACGGGTTTTCGGCACAAACACCGGATCCTGGATCGAGAAGTCCGCCGAGCCGCCGATCACCGCCGCCCAAGACTGCGCCCCGCCGCCACCGGTGCTGATTTTAACCTCAACGCCCTGCTGTTTGAAAAAGCCCTGCTCCTGCGCCACATATAGCGGCAGATAGAGCAACGACTGGAAAGCCTGGTTAATGCGTACCGGCGTATCGGCAGCCAGCGTCGGGTTGACACAGACTATTGAAGCCAGAGAGACGGCGGCAGAAATCGTAGCGAAGCGAAATGTTTTCATAATTATTTCCTGTCCCAGGAGAGAATGAGGCGTTCAAGAAAGGCCACCAGCGCGTTAAAACACAGCATCATCAGCATGACCAGTACGACTCCGGCCAGCACAATGTTCATACCGAAGTTGGAGCTGCCGAGCAGGATCATGTGCCCGACGCCCGCATCGGAAGAGATGTATTCGCCAACGATGGCGCCCACCAGCGCAAAACCGACGTTGAGGCGTAAACCGGACAGCACCCACAGCATCGCCGACGGCACCACCAGCCTGAAAAAAATGGTGCCGCGTCCGGCGTTGAAGGAGCGCAGCAGGTTGATCAAATCGGGATCGGTGCGCATCGCGCCTTTATACGAGGTGGTAAGCGACACCACCACGCAGGAGAACGCGACGATCACCACTTTCGACAGCATTTCAGTGCCGAACCAGATGATGGTCATCGGCGCAACCGCCAGGACCGGGATCGAACCAATCGCCGCGATAAAGGGCGCGGCAAGATCGGAGATAAAGCGCGAGTACCACAGCAGCAGACCTGAGATCGAGCCGCCCACGGCGCCGACGGCAAAACCGACCAGCGTTTCCACCGCCGTGACGCGGATGTCCGTCAGCATCTCACCGCTCTGAAAACGCGCCGCCAGCACCTCCCACACCTGTGACGGGCTGGAGAAGAGAAACGCATTAATATTGCCGCTGCGTACACCGAGTTCCCAACCGCCGAGCAGCATCACCACAATCGCTATCTGCAATACCAGCAGCGTATAACGGCGTGCGTTAGCCGAACGGAAGAAGGCTTCGCGCGTGCTGCGATTGGCGGTCGCGCCGAGCGTCGGGCGCGTGGATACCGAATTCATCACCATGTCATCCTCTCAGTAGTTAACCGGCTCGGGCTGCGTGCCGATGCTGCGCCAGATGCGCTCGTAATAG
>NZ_JNVB01000012.1 GCF_000770305.1 Erwinia oleae
CGCTCTCTGCTACCATTCCGACATCTCTCCCCTTGTAAAGCAGCCTGCGTAATGAAATTTGTTTCTTTTAATATCAACGGACTACGCGCCCGTCCTCATCAGCTTGCCGCTATCGTCGAACAGCATCAGCCCGACGTGATCGGCCTTCAGGAAACCAAGGTTCACGATGATATGTTTCCGCTCGAAGAGGTGGCGAAGCTTGGCTATAACGTATTTTATCACGGGCAGAAAGGTCACTATGGCGTTGCACTGCTGACTAAGATGCAGCCGGTCGCGGTTCGTCGTGGTTTTGCCGACGACAATGAAGAGTCGCAGCGTCGCCTGATCATGGCCGATATCCCCAGCGCGCTTGGCAACATTACCGTCATTAACGGCTATTTCCCGCAGGGGGAAAGCCGTGACCATCCCAGTAAGTTTCCGGCGAAAGAGAAATTTTATCGCGATTTGCAAAACTACCTGGAGCAGGAGCAGCAGCCCTCCAGGCCGGTGCTGATCATGGGCGATATGAACATCAGCGCGGCGGATCGGGATATCGGCATTGGCGAAGAGAACCGTAAGCGCTGGCTGCGCACCGGCAAGTGCTCCTTTTTACCTGAGGAGCGTGAATGGATGGATCGCCTGATGAACTGGGGGCTGGTGGATACCTGGCGCAGCCAGAACGGCGAGGTAAGCGACCGTTTTTCCTGGTTTGACTATCGTTCTAAAGGGTTTGACGACAATCGCGGCCTGCGTATCGACCTGATGCTGGCGAGTCAGCCACTGGCCGCGCGCTGCATTGAAACCGGCATTGACTATGAGATCCGCAGCATGGAAAAGCCTTCCGATCATGCGCCGGTCTGGGCGCGTTTCGACATCGAATAATGAATGATGCACCTTTACCGGAGGGCCAGTCCGGTGAAGGGCTTTACTTCACGGTTTGCCAGGTCAGATTGTTGGTGCCTAGCGAGCGCTCATCGCGGCTGCACTGCAACAATACGCCTTCCATTTTCACTACCGATCCCTCGGTATAGCTGCGGTTTTCATAAGTGCAGCAGCGCAGGCAGGGCGGCTGATTGCTTTGTCCCTGCGTCCACGCTTCCGGCGGCATATCCACCACGACATCAGCATTGGGGCTGCTACCCTGCTCACTGTTGCCGCCGCCGTTATGATAGCCGCCGCCCTGCTCATAACCGCCGCCGTTGCCATAATCATCGCCCTGATGATGCTGTGAATTACCCACGTGCAGGCTTTGATCTGCTGCGAGGAGGTGTCCGCTGAACAGCAGCGCGGCGGAGAGAACTACCCAGGCCGTTCTTTTCATTATTCTGTATCCTTCGCTTTCGCCGCTTTTCGCCGAGGCGGCTTTTTAGATGATCTGGCGGCTGGCGGCAGCCCCCGAAACGCATGGGCGGCGGGCTGCTGTCGCGCCTGTGAAATCAGGTTGTGCAGCGTCTCCACCAGGGGCGTCATGAAATCCTGATAGCGGCACTGCTTCTCACTGATTTTAGTCAACGTTGACTCCCAGTGGGCGGTCATATCCGGCCGCGCCGCCATTTCGGGCAGTGAATGAATTAACGCGCGGCCGGCGGGCGTGGCGTGTATATAGCGCCCTTTCTTCAGCAGAAAGGCACGCTTAAACAGCAGCTCGATGATCCCCGCACGGGTTGCTTCCGTTCCTAAACCATCGGTCGCACGCAGTACTTTCTTTAGATCTTTATCCTGTACAAAACGTGCGATGCCGGTCATGGCCGATAACAACGTCGCATCGGTAAAGTGACGCGGCGGCTGCGTCTGTTTTTCCACCACCTCGCCGCGTTCGCAAAGTAGCGTGTCACCTTTCGCCACTACCGGCAGCGGCGTGCCGTCGTTCTCCTCATCGCGTTCCTTGCTGCCAAGCAGCGCGCGCCAGCCCGCTTCGGCAAGAAAACGCGCTTTTGCAACGAATTTACCCCCGGCGATATCCAGCTCAATCACGCATTTGCGGTAAACGGCATCCGGGCAGAATTGCATCAGGTACTGGATAGCGATCAGGCGATAGATCTGACTTTCCGTGTCGCTCAGGCGAACCGCGCTGCTGCGTGCGGTAGGAATAATGGCATGGTGCGCGTCAACTTTTTTATCATCCCAGCAGCGGTTTTTACGATCGCTGTCAAAATCCCCCGGCGGCGTGAGATCGGGCTGATGAATACCAATCGCATTCAGCACCGAGTGCCGTCCCGCGAAATGTTCCGCAGGCAGATAGCGGCTGTCCGAACGTGGGTAGGTGATCAGCTTATGGGTTTCGTACAGCTTCTGGCAGGTATCCAGCACCGCCTGGGCGCTGAGGCCAAAGCGTTTCGCCGCCTCAATTTGCAGGCTGGAGAGCGAAAACGGCAGCGGTGCGGTGTCATTTTCCCGTTTGTCATTATAGCTGGTGACCTGAGCAGGCTGTCCGCTGATGCGGGTTACCACATGGTCGGCAAGCGCCCGACGCAGCAGTCGCCCCTCTTCGTCCTGATAGGGTTCGCACGCCTCGCTTGGCTGCCACAACGCAACAAAACGCTCTTCAGCCGGCGTGACGATGTGGGCTTTTACTTCAAAGTAGTCCTTTGCCACAAAGCTTTCGATCTCCTCATCACGCCGCACCACCAGCCCCAGCACCGGCGTCTGAACACGGCCAACGGAGAGCACGCCATCGTAGCCCGCGTTTCGTCCCAACAGCGTATAGGCACGCGTCATATTGATGCCGTAAAGCCAGTCGGCGCGCGCTCTGGCCAGCGCGGAAACGCACAGGGGAATAAACTCACGGTTTTCGCGCAGCCTGCCGATAGCCCTTTCCACCGCTTGCGGATTGAGATCGTTAATCAGACATCGCCGCACCTGGTCACGTTTTGCGGCAGGCATCGCCAGGTAGTCGAGCACCTCATCTACCAGCAACTGCCCTTCTCTGTCCGGGTCACCGGCGTGGATGACTTCGCTGGCTTTGCCAAGCAGACCCTCAATCACCCGAAGCTGCTTTGCCACCGACGGCCGCGGCTGTAGCCGCCACTTTTCCGGCACGATAGGCAGATCCGCCAGCGACCAGCGCGCGAAACGGCTGTTGTAGCTGTCCGGCTGCGCCTGCTCAAGCAGGTGGCCGACGCACCAGGTCACCATGTTATCGGAACCGCAGGCGATGAAACCGTCGCCGCGACGGTGAGGCTCAGGCAAAACGTCCGCTATCGCGCGGGCAAGGCTGGGTTTTTCTGCAATAAACAAGCGCATCCGGGATTTGCTTCCTGCTCAGCCGATAATTTCAATCAGCGCCCGGCCCGCCCGCGGCGCATGCAGCTCGCCGATGGCGGTAAGGGAGGTATTCATTACGCCTGCGCGCTCGATGACCGCCGCTTCTGCTTCAGGCGTTACCGCCAGCAGCAGACCGCCGGAAGTTTGCGGATCGCACAGTAGCTGTCGCTGAGGTTCGCTCATTTCGCCAATCAAATGGCCGTAGCTGGCGAAGTTGCGTGCGGTTCCGCCGGGAACGCAGCCACGGGCGATGTAGCCGTCAACGCCTGGCAGGCGAGGCACTGCGCTGAACCAGACGTCCGCCTGCACGCCGGAGCCCTGGCAGATTTCGCTAAGATGCCCCAGCAGGCCGAAACCGGTGACGTCAGTCATCGCCGTCACGCCGTCAACATCGGCGAACACGGCCCCGGCTTTATTCAGCTGGCACATCACTTCCGTGGCAAGGCCAACATGTTCTGGTTGGAGCAGCGTCCGTTTCTCAGCCGTCGTCAACACGCCGATACCCAGCGGCTTGGTGAGAAACAGCTTGCACCCTGCGCGCGCTGCGCTGTTTTTCTTTACCTTATGCGGATCGATTACGCCGGTTACCGCCAGGCCGAAAATAGGCTCCGGCGCGTCGATTGAATGCCCGCCCGCCAGCGAGATCCCCGCGTCGCGGCAGACGTGGCGCCCGCCCTCAATCACCTGCTTCGCCACCGACGGCGGCAGTTTATCCACCGGCCAGCCCAGAATGGCGATCGCCATAATCGGTTTACCGCCCATGGCATAGATATCACTGATGGCGTTGGTGGCCGCGATGCGGCCAAAATCAAAGGGATCGTCAACGATGGGCATAAAGAAGTCGGTTGTGCTGATCACCGCCGTACCGTTACCTGCATTCCAGACCGCCGCATCGTCACGGGTTTCATTACCCACCAGCAGATGCGGATCGTTGAATAACGGGCTGTCGCTGTGCAGGATCTGCTCAAGGACGGCGGGCGAAATTTTGCAGCCGCAGCCGGCGCCATGACTGTATTGCGTCAGGCGAATGGTTTCGTCTTTCATTTTATGGCTCCCATCAGGCATCAACCCGCGACATGGTAGCGCTTAATGCCGACAGTAGTAAGGGCTGAGATATTTTTCCGCCGCCGTTCGCTCATTATCACCACAAAATGCGGGGCCGCTCGCAACCCCTGAGTGCAAAATCTTCAGAAACGGCTGACAAAAGGCGCGGTATCTGGCGGGATAACGGTGGTGGAAGACTTTAACTGCGGCGTGCCGAGGTAAAGGAAGCCGACGATGGCGTCCTGCTGGCGACAGTTGAACGCATCGCGTACGGCAGCATGTTCCGTCCACGCCCCGCTGCGCCAGACACCGTTGAAGCCCTGCGCCAGCGCGGCCATCTGCATCGCCATGACCGCGCAGCCCGCCGACACTACCTGCTCCCAGCGCGGCACTTTATGATCTTCTTCGCAATGTGCCACCACGGTGATGATCATCGGCGCGCGATACGGGGCCTTTTTCGCTTTTTCAATCGCTTTGTCGTCCATCCCGTCCGTGCGGGCTGCCTCTTCGAGCAGCGTGCTGAAACGGTCACGCCCGTCATTTTCAACAATAATGAAGCGCCAGGGCTGTAGCGTGCCGTGATCGGGCGCGCGCATACCGGCACGGAGGATATTTTCGAGTACCTCGCCCGCAGGCGCAGGTTCACTCAGGCGTGACGCCGAACGACGGTTAACGACCAGATCCAGTGCATCCATTTTTACCTCCTGATAACACGTGTAGTACGTCCAGGCTAGCACAGGATGATGATTTGTTACAGCATTGCACTTTTTCCTGCTGACAATTTCACCGTCGCTAATTAGGATGTCATCATCACGCTGCGGTTTGGCGAAAAGGCGACAGCGTCTTTCCCTTACCGGGTTTTTATCAAAATGGAGAAGTTATGCGCACTTTGTGGCGAATCATTGCCGGTTTTTTCAAATGGACCTGGCGGCTGTTGAATTTTGTTCGTGAATTTATTCTTAATCTGTTTTTAGTGCTGTTGATTGTGGTGTGCGTGGGGATCTGGTTCCAGGTGAATCGCGCGACGACGCCGGAGCCGGTGACGAAAGGCGCGCTGGTGGTTGATCTCACTGGCGTCGTGGTCGACAAACCCTCCGTTAATAACAAGCTCAGCAAAATCAGCCGACAGCTGTTGGGCGCCAGCAGCGATCGCTTAAAGGAGAATTCGCTGTTTGACGTGGTGGATGCCATTCGTCAGGCAAAGGATGATGCCAACATTACCGGAATGGTGCTCGATCTGCGCGATTTCGCGGGCGGCGACCAGCCATCCTTACAATATATCGGCAAGGCGCTGCGCGAGTTCCGCGACAGCGGCAAGAAAATTTACGCCACCGGCGACAGCTATAGCCAGGCGCAATATTACCTTGCCAGCTTTGCTAATAAAATTTATCTCTCACCGCAGGGCAACGTCGATTTGCACGGTTTTGCCACCAACGGCCTCTACTACAAATCACTGCTGGATAAGCTGAAGGTCAGTTCGCACGTTTTCCGCGTGGGCACCTATAAGTCGGCGGTAGAACCTTTCCTGCGTGACGATATGTCGCCTGCGGCACGCGACGCCGATGGCCGTTGGGTGGGCGAGCTGTGGCAGAATTTCCTCGGCACCCTGGCTGCTAACCGGCAGATTACCGCCGATCAGGTGTTTCCTGGCGCGCAGGGCGTGCTTGACGGCCTGCAAAAAACCGGTGGCGACACGGCCCTGTATGCCAAAAACGCAAAGCTGGTTGATGAACTGGCCTCACGCGCGCTGGTTGAAAATGAGTTAGGTAAAATCTTTGGCTGGGACGATCGGGCCAACGAGTACAAAGGCACCAGCATTTACGACTATGCCGTGAAGGATAACGGCTCCGCTAATGGCGAAATTGCCGTTATCATGGCAAACGGCGCCATTATCGACGGAGAGGAGACGCCCGGCAACGTGGGTGGCGACACCACGGCAATGCAGATCCGCGAAGCGCGCCTGGACAAGAAAATCAAAGCGATTATTCTGCGCGTTAACAGCCCCGGCGGCAGCGTTACCGCCTCCGAAACCATTCGTGAGGAGCTGGCGGCGGCGAAGGCAGCTAATAAGCCGGTTGTGGTATCAATGGGCGGCATGGCGGCTTCCGGTGGCTACTGGATCTCCACGCCGGCGAATTACATTATCGCCAGTCCGAGCACGCTGACCGGTTCCATCGGCATCTTTGGCGTGATCAATACCGTTGAAAACTCGCTCGACGCTATCGGCGTTCACACCGATGGCGTGGCTACTTCACCGCTGGCCGATGTAGCGTTGACCAAAGCATTGCCACCTGAGATGCAGCAGATGATGCAAATCAGTATTGAAAACGGCTACAGAAATTTCCTCGGGCTGGTGGCGAAATCGCGTGGCAAAACGCCGGAGCAGATCGACCAGATTGCGCAGGGACACGTCTGGACCGGCAGTGATGCGAAAGCAAATGGCTTGGTGGATGCATTAGGCGACTTTGACGACGTGGTCACCAAAGCGGCGGAGCTGGCGAAGCTCAACAAGCCGAAACTGAACTGGTATCAGGATGAGCCGGGCTTTATGGACATGCTTTTCAGCCAGGTAGATGTCTCGATTCGTGCCGCGCTGCCTGGCGCCCTGAAGGCTTATCTGCCGGCACCGATGGCCGAAGTGGTGAGCGCAATGAAAAACCAGCCAGGTCTGTTTGATAAGATGAACGATCCGCAAAATCGTTATGCGATGTGCCTGACCTGCGCGCAGGTTAAGTAATCAACGCAGCCCGGCCTCTGGTCGGGCTGCTTTTCCCCCGCTTTGCCCTTATACTTCGCCTTTTCGGCAAGCCAGAGTTTTCAATGCAAAAAAAATCTATTTACGTGGCCTATACCGGCGGCACTATCGGTATGCAACGCTCCGAGCACGGTTACATTCCTGTTTCAGGTCACCTGCAATCTCAACTGGCGGCCATGCCGGAGTTTCATCGCGCGGAAATGCCGGATTTTACCATTCATGAATACGCGCCGCTGATTGATTCATCCGATATGACGCCGCAGGACTGGCAGGCGATAGCCGACGATATCCGGCAAAATTATGCGCTGTACGACGGTTTTGTCATTCTCCATGGCACCGACACCATGGCGTTTACCGCTTCCGCGCTCTCTTTTATGCTGGAAAACCTCGGCAAGCCGGTAATTGTGACAGGGTCACAAATTCCGCTGGCTGAACTGCGTTCTGACGGGCAGCAAAATCTGCTTAACGCGCTGTTTGTTGCTGCGAATTACCCGATCAATGAAGTCGCCCTTTTCTTCAACAATACGCTTTACCGGGGCAACCGGACCACCAAAGCGCATGCCGATGGTTTCAATGCGTTCGCGTCGCCTAACCTGCCGCCGCTGCTGGAAGCCGGTATCCACATTCGCCGTCTGAACACGCCGCCTGCACCCGGCGGCGCTGGCGAACTGATCGTACATCCGATTACCCCGCAGCCCATAGGCGTGGTGACAATCTATCCGGGCATTTCTGCCGATGTGGTCAGTAACTTTCTGCTTCAGCCGGTGAAGGCGCTGATCCTGCGTTCCTATGGCGTGGGCAACGCGCCACAGAACCCCGCGTTTTTACGTGAACTGAAAGAAGCGAGCGCGCGTGGCATTGTGGTAATTAACCTGACGCAGTGCATGTCAGGCAAGGTCAATATGGGCGGTTATGCAACCGGTAACGCGCTGGCGCTGGCGGGCGTGGTCAGCGGACACGATCTGACGGTGGAAGCGACGTTGACCAAGCTGCATTTCCTGCTGAGTCAGGATCTGTCGAGCGATGAGGTACGCCGTTTAATGCAGTTGAATCTGCGTGGCGAACTGACGCCGGATGACAAGAATTGAGGATGGACTGAGCGGGCGTCACGCCCGCTGAAGGCGAAGAGACTACTGCAAACGGATAGAAGTGACGTTGTCATCATTAATGCCGAACTCTTCCTTAAGCTGCTTTTTTGTTCGGGTGACGATTTCGCCACCCTTACCCACGCTCATGTGCTGCGGCGCGTCGTTATGTCGCGACTGCCACAGCATCACCAGTTGCAGGCTGTTCTCCTTTTGCTCCGGCGTCAACGCCACGCCGTCCGCCCATTTTCCGGTTTCAACCGCCGTTGCCAGCCGCTGATAGACTTCCGGCGTCATGGCGGCAATCATTTCATCAAGTTCCATGGTTCAGCCTTTAATGTTATTGCCATCATCATCGGTAAAGCTTAATGAAGCGGAGTTGACGCAAAAGCGTTCACCGGTGGGCTGCGGGCCGTCAGGAAATACGTGCCCCAGATGAGCGTCGCAGGTTCCACAGCGGATTTCCGTGCGTTGCATGCCATGCGAATCATCTTCCAGGTAGCGGATCGCCTCGTCCTGATAAGGCTGATAGAAGCTGGGCCAGCCACAGCCGGACTCGTATTTGCTTTCGGATAAGAACAGCGGCGCGTTGCACACCAGGCAGTGATAAATGCCCTCGCCTTTGTTGTGCAGGAGCTTGCCGGAAAAAGGCGGCTCCGTTCCACGCTGCTGCGTAACGTAGTGCTGGATTTCGGTTAAATCGGTTTCAGGTTTCAGGATGTCTTTGGCCATTTTTACCGCTCTCTCGCCGTGTAAATCTGAAAATTTCAGCTACTATTCTAACAAATGCTTAACAAGATCAGGGGAATTTTTTCTTCCAGGCAGGATCTGAAGGCAGCGCGGAAGATAAAATGTGAAGTACATCACTCTTTTTACCTTTCCCCCCTTTATATTTTGTCCGGTCGGCCCAAGATCAGTGCCCAGAAGTCATTGCGAACCGCCTTTTTGGGCAACTATTCCTCGCTGAGGATTTGATTTGCCGCAACAGTTGAAGCGATTCCGCTTGACGCCTGGCAAGGTTTTTGTAATTTTACAGGCAACCTTTTATTCACTAACAAATAGCTGGTGGAATATATGACTATCAAAGTAGGTATCAACGGTTTTGGCCGTATTGGTCGCATCGTTTTCCGTGCTGCTCAGCAGCGTTCTGACATCGAAATCGTTGCCATCAACGATCTTCTGGACGCAGAGTACATGGCTTACATGCTGAAATTTGACTCTACTCACGGTCGTTTCGACGGCACCGTAGAAGTTAAAGACGGCCAGTTGGTTGTTAACGGCAAAACCATCCGTGTTACCGCTGAAAGAGATCCGGCTAACCTGAAATGGGGCGAAATCGGCGTTGACGTCGTTGCTGAAGCAACCGGCATCTTCCTGACCGATGAAACCGCACGTAAACACATTCAGGCAGGCGCGAAGAAAGTCGTTCTGACCGGTCCATCTAAAGATGACACCCCAATGTTTGTTATGGGCGTGAACCACAAATCTTACGCGGGTCAGGAGATCGTTTCTAACGCCTCTTGTACCACTAACTGCCTGGCGCCGCTGGCTAAAGTCATCAACGACAAATTCGGTATCGTTGAAGGCCTGATGACCACCGTTCACGCGACCACTGCAACGCAGAAAACCGTTGACGGCCCATCTCACAAAGACTGGCGCGGCGGCCGTGGCGCTTCTCAGAACATCATCCCTTCTTCTACCGGCGCTGCTAAAGCCGTAGGTAAAGTGATCCCTGAGCTGAACGGTAAACTGACCGGTATGTCTTTCCGCGTACCTACCCCTAACGTTTCCGTGGTTGACCTGACTGCACGTCTGGCGAAGCCTGCTTCTTACAAAGAAATTTGTGAAGCCATCAAAGCTGCCGCTGAAGGTGAACTGAAAGGCGTTATGGGTTACACCGAAGACGAAGTGGTTTCTACCGATTTCAACGGCGAAACCCTGACTTCCGTATTTGATGCGAAAGCCGGTATCGCGCTGAGCGACACCTTTGTTAAGCTGGTTTCCTGGTACGATAACGAAACCGGTTACTCTAACAAGGTTCTCGATCTGATCGCACACATCTCTAAATAAGCGATGTGATGCCATTCTCTGAGGCGACTTCGGTCGCCTTTTTTTATAGCAGGGTGACTCATGAACGAAAAACTCTTCTCGCTCCCCGTTATTGAACAAATCACGCCTTACATTTCTCAACGCCTTGTCGGCGAACTGCCGGTTATCACTATTGTTCATCCAAAGGTCCGCGCCGCAGTCACGCTTCAGGGCGCACAGCTCATTGACTGGCAGCCCGCAGGTGAAGCCCCGGTTATCTGGCTGAGCGCAAAAACCGCCTTTGCCAACGGCAAGGCCATTCGCGGCGGCGTACCAATCTGCTGGCCCTGGTTCGGCCCTGCGGGTGAACCCGCACACGGTTTTGCCCGCAATCTGCCGTGGACGCTTTCCGCCCATGATGAAAACGAAGAGAGCGTGGTGCTGACTTTTGTGCTGGAAAGCAGTGAACAAACAAAGAAACTGTGGCCCCACGACTTTACGCTGCTTGCCCGCTATCGCTTCAGCGATCGCTGCGAAATCGAGCTGGAAGCGCACGGCGAGTTTGAGGCAACGGCAGCGCTGCACAGCTATTTTGCCGTGGCGGATATTGCCGGCGTTGAGGTCAGCGGCCTTGGCAAGCACTACATTGATAAAGTCAATGGCGGTGTTGAAGGCGCGTCCGAAAACGGTAAGCAAACCTATCCGGATCGTGTCGACCGCATTCATACCCGGCCGGAAGACTGTAGCGTGATCGTTGATACGGCAGGCAGGCGCACGCTGGAGATCTATCACCACTACCACAGCGATGTGGTAACGTGGAACCCCGGCCCGGCACTGTCGTGCAGCATGGGCGATATGCCGAATGAAGGCTACAAAACGATGGTCTGCGTTGAGACGGCGCACGTTTCAACGCCGATGATCAGCGCGGCCGAAGCGCCTTCACGCCTGGCGACCACCTTTCGCATTCGTAAAGGCTGATTACACGCCTTAAACGATATCTAACGGCAGTTTACGATCGGGTGCAGGAAAGGCCCGATCGATCGTCTCCCGCTCCGCCCTGGTCAGAGTAATATCAAGCGCAGCGGCGTTTTCCTTCACATGCTGTATTGAACCGGCCTTTGGAATTGCCATCACCCCTTCTTCACGAATAACCCACGCAAGCAGCAGTTGCGCCACGCTTACGCCTTTTTGCTGTGCAATTTCGTTTAATTTTACGTGCGTCATCAGGTCATGCCGTAAACGACCCGCCTGCGCCAACGGACAATAGGCCATTACCGGCATCGCCCGCTCACGGCACAGCGGTAAAAGATCGTATTCAATGCCTCTGGAAGCAAGATGGTAAAGCACCTGGTTTGCCGCGCAGGCTTCGCCGCCCCGTTCATTTAGCAGCGCCTGCATATCGTCGCTGTCAAAGTTGGAGACGCCCCAGCGCCGGATTTTACCCTGCTGCTGGAGAGTTTCCATCGCGCGAATGGTTTCATCCAGCGGCACGCCGCCGCGCCAGTGAAGAAGATAGAGATCGAGGTAATCGGTTTTCAACCTCGCCAGGCTGCGCTCGCAGGCGTTAATTGCATCACTATGGCCCGCATTCCACGGACAGACTTTTGATACCAGCCAGGCGCTGTCGCGTCTGCCCTTTAACGCCTCGCCCACTACCTCTTCCGCGCCGCCGTCAGCGTACATTTCGGCCGTATCAATGACCGTCAGCCCCAAATCGAGACCGCACTGAAGCGCGGCCACTTCGCTTTTACGCTGATGGGCATTTTCACCCATGTACCAGGTGCCCTGGCCGATAGCGGGTAGCGCCACGTCATGGGTAAAGCCGATCGTATGAGCCATGGATCCTCCCGGAGATTTACTGAGTGAAAAAACAGGGCGCGGATGCCCTTTAACAGTGCATCAGAAGGTGTAGCTGATGCCTGTCCATACGGTGAGCTGCGAACTCTGATCGACCATCGGGCTGTCTTTCACCTCATCGCTCAGGCGTGTATAACGACCGGACAGGGTAGCATTCCAGCTCTCATTGATGGCATAAATAGTGGTCAGTTCAAGGTAAGGATTCCAGCTATCGTCCGCATCGTAGCTGGCGAGGCCGCTGCGACGGGATTCTCGTTTAGAGACGCCATAGTAATAGTCATTCTGGTTTTCGCTGCTGTAAACCGCGCCAATACCGGGCGTAACGGAGAGTTGTCCAAACTGGAAGCGGTAGAGGTAGGCCAGATCCCAGATGTAGCCGTTGCTGTTATCCAGTACGTCAGCCGCTACCGTGGTACGCACTGTGCCCCACTCGGCGTTATGTCGCCAGGTTGCGCCAGCCAGCGCGGTCATGTGACGATTATCGAGTTGTTTAAGCTGTTTATTGTCCGTGTCGTCAGTATCAAACTGTTGTGGGGAACCGAGTATGGTGAGTGAAAGCTGATTCTCCTGATCTTTCCACAAATAGTAACCCGCCTGGAAACCATGAATATAGAAACTGTCGCCATCATAGTTGATCAGCGGCAGTGGCAAATAACGGCTGTCTCCCCCTTTATACGGGCTTTCGCTGTAGATTACGGAGGCTCCAAGGCTGACCGGCTCGGCCTGCACAGCGCTGGCAGCGAAACCCGTTGAGAAAAGAACGGTCAGGGCGCTAAGTTTGAAATAGTTCACAATTAATTCATTCCATAAATATAACAATCAGACAGGCCAGTTTTACTGCCGCTGGCGGTAAGGTTAAATCTTTACATGTTTCGTCGCATTTAGCATCAGCTGCTGCAAGGATAATCGCTGCAAAGCCTTTTTTACAATTTTCCCGCAGCCCGCGTCAGTCAAGGTTGTCCCTTTGCAGGAATTTAACTTTGTTATTGAAATTGCATATGAAATAGCCAGTAACTCAGGAAATTTCTTAAATGCCATCTACGCTTAAATGAATGACCTCAGGTTTTGATGAGCAGAGTAACTCTCAGATTTGTGTTTCCGATAATAAGTCAGGTTGGCATAAGGGTTGCTGTACTCTTTTATAAGTTCCTTCAGGGGCTCGCATAACTTAGGCTCCTGGTACCTGTGCTATAAACGAAAGGACGGGCATCGCCATGAATATATTCGATCATTATCGTCAGCGTTATGAGGCTGCCAAGGACGAAGAGTTCACATTACAGGAATTTCTTACTATCTGTCGGCAGGACCGTAGTGCCTACGCCAATGCGGCAGAACGACTGTTAATGGCTATTGGCGAGCCGGTTATGGTCGACACAGCGCTGGAGCCTCGCCTTTCCCGCCTCTTCTCCAATCGTGTTATCGGGCGCTATCCTGCCTTTGAAGAATTTTACGGTATGGAAGAGGCGATTGAGCAGATTGTCTCTTACCTGAAACATGCTGCGCAGGGGCTGGAAGAGAAGAAACAGATCCTTTATCTGCTCGGCCCGGTTGGCGGCGGTAAATCCTCGCTGGCCGAGCGTCTCAAATCGTTGATGCAGCGCGTACCGATTTATGTGTTGAGCGCGGACGGCGAGCGCAGTCCGGTCAACGATCATCCGCTCTGTCTGTTTAACCCGCAGGAAGACGCGAATATTCTTGAGAAAGAGTACGGCGTGCCGCGCCGTTACCTGGGCACGATTATGTCGCCCTGGGCAGCGAAACGCCTGCACGATTTTGGTGGTGATATCTCCCGCTTTAAAGTGGTGAAAGTATGGCCTTCCATCCTGGAACAGCTTGCTATCGCGAAAACAGAACCGGGCGATGAAAACAATCAGGACATCTCTGCGCTGGTAGGGAAAGTTGATATCCGTAAGCTGGAGAATCATGCGCAGAACGATCCCGATGCCTACGGCTATTCGGGCGCGTTGTGTCGGGCAAACCAGGGCGTGATGGAATTTGTCGAGATGTTTAAGGCGCCCATCAAGGTGCTGCATCCGCTGCTGACCGCCACGCAGGAAGGGAACTACAACGGGACGGAAGGTATCTCTGCCCTGCCGTTTAACGGCATCATACTGGCGCACTCCAACGAATCCGAGTGGGTGACTTTCCGCAACAATAAGAACAACGAAGCCTTCCTTGACCGCGTCTATATCGTCAAGGTGCCTTATTGCCTGCGCGTGTCGGAAGAGATCAAGATTTACGATAAACTGCTTAACCACAGCGAGTTGACGCATGCACCATGCGCGCCCGGCACGCTGGAAACCCTGGCTCGATTTACTATCCTGTCGCGTCTTAAGGAGCCGGAAAACTCCAGCACCTACTCAAAAATGCGCGTTTACGACGGCGAAAGCCTGAAGGATACCGATCCCAAGGCAAAATCCTATCAGGAGTACCGCGACTACGCGGGCGTGGACGAAGGCATGAACGGCCTCTCGACCCGATTCGCGTTTAAAATTCTGTCGCGGGTATTTAACTTCGATCATACCGAAGTGGCCGCCAACCCGGTGCATCTCTTCTATGTGCTTGAACGGCAAATCGAGCGCGAACAGTTCCCGCAGGATCTGGCGGAAAAATACCTGGAGCACCTGAAAGGCTATCTGATCCCGAAATACGCCGAGTTTATCGGAAAAGAGATCCAGACCGCCTATCTTGAATCCTATTCCGAATACGGTCAGAACATTTTCGACCGCTACGTGACCTATGCGGACTTCTGGATTCAGGACCAGGAGTATCGCGACCCGGACACCGGCCAGCTTTTCGATCGTGAATCGCTTAACGCTGAACTGGAAAAAATTGAGAAGCCCGCCGGGATCAGTAATCCGAAAGACTTCCGTAATGAAATTGTCAATTTTGTGCTGCGGGCACGCGCGCATAATAGCGGACGTAATCCCAACTGGACCAGCTACGAAAAACTACGCACGGTTATTGAGAAGAAAATGTTCTCTAATACCGAAGAGCTGCTGCCGGTTATTTCGTTTAACACCAAAACGTCAACCGATGAGCAGAAAAAACATGATGACTTTGTCGACCGCATGATGGAAAAAGGCTATACGCGCAAACAGGTTCGCCTGCTGTGTGAATGGTATTTGCGCGTCAGAAAATCGTCGTGATAGTGGCATTCATGCTCACGAGCCAGATATCGTCTGGCTCGGTTTGCAACGTTGTGTGGGGGATCTATGGCCTATTTTATCGATCGGCGTCTCAACGGCAAAAATAAAAGCGCGGTTAATCGCCAGCGCTTTTTGCGCCGCTACAAGTCGCAAATCAAGCAGTCGATTTCCGAGGCCATTAATAAGCGTTCGGTAACCGATACTGAAAGTGGTGAATCCGTTTCCATCCCGATTGATGATATCAATGAGCCCATCTTTCATCAGGGACGCGGCGGTCAGCGTCACCGTGTCCATCCGGGCAACGATCACTTTGTACAAAACGATCGTGTGGAGCGGCCTCAGGGCGGTGGCGGCAGCGGCGGAAGCGGTCAGGGTAATGCGAGCCAGGACGGCGAAGGCCAGGACGAATTCGTCTTTAATATCTCAAAAGATGAGTATCTCGATCTGTTATTCGAAGATCTGGCACTGCCTAATCTGAAGAAAAATCAGCATCGTCAGCTCAATCAATACAAAGTCCATCGCGCCGGCTACACCTCAAACGGCGTGCCGGCCAACATCAGCGTGGTTCGCTCGCTGCAAAATTCGCTGGCGCGACGTACGGCGATGACCGCGGGCAAGCGAAGAATGCTCGGTGAACTTGAAGAAGCGCTGGCGGACGTTGAAAAGAGCGAACCGGCACAGCTTCTCGAAGAGGAGCGCCTGCGTAAAGAGATTGCCGAACTGCGCGCGCGCATTAAACGCGTGCCCTTCATCGACACCTTCGACCTGCGTTATAAAAATTTCGAAAAACGCCCGGAGCCGTCAAGCCAGGCGGTGATGTTTTGTCTGATGGACGTTTCCGGCTCGATGGATCAGGCCACGAAGGATATGGCGAAACGGTTTTATATTCTGCTCTACCTGTTTCTCAGCCGTACCTACAAAAATGTGGATGTGGTCTATATTCGCCATCACACGCAGGCGAAAGAGGTCGACGAGCAGGAGTTTTTCTACTCGCAGGAAACCGGCGGCACTATTGTCTCCAGCGCCCTGAAGCTGATGGATGAGGTGGTTAAAGAGCGCTACGATCCGGCTCAGTGGAATATTTATGCCGCACAGGCTTCTGATGGCGATAACTGGGCGGACGATTCGCCGCTTTGCCATGAGATCCTGACAAAAAACATTCTGCCGGTGGTGCGCTATTACAGTTATATTGAGATCACCCGTCGCGCGCATCAGACGCTCTGGCGGGAATATGAACATCTTCAGGCGGTATTTGATAACTTTGCCATTCAGCACATCCGTGAGCCGGAGGACATCTATCCGGTGTTTCGGGAACTGTTTCATAAGCAGGCCGAAGAGAGTTATTGACGGTTCATTGCAGCCAGTGAATTCAGGCTGGCTGCCCTCCTTATTTTATCGTCGAGCGCAAAAAACAGCGGTGCCGCCTGTTTTTGGCAATCAATCCTTTAAATAACGTACTATTCCTTGCTCCCCGCCGCCTTTTAACGCTGCCTTCTGCGTGCTACTTTATTTTATAAACACAAAACTTCACTGAATCGTCAACAAGATGCGTTACTCTTTTGACATTCGGCGCACTTTTACCCCACACTGACATAATCTGCCGTTAATCCTACAGGAGTGAAGCACTTTGGAAGCCAGCGCAATTTATAGTTTGTTCATTATCGGTTCCGTGCTGGTAGCCGCGAGTATCTTACTCAGTTCTTTTTCTTCCCGGCTTGGCATCCCGATTCTGGTTATCTTCCTTTTTCTTGGCATGCTGGCAGGCAGCGATGGCATTGGCGGCATCGCCTTTGATAACTATCCTGCGGCCTATCTGATCAGTAACCTGGCGCTGGCAGTGATCCTGCTTGACGGTGGTATGCGCACACAGGCCAGCTCATTCAAAGTGGCGCTTGGCCCGGCGCTCTCACTGGCAACGGTCGGCGTACTGATTACCGCAGGATTAACCGGCATGGCTGCGGCCTGGCTGTTCAACCTCGATATGATTGAAGGCTTTCTGGTCGGCGCCATTATTGGTTCAACCGATGCGGCAGCGGTCTTCTCGCTGCTGGGCGGCAAAGGACTGAATGAACGCGTCAGCGCCACGCTGGAAATTGAATCCGGCAGTAACGATCCGATGGCGGTATTTCTCACTATTACGCTGATTGAGATGATCCAGCAGGGCCAGACCGGCCTGAGCGGGATGTTCGTTGTGCATCTGATCCAGCAGTTTGGCCTCGGCATCGTGCTCGGCCTCGGCGGCGGCTGGGCGCTCCAGCAGTTAATTAATCGTGTTCCCCTGCCGGGCGGCCTCTATCCGCTGCTGGCGCTGAGCGGCGGTATTCTGGTCTTCGCCCTGACAACCGTTCTGGAAGGCAGTGGCATCCTGGCCGTTTACCTGTGCGGTTTTCTGTTGGGCAACTCGCCTGTTCGCAGCCGTCACGGTATTTTGCAAACCTTTGACGGCATGGCGTGGCTGAGCCAGATAGGCATGTTCCTGGTGCTTGGGCTGCTGGTTAATCCCAGCGATTTGTGGAACATTGCGCTGCCAGCAATGCTGCTGTCGCTGTGGCTGATTTTGATTGCGCGACCGCTGTCGATTATGGTCGGCCTGCTGCCTTTCCGCGGCTTTACCACCCGTGAGCGCTGGTTTATCAGTTGGGTAGGCCTGCGCGGCGCGGTGCCGATTATTCTTGCGGTATTCCCGATGATGGCGGGCATTGCGCACGCCTCGCTGTTCTTTAATATTGCTTTCTTTGTGGTGCTGGTGTCGCTGATGGTTCAGGGTACCTCACTGGGCTTTGCGGCCCGCAAGGCGAAAGTGGTGGTGCCACCCACCGCGTCGCCCGTCTCTCGTGTGGGTCTGGACATTCACCCGGAAAACCCGTGGGAGCAGTTTGTTTACCAGCTTGGCGCCGATAAATGGTGCGTCGGCGCCGCCCTGCGCGATCTGAAAATGCCGCGCGAAACGCGCATTGCCGCCCTGTTTCGCGATAATCTGCTGCTGCATCCAACCGGTAATACGCGTCTCAAAGAGGGCGACGTGCTCTGCATTATCGGACGCGAACGCGATTTGCCCGCGTTAGGCAAGTTATTCAGCCAGTCGCCGCCGGTTGCCCTCGATCAACGTTTTTTCGGCGATTTTATTCTTCAGGCAGATGCGCGCCTGCATGACGTTTCTGAGATTTACGGCATCGAGCTTGAAGAAGGATTTAACGACCGACAAACGCTGGGTCAGCTGGTGGCAGGTATGATTGGCGGCGCGCCAGTGGTAGGCGATCAGGTGGAATGGAAAAATATGATTTGGACCGTTGCTGAAAAAGAAGACAATGAAATTGTCAAAATTGGCGTGCGCGTGGCTGAAGAGAAGGAATAATCCTGGCCCCCGCGCCTTGTATTTCTGTGCATTGACGACCAGGCTTAGAGAACTTGTTAGTTCTGAAGGGAGAATATCATGGGTCATGTCGTAAAGATTGGTCGCTATGAAATCATCGATGCAGAGATGGACGCACAGAATGTCGATACGGTCAGCATTCCCTGCAACACCAATCCTGGCCTGAGCTATCAGCTCGACGGATGGGACGACCAGACCAGCGTTCCCGCCTGGATTGACGGCGAACCTGTTGATCTTGCAATCGATCATTACGATAAACAGCAGGACCGCTGGGTGTTAAAAAAACCAGCTTGATTACCGCCGCCGCGATTATTCGCGGCGTTTTTTTTGCCTCTGCTTTAATCTTTTTCACATAAATACAGAATTATCCTGATTTTCCGCTTCGCTTATTTCATATAGATGCCTGATATCTGAATATAAAAATAAGACTGTTTTTAGGAATAACCCGTATTAACTCACGGTAATAACTCCTGCATACTCATCTCGCTACAGGGATGAAGCCGCATAAAATATTTCTGTCATATGTTTTAATTATTGTAGATGTTAAACATCGCGGAAAGTAATAAGAATTAATTAATTGAAGATAAAGGAATAAACTTCAATACCCATACTCCTGAACGCATGCTTGATCTTCGTCAGGTCACTCATTCCTCACTCAAAGAGAGCAGGCATTATGGCAAGTACCTTGGTTTTAAATAACCGCAGCCGTACATTTAGCGGTACGCGGAAAAACATTATTGCAAAAGTCGCACTCAGTCTTTCAGATTTAATTTCTATTAACCTGGCGCTATTTTTATCCGCCGCAACCGTACGGGCTATTTGGGGAAATCTGGATGTTTTTATTCCCCCACAGGAAGTACAGGTGCGCTTTATTGCGCAGTTTGTCATGTCGGTAGTGTGCACCGCCTGGTTCTGGATGCGGCTGCGCCATTACACCTACCGCAAGCCATTCTGGTTTGAATTAAAAGAAATTATTAAAACGCTGGTGATATTTTCGCTGCTGGATCTGGCGCTCATTGCCTTCTCCAAATGGGATTTTTCACGCATGCTGTGGAGCTTCACCTGGGTCTATGCGCTGATTCTGGTTCCGCTGCTGCGCGCCAGCGTTAAGCAGGCGATCATGAAAGCAGGCCAGTGGCAGAAGCAGACCATTATTATCGGTTCGGGTAAAAATGCGCGTGAAGCCTATGCTGCGCTGCAAAGCGAAGAGATCCTCGGCTATGAAGTGAAAGCCTTCGTCGCTTCCAACGGACACGGCGGCGCCGAGCATCTTAATGGCGTACCGGTTATCACAGCGAAAGATATCGTATGGGATACGGTCGATCTGGAGAACACGCAGTTCATCGTGGCGATGGAGTATGAGCAGCAGACGATGCGCGATCAGTGGCTTAAACTGCTGTCGAAGAAGAAATGTCGCTCAGTATCCGTGATCCCTACCCTGCGCGGCGTGCCGCTTTACGGTACGGATATGTCTTATATCTTCAGCCATGAGGTAATGATCCTTCGCGTCAGCAATAATCTGGCGAAGCGTTCGTCACGCTTCCTGAAACGCACCTTCGACGTGGTGGTTGCGTCAATGCTGCTGCTGTTCCTGGCACCGGCTTTTGGCCTGATCTGCTGGATGGTCGGTCGTGATGGCGGTAACAAAATTTACGGTCATGAACGTGTGGGTCAGGACGGCAAGAAATTTAAATGCCTGAAATTCCGTTCGATGGTAACCAACTCGCAGGAAGTGCTGGCTGAACTGCTCGCCACCAGCGAAGAGGCGCGCGCAGAGTGGGATAAAGACTTTAAGCTGAAGAACGATCCACGCGTTACGAAAATCGGCGCATTCCTGCGCAAGACCAGCCTTGATGAGCTGCCGCAGTTGTGGAACGTGATCCGTGGTGAAATGAGCCTGGTAGGGCCACGTCCGGTAATCGAAGCGGAACTGGAGCGTTATGCCGGCGATGTTGACTATTACCTGATGGCCAAACCGGGTATGACCGGTCTCTGGCAGGTGAGCGGACGTAACGATATCGATTACGACACCCGCGTCTACTTCGACTCCTGGTATGTTAAAAACTGGGCGCTGTGGACAGACATCGCCATCCTGTTTAAAACCGCAGGCGTTGTACTGCGTCGTGACGGTGCTTACTAAGTCGCCTGCATAAACCGCGCCCTTATCAGGGCGCGTTTTTTTTCTCAGGTGACTATTTCTTTCTTCTCCCCTTTTCTTTTCCCGCCGTAATCCTTACCCTGTCCGGCTTGCTGTTTAATGGACGTCATCACGCACGATGCAAAAATTCACGCTACTTCTTCTGACCCTGGTGCTACTGGCGCCGCTGGGCATCGATCTCTATCTGCCCACGCTGCCTGAGATCGCGCTGGGCCTGAACACGCCGGTCAGCAATATTCAGACCACCATTCCGCTTTTCCTGCTGGTGATGGGACTTGGGCAACTGGTTGCCGGGCCGCTGGTTGATAATCTGGGAAGAAAGCCGCTGGCGCTGGCCGGGCTGCTTCTTTATCTCATTGGCAGCATCCTTGCCGCTACCGCCAGCGGCTGGCCACAGTTTCTGTCGGCCAGGGTGGTACAAGGCTGCGCGGTGTGCTGCACCGCTGTCGTGGCGTTCAGCGGCGTGCGCGATCGTCTGGATGGCGAAGAAGCGGCCCGCGCCTATGGCTTTCTTAACGGCGCGCTGAACATTGTTCCGGCGCTGGCGCCGATGCTGGGCGGCTTTCTGGCTGAGGCTTTCGGCTGGCGGGCACCCTTCTGGTTTCTGACCGGCTATGCATTACTGATTGGCCTGCTGGTGATTTTCTTTTTACCGGAAACGCGTCCGGCGGATACGCTGCGCGTTAAGGGATTGCCGCTGAAGCAGTATGGGCAAATACTCAGCCAGCCGCGCTTTCTTGCCTTTGCTTTTGCGAATGCCGGCGCGCTGGGCATGGTGTTGACCTATGTTTCCCTCGCGCCACAGGTGCTGATGATGGAAGGAAAGCTCACCGCCCTGCAATTTTCCATTGCCTTCGGCGCCAACGGCTTCTGGATCATGCTGGTCAGCGTGCTGGTAAATAAAATGATCCGTAAGGTTGGCAGGCCGGTTTGCCTGTTTATCGGCAGTGTGGCAATGGCGCTGGGCGCGATGATGCTGATGGCGGGCGCAGGGTTTCTTCCTGACGCCTGGCAGTCGCACTGGGCGCTCTATATGCTGCCGGTCGCGGTGGCCGTCGCCGGTCTGGCCTTTACCGTTGGCCCGGCAACCAGCTATGCGCTGGAACCCTGGCAGCAGCAGGCGGGCGTGGCGTCGGCGCTGGCCGGTTTTATTCAGATGGCGGGCGGTGCGGGCGGTGGCCTGCTGGTGATGATGTTGCCGCTGGCGGAAAAATCGGCGCTCGGCCTGATGATGGCGGCGGGCGCGATACTGACCGGCCTCGCCTGGCTATGTAGTAAAAAAGTGCGCGGCACGCTGACCGCGCTCTGATATTAGATGACCGTGACCGGCACGCGCGGCGCCAGCGCGCACATTAACTCGTAGCCTACCGTGCCGGCGCTCGCAGCAACGTCATCAATACGAACGTTGCTTCCCCACAGTTCGACCGCGCTACCGATCCCCGCCTGCGGACAAGGCGTCAAATCAATCGTCAGCATATCCATTGAAATCGCGCCAACCGTCTGCGTCATGACGCCGTCAACCCAGACCGGCGTACCGGTCGGCGCATGGCGCGGATAGCCATCGGCATAACCGCACGCCACCACGCCGATGCGCTGCTCACCACGTGCGTGATAGCGCGCGCCGTAGCCCACGCCGTCGCCCGCCGTCAGCGTCTGGATACCAATGATCGTGCTGCTGAGCGTCATCGCGGGCTGCAAACCGCAGCTGGCGATGTCCCGCCACTGTCCGCTGGGTGATGCGCCATAAAGAATGATGCCGGGTCGCACCCAGTGATAATGCGTTTCAGGGTGCCACAGCGTGGCGGCGGAGTTGGCCAGCGAGCGCGGGCAGTCCAGCCCTTCCGCCGCGGCGTTGATGCGCCGCATCGGTTCGATGATCCCTTCGCTGCTCTCTGCCTCGGCAAAATGCGCCATCAGCGTTATTTCGCCAACGTTTTTCAGCGCGCGCAGCTTCTGCCAAGCGTGATTCACCTGCGTTGGCTGGAAACCGAGCCGGTTCATGCCGCTGTTCATTTTTAAATAAATATCCAGCGGCGCAGAAAGCTCCGCCCTGGCCAGCGCCTGAATCTGCCAGTTGCTGTGCACGCTGGTGGTCAGGCGATAGCGGTCGAGGATCGCCAGCTCGCTGCTTTCAAAAAAACCCTCCAGCAGCAGGATGGGTTTTTTCCAGCCGCGCTCACGCAGCAGGATTGCCTCTTCAAGATTGAGCAGCGCAAAGCCGTCGGTTTCAGAAAAACTTTGCCAAACGCGATCGAGGCCGTGGCCGTAGGCGTTTGCTTTCACCACGGACCAGACGCGTGAATGGGGCGCAGCCTGACGGGCAACCGCCAGGTTATGTCGCAACGCATGAGTATCGATCGTAGCGACGGTCGGACGAGACATAACTTCTCCTGATTTGAAATGCAGGGACGTTTAGCGGCTGGCGCCGTACAGCGTATGACCAGTCGTTGGCCAGGTTCCCGGCAGGTAACGCATTACCGACAGATCGTCTGCGGCAATGGCGGGTTTACGTCCGGAAATGATATCAGAAAGTAGCTGACCCGATCCGCACGCCATCGTCCAACCGAGCGTTCCATGACCGGTATTCAGAAAAAGATTATTCAGCGGCGTGCGGCCAACGATTGGCGTGCCGTCCGGCGTCATCGGGCGTAGTCCGGTCCAGAAGGTTGCCTGTGCCGTGTGTCCGCCGCCGGGGAAGAGATCGTTAACCACCATTTCCAGCGTTTCGCGTCGTGCAGGCAGCAGATCGGTGTTATAGCCGACAATTTCCGCCATGCCGCCAACGCGAATGCGGTCGTCAAAACGCGTGATGGCAATTTTATAGCTTTCATCCAGTACGGTAGAAACCGGCGCCGCCTGGGCGTTGTTAATCGGAATAGTTAACGAATAGCCTTTCAGCGGATAGACCGGAATTTTCACCAGGGGCTTCAGCAGCGAAGTGGAAAACGATCCGAGCGCCACCACAAAGGCGTCGGCCGTGACCCCCTCTGCGCCACACTGCACGCCAACGATACGGTTACCTTCCTGCAACAGCGCGTCAACAGGCGTATTAAAACGAAAGGTAACGCCTGCGGACTTCGCCATCTCCGCCAGACGTCCGGTAAAGAGCTGGCAGTCGCCGGTTTCATCGTTAGGTAAACGCAGACCGCCGGTCAGCTTATGGCGCGTCGCAGCGAGCGCGGGTTCGGCGATGGCTAACTGCTCCGCTTCCAGCAGTTCATACGGCACGCCTGCCTCTTTCAGCACCGCAATATCTTTGGCAGCATTTTCATATTGTTGCGCAGTGCGAAACACCTGAAGCGTTCCGCCCTGCCGACCTTCATAAGCGATGCCGGTTTCCTGGCGCAGTAACTTCAGGCAGTCACGGCTGTACTCGGCAATACGCACCATGCGGCTTTTATTTTGCTGATAGTGCGCCATGTCGCAGTTACGCACCATCTGCCACATCCACTCAAGCTGAAAGCGGCTGCCGTCAGGTCGGATCGCCAGCGGCGCATGACGCTGAAAAAGCCATTTGATCGCCTTCAGCGGCACGCCGGGCGCGGCCCATGGCGCGGCGTAACCGGGTGAGATCTGCCCGGCGTTTGCCGCACTGGTTTCCAGTGCCACGTCGGGCTGCCGGTCAATAACCGTCACCTCGTGCCCCGCCCGAGACAAATACCAGGCGCTGGCGACGCCAACCACGCCACTACCCAAAATGACAACTCGCATAATGCTCCACCGATTTTGCAACAGAGAGATAAACTGCCTGAAAGCGGCATCATTAGATGAAAAGACTACCGCAAAACGATCGTTACCGCATGGGTACATTTCACATCTTTTTAACCAAAAAAAAGAATAAAGAACATACCCGGCATGCAGTTTGCCATTTAATATCGCTTTCAGGCGTTATAAAGCAGTTAATCTCATTAAAAAAGCCAATGATGCCTTTGCTCAGCACAATATTATCGGGCCATAGCTTTCACTTATAAACAGGATCATCTGCTGTAAACAAAAGTAAAACCAATATATTAAATCATTAAAAAAACAAATTACTTACCACACTCTGTTTCCTGCCAAATATATCCATTGTATTCGCCGAAAGAATCAGAGAGAGTGAACTATCATTAGCTTATTGGCTTCATTTCTGGCCTGCCGGCACGCGATGCTTCAGGTGGATCAGGATAAAACGGACGTTTTGCCGCTGCGCTATGCAGCGATGGAAACCGGTTTTATAAAAGAGGTGCGCTATGACAACTATCTTTGACGTTCCTGTCACTAACAGCAAACGACTCAGCGATGGGCCCGACTGGACCTTTGACCTGCTTGATGTTTACCTGGCGGAAATTGATCGTGTTGCCCGGCTCTATCGGCTTGATACCTACCCTCATCAGATTGAAGTGATTACTTCAGAGCAGATGATGGACGCCTACTCCAGCGTGGGCATGCCCATTAACTACGCCCACTGGTCTTTTGGTAAAAAATTCATTGAAACCGAGCAGCGCTACAAACACGGTCAGCAGGGTCTGGCGTATGAAATTGTTATTAATTCCAATCCCTGTATCGCCTACCTGATGGAAGAAAACACCATCACTATGCAGGCGCTGGTGATGGCGCATGCCTGCTACGGGCATAACTCCTTTTTTAAAAATAACTACCTGTTTCGTAGCTGGACAGACGCCAGCTCCATTGTCGATTACCTGATTTTTGCACGTAACTATATTTCCGAATGCGAAGAGCGCTACGGCATTGATGAGGTGGAGAAGCTGCTTGATTCATGCCATGCGCTGATGAATTACGGCGTCGATCGCTATAAGCGCCCGCAGAAAATTTCACTTCAGGAGGAGAAAGCACGGCAGAAAAGTCGTGAAGAGTACCTGCAAAGCCAGGTGAACACGCTGTGGCGTACCCTGCCACGTCGCGATCGCGAAGAGTCTCAGGTTGAGGCCGCGCGTTACCCCTCTGAACCACAGGAAAATCTGCTCTACTTCATGGAGAAGAACGCGCCGCTGCTGGAGCCGTGGCAGCGGGAAATCCTGCGTATTGTGCGCAAGGTCAGCCAGTATTTCTATCCACAAAAGCAGACGCAGGTAATGAATGAAGGCTGGGCGACGTTCTGGCACTACACCATCCTCAATCACCTTTATGATGAAGGCAAGGTGTCCGAGCGTTTCATGCTTGAATTCCTGCACAGCCATACAAACGTGATTTTCCAGCCGCCGTACAACAGCCAGTGGTACAACGGCATCAATCCTTATGCGTTGGGTTTTGCCATGTTCCAGGACATCAAACGCATTTGCGAAGCGCCGACGGAGGAAGATCGCTACTGGTTCCCGGATATTGCCGGCAGCAACTGGCTTGATACGCTGCATTTCGCCATGCGTGAATTTAAAGATGAGAGCTTTATCAGCCAGTTTTTATCACCGAAAGTCATGCGTGATTTCCGCCTGTTTACGGTGATGGATGACGATCGAAATAACTATCTGGAAATCGCCGCTATTCATGATGAAGCGGGCTATCGGGCCATCCGTCAGCAGCTTTCGGCGCAGTACAATCTCAGTAACCTTGAGCCGAATATTCAGGTTTATGATGTCAATCTGCGCGGCGATCGCTCACTGACGCTGCGTTATGTGCCGCACAATCGGGCACCGCTGGATAAAACGCGAAGGGAAGTGTTGAAGCACGTACATCGTCTCTGGGGCTTTGACGTGCATCTGGAGCAGCAAAATGACGATGGCACCACGGAAATACTCGATCGCTGCCCGCCACGCACCTCAACGCTGTAAATATCAGGCCGGTTCTTCAGAACCGGCTTTTTTTATCGGCGCTGCGGCGTCAGTTCGGTGGGCATACTGTTCTGCATTGCGTGCCACAGTTCACCGCTGCGGCGGCCATAGTCACGCACCGCGTCAACGATTTTGTCGAAGTGGCGATCGTGCAGTATCACCAACAGCTGTTGGTAAAAATCTGCCGCCAGCTTGCGCGCTTCCGGATTGGAAAAATAGTGACGGCCGACGCGCGTATACAGGCCTTTCAGGCCGTTCAGGATCAGTCCGTAAATAGGATTGCCGGAAGCAAATGCCAGTCCGCGGAAAATGTTGTAGTCCAGCTCGGTAAACGCTTCTGCGCCGTCTTCCACGCTTTTCGCCATCTCCAGCACTTCTTTTGCTTTCTCCGGATGGATGCGGATCGCGCGGCGAATAAAAATCGACGAAATATTGGTGCGCACCGACAGCAGATTATCAATGAGCTGCGGTACGCTGTCGTGATCCAGGCGCGCCAGCGTTTCCAGAATATTGAGGCCGGAGGTTTCCCAAAAATTATTCACCCGCGTTGGTTTGCCGTGCTGAATCGTCAGCCAGCCATCGCGCGCCAGGCGCTGGAGCACTTCGCGCAGCGTGGTGCGGGTCACGCCGATCAGCTCTGAGAGCTCACGCTCTGCCGGAAGGATGGAACCTGGTGGAAAACGGCTGTTCCAGATACTTTCAATAATGTATTCTTCAGCGAATCCCGCTGGGCTCTGCGCCTTGATGACCATAGCGTTTTGTTTCCATTGCTTCAGGACGACAAAAAATTGAGCTCATCATACCAGACGCCCTGAACATCACCTAGACCGCCAGCGCGCTAAAAAGTGGTCAAGGCCGCAAATCACGCAAATGTAAACGCACGTCTGACTGGTTTTTGATGACGCAGATTATTCACACTTTCTTTTATCTGGGTCATGGTCGCCGCTAAATTTTCTTTTCATGACTGGCACGCATCCACTTTTCGTTTACACTGCCGTTTCGAAAGCTGTTACATGGATTGATTATGTTGAGATATCTGAATACCTGTTCCCGCGGTCGCGGCGCGTGGCTGCTGCTGGCGCTGACGGCGTTTGCACTGGAAATGGTCGCGCTGTGGTTTCAGCACGTGATGTTGTTGAAGCCCTGCGTATTGTGCATTTACGAGCGCTGCGCGCTGTTTGGCGTGATGGGCGCGGGCGTGGTCGGTGCGATTGCGCCCAGAACGCCGCTGCGCTGGGTCGCCATAGCGATCTGGTTATACAGCGCCTGGGAGGGACTGCGTCTGTCGTGGGAGCACACTATGATCCAGCTTCATCCCAATCCATTCGTCACCTGCGACTTTGCGGCGCGCTTTCCAACATGGCTGCCGCTGGACAAGTGGCTGCCTGCGGTGTTCGTCGCCAGCGGCGACTGCGCAGAAAAGCAGTGGTCTCTGTTTACGCTTGAGATGCCACAGTGGCTGGTGGGCATCTTTGCCGCTTATCTGCTGGTGGCCGCGCTGGTGCTTATCGCTCAGGCCTTCCGCCCGAAGCGGCGCGATCTCTTCTCACGCTGACGCCTGTTTCTGGCCCGCTCCGGCGGGCCTTTTTACATCATTCCCCTTAAAAAACGTAAGCCATTTGAAAGACCTGGCGCAGCCAACTACGCTTTAAGGACTCCGATGCCACAAAAAGGAATACCATGAAACATATTGCGTTAGCGCTGGTTCTGGCTTTCTCTTCTGCCGCCCTCACCGGCTGCGCTTACTGGGGAAATAACAACGACACGCACAGTCCGCCACCGGCACCGCCCGGCGGTCAGCAGCCTCCTGGCGCGCCGGGCGGCAGCGGTCCTGTTGGACAGCCGCAATCCTGATGAGATAAAACCGCACCTCAAAAGAGCGTGCGGTTTTTTTTAATACGGGCGATTAATGATGTGATCTTCCCAGTCGCGCACTTCGCTTTCGCGAACGGCGATATGACGGACCGAAATGCGTTCGGCGTGCATGGCAGATTTGGAACCGGCGCGCAACGGATGCCATGCGGGCAGGTTTTTCCCTTCCGCCAGCAGGCGATAGGCGCAGGTGGGCGGCAGCCAGGAAAATGTTGGCAGGTTTTCGCGGGTCAGCTTGATACAGTCTTCTTCGTATTCGAAGCGGCGTTCATAGTTGCGGCACTGACAGGTTTTCAGATTCAGCTGGTTACAGGCGACATTGGTGAAGTAGATTTCATCCGTGTCCGCATCCTGTAACTTGTTCAGACAGCACTGTCCGCATCCATCACAAAGGGATTCCCATTCCTCATCGCTCATCTGCTCCAGCGTTTTTTGTTGCCAGAAAGGGGTCTCGGTCATGTTCGCGTCCTGATTGAATAAAAGCCCGCACCTTATAAACAGTTCGGGCTTCAGATGCAAGTTTTACAGCACGCGCGTGGCAATGCCGTGGCCGCCCAGTGAGGCTTCCAGTTTGTCGCCTGAGTTCATCGGGCCGACGCCTTCAGGCGTACCGGTCAGAATGACATCACCGGCGCGCAGGGTGAAAAAGCGGCTCATATAGGCAATCAGCGGCAGAATTTTATGGATCATATCGCTGGTATTGCCCTGCTGCCGAACTTCGCCGTTCACCAGTAATTTTAGCTCAACGTCCTGCGGATCGGCATTGAATTCCCCCACCGGGATAAAGCCGGACAGCGGACAGGAGTTATCAAAACCTTTGGCTTTTTCCCATGGCTGCCCCGCTTTTTTAAAGCCCGCCTGCATATCGCGCAGCGTGAGATCGAGCGCAATGCCGTAACCGGCAATCGCTTTTGCCACATGCTCTTCGGAAGCCTGCTTCAGCGTTGAACCAATCAGTACCGCCAGTTCAATTTCATGATGTACGGCGCCAAAACCTTTCGGAATGGACAGCGGCTGGCGGATATCGCAAATCGCCGTTTCCGGCTTGATAAAAATAACCGGCTCATCCGGCGTTGCGCTGCCCATCTCTTTAATGTGTTTTGCATAGTTGCTGCCCACGCAAACCACTTTACTTACCGGGTAATCTAGCAGTGCGCCCTGCCAGTTGTGATGTTGATACATATTCTTCCCCTGACTGTGTTGATGGAAACGACCCGTGATGGTCGTTACTGCGAGATCGCATCGGCCATCATGCCGATACTGAGAGCAAAATAGGTTGAGCGGTTCCAGTGCATAATAGTGCGGAAATTGTCATACACCAGAAACGCTTTTCCGGGCGCGTCGTCCGGGGTGATGATCCAGGCGCGCTGGGCGTTATCCGGCAGCGAGGCATCGCTGGTGAAACGCACGCCCAGTCGCTGCCACTCGCCGACGCTTTTGGCCTGAGAATCTTTCAACCCTGCCATTTCCGGCACGAAATCAAGCGGCAGAATAGCCTCTCTGCCCCAGCTCTGCCCGGCTTTCCAGCCCTCTTTCGACAGATAGTTGGCGGTGGAGGCGAACACGTCATCTGTACTGTTCCAGATATCAATTTTGCCGTCGCCATCGCCGTCTGCGCCGTAGCGCACGAATGAACTGGGCATAAACTGGCTTTGTCCCATTGCGCCAGCCCACGAGCCTTTCAGTTCGTCAGCGGTGATATGCTGCTGCTGGACAATCCGGAGCGCAGCGTAAAGCTCTTTGGTGAAAAACGCCTCGCGGCGGCCTTCGAAAGCGAGGGTAGCGAGTGCCGAAACGATATCTTCTTTGCCCTGGATTTTACCGAAGTTACTCTCCATGGCCCACAGCGCCACAATGTACTGCGGCTGCACGCCGTAACGCTGGCTGACCGGCTCAAGCTGCGCGCGATAATTTTGCAGGTTTTCCCGTCCCTGCTGCACTTTTGCTTCCGGCATGACGCGCGCCAGATAGTCGCTCAGGGTGATTTTTTTCTCGGGCTGATTACGATCGGACGCAATGACATGGTCAACAAAGTGGACATTAGCAAAGGCGACCGCAAGCGTTGATTCATCGATGCCCTGCTGGCGCGCCTGCGCTTTCAGTTTTTCCACATAAGCCGGGAATTCAGCCGGATCGCGCCCTTCGCTGGCCAGCGTGGTTTTCTCAGGCGGCGTAAGAAAAGCGCCGCTGCTTTGCGATGCGGGCGCCGCATGGTTTTTGCCGGCGCATCCGGTCAGCGCGACGGTAAGAATAAAGGTCGTGAGAAAGGTCAGTTTCATGCGTTCATCCTTTTCAGGTGAGCGCCGCCGCATATATATCTCTGCGCGTGCATTCGGCGACGATAAAATAGCGTGCAGATGTCTCTTAATTACTATTTTTTACCTGGTCGAGATGGCTTTTAAGCAGGCTTTCAACCGGTGGCGGCATTTGCAGGTAATACCCCTCTTCTTTAAGGGCATTTTTTACCTTACTCAACTCCGCGTTAACTAACCGCTTACTGCCGTCAAGCGGCAGCAGCATAGCCAGCTGTGGCCTGCCAAACCCTTTCAACAGCGCCTCGGGCACGCGGGAAAAATCGTCTTTTTTTTCGACGTAGAGATAAGTCTGGTCGCGTAGGGGACTTCTGTAGATCACACAAAACATATATTTAACCCGAAATTACCTGGAAGGTGACTTGCCTGAATATAACAGTAACTATAACATGCTTGCTGAACTTCGGAATATTGTCCTGCCGCGGTAAATGTCGGTAACACAGACATAATTTAGTCGGGACAGAGATTACAGGACTGGGCCGGGCAAATGCCACAAACGCCAATCGAGTTAAAAGGCAGCAGTTTTACGCTGTCAGTTGTTCATTTGCACCACGCCGATCCTGATGTGGTACATCAGGCGCTTCAGGATAAGATCAATCAGGCGCCCGCCTTTCTGAAAAACGCTCCTGTGGTGTTGAATATCGCTTCATTAACGCGCGATGTCGACTGGCCGCGTATGCAGCACGCCATTGACTCAACCGGTCTGCACATCGTTGGCGTGAGCGGGTGTAAAGATGATGTGCTGAAGCGCACGGTGATCCGTGCGGGCCTGCCTGTTCTGTCTTCGGGTAGAGATCAGAAAAGCAGCGTTGAGCCAGCGCCTGCTCAACCGGTGGCGACGCCGGCGGCAAAAACCCGCGTGATTGATACGCCGGTGCGTTCAGGCCAGCAAATCTACGCGAAAAACAGCGATCTTATCGTCACCAACAGCGTCAGCGCCGGGGCGGAACTGATTGCTGATGGCAACATCCATATTTACGGCATGATGCGCGGCCGCGCCCTGGCCGGCGCCAGCGGCGACGCAGACTGCCAGATTTTTTGTACCAGCTTGTCAGCAGAATTGGTTTCGATAGCCGGACAGTACTGGATTATGGATCAGATCCCTGCTGAATTTTTCGCAAAAGCGTCGCGTCTTTATCTGAAAGACGGCGCATTGACGATACAGACACTGAATTAAGCCGGGCTCACGAGCCTTTCTATTTCTAAGGAAATCCTTATATGGCACGCATTATTGTTGTTACTTCGGGTAAAGGAGGCGTTGGCAAGACCACGTCCAGCGCGGCCATCGCTACCGGTTTAGCCCAGAAAGGTAAGAAAACCGTAGTGATCGACTTCGATATTGGCCTGCGTAATCTTGATTTGATCATGGGCTGTGAGCGCCGCGTCGTCTACGATTTTGTTAACGTAATTCAGGGCGATGCCACGCTCAATCAGGCATTAATCAAAGACAAGCGTACTGAAAACCTCTTCATTCTCCCTGCCTCGCAAACGCGCGATAAAGATGCGCTTACCCGTGAAGGCGTGGAAAAAGTATTGAACGATCTGGGTGAGATGGCTTTCGATTTTATCGTTTGTGATTCGCCGGCGGGGATTGAAACCGGCGCGCTGATGGCGCTCTATTTTGCTGATGAAGCGATTATTACCACCAACCCGGAAGTCTCCTCCGTTCGTGACTCCGACCGCATTCTGGGCATTCTTTCTTCAAAATCGCGCCGTGCGGAAAACGGCCAGGACCCGATAAAAGAGCATCTGCTGCTGACCCGCTACAATCCCGGCCGCGTAAATCGTGGCGATATGCTGAGCATGGAAGACGTGTTGGAGATCCTGCGCATTCCTCTGGCGGGTGTGATTCCTGAAGATCAGTCGGTACTGCGCGCGTCCAACCAGGGCGAGCCGGTTATTCTGGATCTCAGCTCCGATGCGGGTAAAGCCTATGCCGATACGGTAGACCGTATACTCGGCGAGGATCGTCCCTTCCGCTTCATTGAAGAAGAGAAGAAGGGTTTTCTGAAACGCCTGTTTGGGGGATAAGACATGGCCTTACTCGACTTCTTTTTATCCCGTAAAAAGAGCACAGCCAATATTGCCAAGGAACGGCTGCAAATCATCGTTGCGGAGCGCAGACGGGGTGACAGCGAACCTCATTACCTGCCGCAGCTGAAAAGGGACATTCTGGAAGTCATCTGTAAATACGTGAAGATCGATCCTGAGATGCTGAGCGTTAAGCTTGATCAGAAAGATGATGATATCTCGATTCTGGAACTGAACGTAACCTTGCCAGAGACGGACGAAACGCCAAAATGATCGTCTGCCGCCGCTGAATTTCCCCTGCCTTCGCAGGGGAAATCATCAGCATGCGGTTCAGATCGTGTTAAGCACGTCACTGATACCCGAGTGAAGTAGCTCCCCACGCCAGCCATCAATCAGTTCCGGCGTGGTGCTGCGGGGTTTTATATTCCAGTGCCAGTTTAATAGCTGATTAATCTGCCGACGGGAAGCCAGTAATTCCTGACTGACGCCATGCCGCTCCGCTGCGCTGGCAACCACCGCCTTCAGCGCTTTGAAAGCGTTTTTATACTCGGGATGATCGATCAGATTCCGCAGCGGCTCCGGCAGTTCACTCTCATCAAGCGCATTGGCCTGCTCAACCCTGTTGACCAACTCTCTGCCGTGGAAGCGGATCTCCTGCCCGTTCAGCCCTAACTGATCCAGCTCTGCCAGTGAACCCGGCATAAAACGCGCCACCTTCCACAAATTTTCTTCGCGTACGACAAAATTTACCGCCATGTCTTTTTCACGCGCCAGCGTCAGTCGCCATTCCGCCAGCAGCTTCAGCGCAGCCAGCTGTCGCGGCCGTAGCTGCCATGCGTTGGTAATGTCGCGCCAGGCTTCAGACGGCGCGACCACCGTGCGGCGACGCTGACACAGCAGCGCGCACTCATTCAGTGCGGCGGCGAGTTTGCCGCTCTCTTCCGCTTCCGCCATCAGTTTGTGGGCAACAGGCAGCAGATAGTAAACGTCTGCTGCCGCGTACTCACACTGGCGTTCGGTCAGCGCACGCGCCAGCCAGTCGGTGCGGGACTCGCTTTTATCCAGCGCAATACCGGTAAATGACGCCACAATGGTTGCAAAACCACAGGAGAGCGGGCGTCCGGTAAAGGCCGCGAGGATCTGTGTATCAATCATCGGCGTTGGCATCACGCCATATTCATGCAGAAAAACTTCCAGATCTTCGCTACCGGCGTGCAGAAATTTTATAACCTGCTCATCCAGCAGCAGCGCGCGAAAAGGCGCCCAGTCGGTAATGGGCAACGGATCGATCAGCGCGATGTTTTCGCCGTCATAAAGCTGGATCAACCCCAGTTGAGGATAATAGGTACGGGTACGCACAAATTCGGTATCCAGCGCCAGCGCAGAAAACGTACGCGCGCGCAGGCACAGCTCAGCCAGCGCCTCGTTGGTGGTTATCATGGTGTAATTCAAAAAAAATCCTCTTACCGCAACAAAAAAACCGTTTCGGTGACAATAAAAACGCCGGGGTCACCGGCGCTCTGAAAAAAGTTGCAGGCAGTATACCGTGTTCAGGGGCTCCTGGTCGCATTGGTTGCCTCGTCACGGAGTTCGCGACGCAGGATTTTGCCCACGTTAGTTTTCGGCAGATCTTCGCGAAATTCAACTATTTTCGGCACTTTGTAGCCTGTAAGATGCTTTTTACAATGGGCTGTCAGCTCTTCTTTGGTGAGCGACGGATCTTTTCTGACCACGCACGCCTTTACCGTTTCCCCGGCAATATCATCAGGCACGCCGATGGCGGCCGCTTCCCGCACTTTCGGGTGCATCATCAGCACGTCTTCGATTTCGTTGGGGTAAACGTTAAAACCGGAGACCAGGATCATATCTTTTTTACGATCGACAATGCGAATAAAGCCTTCGCTATCCACGGTGACAATGTCACCGCTGTGCAGCCAGCCATCTTGCAGTACTTCAGCCGTCGCGTCCGGTCGCTGCCAGTAGCCGCGCATCACCTGCGGGCCTTTAATGCACAGTTCGCCAGGTTCGCCCTCGCCGACCTCATTTCCTGCGTCATCCACCAGCCGGATATCCGTTGACGGCACCGGCAGGCCAATGCTGCCGCTGTGGTAGCGAATATCATAGGGGTTGACTGAAACCAGCGGCGCGCATTCGGTCAGGCCGTAGCCCTCCAGCAGATAGTGGCCGGTGAGTTTTTCCCAGCGTTCCGCCACGGCCTTATGTACCGCCATGCCGCCGCCTGCCGATAAACTGAGGCTCGAGAAGTCCAGTTTGTTGAACTCGCTGTCGTTCAGCAGCGCATTAAAAAGTGTATTGACGCCGGTAATGGCGGTGAAGCGGACTTTACTCAGCTCTTTCACCAGGCCCGGAATATCACGAGGATTCGTAATCAGCAGGTTGGTGCCGCCAAGATCGATAAACAGCAGGCAGTTCACCGTCAGCGCAAAAATATGATAAAGCGGCAGCGCCGTCACCACAGTTTCTTTGCCTTCCTTGAGCAGCGAGCCGTAGGTGGCTTTGGTTTGCTCAAGATTGGCCTGCATGTTGCGGTGGCTGAGCATCGCGCCTTTCGCCACGCCCGTGGTACCGCCGGTATATTGCAGGAAAGCGAGATCGTCATTGGTGGTCTCAGGCCGCACGTACTGCATGCGGTAACCTTTTTGTAGCGCGCTGCGAAACGAAATGGCACCCGGCAGATGGTATTTCGGCACCAGACGCTTGATGTACTTTACGACAAAATTAATCAATGTTCCTTTGGCGGGAGAGAGCTGGTCGCCAAGGCGCGTCAGCATCACATGCTTCACCTGCGTTTTCGCCACCACTTTTTCCAGCGTATGGGCAAAATTGGAGACGATCACAATGGCGCTTGCGCCGCTGTCGTTGAGCTGATGCTCCAGCTCACGCGGGGTATAAAGGGGATTGACGTTTACCACCACCATCCCCGCGCGCAGAATGCCGAATAGCGCAATCGGGTACTGCAACAGATTCGGCATCATCAGCGCAACGCGATCGCCTGCTTTCAGACCCAGCCCTTCCTGGAGCCAGGCGGCGAATGCCCGGCTGCGCTCTTCCAGTTTGCGATAGGTCATGGCCTGACCCATATTGATGAACGCCGGGCGATCCGCGTAGCGATGTGCTGCCAGCTCAAAGAGATCGATGAGCGATGTGTAGCGATCGGAACTGATCTCAGCCGGCACGTCGGCGGGATAACGGTTTAACCAAACCTTTTTCAAGGAAGCACCTCGGAAACTATTTATTGTTGTCATTGGCTTCACCCATCGCGTTTGTTAACATTATTTTAACTCAGCGTACCAGTTAAAAAATGCTGCCGTAGTAAGGTTGCGAAGCCCATCACTAAAAATCCCGTTCAACGGGTCGTGATAAAAAAAGACCCGGCGGCAGAGAAACAGCCGTCGGGTCATAAGCGCTATCGTCTGTCTGTTTATTCGGTCAGAATGGTCTGCACCTGCGCCGGCCCCTGATTGTAGAACCCGAACGGCGGCGGGCCCCAATAACCGCCGCGATGGCGCCCGTGTGGCGGGCCGTACCAAATCCACGGATCGAGCGGCTGCGGCGGCGAAACCAGCTGCTGCGTCATGTGCCAGCGCTGATAACCGGTCACGTTCACGGTGACAAAGTTATACGCTGCCTGGCCGATTTCCCCTTTCTCCGTGCCTTTAATCGGCCCGACCACAGTCACCATCTGATTAGTGAAGTCGATGGGATCGACAAAGCCGTTGATGTCCGCATAAATGCGGCCGATTGACGCGCTGCCAAGCACAGGCCGGGCGGTATCATCAAGCCGCATAGCGGCAATTTCCAGCCGCGTCATGCCGCTTTTATTACTGACCTTCACCACTTTGCCGCCAAAGCGAGACTCCTGCCCGACGTAGAGCTGCGGCGCGTTAAGCACCCGCGCCAGGTCCTGCTGAGGCATCTCCGAATGTCCTTTCACCGAATCCGGCACGCTGACGCAGCCGGACACCAGCGCAACGGCCAACAGCACCCGGCCCAACTGCAATATTGCTTTTTTACGCATAACCCACTCCATGAATACAGCCTGAAAATTAGACTTCGGGCACGGCGAATAGTTGCCTGCTATTCGCGACCGGGCAGTTTTTTCCAGGCGACCTCATTGCGCAGATAAGTGGGCTCGGCGTGTTCAACCGCAACGGCGCGATGTTGCTGAAGCGCCATCACGGCGAGCGGCAGCATATCCTCCGCATGCGGTAAGGCAATGTCGGTGGCGGTAAGCGTGAGGTGACTCTGCATGGCCAGCTGTGGCCAGGCTTGCCAGCCGGTGCCGACCGTAGCCCACTCACCGCCGAGCTGCGCCATTCGCTGCTGAGCCGCTTCCGGCGTCAGTACGGCTTCGCTGCTGTCACCCTGCCAGACGCCCTGCGCGTCGCGCTGATATTCCGCCCAGTAAACTTCCCCCATGCGCGCATCAATGGCGGCCAGCACCCGTTGCGCCCCGAGCGTGCGCCATGCGCCTTCAGCCATGGTTTGCAGCGTCGAGACGCCAATCATCGGTAAATCAGCACCCAGCGCCAGACCCTGTGCAATACCAATACCGATGCGCACGCCGGTAAAGCTGCCCGGCCCTTTTCCAAACGCCAGCGCGTTGAGATCGGTCAGCGTTGTTTGCCCTTCAGAAAGGATCGTCTGTACCATCGGAAGGATGCGCTGCGTGTGCTCACGGGCGCAAAGTTCGAAATGGGCCGTTATCTTTTCATCATTCAGCAGCGCCACCGAACAGGCTTCCGTGGCCGTATCAATAGCTAAAATTCGCGTCGACATACTCACCTCAGGCGGGAGAAAATTTTCGGCGCGCAGTATAGCATACTGCGCGCAAAATTACCGTTGCTTCTCAGGTTGAAGAAAGGCGACCGCCTGCGCAATATCCCGCGTGCGCGGCGTCGGCGGCAGGCTGTTAAGGAACACCGCGCCGTAAGGCCGCATCACCAGCCGGTTGTCGCAAATCACCAGCACGCCGCGATCGTCTGTATCGCGGATCAGCCGGCCCACGCCCTGTTTAAGCGTGATAACCGCGTCCGGGAGCTGCACCTCGTCAAACGGATCGCCGCCGCGTATCCGGCAATCCTCCATGCGCGCTTTTAACAGCGGATCGTCCGGCGAGGTGAACGGCAACTTATCAATGATCACCAGTGACAACACATCGCCGCGCACGTCCACGCCTTCCCAAAAGCTGCTGGTCGCCACCAACAGCGCATTACCGGCAGAAATGAACTGCTTCAGGAGCTGACCCTTGCTGGTTTCGCCCTGCAACAATACCGGCAAGGTCGTCATCGCCCGGAACTGTTCGGCAAGACCGCGCATCATCTGGTGTGAGGTACAGAGGAAAAAGCAGCGCCCGTTGTTGGCTTCAATCAGCGGCAGCAGCATACGCGCCATCTGCCGTGCGCCGCCGGGCTGATTCGGCGACGGCAGATTACGCGGCACGCAGAGCAGCGCCTGTCGGGCGAAATCAAACGGGCTGTTGAGTATCAGCGTATCGGCGTTGGTGACGCCAAGCCGCTCGACGAAGTGGGTCATCTGCTCGTTCACCGCCAGCGTTGCCGAGGTGAATATCCAGCTCGCCGGGCGCTCGTCCATTACCTCGCGGAAACGATCGGATACCGACAGCGGCGTGAACGCCAGCACAAAGTGGCGCGAGTTGCATTCGTACCAGTAGCTGAAGCCGGGCTGCGACACATCCTTCAGACGCTTGAGCCTGCCGCGATAGAGCGCGGCGCGTTCAAAAGCGGCATCCAGCAGCGCCGAGCGCCCCAGCGACATTTTCGCCACGTCATAACAAAGCTCAAGCGCATCATCCAACAGCGTCAACGAGCGCAGCACCTGCGCGTTGCTGAGCAGATCGCGCAGGTTGCCACGAAAACCCGGATCGCCCAGCGAAAGGCGAAAGTCCTGCGCGCTCTGCGCCAGACGGTCGGCAGACTTCTGTAGCTGCTGTGCGTCGCGGACTTCGGTGCGGTACGCGATTGAAATATCTTTTGCCAGATCGAGAAGCTGTTTGCTGGAGAGCTGCTGGCCGAAGTACTGGCTGGCGATATCCGGCACCTGATGCGCTTCGTCGAAAATCATCACGTCCGCATCCGGGATCAGCTCAGCAAAGCCGCTCTCTTTTACCACCATATCAGCGAGAAACAGGTGATGGTTCACCACAATAATGTCGGCATCCATCGCTTTTCGTCGCGCCTTCACCACAAAACAGTCCTGATAGAGCGGGCAGTCGCTGCCCAGACAGTTGTCATTGGTGCTGGTGACCAGCGGCCAGACCGGACTGTCCTCCGCCACGCCGCCGCAGGTGCTGATGTCGCCGTCAATGGTTTCAGACGACCAGCCGCGCAGATGGACCAGATCGCTCATCGCCTGCGCAGCCAGCTCTCCGCCCGCCATTGACTGCTGCTCAAGGCGCTCCAGACAAAGGTAATTCGAGCGCCCTTTCAGCAGGGCCAGCGCACCTTTGTACTTCAACGCGCGGGCGACGGTGGGAAGATCCCGGCTGTAGAGCTGATCCTGAAGCGCTTTAGAACCGGTGGAAATAATCACCTTTTTGCCGGAACGCAGCGCGGGCGCCAGATACGCGTAGGTTTTACCCGTTCCGGTTCCCGCCTCAACCACCAGTTCACGCTTATTGGCGATAGCATTCGTGACTGCCTCAGCCATTTGACGCTGGGGTTCGCGCGGCCTGAAGCCCGGAATGGCCTGCGCCAGCGCGCCCTCTGCTGCAAAATCGTCCGCCACACGCCCTCACCGTTTTTTAAAAAAAAGTACTGTAATTATGTCAGTATTTGCCTGGTTTGTATAAGCCCGCGTTCGTTACATACAGGATCGCGCAGAGGCTATCCAGCGATCGCGCGGGTCCTTCGATGCGGTATATATTTTGACGTCCGCGCCGCCGTCGCTGGCCATCTCAATGGTTGCAACGGAATCAACAGCGCCCGACGCGGTAATCCGGTAACCCTTTGCACCCGCCACGCTGGCAGATGCCGGGTTCAGTGCCAGCCACTGAGGCGCGAGGCATTTGTTAAATTCATAGGCCGACTTTATCGAGTGCGCGGCATAGCCGGGCGCTTCCTTCTCCGGCCCGGCTGATGAACAGCCCGTCAGTGCCACAACAATAAGGATGAGAAGCTGCTTTTTCATGAGTCACCTGCCGGAAAAAAGTGGATTCCCTCAGATATAAGGGCGGCGCAAGCCAATGCCAACGGTCAATCTTGCGTGTTGTCATGCCATCCTTCAGATGACATCGCCCCCGGAAATATGCCAGGCTTGCGGCAAACCGATTACCCGTAAGGAAAAATAATGACCGTCGAACGTATCGATCCGGAACACCGCATGTCTGAAGCCGTCATTCATAACGACACGATTTATTACACCAGCGTACCTGAAAACCTGGATGAGGATGCCGAAGCGCAAACGACCAATGCGCTGGCGGTGATTGACAATATTCTCAGCCGTCTGGGTTCAGACAAAAGCCGCATTCTTGATGCAACGATTTTTCTGGTGCACAAAGAAGATTTTCAGGCGATGAATCGTGCCTGGGATGCCTGGGTTTCTCCCGGTAATGCGCCGGTTCGCTGCACGGTGCAGGCCGGCCTGATGAATCCGAAATATCGCGTCGAAATTAAAATCATCGCGGCAAAATAGGTGCGGGCGATGCCGCCCGCCCTGACCTCGTCGGCCCGGTATTACTCGTCGTCGTCTTCTTCTTCAAATCTGGCGGCGATCATGTCGCCGGTATGCGTTTCGCGGATCTCTGCGGCGACCAGTTGAATCGCCTGGCCGCTGCTCATCCCTTCGGACATGAGTTGATGAATGCGCTCAACGGCCTGCTGCTGCTGCTCGTGTGAAAGTGCCGGTAGACCTGTAATCATTTTCGCTCCTGTCTGGTGTTGACGCTGAACAAACGGATGCCTTCCGCGTTAAAATATGGCAGGCTTGCATCCTGTTGCGATCCGAAACTGCTGAATATCTGTCTATGCCGCCTGTTTTTTTTCCGCTCGACTACGCCCCTGACGCGCTCACTGAATATTTTTCCGCCGTGGCCGACAGGCCCTGGGCAATGCTGCTGCACTCCGGTTTTGCCGATCACAGCGACAATCGCTTTGACATCATGGTGGCCGATCCGCTTATCACGCTCACCACGCGAGGAACGTTAACGCACACGGTGCGCGGCAGCGCGGTGACCGTCAGCGAAGACGATCCGCTGCGTTTACTGTCGAAGGCGCTGGCGGAGAGCGGTTTAAAGGCCGCGCAGAACGCCGACTTCCCTTTTCAGGGCGGCGCGCTGGGCCTGTTTGGTTACGATCTTGGACGCCGTTTCGAAACGTTGCCTGCCTGTGCTGAGCCGGATATTACCACACCTGATTTGGCGGTGGGCATCTATGACTGGGCATTGATAGCGGATCATCATCGCCAGACTTTAACGCTGGTGACCCATCGCGATGCGCAGGCGCGTCTCGACTGGCTTGCCGCACAACGCTCCCCGGCCAGGACGCCCTTCCGGCTCGCCGGAGCATGGCAATCGAATATGACGCGAGAAGACTATGGCGAAAAATTCCGCCGCATTCAGGCCTGGCTTCGTGCAGGTGATTGCTACCAGGTCAACCTGGCCCAGCGTTTCAGCGTAGGCTATAGCGGCGACGAATGGCAGGCGTTCAGGGCGCTGAATGAACAAAACCGTGCGCCGTTCAGCGCTTTTCTGCGTCTGGAAGACAGCGCCATTCTCAGTCTCTCGCCTGAACGCTTTTTGAAGAAAGTGGATTCGGCGATTGAAACGCGTCCGATCAAGGGCACCCTTCCCCGCCTTGATGATGAGGAAGCGGATCGTCTTCAGGCGCAAAAACTGGCCAGTTCGCCAAAAGATCGGGCTGAAAACGTGATGATTGTCGATTTGATGCGTAATGATATGGGTCGGGTTGCCGTGCCGGGCAGCGTCCGCGTGCCGCAGCTTTTTGCCGTTGAGGCTTTCCCGGCGGTGCATCACCTGGTCAGTACCGTCACGGCTCGTCTCAGCGTCGGGCATGACGCCTGCGATTTGCTTCGCGCCTGTTTTCCCGGCGGATCGATTACCGGTGCGCCAAAGGTGCGCGCCATGGAGATTATCGACCAGCTCGAACCTCATCGCCGTAACGCCTGGTGCGGCAGCATCGGTTACATCAGCGCCTGCGGCACCATGGATACCAGTATCACTATCCGCACGCTGATCGCCGGGCAGGGATACCTTCACTGTTCAGCGGGCGGCGGCATCGTCGCCGACAGCATCGAACAGGCCGAATATCAGGAAACGTTTGATAAAGTTAACCGAATACTTCCCTGCCTGGATGCGTTTCATGAGTGAGTTTTCTCCGGTGCTGGCACAGTTTTTAAGCCGTTTTGTGCTGCAATGCCCCCAGCCGTCAACGTCGTCGCTGCCGCTGCGTCGCGCTGCGGTGCTGGTGCCGGTCGTCAATCGCGCCACGCCTTCACTGTTGCTGACCCGTCGTTCTTCAACGCTGCGCAAGCATGCGGGACAGGTGGCGTTTCCCGGCGGCATGATGGATGCCGGAGACGCCTCGCTGATTGCCACCGCGCTGCGTGAGGCGCAGGAAGAGGTCGCCATTCCGCCACACAGCGTGCGCGTGGTGGGCGTGCTGCCGCCGGTGACCAGCAGTACCGGATTCCAGGTGACGCCGGTGGTGGGCGTGGTGTCGGACAACGTTCGCTGGCACCCCAATGAGGACGAAGTAGAGTCCATATTTGAGATGCCCCTTGAGGAAGCGCTGCGCCTGGGCCGCTATCAGCCGCTGGATATCTATCGACGCGATCGCCATCATCGCGTCTGGCTCTCCTGGTATGAAGATTATTTTATCTGGGGAATGACCGCCGGCATTATTCGCGCGCTGAGTCTTCAGGTCGCTGAATAGCGCGCTGCGTCACACTGATATCATGCTTTTCCGCTATCCTTAACGTCTGTACAGCCATAAGTTTTTCGCACGTGGTCGATTAGTTTTTTTCATGCGGCAATCCCACGCAGGATGATTACTATGTGCGCCACGATACGATGATTTTTGGCCCCGGCAATCTTATAAGGAGCGCGATGTGATTAGCGTTTTTGACATGTTCAAGATCGGCATTGGCCCATCAAGCTCCCATACGGTTGGCCCGATGAAGGCCGGAAAGCTTTTTGTTGATGAACTGGTTAACAGTGGAAAACTGGCCGACGTTACGCGCATCGCCGTTGACGTTTATGGTTCGCTCTCGCTGACCGGCAAGGGTCACCATACCGATATCGCTGTTATTATGGGTCTCGCCGGCGCCTCGCCAGAGAACGTGGACATTGATGGCATTCCCGCTTTTATTCGTGATGTGGAGCAGCGTCAGCGGCTGCTGCTGGCAAACGGCGAACATGAGGTGGAATTTCCACGTGAAGGCGGCATGGTATTTCGTAGCGATAATCTTCCGCTGCATGAAAATGGCCTGCGCCTGCACGCCTTTGCCGATGAGACGCCGCTTTTCACTAAAGCTTACTACTCCATCGGCGGCGGATTTATTGTTGATGAAGAGCATTTCGGCCAGTCCACGCTTGACGACGTTGACGTCCCCTACCCGTTCAATTCTGCCAAAGAGATGCTGACGCACTGTCACGATACCGGTCTGTCGCTTTCCGGCATGGTGATGAAAAATGAGCTGGCACTGCACAGCAAAGCAGAGATTGAAAAGTACTTTAGCGACGTGTGGCAAAGCATGCGCGACTGTATCGATCGCGGGCTGAATACAGAGGGCGTGTTGCCTGGTCCTTTACGCGTCCCGCGACGTGCCTCGGCGCTTCGCCGCCTGCTGGTGTCATCGGATAAGCTTTCGAGCGATCCGATGAACGTGATTGACTGGGTAAATATGTTTGCGCTGGCGGTGAATGAAGAGAACGCCGCAGGCGGCCGCGTGGTAACGGCACCGACCAACGGCGCCTGCGGCATCGTGCCAGCGGTGCTGGCCTATTACGATCACTTTATCCAGTCGGTCAGCCCGGATATTTTCATTCGCTACTTTCTTGCCTCGGGCGCGGTGGGTATTCTCTATAAAATGAACGCCTCGATTTCTGGCGCAGAAGTCGGCTGCCAGGGTGAAGTGGGCGTGGCCTGTTCCATGGCCGCTGCCGGGCTGGCCGAGCTCCTTGGCGCCAGCCCGGAGCAGGTGTGCGTCGCCGCTGAAATTGGCATGGAGCATAACCTCGGTCTGACCTGCGATCCGGTTGCAGGACAGGTGCAGGTGCCCTGCATTGAGCGGAACGCCATTGCCGCAGTTAAAGCGATCAACGCCGCGCGTATGGCGCTTCGTCGTACCAGCGAGGCCCGGGTTTCGCTCGATAAGGTTATCGAAACCATGTATGAAACCGGTAAGGATATGAATGCCAAATATCGGGAAACTTCACGCGGCGGGCTGGCGATCAAGGTGCAGTGCGACTGATGTATTCCGATCGCGGCCTGGCCCGTTAAGACGCTGATTTATTAACCACTGTATTTCATGTTCACTCACTAAACTTACCGGGCAAACTGCCGATAACAGATATCCGGTCTTATGTGTGCGTGTCCGAGTAGAGGGTGGTTACTGATGCATATGTCCCATGAGGTTTTCGGACAGTTTCGCCGCAAGCGGTTATTCATCGCTGTGGTCGTTGCCGCATTGGTGCTCATCTTTACGCTTTTTGTTCGTTTCATGGAAGAGAAAAGTCGCATTGAGCAGCAGTCGAAAACATTTGCGGGCAATGCTATTCAGCGTTTTGACCGCCTGTTTTCTCCGCTGGATATTGCCGCCAATAACACGTTAGGGCTGGTGGGGCTGCCGTGCGAGCAGATACGTTCGCAACTGATTGAAAAGCTCGCCAGTTTACAAACCGTGCGGTCGATTATCGTGGTTGACCGCGACACTCTGTACTGCTCAAGCATCTTCGGCGACAGTCATACCTCCTTCAGTGCAACCTGGCCTGAACTGGCGGTGAACAACCAGCGCATGATACTCAGTACCGACGATCATTTGCTTAAAGGCTCGCCCATTCTGCTGCTGTGGACGCCAAACGATACCGATAATCGTGCCGGCATCATCCAGATTATCAATATCGAAATGATGAACAACTACCTGCTCGAACCCACGCTGCCGTGGGTTGAGCGTGCAATACTCAACGTGGGTGGTAAGAGCCTGGAATATGGCAATCCAATGATAGAAGCGGCGTTGCCCTCTGCGGATGAGGTCAGTTACAAGGCGGAGTCATTGCGCTATCCCTTCTCCATCACGCTGTTTGGTCCTGCCCCGGAGCGGCTGGCGCTGGAAAAACTGCCCTCGCAGCTGCCGCTGGCGCTCCTGCTGAGCCTGCTGCTGGGATATATTGTCTGGCTGGCCACCGCCAACCGTATGAGTCTCTCCTGGCAGATTGGCTACGGCATCACCGCGCGGGAATTTATGGTTTATTGCCAGCCGTTGATTAATTCCCGTACGGGAAACTGTAGCGGTATCGAACTGCTGCTGCGCTGGCACAATCCGCGCCACGGGTGGATATCGCCTGATCTCTTTATTCCGCTGGCGGAGCGGCAGAATATGATCGCGCCCCTGACGCGGTTTGTGCTCAGCGAAGTGGTGCGGCATCTGCCCGATCTGCCCGCCTGCACCTCTTTTCATATTGCGATCAACGTGGCGGCAAGCCAGTTTCATCAGCGGCAAATTATCAACGATCTGCAAAATCTCTGGTGGCCTGCCAGCCCGGTGCCGCAGTTGATCGTCGAACTGACCGAGCGGGATGCGCTGCCGGAAGTCGATCGTCAGGTGGTTTCACAGCTGCATCAGATTGGCGTGAAGCTGGCTATTGATGACTTCGGCACCGGCCATAGCTCGCTGTCTTACCTGAAGACGCTCAGTCCGGATGTGCTGAAAATCGATAAGGTGTTTACCGCCGCAATTGGCACCGACGCCATCAACGCGACGGTGACGGATATGGTGATTTCACTGGCGCAGCGGCTGAATATCAGTCTGGTAGCGGAAGGCGTCGAAACCGCTGAACAGGCGGCCTATCTGAAGGAAAGAGGTGTTGATGTGCTTCAGGGATATTACTATGCGCGGCCGATGCCGCTGGGCGATTTTCCCGTCTGGCTGAGCAGCCATAAGGTGAGACTCAGCGCCTGATGAAGCGTCTGCCACCAGACGGTGGCAGACGGGCAGGCTTATTGTGGGCTCTCTTCCTCATCATTGTCCGTTCGCGCACGCGTCACGCGCACCAGATCAACGCGATAGTCGGTTGCTTCAATAACCTGAAAGCGCAGCGGCGGCAGTTCAATCACTTCGCCGACCGTTGGCAACTGTCCCTTCTGGGCAATCAGCAGTCCCGCCAGCGACGCGTGGTCGTCTTCACGATTAACCAGCACCTGCGTATCCAGCAACTGCTGAAGCGAATGAAGATCGGTGCCGCCCTTCACCAGCCAGCCGTCGCCGTCGGCGATCACGTCTGGCGTTTCGTCCTCGTCCGGGAATTCTCCCGCAATAGCCTCCAACACGTCGAGCGGCGTGATCAGTCCCTGCACCACGCCAAACTCATTGTTCACCACCACAAAACTGCCTTTGGCGCGGCGCAGCACTCCCAGCAGGTTAATGGGATCAAGCGTTTCCGGAACAATGATTGGCGGCGTGGCCGCCGCAAAGGTGGCAACGTCGATACCATGATCCAGCGCGACCAGCAGCTCTTTCGCCCGCACCACGCCAATGATCTCATCCAGCTCGCCGCGGCAAACCGGGAACAGGCTGTGCGGCGTATCAAGAAGCTGAAGCCGAACTTCATCCACCGGACGCATCGCATCGACCCAGGAGATCTCGCCGCGCGGCGTCATGATGCTGCGTACCGAACGGGAAGCCAGGGTGAGCACGCCGTTAATCATGTAACGCTCCTCATCCTTAAACGCTTCCTGCGGCATCGCTTTTGCCACTTCGCTGCTTTCGCTGCTGCTCTCCTGCTGGCGACGACCGCCCATCAGACGCAGGATCGCCTCGGCGGTGCGCTCGCGCATCGGCCGTCTGGCCTGATGCCGCATAAAGTTTCGGCGGGCGATCTGGTTGAACAGTTCAATCAGAATCGAGAAGCCGATGGCGGCATAGAGGTAGCCTTTCGGAATATGGAAGCCAAAGCCTTCCGCAACCAGACTCAGCCCAATCATCAGCAGGAAACTGAGACAAAGCACCACAACGGTTGGATGTGCATTAACAAAGTTCGTCAGCGGTTTGGAGGCCAGCAGCATGACGCTCATCGCAATCACCACCGCCGTCATCATGATGGCGAGGTTGTTCACCATGCCGACGGCTGTGATCACCGCATCCAGCGAGAAAACCGCGTCCAGTACCACGATCTGCGTCACCACTGCCCAGAAGCTGGCGTAGGCCTTGTTGCCGTCGGCGTTGACTTCCCGGTTCTCAAGCCGCTCATGCAGCTCCATGGTGGCTTTGAACAGCAGGAAAAGTCCCCCGGTCAGCAGGATCAGATCGCGCCCGGAGAAACTGAATTCGCCCACGCTGAACAGCGGTTTCGTCAGCGTGACCATCCATGAGATAAGCGACAGCAGGCCCAGGCGCATGATCAGCGCCAGTGAGAGACCAATCAGGCGGGCCTTATCGCGCTGCTTCGGGGGGAGTTTTTCCGCAAGAATGGCAATAAAAACCAGATTGTCGATACCCAGCACGATTTCGAGCACAACCAGCGTCAGCAAACCTACCCAAATTGAAGGATCCAGGAGAAATTCCATTACAGACTCCGAAAAAAGGCTGCCGGCGCAGACAGGATCGCGCAGCAGGGGTAAGCGTTGAGGGAGTGAAGCGTATCGTCAAAGGACGGAACAGAACTAACCGGGCTGGCCGGTAAAAAAAGAGAGTGGCGTCGGTGACGGTCCATAGAGGGGGCTGAAGCCCGTTACTCCTGTATTGAATAAGGAGCTTTACTCTAATCAGCGTCCAGGCTCGCGTCAAAATGTTTTCTTACATTTACACTTGTATACGTGCATTTCGTGCTGCACTTTTGAGCAATAGTGCCTGACAACGAGATCAGGGTCTAAATAGCTGAGCACCGTCACATAATTTATTTTTTCGCGTACTAAAATAAATCGCGTCGTAAGGTTGGGTTAAGTTTTTTCTTAAACGTCTTCCCAACACAATAACAGATTAATCTCTTTCATGATGATGGCTTCGGCACTCTGATGAAGATTCGCACGGCCCGCCTTCCGGGCGGCCATTGATGATTGTTTATGGAGGTAGCAGGTGACAATTGCTATTGTGATCGGCACACACGGCTGGGCTGCTGAGCAGCTGATAAAAACAGCCGAAATGCTCCTTGGGGACCAGCAGAACGTCGGGTGGATAGATTTTGTACCCGGCGAGAATGCGGAAACCCTGATTGAGAAGTATCAGGCGCGACTCACCGAGCTGGATACCAGTCAGGGCGTGTTGTTTCTGGTTGATACGTGGGGAGGCAGCCCGTTTAACGCCGCCAGTCGCATTGTGGTAGATAAGGCGAATCACGAAGTGATCGCCGGGGTGAATATCCCAATGCTGGTGGAAACACTGATGGGACGTGATGACGATCCCTCTTTTGACGAGCTGGTCGCCATCGCGGTTGAAGCCGGGCGTGAAGGCGTGAAGGCGCTGAAGGCAAAAGAACCTGAACCCGCGCCTGCCGCGGCGCCTCAGGTCAAAGCGGCGCCAGTGGCGCAAAAGCCAATGGGCGCCAATGACTATATGAAGATTGGCCTCGCGCGAATTGACGACCGTCTGATTCATGGACAGGTCGCCACGCGCTGGACAAAAGAGACCAACGTTACGCGCATTATTGTCGTCAGCGATGAAGTGGCTGCCGATCACGTTCGCAAAACGTTACTCACTCAGGTTGCGCCTCCCGGCGTGACGGCGCATGTGGTTGATGTCGCTAAAATGATCCGCGTATGGAATAACCCCAAATATGCGGGCGAACGCGTTATGCTGCTGTTCACTAATCCGACCGACGTTGAGCGTCTGGTTGAAGCAGGAGTAAAAATTCCCAGCGTAAATATCGGCGGTATGGCATTTCGTCAGGGTAAAACGCAGATTAATAACGCCGTTTCGGTTGATGAGAAAGATATTGTGGCTTTCAAAAAACTCAACGAGCGCGGTATTGAATTAGAAGTTCGGAAGGTCTCAAGCGATCAGCGCCTGAAAATGATGGATCTGATTAACAAAATGGGCCGCCAGTAACACTTTATTGCCTGATACGTCAGGTTTAACTCAGTTCACGAATGTCAGAGGAGAAGTGCAATGGAGATTACCACTCTTCAAATTGTGCTGATATTTATTGTCGCCTGTATTGCAGGTATGGGATCAATTCTTGATGAGTTTCAGTTTCACCGTCCGCTGGTGGCCTGTACCTTAATTGGTTTTGTTTTAGGTGATATCAAAACCGGCATTATCATCGGCGGTACGCTGGAGATGATCGCGCTGGGTTGGATGAACATCGGTGCCGCCGTGGCGCCTGATGCCGCCCTCGCCTCTATTATCTCAACCATTCTGGTTATCGCCGGTGGTCAGAGCGTTGGCGCCGGTATTGCGCTGGCTATCCCACTGGCGGCGGCCGGTCAGGTGCTGACGATTATCGTTCGTACCATTACCGTCGCCTTCCAGCACGCGGCCGATAAGGCTGCCGAGAAAGGCAATCTTTCTGCCATATCCTGGATTCACGTATCGGCGCTGGTATTGCAGGCAATGCGTATCGCTATTCCGGCAGTGATCGTGGGCGTTTCCGTCGGCACCAGCGTTGTGCAGAGCATGCTTGAGTCCATCCCGGAAGTGGTGACCAACGGTCTGAACATCGCAGGTGGAATGATTGTTGTGGTCGGTTACGCAATGGTTATTAACATGATGCGTGCTGGCTACCTGATGCCGTTCTTCTACCTTGGCTTTGTTACCGCCGCCTTCACCAACTTCAACCTGGTGGCGCTTGGCGTCATCGGCGTGGTGATGGCTGTGCTTTACATTCAACTGGCACCGAAATATAACCGCGTGGCGGGCGCTCAGGCCGCGGGTCCAGTGGCTAATGACCTTGATAACGAATTAGATTAAGGAAAGGGTGAGAAAAATGGTTGATACCACAACAACTGCGACCACGCAGAAAAAACTAACGCCGGGCGACGTGCGTGGCGTGTTTCTCCGCTCTAACCTGTTTCAGGGTTCATGGAACTTTGAACGTATGCAGGCGCTGGGCTTTTGCTACTCGATGGTGCCGGTGATCCGCCGCCTCTACCCTGTTAACAACGACGACCGTAAACAGGCGATCAAGCGCCATCTGGAGTTCTTTAACACCCATCCGTACGTGGCCGCGCCGGTGCTTGGCGTCACCATGGCGATGGAGGAGCAGCGTGCCAACGGTGCGGCCATCGACGATGCGGCCATCAACGGCATCAAAGTGGGCCTGATGGGGCCGCTGGCAGGCGTGGGCGACCCGATTTTCTGGGGTACCGTGCGTCCGGTGTTTGCGGCGCTGGGTGCAGGCATCGCCATGAGCGGCAGCCTGCTCGGCCCGCTGTTGTTCTTCATTTTGTTCAATCTGGTGCGCATGCTGGTTCGCTATTATGGCGTTGCCTATGGCTACCGCAAAGGTGTTGATATCGTAGGTGATATGGGCGGCGGTTTCCTGCAAAAACTAACGGAGGGCGCCTCTATTCTTGGCCTCTTTGTTATGGGCGCGTTGGTGAACAAGTGGACACACGTCAACGTGCCGCTGGTCGTATCACGTATCACCGATCAGACCGGGAAAACCACCGTCACCACGGTTCAGTCGATCCTCGATCAGCTGATGCCGGGCCTGATCCCGCTGCTGCTGACCTTTGGTTGTATGTGGCTGCTGCGCCGCAAAGTCAACGCGCTGTGGATTATCATGGGCTTCTTCGTGATTGGTATTTTTGGCTACTGGGTTGGCTTACTGGGGCTGTAAACGTTTCGCCGGGCCCCCTCCGGCGAAACGCTTTCGGACATCGCGCCCGGGTGGCGCGATGTCTTTTTTTGAGGACTGGAGATGTCGTTAACCGATTATGTCATCGTGGCCGTTATCGCGCTTTTCCTGCTTTATGCGATATACGATGAGTTTATAATGGATCGCCTGCGCGGTCAGACACGCCTGAAGGTGCTGCTGAAGCGTCGTAACAAGCTCGACAGCCTGATATTCATGGGGCTGATTGCCATTCTGCTCTATCAGAACGTCACCACGCAAGGCCCCAGGATCACCGCAACGCTCCTGATGGCACTGGCGGCGCTCTCTTTCTATCTCTTCTGGCTCCGCCGCCCCAAACTGTTATTTAAAGCGCAGGGATTTTTCTTCGCCAACGTCTTTATCGCCTATGGACGAATCAAAAGCATGAATTTGTCTGAAGATGGCGTGCTGGTGATTGAGCTTGAGAATCGTCCGCTTCATATCCACGTTAATAAACTGGACGATCTCGAACAGATTTACCAGTTTATGATCCAGTCATAGCGGTTTCTTCGCGATGGCGACGCCAGACGCGCAGCGTAAAATCCGTTTCACAGTCAAACTGCGGCGTTGTCGCCAGTACGCCCCAGACTTCCGGCCGGGCGCGCCAGGCCAGCGGCGTCATCTGCAACAGCGCGGCGGACTCTTCACTGTTAAGTGAGAAAGGATAGGCCAGCGATTGCTGTTCAATCAGCTCAAAACCCGGCATCTTCTCTGGCGTGTCATCATGCAGCTTTACATCCTGATAAATCAGCGCTTTAAACTGAATAAGATGCCTTGGACCGGGCGTAACCGTCACCACATATCCCTGTTCCTTCACCACGCGCGCCAGCTCTTCAGCCTTGCAGGGCGCATAGATACGCAGCACGGCATCAAATTGATTCTCTGCGAACGGCAGACGATGACTGGAGGCGACGCAAAACACCACGTTACGATAACGCTTTGCGCCGTAACGGATTGCGACCCTGGAGACGTCCAGACCATAAACCATCGCGCGTTCCCCTGCATGAAAGCGGGTTGCCACGGCATTGGTGTAATACCCTTCCCCACAGCCGATGTCCAAAACGTTGATCGGCTGCTCAGGCAGCAGACGCGCCAGCAGATCGCAAACCGCATCCCGTAATGGCTGATAATGGCCCGCATCAAGAAAGTCGCGTCTGGCCTGCATCATTTCCGCACTGTCGCCCGGCTGTTTTGAATGCCTGTGCTGCACCGGCAACAGGTTGACGTAGCCCTCTTTGGCCCGGTCAAACTGATGCCGGTTTTCGCAGCGCAAACCGCCTGATACAGGCAACAGCGGCTGATGGCAAAGGGGACAAAGATAGGACATAACCACGCTCCGGTTCAGATTTGAGGCGGCATTTTACCGGAAAGGCACTGACAAACGGCAAAAAATTTTTCTTCAACAAAAAAGCCCTGCCGCCAGGGCAGGGCTTTAGTATTCAGATTTTTGCCCGGATCGCGCGCGGTGCGGCAATAGCAGGCTAAGATCGAGAATTAGATAGCGGTAACGTTCACAGCAGCAGGGCCTTTCTGACCATCCTGAATTTCGAACTCAACGTTCTGGCCTTCAGCCAGCGTTTTGAAACCATTACCCTGGATAGCAGAGAAGTGTACGAATACATCTTTGCTGCCGTCGGCTGGGGTGATGAAACCAAAACCTTTAGACTCGTTGAACCACTTAACCTGACCTTTAATCTTTGCCATTTTGCAAATTCCTTAGAGTGTTTATTCGCCCGGAGGCTTACGTACAAAAACCAGAGACATTACTGCATGAGGCACGAATTAATACTCGGCAAGGAAGCGGTATTCAACGTCAACGTCTTTACTCGAAACTTCTTTACTGATGATGCCTTGCATAAACAGAAGTGTACCTCGTTTTACTTCATGCGTTATCACATATTCGTTAATTGATGGCAAGTTATTTTTAAGCATTAACAGATGCGCCGCACACAATTGAAACAGCTCAAACCGAAGCGTTGATAAGGAGGCATCGTTATGAAAGCGATTACATTAAAATAGTATTTTTGCATGTCAAATATTGTTACCACAACTGCAAGGGGAGCTTTACGCCGCAGCGCTCAGGACAGCCTGCGCCGGGGCAGATTTTCGCCCTTTATCACCGCCTGTTTATTACCGTTTTATGGCATACCTTACACCAAAAACTTCATTTAAATTAAAGCGGATTCAACGTAAGGCAATCCGCTCCGTTGTACAAGAAAATTAAATTGGTACAAGTTTAAATTAATTGCACCAAAAAAAGGAAGGGTATCATTCCGCTGCCCCATTAAATGGCATCATAAATAATAATTAATTTCTGCCCTGCTCTCGAATAGAACCTTTATATAACATCTGAGACTAAAGTTAATTGCCTCGTAATAGCAATTTAGGATTATTCTTAGCATGGTTTATTTAAGGCCATTTTCGCCCCTATTTTCCATGCAGTGAAACGGCTTTTATCGAGTCCCGCTTCATCCATTGCTGCCGCAAGCTGTCGGGGAGGCTCATCAAGCGACTCGTCCGCCAGCTCGAATACTCCCCAATGAATAGGAATGCTAACGGGTTCGCCTGATGCAGCATGAAGAGCAACCGCTTCTTGCGGATCCATGTGCTGCGCCTGCATGAACCATTTTGGTGCATACGCGCCCACCGGCAACGCTGCCAGCGTAAAAGGCCCCAGCTGTTGCGGAATAGCCAACAGCGCTTCGCTGTATCCGCTATCGCCTGTGAACCAAAAATTTATCAATTCAGTTTTTATTGTCCAGCCACACCATAGCGAGCGGTTACGATCAAAAGGCGTGCGCATGCTCCAGTGCCTGGCGGGAACGGCATGGATCGTGGCACCCGCCACGTCGGTTGCTTCCCACCAGTCAAGCTGAGTAATGTGCCGTGCACCGCGCCGATGAAACCAGGGTTCGAGCCCAAGCGGCACCACAAAATGCACCTGCGGAAAGCGACGAAGGATTTTTTTGACAGTGGGAGCATCAAGATGATCGTAGTGACTGTGGGAGATCAGCACGCAATCAAGCGTCGGCAAATCGTCGATATTAAGCGCAGCAGGTGTTCTGCGCTTCGGGCCGTAAAAGCTGACTGGCGAAACACGCTCAGACAGTGCGGGGTCAATGAGTATATAGCGCCCTGCCAGCCTCAGCAGGATACAGGCATGCCCCAACCACCAGACGGCGTCTTCAGTGCCGGAAAGATCGGCAGGCTGCCACCACGTCTCAATAAAACGTTCATAGCCCAGCGCGGGCGGCAAGGGCAATCCCTGTGCCTTCCGCTCTTTACGCCAACGATTGAGATCGCCATTTTTACGTAGATCCGGGTCAGCAGCATTGCGGAACCCTTCTGGCGAATGGTGCGCTTTAGCAGGATCGTACCAGGGATTTTGCCAGGCCATGCTTACATCCTTTTTGCGTTTATTAACGTTCAGGGATTAAACGAATAAAGTCTTTATTATCATCCTGCCCGTCGGACGTGGTTTCCGTTTTCTCTTTACCCACGACGGAATCCGTCAGTTTACGCAGCATCGCATTTTGACGCTTCTGCTCTTCCAACAGCGCCTCCAGCAGTTTGATCTGTTGATTTGCTCTGACACTGGCGCGATTGATAAAAAACCAGATCACAACGCCTGCAAAAAACAGGACGACGGTTATTATTGGCGCGAACATGCCGTTTGCCAGTTCGTTCATAGAAGCTTCTTTACTCCCGTTACGTAACGCTACAGATGTGCATGGATTTTACCTTGTCGATTGCAAAATAGTAGCCAGAAAGAAAAGAATTCAGAACCTTCACGCAGGCATTATGTGCCAGGTTGTGTATTCTCTTTACCCATTGCGAGCCTTTTCGCAGTCCTGATTAACGTGACCGGACACAAGCCGGTCTGCGATAAATATTTTACGAGGAACCCATGAGATTTTTGATTCGCATTGTTTCGCTGCTGATTCTGATCTGGCTTGCGCTACTGGTTACCGGTTACGGCATACTGGCCGGGAGCTCGGAAAACGTGGCAGGAATGGGGTTGCAGTGCCGTTACCTTACCGCTCGCGGCGTTGTTTCGGCTCAATATCTGCATACGGACAGCGGAATTGTTGGCGTTACGCAGTGCCCCTTGCTCAAGAAAAGCACTGACGTCATCGACAACTAAGCCAGCCAGACTGGCCTGGTTTATCAGAAAGGGTAGTCGCGGTAGCCCATCTGCGCGGATAGCGTTCCGGCCGCTTTATGCAGCATGGCGACGTAATGTTGTTTCTGCTCGACATCAAAACGAATTGTCGGAAAGGAGATACTCATGCCTGCGACCACCACGCCAAAGCGGTCAAAAACCGGCACGGCAATACAGCGTAGTCCCTCTTCCTGCTCTTCGTTGTCTTCGCCGTAGCCTTGCGCCCGTACCTGGTCAAGCTGCGCAATGAGTTCTTCCGCGCTGCCAACCGTACGCGAAGTGCTACGTTTGAACGTCACATCATTGAGGATCTCTTCCACTTCCGGCCGGTCGCGCCAGGCGAGCAACACCTTACCGATAGCCGTGCTGTAAAGCGGGTTACGGCGGCCAATCCGTGAATACATACGCAGGTTATAGAGTGAATCAACCTTGTGGATGTAAACAATACTGTCTTCTTCCAGCGCGCCAAGGTGGATGGTCTCTTTAGTGTGGCGGGAAAGCTCGCGCATCTGAATATCAGCGCTGCGGATCAGATCGACATTTTCAAGCGCTTTTGCGCCAAGCTCGAACAGCTTAAGCGTTAAGGTGTATTTGTCTGAATCGCCTTCCTGTGCAACATAACCCAGCGATTTCATCGTCTGTAAGAAACGATAAACCGTGCTTTTAGACATCATGACTCGCTGAGAAAGTTCGGTTATCCCATGCTCTCTTTCCTCACCCAGCGCTTGCAGAATGCCAAAGACCTTCATTACTGAAGATACCGAGTCGGGCTGTTTATCCATATCGCTGCTGACCATAGCTTTCTATCCGTTTCAGAAAAAATGGAACACTATTTTTAGTATACGTTTTGACGTACCTCCTGCGCAATGCCGCCAGCAACGCTCACCGGACTTTTGCACAATTAAAAGTGTAGCTATTGGATCATTCAGTAAAAAACCCCTAGCATGAACATTCCCTCTGCTGACATCTTCAGGCCTATGCCGCAAATTACTCAACCGGACGGTTTACCCGTTCCACAGCGCTATGGCGCAATCCTGGCGATTGCGTTGGGGATCACTGTTGCCGTGCTGGACGGCGCGATCGCCAACGTTGCTTTACCGACCATTGCGCACGATCTGCATGCCAGCCCGGCCCGCTCGATCTGGATTGTTAACGCCTACCAGCTTGCTATTGTTGTGGCGCTGCTTCCGCTCTCGTTTCTTGGCGATATTATTGGCTATCGACGCATCTATCAGTGCGGACTGGTGGTGTTTACCTGTACGTCGTTACTTTGTGCACTGTCCGACTCGCTGACCACGCTGACGGTGTCGCGCATTCTCCAGGGCTTTGGCGGCGCCGCCCTGATGAGCGTCAATACGGCGCTCATCAGGATCATCTATCCGCAGCGCTATCTGGGGCGTGGGATGGGCATCAACTCGCTGATTGTCGCCGTTTCAACGGCGGCGGGCCCAACCGTGGCGGCGGCGGTATTGTCGGTTGCCTCATGGAAGTGGCTGTTTCTGATAAACGTTCCCGTGGGCATGGCAGCGGTGGTGCTGGCATTACGCTTTCTGCCGGATAATGCGCAAAGGCCAAAGGATCAGCGCTTTGACGTTCTCAGCGCGCTGATGAATGCACTGACCTTCGGCCTGCTGATTTCGGCACTGAGCGGCTTTGCGCAGGGCCACAGCGGCAGCGTGGTGTTGGCTGAACTGGCAGCGCTGGCAGTGGTCGGCTTTCTTTTTATTCGCCGTCAGCTACGCCTGCCCTTTCCGCTGCTGCCGGTTGATCTGTTTCGCATTCCGGTTTTTTCACTTTCTATCGGTACCTCCATCTGCTCTTTTTGCGCGCAGATGCTGGCGATGGTTTCGCTGCCCTTTTTTCTGCAAACGGTGCTGCACCGCAGCGAGGTGGCAACCGGCCTGCTACTCACGCCGTGGCCGCTGGCGACGATGGTGATGGCGCCGGTCGCCGGACGATTAATTGAGCGCTATCACGCCGGCTTGCTGGGCGCCATCGGGCTGGCGATGTTCGCCCTCGGCCTGTTTGCGCTGGCGCTGCTGCCTGACGCGCCGGGTGACCTGAATATTATCTGGCGAATGGCACTGTGCGGCGCAGGGTTCGGTCTTTTTCAGTCGCCGAATAACCACACGATTATCTCTTCAGCGCCACGTCACCGCAGCGGCGGCGCAAGCGGAATGCTGGGTACAGCGCGCTTACTGGGCCAGACTACCGGCGCGGCGCTGGTGGCGCTGATGTTTAATCTGTTCGATGCGCAGGGAACGCATGCCTCGCTCCTGCTGGCGGGAAGCTGCGCCACGGTTGCAGCCGTGGTCAGCGCCCTGCGAATAACTCAACCGCGGGCGCAGCTGTAACGAAAAAAACCGGGCTTTTCAGCCCGGCTTTATTATTTGAGATAGTGACCGCTGCGTAGCGCTTCAATGCGCTTATCCAGCGGCGGGTGCGACATGAACAGCTCGCTGAAGGTTTTTGATTTACCGTTGATACAGAAGGCCATCATGGTACTCGCCTCCTGCGGTTCATAGCTGGTTTTCAGGCGTTGAAGCGCGGCAATCATCTTTTCACGACCGACCAGCCGTGCGGAACCCGCATCGGCATGGAATTCACGGTGGCGTGAAAACCACATGGTAATGATGCTGGCAATAATACCGAAGACCAGCTCCAGCACCATTGAAACCGCGAAGTAGACCAGCGGATTACCGTTGCTGCTTTCCCCCTCTTCGCGATCGCCAGACATAAAACCTGCGGCAACCTGCGCAAGTATGCGCGAAATAAAGATCACAAAGGTGTTCACCACGCCCTGGATCAGCGTCATGGTGACCATGTCACCGTTGGCAATGTGGCTGATTTCATGCGCCAGCACCGCTTCCGCTTCGTCACGGCTCATGTTTTGCAACAGGCCGGTTGAAACGGCAACCAGTGACGCATTCCGGCGGGCGCCGGTAGCGAAGGCGTTGATATCCGGCGCATGATAAACAGCCACCTGCGGCATCGCAATGCCGGCCTGTTGGGCCTGCTGCGAAATAGTCTGCATCAGCCAGCGCTCGGTTTCATTGCGCGGCTGCTCAATAACTTCACCGCCAACGGAACGCAACGCCATCCACTTCGACATCAGCAGTGAAACAAACGCACCGCCGAAGCCAAACAGACCTGCCATGATCATCAGGCCCTGAACACTGCTTGACTGAATCCCCGTCAGGCTGAGGATCAGCCCAAAGACCACCATTACGCCCAGGTTGGTCAACAGGAAAAGCGCAATACGCATCATATCGTTTAATCTTCCTCAGTTATAAAAATCGCTTGTAGCGGTTATCCATCGTAGGGGCAGATCAAAACATTTCAAGCACTCTTAACCTTTAAGTCACTAAAAAGACATAACTTTACACTGCGCCGCTCTCTTTACGCGCTCAGTCAAACCGCAAGCAGTCAATGGCGAGTCGCCCAAAAAAAAAGCACAGCCTGCGCTGTGCCTTTGGTGTTATTTGCTGCCCGTTGCCGGCGATTAAGATTTTGTTAATCGCGCCAGATCGTTAGCGATATTGACCGTCTCGTCAAGGTAAGGATCCGGCTCTTTATACTCTTTCGGCAGGTCTTCCAGCTTAGCCAGCGGTTTTTTGCCTTCGCGCTTCATCCGTGCATTGATTCGCTCAAGGCGCAGCGCATCATCTTCATGGTTCTCTTTCTCACGCTCGGCAAGATTCAGCGAAATGGTTTTACGCTTGTCTTTCATCGCGTTGAAGCGAGCAATATCCTTGATGATGTACTGAAACTCCTGATCGTTGGCGATGCGATCCTGATGTGCCTTCAGCAACTGCGCGCCAAACGGTTTCAGATCGCCCGTTTTGGTAAAGCTGGCGGCGTTGATGCTGTCCCACGGCAGCGCGTTGTCTTCAAACTTCTCGCCGGTTTCCACGGCTTCAACGCCGGTTGGCATCAGCAAATCGGGAGTTACGCCTTTCCGCTGCGTGCTGCCGCCGTTGATGCGGTAAAACTTCTGAATGGTGTACTGAACCGAACCCAGCGCAGGCCATTCAGGGCGCAGCATCTGATCGTAAATACGATTCAGTGAACGATACTGCTGAACGGTGCCTTTACCAAAGGTGGGTTCGCCCACGATCAGCGCCCGGCCATAATCCTGCATCGCAGCGGCAAAAATCTCCGATGCCGACGCACTGAAGCGATCGACCAGCACCACCAGCGGCCCTTTATAGAACACGGTGCCATCGGTATCGCTGTCTTCACGCACTTTACCGTTGTTATCACGAACCTGCACCACCGGGCCGGACGGGATAAACAGGCCGGAAAGCGATACGGCTTCCGTCAGCGCCCCGCCGCCGTTAGTACGCAGATCAATGACGATGCTGTTCACATTCTGCTTTTGCAGTTTCTGAAGCTGCACTTTAACGTCATCCGTCAGGCCCACGTAGAAACCGGGAATATCCAGCACGCCGACTTTCTCTTTGCCGACGTTATGCACCGTCATTTTCACCGCCCGATCTTCCAGGCGAATTTTCTCACGCGTCAGCGTCACGATGCGCGTTTTGGTGCCCTTACCGGCAGGCAGCACTTCCAGCCGAACTTTACTGCCTTTCGGGCCTTTGATTTGTGCGACAACGTCGTCGAGACGCCAGCCAATCACATCAACAATCGGCTTGCCGGGCTGGCCGACGCCAACAATACGATCGCCAACGGTGATCGCTTTGCTCTTCGCCGCCGGGCCGCCCGCTACCATTGAGTTGATGACGGTATAGTCTTCATCCATTTGCAACACCGCGCCGATACCTTCAAGCGACAGGCTCATTTCGGTATTGAACTGCTCGGTATTCCGCGGCGAGAGATAGTTGGTGTGCGGATCAATTTCATGCGCAAACGCAGTCATCGCCATCTGGAAAACATCTTCACTGTTGCTCTGCGCCAGGCGGCGAATAGCAAACTGATAGCGTTTGGTCAGAACGTCACGAATTTCTTTTTCGTCTTTGCCGGTGAGCTTAAGGCTCAGCTCGTCATATTTGACTTTCGCGTCCCACAGCTGATTAAGCTCAGCGGTGGTTTTTGGCCATGGCATCTTGCTGCGATCGGTATCGATCGTGTCATGACCGGTAAAATCCATCGGCTTATTTAACACCGTCAGCGCGTATTGATAACGCTCAAAACGACGCTTTTGCGCAAGATTATAGATGTCGTAAAAAACATCCAGCTTGCCGGTTTTCAGCTCGTCACTCAGCAGCGTTTTCCGCGAAGAAAACTGCTCAATGTCAGAAACCAACAGCACGTTGTGGCTGTAGTCGAGAAGATTAAGGTATCGCTCAAAAATCTTGACGGAAAAGTCTTTATCAAGATCGAATTGACGATAGTGCGAACGCGTAAAGCGAGACGAAACGCGCTCGCTCACGGTAGCGTGCTGCGGCTCCTGATGGAGCTGGGGTATCTGATCGGCGCGCGTGATGCTGTCGGCGGCGAAAACGTTTCCTGCAAGCAGCAATCCTGCAATAACGGTGGTTTTAAAAAAGTTGTTCATGCCCTGATTGGCCTCCGTTTCAGAACTGTAAATGTTCTGCGCGTACGATCATTGCCAGACCGGAAGCCAGTTGAACCCGGACGCCATCTTTAGTGACTTCAAGAATGGTTGCGTCCATTGCACTTTTGCCTGCGGTGACTTTAATGCTCTGGCCCGGCTGAAGTGCGGCGGTGTCGGTGACGGGTTGCGTGCGCGGTGGCTGACGCTCTGCGGAAGGCGCGCGTCCGGCAGCAGGTTTGCTGCGAACTTTGCGCGGCTGCTCACCTTCTGCAGAAGGTTTCGGCCTGCGCGGACGGCGCGGCGCGGTCTCTTCACCCGCTTCACGTTTTTTCGCCTGCTGCTGCTCGCGTTGCGCCTGAACGCGCGCTTTCGCTTCTTCAAGCTGCTTACGGGCATGTTCTACGTGTTGCTCATCCAGTTCGCCGCAGGCATTGCCATCCAGATCCACGCGGGCTGCGCCTGCTTTGATGCCGTACAGGTAGCGCCAGCTCGACGTGTAAAGACGCAGCGCGGAGCGAAGCTGGGTTTTGCTCAGGTTCATTTCGCCCTGAACGCGTTCAACCAGATCCTGAAAGATACCAATCTTCAGCGGTTTTGCTTCGCCTTCGGCACTAAAGCATTGCGGGAAACGCTCGGCCAAAAAAGCGATGACTTCTTTACTGCTATTCAACTTAGGTTGATTTTCCATGAATTTTCCTGATTACAACGGAATTGCCAATAAGCCGCAGGCATGAACAGGCGCCATTATAATGACCCCATCGGCAAATGCTACGTTATCCAGCGCTTTAGCTGTGTTTCATCGCAATAAATTTTTGCAGATCGGTTTCAGCCAGCACCTTACACAGCCCGTCGGTCAGGGCTTTCAACCCTTCTTCATCCTGCTGGTCGAAGCGATGATGCGTTACGCTGTCGATGTCCAGTACGCCGACCGTCTGGCCGTTAACGATCAGCGGCAGAACGATTTCCGCATTGCTGGCGGCATCGCAGGCGATATGCCCCGGGAAGGCGTGAACATCGGCGACGCGCTGAATCACGCCCTGCGCCACGGCGGTACCACAAACGCCTTTACCCACAGGAATGCGCACGCAGGCGATTTTCCCCTGAAACGGCCCCAGCACCAATGTGTCGGGTTCACTCAGCAGGTAAAATCCCGCCCAGTTCACGCTTTCCAGCCGCTCAAATAATAGCGCACTGCAATTGCCCATGACGGCAAGAAAACTGGTTTCACCCGCAATCAGGGCGTTCGAATCGCGGGTCAGTTCTGCATAAAATTCTGCTTTAGTCATTATCTAACCATTGGTGGAAACGTAGGTCGCGGCACAAAATGAGCACGCATGTTTAAAAAAAGTATCAAATGTTCAGGACGATAGGGTGTATTTGTTAATATACTCTTAATCGGCTGGCCCTGAAGCAGGGGCTTCCCGGCCCGCCGAAAGTCAGTAACGTGGCCTAACCCAACCCAGTGCAGTCGGGGCTTTCAGCTTAGTCAGGATTATGAAAATACACGCTATCAGTGAGGCTTTGCCACAGGCACGTTATCAGCGTTGTCCCCAATGCGATACCCTTTTTTCCTTACCAGACGTCAACTCTGACCAGTCAGCGCACTGCCCGCGCTGCAACGCGCGAATTCTGAATGGCCGTGACTGGTCAATGACGCGCCTTGCCGCGATGGCGGTCACCATGCTGCTGCTTATGCCGTTCGCCTTTGGCGAATCGCTGATGTCTGTCCGCCTGCTTGGCAGCAATATCAGCGCCAGCCTGTTTGGCGGCGTGATTCAGATGGCCCGCCAGGGAGACGTTATTACCGCGTCCATGGTCGCCTTCTGCACCATCGGCGCGCCGGCCACGCTGGTGGCTTCCATCGCCTGGCTCTATTTCGGCCAACGCGCCGGCATGAATCTTCGCCCTGTTCTGCTGATGTTTGAACGCCTGCGCGAATGGGTGATGCTGGATATCTATCTGGTGGGTATCGGCATTGCGTCTATTAAAGTGCAGGACTACGCAGAAATTACGCCGGGGCCCGGCCTGATTGCATTTGTTTTGCTGGTGCTGCTGAGCGTCATTACGCTGATTCATATGAACAGCGAGCAGCTCTGGCACCGTTTTTACCCACAGCCACGGCTTAATGTCTCGCCTGAGCGGCTACAGGTGTGCCTCAACTGCCACCATACCGGCCTGCCGGACGCGCGCGGTCGCTGTCCGCGCTGCCATACGCCGCTGCGCTTTCGTCGCCGTCACAGCCTGCAAAAATCATGGGCGGCGCTTATCGCCTCGATCGTTTTACTGATCCCGGCGAATACGCTGCCGATCTCAATCATCTATCTGAACGGCGCGCGGCAGGAGGACACTATTCTTTCCGGCATCATGTCGCTGGCCTCAGGCAATATACCGATTGCGGCGGTGGTGTTTATTGCCAGTATTTTAGTGCCGTTCACCAAGGTGATCGTGCTGCTGACGCTGCTGCTGAGCATCCATTTTAAGTGCGAACAGGGGCTGAAAACGCGCGTCAGGCTGCTGCGGGTGGTGACCTGGGTTGGACGCTGGTCGATGCTCGATCTGTTTGTTATTTCGTTAACGATGTCGCTGGTCAATCGCGACCAGCTTTTGGCTTTTACCATGGGACCGGCAGCCTTCTATTTCGGCTCGGCGGTTATTCTCACTATCATGGCCGTTGAATGGCTGGATAGTCGTTTACTTTGGGATGCACATGCAACAGGAAACGCCGACTACACCGACTAATGCACGCATAAAAAGCCGCCGCAGGATTTCGCCATTCTGGCTGCTGCCTTTTATTGCCATGCTGATTGCAGGCTGGCTCGTCTGGACCAACTACCAGGAGCGCGGCACCACGGTCACCATCGATTTCGCCACGGCGGACGGCATCACTCCGGGCCGGACGCCGGTGCGTTACCAGGGCGTTGAGGTCGGCATGGTGCAGAGCATCAGCATGACCGACGATCTGCGTACCATCAAAATCAAAGCCAGCATCAAAAGCGACATGCGCGATGCGCTGCGTGAAGACACGCAGTTCTGGCTGGTCACGCCAAAGGCCTCTCTGGCGGGCGTGTCGGGGCTGGATGCGCTGGTTGGCGGTAACTATATCGGCATGATGCCCGGCAAGGGCAAACCGCGCGAAAACTTTGTGGCGCTGGATACCCAGCCGAAATATCGCGTCAACACCGGGGAGCTGCTGGTGCATCTGCACGCCACCGATCTTGGCTCACTCAATACCGGTTCGGTGGTTTATTTCCGCAAGATCCCGGTGGGCCGCGTGTATGACTACAGCATCAATCCGGGTAATAAAAACGTGACGATCGACGTGCTGATTGAGCGTCGCTTTACCAATCTGGTGAAAAAAGACAGCCGCTTCTGGAACGTTTCCGGCGTCAAAGCTGACGTCGGGCTGAGCGGCGCGAAGGTACAGCTGGAGAGCCTGGCCGCGCTGGTTAATGGCGCCATTGCCTTTGATTCGCCGGCGCAGTCAGCGCAGGCAAGAACGGATGACGACTATTCGCTCTATCCCGATCTGGCACACAGCCAGCGCGGGGTAATTGTTACCCTGGATCTGCCGGATGGTAAAAACCTGAAGGCGGGCAGCACGCCGCTGATGTATCAGGGGCTGGAAGTCGGCACGCTTACCGCCCTTAACCTGCACGGCGGCAGCGGCGTTACCGGCGAGCTGACGCTCGACCCTTCCGTTATCGGCCTGATGCGCAGCGGCACGCGCATTGAGATGCGCAGCCCGAAAATCAGCCTGACCGATGCCAATTTAAGCAACCTGCTGACGGGCAATACGTTGGAACTGGTTCCCGGCGACGGCGAGCCGCAAAGCCGTTTTACCGTCCTGCACAGCGACGCCTCGCTGCTTCAGCGCCCCGATACGCTGGCGGTGCAGTTGACCGCGCCGGAAAGCTACGGCATCAACGCCGGCCAGCCGCTAATCTTTCACGGTATGCAGATTGGCCAGGTGGTCAGTCGTGAACTCACGGAAAAAGGCGTGGCGTTTCGCGTGGCGATTGCGCCGGAACATCGCCATCTGGTACACGGCGACAGCAAATTTATTATCAACAGCCGCCTGGATGTGAAGCTCGGGCTGGATGGAATGGAAGTGATCGGCGCCAGCGCCAGCGAATGGGTGGATGGCGGCATCCGCCTGGTGCCCGGCAGCAAAGGCGAGGTAAAAACCACCTATCCGCTTTATGCCAACGCGGAGAAAGCCGCGGCGGGCATCACTACCGACCGCCCTCCTACCACTCTCACGCTGCGCGCCACCAGTCTGCCGGATATTCAGAAAGGCTCGGTGGTGCTCTATCGCAAATTTCAGGTGGGAGAAATCGTCGATGTCATTCCTAAAGCCAACCAGTTTGATGTCCTGGTGCACATCAAGCCGGAGTACCAGAAGCTGCTGACGGAAAACAGCGTGTTCTGGTCGGAAGGCGGCGCACGCGTGCAGCTTAACGGCAGCGGCCTGACGGTGCAGGCCTCGCCTCTGAATCGTGCCCTGCGCGGCGCAATAAGCTTTGATAACCTGTCCGGCGCGGGTGTGGGCCTGAGCAGCAAAGATCAGCGCACGCTCTACGACTCTGAAACTGCCGCCCGCGCGGTGGGCAGCCAGATCTCTCTGGTGACCTATGACGCCAGCAAGCTTGCGCCGGGCATGCCGATCCGCTATCTGGGCATCACTATCGGCCAAGTTGAGTCGCTGGCATTTAATGACGACAGAAATCAGGTGGTGGCAAAAGCGGTGCTCTATCCGGAATACGTAAAAGATTTTGCCCGGCTGGGCACGCGTTTTTCCGTGGTGTCACCCGAGATCTCCGCTGCGGGCGTGAATCATCTGGATACGCTGCTGCAAAACTACATCAATATCGATCCGGGCAAGGGCCGCAGCCAGCGCAGCTTTGAGCTTCAGGAATCCACCATCACCGACGCGCGCTATCTTAACGGGCTGAACGTGGTGCTGGACGCGCCGGAAGGCGGCTCGCTCTCCGTGGGAACGCCGGTGCTGTTCCGTGGCGTCGAAGTGGGTACGGTGACCGGTACGTCGCTTGGCGCCATGGCGGATCGCGTGCAGATCACCCTGCGCATCAGCAAGAAGTACCAACACCTGGTGCGTAACAACTCAGTGTTCTGGCTGGCTTCCGGCTATAACTTCAAGTTTGGCCTGATTGGCGGCGTGGTGAAAACCGGCACCTTCCAGCAGTTTATTCAGGGCGGCATCGCCTTCGCCACGCCGCCAACCGTTCCGCTGGCGCCACAGGCGACGCCGGGCAAGCACTTTATGCTGGATGATGAAGAACCGAAAGAGTGGCGCAAATGGGGAACCGCCCTGCCCGCTAACTAATCGCGAAGAAAGTATCACGCGCCAGGGAAGGCGCGTACTTTCACTAAATTTTGTGCCTGAGCATGATAAACTGCGGCTATTCTCCATCAGCGGAACCGTTCAGTGTCGTTATCTTCCCAGCTTGTTTTTCCGGATCTTTTCCTGCAACAAATGCGCGATTTGCTGCCAGACAGCGCTGACTTCGCGCGTTTCATCGATATCAGTCAGCAACCTTTACGTCGAAGTGTACGTGTCAACACGCTTAAAATCAGCGTGGCGGATTTTCTGAAGGAGGTTGAGCCTTACAACTGGTCGCTTACGCCCATTCCCTGGTGCGAGGAAGGATTCTGGATCGCCAGAGACGATGCCGATGCCTTGCCGCTGGGCAGCACGGCAGAGCATCTCGCCGGGCTTTATTACATTCAGGAAGCCAGTTCTATGCTGCCGGTCATGGCGTTGTTTGATGGCTGTCCGACGCCGGAGCGCGTCATGGATGTCGCCGCCGCACCCGGTTCGAAAACCACCCAGATTGCGGCCAGGATGGCGAATAAAGGTGCTATCCTCGCCAATGAGTATTCCGCCAGCCGGGTGAAGGTGCTGCACGCTAACCTCAGCCGCTGCGGCATCCGCAATACGGCTATCACCCATTTTGATGGCCGCGTCTTTGGGGCAGCATTGCCGGAAACGTTTGATGCGATCCTGTTGGATGCTCCCTGCTCCGGCGAAGGCGTGATCCGCAAGGACCGCGACGCATTACGCAACTGGTCGCCGGAGAGTATCGCCGAAATCGCCGCCACCCAGCACGATCTGATCGACAGCGCGTTTCACGCTTTGCGCCCTGGCGGCACGCTGGTCTATTCAACCTGCACGCTCAATCGTGCTGAAAACCAGCAGACGATTGCGTGGCTGATGGCACGCTACCCGGATGCGGTGGCGATTGAGCCGCTGGACAGGCTGTTCGCGGGTGCTGAAGCCGCCGCCACGCCGGAAGGTTTCCTGCATGTGTTCCCACAGATTTTCGACAGCGAAGGTTTTTTTGTCGCCAGGTTAAGGAAGCTCACCAGCGTGCCGCCGTTGCCGGTACCGGGTTATAAAGTGGGTAAGCTTCCGTTCGCACCGGTCAAAATGGACGAACACAACGCGATCGTGGCTGCGGCGGCAAAAGCCGGCCTGCGCTGGGAAGGGGATAGTTGTTCGCTGTGGCAACGTGATAAAGAACGCTGGCTGTTTCCGCGCGCGCTGGAGCCACTGTTGGGCAAAGTACGCTTTGCACGCATCGGGTTGAAACTCGCAGAAACGTTCCCGAAAGGCTATCGCTGGCAGCACGAAGCGGCGATTGCGCTCGGTGACGCGCAGGCGAAAAACAGCGTAGCGCTGACGACTACGCAGGCGGAAGAGTGGTACAGAGGACGGGATATCTATCCTGAAACGGCGTTGCCTGATGGCGAATTTCTGGTCACCTGTCAGCAGCAGCCTGTGGGTATCGCTAAGAAAGTGGGCAACCGGATAAAGAACAACTACCCGCGCGATTTAGTCCGCGACGGAAAGCTGTTTTCATCCTGAAGCATTACTGGATCTGCACCAGCGTCAGCGTATTGCCAAACACCGCGCCGGTGTCGATGTAGTGCAGATTAAAGGCGTGCAGCGGGGAAGAGAGCGGCGTATGACCGAAGTAGAAATCATCGGCGCCCGCTATTTTGCCGCCGCGCCCGTTCTGAACTCGCTCAATACGCGCGCGGCTCCAGACCACCTCATAGGGATCCACCTCCGCTCCCCATGAATAGTGTGCGGCGGGATAGTCAGCGTGCGCCACCACCACCACGCGCCCGTCGAGCAAAATATGCAGGATTAACGGCAGTTGGTTGCAAAGACTGAGCGCATGCTTCGCTTCAATCATTTGCGCACCCTGAAGCTGATAGAACCAGTCGCCGCCGTTTCTTATCCATTGTTGGTGCGCGCCGTGATGAATTGCGTTCAATGCCATCTCTTCGTGATTGCCGCGAACGCTGCGAAACCACGGCGCCTGGAGCAGCGACAGACATCCCATGCTGTCCGGGCCGCGATCGATGAGATCGCCGACCGCCACCAGCAAATCCTGCTGAGGATCGAAACGGCAGGTCAGCAACTGGCTGTCGAGCATCGATTTGCAGCCGTGCAAATCGCCCACCAGATAGATATGCCGCCAGTTTTTGCCGTCGAGATAGTGATAGAGCATCGCCGCACCCGCAGTCGCGCGTTAAAAAGAGTGTTGCCCGGAAAGACAATACCTTTTTATTTTAGCGCACGCGGATTTTTACGCACGGACGCCGTCCAGTTAAACTCTTTCACTTCGCTCTCTTTCGCCGCAGACGGTTTACGCGGTTTTTTCGCCAGCACGGCTTTGGTGGTTTCCTTTTCAACCCGCGATTTCATTACCGAGCGTTTCGCTTCCTTGACGATCTCCTTCTCCTCTTTTTTGCTGGGAACATGTGCCAGCTTGAGCGTCAGCTGTTTAATTTTTACCTCGACAAGCTCTTTTTCGGTACTTGTAAACGCGTCAATCGAAATCTCTTTCTCGTTTTTCATGTGTTTTCCTCCTGAAGGTGTTAGCGAAACGCAGTCATGTGCACTGTTTTTTTACAAGCAAAAAAAGACCGAAGACGATTCCTGTCTTCGGTCCAGGGAAATGGCTCTTCGAAAGAGCCGTGCGCTAAAAGTTGGCATTGATGCAGGCGATGACGCCTTGCACTTTTAAAGATAGTCCGCCAGTGGAGCTTTTCCAGTCAGTTGTCAACGTTAATCCATAAGAGTTGTGCATTTGTGATCCAGGTGTAAGAATTAAACAACGCTTAAGGAATAATCACATCGCCCGGCCCACTACGCGTCTGTCAGTCGCATAACGTGTGTGCCCGGTCGATAAATGGCGCAAGGCTCTTCTTTTCGCCCGGATGCTGCGGATCATCAATCTGTATAACGCTAATGGGTTGCCCTTTTGCACTGCCGTTTTTTACCAGCGTCTCAGCAGTATCGTTCAGCGGATACTGCACCAGCGTGCTGGGATTGATAGCAAAAAGCGCCCCGCCTTTCCCGCAGGTCAGCATCACCTCTTCACGGTTAAACGCCCACTTGTCTTTACCAATTTCAAACCGGCTGACGGTTATAATCTGCGCCGCCAGCGCATCAGAACACAAACTCAGCGCCAGTACCAGGCCAACTACCTTTTTCATCATCTTTCACTCTCTTAATAATGTCCGCCATACGGCGGTGAATTATCACATCACGCCGGTTCCAGCGTGGCAAACAGGCTGACCAGCGCCAGCGCGGCGCCTGCTATCAGCAGTTCGGCAACGGTTAATATCATAAAACTGCGTCGGGACGTTCCCTCCCGACGGCGAAAACGCGGCACCAGCAGATAACGATTGATCAGGGCGATGCCGCTCATCAGCGCAACCAGCAATACCTTGGCCAGCAACAGCTGACTGTAAAGGTGAAAGCTGGTCGGCGGCCAGCCCAACAGAATGCGCGCGTTGATTATGCCGCTGAGGATTGTTAATGATACGGCCAGATGACCGTAACGCGAAAAGCGCATCAGGGTAGAAATGGCCTCATCCTGACTTATCCGCTGACGAATATCTTTCATCAGTAGCAGCACCGGCAGCAGCCCACCGGCCCAGAAGGCGGCAGAAAGCAGGTGAACGCCCTGACACAGGCGATGCAGCGCACCCGCCGTTCCTTCCAACATGGCGGCATGGCCGACAAACGCCAGCCCTGTCAGTTGCCAGATAGCGCTCAGCAACAGTAAAATCTGCCCCGCCCGCCCCTTTATCATTAGCGCAATCACACCTGTCAGAGCGGCAATAAGCTGCCACTGCCAGACCTGACCAAAACGGGTGTTCAGCACTGCCTGCCAGACATCGGCGCTGGCGATATCATACCAGCCTTCGCCCATCAGGCCGGTTTGCGCTGCCAGCAGCGCCATCGCGCTCAGCAATGACAGCGCGGCGCTCAGGCGCAGCAGCGTTGTAAATTTTGTCGAAAGGCGATCTCTGAAGCCAGCCGGCGCAAGCAGCACGGTGAAGGCGCTTGCGCCCGCCAGCGTAATCAGCGCGGTAAAGTGCAGCCAGCGACAGCACACATAAAAAAGACTGAGCGACATATCACTTCACGCTAAAGGTATAGTTCCCTTTGGTTTTATGACCGTCAACGGAAAGCACGTGCCAGGTAACCTGATAGTGGCCGGAGACCAGCGGTTTCTCCAGCGGCACGATAAGCTGATTATGCTGCTTTGGCGCGCGTTCAACCTCGGCCAGCGGCACCGCCTGTTGGTTGCCGTCGATAACCTCTACGCCGCTGAAGGCAGGCTCAATATCCTCAGAAAAGGTCAGGGTCAACGCCTGCGGCGAAGCAGTGACGTTAGCATTTGCTGCCGGATACTGGTTTTTGAGATGTGCGTGAGCAGAAGCCTGTTGAGTAAATACGGCGACGCTCACCAGCGTCAGGATCAAAGAGAACTTACGCATTAAATCGTCCTTACCGGATCGGCCCGGTAGCTGATTGAGGTCGAAAGAATACTCCGCCTGAAAAAAGGTGTCGAGACGATCAGCGTGTTTCCTCGTGACGGGCTTGCGAAAGCGCCCGGAGTGCTTTATTTTTGCCGCCAACAGAGGAGAAGGTCATGAATCATAATCTTGCCGAACTGTCGCAGGACGAAAAAGATAAAGTGAATGTGGATCTTGCCGCCGCTGGCGTCGCCTATAAAGAACGCTACAACATGCCAGTGGTCGCCGACCTGGTGGAGCGTGACCAGCCGGAAGCGCTGCGGGAATGGTTTCGCCAGCGGCTGATGCATCATCGCCAGCTTTCGCTCAATTTGTCGCGTCTGCCTTACGAACCGAAACAAAAATAGCGCGTCCTGCGCCTTGTTTTTCTCTGTGGCTTCGGTTGTTATGACCTCTTTGCAACCATCAGGCAGGAAAAGTATGCCCACCTGGAGTATTGCCGCAGCACAGTACGGGGCGCGCCCCGGTGATATTGACTGGAATATTTCTCATCACCTCGAATTTATCCGCTGCGCCGCCGAACACCGCGTCGATTTGCTGGTTTTCCCCGAGCTTTCTCTCACGGGCTATGAGCTGGCGCTGGCGCCGCAACTGGCGATGTCCATTCACGATCCCCGCCTGGATGCTTTTACCCGTGCCGCTCACGAGGCGCAGATGACAATCGTCATTGGGTTACCACTAAGTACCGGACAGCAGGTTTTGCTTTCCGCGCTGGCTTTTTTGCCGGAAGGCACCCGCATGGCTTACGGCAAGCGTAATCTGTTCGGTGATGAGAAGCGGATTTTTCAGCCGGGAGAGAGCCTGCCGCTGTTTGGTTATGCACGACATCAGGTGGCGATGGCTATCTGCGCAGATATTAAGATAGAGGAGTTTGCCCGAGATGCGTCCGAACGTGGTGCCGATCTCTACGCGACCGGCATGCTGCTTTCCAGGGAAGGCTATGCAGAAGACAGCGCTCATCTCGCGCGCTGGGCGCAGCAGTTCAGCATGACGGTTTTAATGGCGAATTATGCGCTGCCCACCGGCGGCTATCAGAGCGCCGGAAAAAGTGCGGTATGGGATGAAAGCGGCCGGCAGATCGTTGTCGGCGGCGCTGACGAGGAAGTGGTCATCGCCAGACGCGAAGGCCACCATTGGCAGGGTGAAGTTCATCCGTTACCCTGTTTGCCTGAGTCTTAAAAAGGACAGCTATGTTACGCGTGATTGATACCGAAACCTGTGGGTTGCAGGGTGGCATCGTTGAGGTTGCCTCCGTTGACGTGATTAACGGCGAAATTGTGAATCCCATGAGCGATCTGGTCTGTCCCGATCGCCCGATCGGCCGTCAGGCGATGGCTATCCATCGCATCACGGAAGAGATGGTTGCCGATAAACCGCCCATCGAACAGGTTATCGGACGCTATCATGGCAGCGCTTTTTATGTCGCGCACAATGCCAGCTTCGACCGCAGAATGCTGCCGGAAATGCCGGGCGAATGGATTTGCACCATGACGCTGGCGCGCGGATTATGGCCGGGTCTGAAGTATGGCAACCAGGCGCTGCGCGAGGCGCTTAAGCTTGAAGTTGAAACGCCCGCTGGCCTGCACGCCCACCGGGCGTTGTACGACTGCTACGTGACCGCGTCACTTTTGATTCGCATTATGACCTTTTCCGGCTGGGATGCCGCTGAAATGGTACGTCGAATGCAGGTGCGCGGCTCCACGAATACCTTTCCTTTCGGTAAGTATCGCGGCAGCCGCGTCGACGATGTGGCTAAACGCGATCCTGGCTATCTGCGCTGGATGCTGAAAAATATTCAGGATCTCAGGCCCGATCTGCGCAGCGCAATGGAGCGCGCGCTGTCAGCCGATCAGTGAGCGTTACCGGCGCTGAGCGTCTCCTGAGCCAGCCCGATCAGAAAAGCATACTCCAGCGCCACGCCCTCCCAGGATTTAAAACGACCGGACTTGCCGCCGTGCCCGGCGTCCATATCAGTACAGAGCAGCAGCAGACTGTCATCCGTCTTCAGCGCCCTGAGTTTTGCCACCCATTTTGCCGGTTCCCAGTACTGCACCTGTGAATCATGCAGTCCGGTCGTCACCAGCATGTGCGGATAAGCCTGCTGGCTCACACAGTCATAAGGGCTGTATTCGCGGATATAACGGTAAAAGGTTTCGTCAGCCGGATTGCCCCACTCATCATACTCTCCGGTAGTGAGCGGAATGGTTTCATCAAGCATGGTGGTCACCACATCAACAAACGGCACCTGCGCCACTACGCCGTGAAATCGCTCCGGCGCCATGTTGATCACCGCACCCATTAACAGCCCACCCGCGCTGCCGCCCATGGCATAAATCTTTTCAGGGTGACCGTAGCCCTGCTCCACCAGCGTATCCGTTACGTCGATAAAGTCATTAAAGGTGTTCTTTTTATTGAGCAGCTTGCCGTCTTCATACCACTGCTGCCCCAGTTCGCTGCCGCCACGTATGTGCGCCAGCGCAAAAATGAAGCCGCGATCGAGCAGGCTCAGGCGGCTGGCGCTGAAATCAGCTTCCATACAGCTTCCGTATGAACCGTAGCCGTAAACCAGCATCGGATTCTTACCCGGTTGATAGTGTTCACGATGGTAAACCAGCGACACCGGCACCTCCGTGCCATCGCGGGCAGTGACCCAGTGATGCTCGCTTTTATATCTGCTGGCATCAAAGCCCTTCACTTCAGACTGCTTCAGCACGCACCGCTCGCCGGTGTCCATGTCCAGTTCGAAAAGCGTATCCGGCGTGGTCATGGAAGAGTAACCGTAGCGAAGTTTGCTGGTTTCCGGATTCGGATTGTAAGCCAGCCAGGTGACATACGCGGGATCGTCAAAGGCGATACCAAAGGTCTCGCCGCTTTGACGATTTATCTGGCGCAGGCTGGTCAGGCCGCGCTGGCGCTCTTCAACCACCAGCCACGCGTCAAACACGCTGAAGTCTTCCAGCATCACCTGTTCACGCGGCGCAATCAGCGTTTCCCACGCGCTTTCGCGCAGATATGCCGTGCGATACAGCCCGAAGTTTTTACCTTCGCGGTTGGAGCGTACATAAAATTGATGCTGATAGTGATCGAGCGAATACTCGTGATCTTTGCGACGCGGACAAAAGACATGCGGCCGGGCATCGGCATAGTCGGCGTCTATCAGCTGGATCTCACTGGTGGTGGTGCTGTAGAGCGCAATTAAGATAAAGTCCTGTGAGGTGGTTTTATGCACGCTGACGCTGAAGGTGTCGTCTTTTTCCTCATAAACCAGTTCGTCCGCCTCCTGCGCGGTTCCCGCACGATGTCGCCACACCTGCCAGGGCAACAGCGTCTGCTTGTCTTTTAACACGTAATAAAGGGTCTGGCTGTCGTTGGCCCAGACAAAACTAGAGGAGACGTTTTCCAGCACTTCAGGATACCAGGTGCCGGTTTCCAGATCGCAGAAGCGAATGCCGTATTGACGACGTGAAAGAAAATCCTCCGCTACCGCCATCAGCCGGTTATCCGGCGCAACCGCCAGCCCGCCCATGGTGTAAAACTCGCTCTGCGCCGCGCGCTGATTGCTGTCGAGCAGGATCTGCCAGCTATCCGGCGAAGTGGTTTTTTCAGGCTGGCGCGTATAGACAGCGTACTCTTTCCCCTCTTCATAACGACGCTGATAGCGATAGCCGTTTTTAACATAGGGCACCGAGTGGTCGTCCTGCGGAATGCGATCGACGATCTCCTTCAGCAACCGATCCTGAAGCGACCGCTGCGATTGCATGACTGCTTTGCCGTAATCATTTTCAGCATGCAGGTAGTCCAGTACGTCAGGATTTTCACGGCTGTCATCGCGAAGCCAGTAATAGTTATCGGTACGCGTCTCACCGTGTAACGTCATTTCGAAAGGAATTTTCTTTGCCACGGGTGGTCTGGTCATCACTCTCCCTCGCACTATCAATCATCTGCCTTAAGGGTGGCATGTTGCGACCACGAATGCCAGGCGGGACGGCTATACTGCTTTTTTGTTGTGAAAAGGCAACATGTCCGTTTGGCGGGCGCGGCGACGCTCTGCTTTTTTAAGTCGATAACAGGGGAGAGATATGAAATTCGCGAATAATCCACTATTCCTGAATACCGTGCTGTTGGGTGGCACGTCTGAAGAGAAAATAAGCGCTGCCGCCGGGGCGGGTTTTCAACAGATCGAACTGTGGCGTCAGGATGTGGAAAAAGCGCAGGGCGATGTCCGGCGGCTCACACAATTTATCCATGCGCAGGGTCTGGCGCTGACGGATTATCAGGTGCTGCTGGACTTTACCGGCGCGCCTGATGTAAAGCGCGCAGAGAAACGCAGCGAAGCTTTGACCCTTCTGGATACCGCCGCCGCGCTGGACGCATCAACGCTGCTGGTGCCTGCCTCAACCGATCCCGCCTGTATCGCCCAACGTGAAGAAGAGGATCTGCTCTGGTTGACGCAGGAAGCAAAAGCGCGCGGGCTACGCGTGGCGTTTGAGGCGATGGCCTGGAGTACGCACATCAATACACTCCCG
>NZ_JNVB01000120.1 GCF_000770305.1 Erwinia oleae
GATCGGCGGTTATCGTCAGGATCGACGAGCGAATAATTTCAAACTGGCCGGTTTTCACCGAAATTTTATAGACAAACACCGCCGCGACGATAATCCATGCGATTGGCCACAGCCCGTAAAAAAAACCATAGACCACGGCTGCCAGCGCGCGCTCCACCGGCATGCGATAGAAGAACAGCGCGACAGCTAAGGCAATCAGCACCGTTATCGTGCCCGCGATGTAGCCTTTCAGTTTCAGTTTAATCAGCGCGAAAAAGAAAAAGATAATCGGCAACGCGGCGATGAGGCTGGAAAGCCAGATATTTCCACTGGGATCGTAATTTTGTTGCCAAAGGTCCATTGCTGTTCTCCTGGAGTATTCGTTGGGCGTGACAATGAATCGGCTGACGCTGCGTAATGTAAAATTGGTACGGCCAGAGATTGATGTATCAATAATGACAACGGATGGTTAATCAGTTGTTATTTGCTGGCAATAGCTTTGTTCGGAGCGAGTAAAAATTTGTGAGGTATCAGCGGATTTCACGCTCAATTGGTAGGGCCGCCTGCCATGCACAGCAGCCGGGCGTTCGGGCGGGGCGCTGTTCAAATAAGATCGGTTAATAAAATTTTGTTTCAAATCACGTAAAATAAATGTTGCATTTATCACTGCGTTTGGAGCAACTTATTCGTAGCGGCAGTCTATAGTGTTGTTATTACCCTCACGGAGATCGCGAATGGGAATATCCTGTCACGGATCGCAGCATCGTCGTCATCACATCGCTTTTCTTCGCGAGGGCTTTTCCGCCCCAACGCTATTTTCTTCTCTCCTCGTTTCTCATTTCATTACTCAAATCAGACGCCTGGCTGATTCCGCCGTGCGTCTTTTTACGGCCCCTAAAGGCTTAAAAGGAAGCCAAAAACCGCTAAAGCGTTCACGTAATCGCATGCTGTTCAGATGCGGGAAATGAAACCAACTGTAAGGTGCCACTATGGGAAGACAGAAAGCAGTGATCAAAGCGCGTCGTGAAGCAAAACGCGTTCTTCGCAGCGATTCACGTAGCCATCGTCAGCGTGAAGAGGAATCGGTCACTTCGCTGGTGCAGATGGGGGGACTGGACTCAATCGGCATGGCGCGCGATACGCGCGACCACGCGCCCATTGAAGCCAGAAACGCCGCTCAGGCGCACTATCTAACTGCCATAGAGAGTAAAAAGCTGATCTTCGCCACCGGCGAAGCAGGCTGCGGTAAAACCTGGATTAGTGCCGCAAAAGCGGCCGAGGCCCTGATACATAAGGATGTGGACAGGATTATCGTTACGCGGCCGGTATTGCAGGCCGATGAAGATTTGGGATTTCTGCCCGGCGACATTTCTGAGAAGTTCGCTCCCTATTTCCGCCCGGTTTACGACGTTCTGGTTAAACGTCTCGGTTCTTCCTTTATGCAGTACTGCCTTCGCCCGGAAATCGGCAAGGTGGAGATCGCGCCTTTTGCCTACATGCGCGGGCGTACGTTCGAAAACGCGGTGGTCATCCTCGACGAGGCGCAAAACGTCACTGCCGCACAGATGAAAATGTTTCTGACGCGTTTGGGAGAAAACGTCACCGTTATTGTCAACGGCGATATTACCCAATGCGACCTGCCATCGCACGTTCAGTCCGGCCTCAGTGACGCGTTGTCACGCTTTGCTGAGGACGAGATGATCGGCGTGGTTCGTTTTGAGAAAGAGGACTGCGTACGCTCCGAGCTTTGTCAGCGCACGCTTGCCGCTTACGGCTGATCGTCGTCAACTGAAACAGTCCCGGGCATTGGCCCGGGCTTTTTTTTAGCGCGTTTTCCACTCAGTTTCAGGAGCGAGCGTCATCCCTGGCTTTTATTATTACGTCGGTAAGCCGGGAAATGTCCTTATCCGTCGTTCGCCAGGAGCAGATGCTCAGACGGAAGGCAATTCGATCGTTCCAGCGCGTCAGGCCAAACCAGGCTTCACCGGAGCGTTCAACCGCAGCCTGTACCTGACGCGTTACGTTATCGTCCTCGCACGCAATCAAAACCTGATTGAGTACAACGCGATTGAGAACAGTAAAACCGGCTTTTTTCAATGCCGCTGCTGCCTTCGCTGCCTGCGAAATATGCCCCTCAATCAAGCTGGCTACGCCGGAACGCCCAAGCGAGCGCAGCGCCGCCCAGATGAGGATGCCGCGCGCCTTGCGGGAAAATTCTAAGGTAAGATTCCGCTGTGCGTCCTTTGAGGCCGTCGCGTAGACCGCATCGCTGTTCATCGTTTCAGCCAGCGCGTCTGCGTCCCGGCAAATTGCCATGGCGCAATCGTAGGGCGTGTTTAACCACTTATGACCGTCGGTAGTCCAGCTGTCTGCAAGCTCAATCCCCGCAGTAAGATGTTTGTGCTTTGAGGTGGCCCGGGCCCACAGTCCGAAAGCGCCATCAATGTGTACCCATGCGCCAGCGGCCGCAGCGACGGGAAGGATCTCGTTAAATGGGTCGAATTCACCTGTATTGACTTCTCCTGCCTGAAGGCAAAGGATGGTTTTATCATCCAGAGGCGGGAGCCTGGCCGGATCGACAGCGCCGTAATCATTTGTAGGCGCCGTCAAAATATCTTTTTTACCAAAGCCCAGCACGCGCAGCGCTTTCAAAACCACCACGTGAATACGTTCCGACACCACGACTTTTAAGCGTGGCGCGCCGACCAGGCCATTCTCATCAAGATCCCAGCCCTGTCTTTTCAGAAGCGCGCGGCGGGCGGCTGCGATGCAGCTTAATCCGCATGCCGTGGCGGACGTACCAAAGCCGACGGCGCTGCCTCCGGGAAGATCGAGAATATCAAGCACCCATCGCGCCGCGATCTTTTCAATGACTGCCGCCGCCGGCGTGTCTCCGGACTGATCCCAGGTCGCGATGAGGCGATCCGCAGCGGCCGCGACGGGCAGCGAGGCGCCAACCACATAGCCGAAGTAGCGCGGCCCGTTGCTGGCGACGGTTGCCGGCGAACCGGCGTCATCGAGAAGCGCGAGACATTCGGTCGGGCCATGACCGGTTTGCGGGAGTGCTTCCTCAAATTGTGACAATGCCTCAATGGCTTTTTCGTCCGGATAGACGCATCTGGTATTGACAGCTTTCAGATACGCCGAGGCACGTACTTCCGCATCAGCTAACAGCTCGAATTCATTCACCGCCACTTTTCATTCCTCTGGTTCTGCCTCTTTGCGCCCGCCGGACAGTACGGCGAACATCCTGATCTCGCGATAACCTATCCCGTAATGTTGGCGATAACGTTATGCCTTCTCAAACTATCAGTCATTCGGGCGTCGCCACACTGAATTTTTGTCATCATCATTGCCGGATAAAAACGGCGGCAGCCTGACAATGGTCATCGTTGTTTCCCGCTTTTCAGCGCTGCGTAAATGGACATCAGCGTAAATCAACATTAAAATCTAACAGCGTTAAATAAACTTACCACTGGTAGATTATGGCAAAAATACGGCGTGAAGAAGTGATTGATGCCGGTCTTGAATTGCTAAACGAGACGGGGCTTGAAGCGCTGACAATGCGGAAACTTGCGCTGCGGCTTAATGTGGAGGCGGCGTCCCTTTACTGGCACTTTAAAGACAAAACGGCGCTGTTAAATGCGATGGCTTCGGCAATAGTGCTGCGCCATCATCGCATGCCGGTAGCCGGCGACCCAACCGACTGGGCACGGTGGTATACCGAAAATTTCCGCAGTTTTCGCGCTGCGCTTCTGACCCATCGGGACGGCGCAAAGCTGCATGCTGCAACGGCGCCATCGGCAAGCGAATTCGAACAGATCCTTCCTAAAATTGATCTTCTGGTAGCGGCCGGATTTGATGACGACGCGGCGCGCATGGCGCTTCTTGCAGGCGGGCAGTTCACGATGGGAAGCGTGCTCGAAGAGCAGGCGCAGGGTGCCCGAGCGGCATCTGCCGAAGCCGACCCAGGCGAAATGACAAACAGTTTTGATTTTGGACTGAGTTTGCTGGTGGCAGGTCTTCGCAGCCATTTGATCGATAAGCTGAAACAGACGCAGGCTTTTCCTCAACGGTACTGAGAAGGCGCACTACGACCCATTTTCTGCAATGCCGGGTATGTTCTTCGCCGGTGACTAAAACGTCAGCAAAAGGATATTCACAATGCATACACCTGTCACGATTATTGGGGCTGGCCTGGGCGGCCTTATGCTGGCCCGTGTCCTTCATCTGCACGGTATTACGGCTTTTATTTATGAAGCAGAACCCTTCGCCCTGGCGCGTAGCCAGGGCGGATTACTTGATATTCACGACTATAACGGCCAGGTGGCCTTGCAGACAGGCGATCTTGGCGACGGTTTTCGTCGTCTGATCCTTGAAGGTCGGCAGGAGATGCGGATTCTGGACAGGGACGCCGTCGTTTTGTATAAAAAAGCTGACGACGGTAGCGGCGGGCGCCCTGAGGTGCTGCGCGGTGACTTACGTCAGCTGCTTCTCGACTCACTGCCGCCTGATGCCGTGAAGTGGGGATGCAAGGTTGTCAGCGCGCACGCTCTTGGTTCCGGCCAGCATGAAGTGATATTCGCTGATGGTAGCCGCGTTGTGACCGATCTTCTTGTGGGCGCGGACGGTGCCTGGTCAAAGATCAGGCCGCTACTTACTCCTGCCATACCTGAATATACCGGCAGGTCTTTTATTGAAACCTTTATGTATGGCAGCGATACGCGATATCCGTTAACGTCCGCCGCAGTTGGCGGGGGTTCTCTTTTTGCGCTTGCGCCCGGAAAGGGCATTCAGGCTCATCGCGAGAAGGGCGATACGTTGCACACCTATGTGGCGCTAACGAAACCGCTGACGTGGTTTGAGGCGATAGATTTCACCGATTCCGCTGCCGCTGCCGAAAAAATTGCGCAGGAATTCGACGGCTGGGCGGCGGAGCTGATCGTGCCGATCGTGCACAGTGATACGGGGCTGGTATGGCGTCCGCTGTTCACTCTGCCGGTCGGCCATCGCTGGAGTCGGGGCCGCGGCGTAACGCTGATCGGCGATGCGGCACACCTTACTGCCCCAAACGGTGAAGGGGCCAATCTGGCGCTGCTCGACGGTGCGGAGCTGGGGGAAGCTATCGCCGCGCATTCTGGCGACAAAGAAGCGGCTATCGCTGACTATGAACAGGCCATGTTCAGTCGCAGCGCTGAAGCGGCCGCCGACGGCGATGAGCTGCACGAACTGCTTTTTGGCGTCAATTCGCCTCATAGTCTGGTTAATGCTTTCAATGGTAACCGTCAGATTTAGAGAACCCCTCTCACAGAGGGATATGCAACAAAAAAGCCTGAACGTGAATTCAGGCTTTCTCATTTAAATATGGCGGTGAGAGGGGGATTGATTCGCTTCGCTCACCCTGCGGGCAGCCCGCGCTGCGCTTGCGGTCTGTCCAACCGGCAGTTGCCGGTTGTCGAACCCCGGCGGGGGTTCTCATCACCCCTCTCACGGGGGAGTATGCAATAAAAAAGCCTGAACGTTAATTCAGGCTTTCTCATTTGAATATGGCGGTGAGAGGGGGATTGATTCGCTTCGCTCACCCTGCGGGCAGCCCGCGCTGCGCTTGCGGTCTGTCCATCCGGCTGTCGCCGGCTGTCGAACCCCGGCGGGGGTTCTCATCACCCCTCTCATGGCGGAGTATGCAATAAAAATACCTGAACGTTAATTCAGGCTTTCTCATTTAAATATGGCGGTGAGAGGGGGATTCGAACCCCCGATACGTTGCCGTATACACACTTTCCAGGCGTGCTCCTTCAGCCACTCGGACACCTCACCGTATTTTTTCCTCGCCGTCCACAGGACGACGGGGCGCTACTATAGGGAGTCGCCTGTAAAGGGTCAAGCAGTATTTTTTCCTTTTGTTATATCCGGTTAAGGCGTGAGCAAATTGCATAATGATGCCCGGGCGACAAAATGCGCTGTCACACCCGCGACATGTTGCTGACAAAAATTCGTCACAGTTGTGAAGCAGACTGGCTTCCTGAAATCATTAGCAAAACTTTCTCACGGAGCGCCGACGTAATGAAACATACAACGCTGTTCAGCCTTTCACTGATCGCCCTCATCCTTTCTGGTAGTGCGGTTGCCGATAACGTGAACGGGAGCCGTGCGGCCCAGGGCGACCTCACGCAACCCGGCGGCGCGCGTCGCCTGTCACAGGATCAAACCGAGACGCTGAAAGCTTCGCTGACCAATAGCACGGCGAAAAACGTCATTCTGCTGATCGGCGACGGCATGGGCGATTCTGAAATTACCGCTGCGCGCAACTACGCAGAAGGAGCGGGCGGTTTCTTTAAAGGTATTGATGCGCTGCCGCTGACCGGTCAATACACGCATTATGCGCTGGATAAAAAAACGCATAAGCCGGACTACGTGACTGACTCCGCTGCATCGGCAACCGCCTGGAGCACCGGTGTTAAATCCTATAACGGTG
>NZ_JNVB01000121.1 GCF_000770305.1 Erwinia oleae
GGTCTGCTTCCGGCGCATACTGTGAGGCAGGTCGGGTTCGGCTACTGTAGCTGCGCTGCGGCATGCTTCCGCCCGCCGCAGGCGGATAGTAGCGGGCTGGGCGCGGTTCCGGCGCCGAGGGGCGCGGGCCGTTGTAAATCTCCTGGTATTCCGCCTTCGTCATGTTCTGATCCACATAGCGCTTATCGTGGCCGGAACCGTAACGATACCTTTCGCCCAGGTTATCCGAGGCGTGAAACTGATCGTATACCCAACGTTTTTTTGTCGCCGTTTTTATCAGGGACTCGTTATCAGGGTTACCCAGCGCCTCACTTAACGGCGCGAATTCCCGCTCCACGTCGTCACGGCTGACCATGCCGCCGCTGGTGAGTTCCGCCTTCATCGCGGGATCGTATTGCGGTGTGAACGTATGCACCACTCTTGAGCTGGCGCTGGCATAGTGGAAGTTCTTTTCCAGCATGGCACGGCTGAACAGCGCCCAGGGATCGGCGATGACCTTCTCATCTTTTGAAGCAGGATCGCCAATAACCACATAGGTATGATCAACTTTGCCCTTCGTTTCCACTACCGACACGGGCTGATTTAACCCGGAACTGGCGATCAACTGCCCACAGATCATCGCCAGTTCACCGCAGTTCCCCACGCGATAACGCTTTGCTTCCCATATGCTCTGAAGCGGCGTCATCTTTGCATCTTCAATGCGCTTGCGCATCACCAACAGACGCTTGAACGTCTCGGCATTGGTATTAAGGGAATGAAAACGCTGATCGCCCACGCCCATGAAGAGGATCTTGTGGGTATCCTGAATGGCTTTGTTTGCCGCGCGCAATGCATCGTACTGCTGACCGCTGACCCTCACTTCGCAGTCGCGATGCACCCGGTTGCCGGGCTCCAGTGCCAGACGGATATTCACTCTGTCATTCGGCCCCAGATCGCGCAGCTCCCGGCTGGTTGGCGCAACGGGTATTCTTCCGGAAATTGGTGACGGCACGGTTCTCCCCTTTTTACCCTGACTGATGAACCGGCGCGACGAATGCGCCGCGCCATTTTACTAACAGGCTAAGTGTAAGAGGCAGAAGGGAAGTTCCATTGTGATGCAGGATTGTGGCAGATAAAGCCTGAGCCAGGCAGGTGACCCGGCTCAGGCTCAAACTACAGCCCGGCTTTATGCGAGCGGTTCAGGCGGGCAGATCAGATGTCCTTTTCAGGTAAATCTTCATCATCGTCTTCGAGCGGGTCGACAATTTCGTCACTTCCTTCTGGCAGATCTTCATCGTCTTCATAAGCCGGATATTCTGCATCATCAGGAACGGGATCTTGATAATCGGGACGTTCAGACATAGCCACCTCCGTTAACCCATATGGGTCTGCTAACTATAGAAGGTGAATGCAGAGAGGATCGGCCTGGCGTCACAGATCGCGACGAAATAAAAAAGGGCGAATCTCTTCGCCCCTTTTTATCGTCTTTATAGCTTAGCGGCTGCCCGGACGCAGCGCCGGGAAGAGGATCACATCGCGGATGGTATGGCTGTTGGTAAAAAGCATCACCATGCGGTCAATGCCGATACCCAGACCCGCCGTTGGCGGCAGACCATGCTCCAGCGCGGTAACGTAGTCTTCGTCATAGAACATCGCTTCGTCATCACCGGCGTCTTTTGCGTTAACCTGCTGCTGGAAACGCTCGGCCTGATCTTCCGCATCATTCAACTCGGAGAAACCGTTGCCGATTTCGCGACCGCCAATGAAGAACTCAAAGCGGTCGGTGATCTCCGGGTTAAGGTCATTGCGACGCGCCAGCGGTGAAACCTCCGCCGGGTATTCGGTGATAAAGGTCGGCTGGATCAGATGCGCTTCCGCTGTCTCTTCGAAAATCTCAGTCACCAGGCGGCCCAGACCCCAGCTCTTCTCGATTTTGATGCCCAGCGACTGCGCAATCGCAGCGGCCTTATCAAAATCGTCGAGGTCGGTCAGATTGGTTTCAGGGCGATACTTCAAAATCGCCTCTTTCATCGTCAACTTCTCGAACGGTTTGCCAAAGTCAAACTCCTGCTCGCCGTAAGGTACTACCGTCGTGCCCAGCACGTCCTGCGCCAGCGTGCGGAACAGGTTTTCGGTCAGTTCGATCAGATCCCTGTAGTCCGCGTAGGCCATATAGAGTTCCATCATGGTGAACTCAGGGTTGTGGCGCGGCGAAATACCTTCGTTGCGGAAGTTGCGGTTAATTTCAAACACGCGATCGAAGCCGCCAACCACCAGGCGCTTCAGATAAAGCTCCGGCGCGATGCGCAGATACATATCAATATCCAGCGCGTTATGGTGGGTGATAAAAGGACGCGCCGACGCGCCGCCAGGGATCACCTGCATCATCGGCGTTTCGACTTCCATAAAGTCGCGGCCGACCATAAAGCTGCGGATGCCTGCCATGATCTGCGAACGAATTTTAAAGGTTTTGCGGGATTCGTCGTTGGCGATCAGATCCAGATAGCGCTGGCGATAGCGCGTTTCCTGATCGGCCAGGCCGTGGAACTTGTCCGGCAGCGGACGAAGCGCTTTGGTCAGCAGACGCAGCTCGTGGCAGTGGATGGACAGCTCGCCGGTTTTGGTTTTGAACAGCCTGCCGCGCGCGCCGACGATGTCGCCCAGATCCCATTTTTTAAATTGTTCGTTATAAATGCCTTCCGCCAGATCGTCGCGGGAGACGTAAAGCTGAATACGACCGCCGACGTCCTGAAGCGTCACGAACGATGCTTTACCCATGATGCGACGGGTCATCATACGACCGGCCACGCTTACCTCGATGCCGAGCGCTTCAAGCTCGTCATTCTCTTTCGCATCGTAGTCAGCGTGCAGCACATCAGCGGTACGATCGCGGCGGAAATCATTCGGAAATGCCACGCCGTTTTCACGCAGCGCGCTGAGCTTTTCACGACGCGCCTTCAGTTCATTATTCAACTCAAGCGCGACGTCAGCGCCCTGCGGATGTTGTTCAGACATGTCAGTTCCTTATAGCCCTGCTTTCAAACTTGCTTCAATAAAACGGTCCAGATCGCCGTCAAGCACGGCCTGGGTGTTGCGCGTTTCGACGCCGGTGCGCAGATCCTTGATGCGCGAGTCATCAAGCACATATGAACGGATCTGGCTGCCCCAGCCGATATCGGATTTATTGTCTTCCAGCGCCTGTTTCTCAGCATTTTTCTTTTGCATTTCCAGTTCGTACAGCTTCGCCTTCATCTGCTTCATCGCCTGGTCTTTGTTTTTATGCTGAGAGCGGTCGTTCTGACACTGCGTCACGGTATTGGTCGGTATGTGAGTAATACGCACCGCCGATTCCGTACGGTTAACGTGCTGTCCGCCCGCGCCTGATGCGCGATAAACGTCAATGCGCAGATCCGCCGGATTGATTTCGATATCAATATCGTCATCCACCTCTGGGTAGATAAAGGCGGAACTGAATGAGGTATGGCGACGGCCGCCGGAGTCAAACGGGCTTTTACGCACCAGGCGATGTACGCCGGTTTCGGTACGCAGCCAGCCGAAGGCATAATCGCCGCTGATGCGCAGCGTAGCGGATTTAGTGCCGGCCACTTCCCCTTCGGACTCTTCAATAACTTCGGTTTTGAAACCTTTGGCTTCGGCCCAGCGCAGGTACATACGCACCAGCATGCTGGCCCAGTCCTGTGCTTCCGTACCGCCGGAACCGGCCTGAATATCAATGTAGCAGTCGGCGCTGTCGTACTCACCAGAGAACATGCGGCGGAACTCAAGCTCGCCCAGCTTCTTCTCCAGGCCGTCCAGTTCGGCGACCGCTTCGTTGAAGGTGTCTTCGTCTTCGGCTTCGACCGCCAGCTCCAGCAGGCCAGCCACGTCTTCCAGACCCTGGCTCATCTGCTCCAGCGTATCGACGATGGCTTCCAGCGAGGAGCGCTCTTTACCCAGCGCTTGGGCGCGTTCAGGCTCGTTCCAGACGTCCGGCTGCTCCAGCTCGGCGTTAACTTCTTCTAAGCGCTCTTTCTTGGCATCGTAGTCAAAGATACCCCCTGAGAACGCCGCTGCGCTCAGAGAGATCCTGAATTCGGTTCTTTACCGGATTAATTTCAAACATGGCTGTAGAGTGTTCCAGATAGGCATAAATGTAGCGCAGCAGTTTACCTGAAATCGCCTGCGGTTTATAGCATTCCGGGCGGCAATTTGACCGTCTCCGGCCTGCGATATGCCGGAGACGAAAGCCTACAGCGGCCAGAGGTGTTCGATAATCAGTTGAACACTGCGGTTGCCGCGAAACTCGTTAATATCCAGCTTATAGGCCAGCTCAACCTGCCTGACGCTGTTATCGGGCCAGAGCGTGGTATCCACGTTGAAGGCGATGCCGTCCAGCAGCGGGCCGCCGCCAAGCGGCTCAAGCATCACTTTTAAATGGCGCTCGCCGACCAGCCGCTGCTGGATAAGCGTGAACCTGCCATCAAACTGCGGTTCGGGGAATGCCTGCCCCCATGGGCCAGCCTCGCGCAACAGCTCGGCAGTCGGTAGCGTGAGCTCCTGCGCCATCAGCTCGCCATCTGACCAGATCACGCCCTGTAGGGATTCTTTATCCAGCCATTCGCCTACCAGATCGCCAAAGCGCTGTCGGAACTCATCGAATTTCGCCTCTTCCAGCGTTAAACCTGCCGCCATCGCGTGACCACCGAATTTAATCATCAACCCCGGATGAAGCGTATCCAGACGCTCCAGCGCATCGCGCATATGCAGTCCGCTGACGGATCGGCCGGAGCCTTTCAGCATGCCGTCGCCCGAGGGCGCAAAAGCGATCACCGGCCGGTGAAATCGCTCTTTTAAACGTGAAGCAAGTATGCCTACCACGCCCTGATGCCATTCAGGATGAAACATGGCGATGCCCAGCGGCAGAGTTTCGCTTTCGCGCTCCAGCGCGTTGCACAGCGCCAGCGCTTCCGCCTGCATTCCGCGCTCAATCTCTTTACGCGTCTGATTGAGCGCGTCCAGCTCGCTGGCCAGCATACGGGCCTGAGCCAGATCGTCGCTAAGCAGCAGCGCCACGCCGACCGACATATCATCCAGCCTGCCAGCCGCATTGAGGCGCGGCCCCAGCGCAAACCCAAGATCGCTGGCGTTAAGCTGCCGCGCGTCGCGATTCGCTATTTCCAACAGCGCACGAATGCCGGGTCGGCATTTGCCCGCACGAATACGGCTCAATCCCTGCCAGACCAAAATACGGTTGTTGGCATCCAGCGGCACCACGTCGGCAACGGTGCCGAGCGCCACCAGATCCAGCAGTTCCGCCAGGTTCGGTAAAGCGGTAACGCCGCTGTCTCGCAGGCGCGCCCGCAGCGCCAGCATCAGGTAAAACGCCACCCCGACGCCTGCCAGCGACCGCGATGGAAAGCGGCAATCAGGCAGGTTGGGATTGACGATGGCGTCCGCATCCGGCAGCGTTTCGCCCGGCAGATGATGGTCGGTAATCACTACCGCGATGCCCTTCTCATGAGCAAGGCTGACGCCGGCGTGCGATGAAATGCCGTTATCCACCGTCAGAATAAGCTGCGCGCCGCGCGCCGCCGCCTGTTCTACCACGTCCGGACTCAGTCCGTAGCCATCGTCAAATCGATTGGGCACCAGATATTTAACATTATTGCCGCCCATGCTGCGCAGCGCCAGCGCCGTCAGCGCGGTGCTGGTGGCGCCGTCGGCGTCAAAGTCGCCCACGATCATAATGCAAAGATCCGCAGCGATAGCCTGTTGCAGGATCTCAGCGGCCTTGTCGATACCGCTGAGCGAATGGAACGCGTGAAGGTTTTTCGCGCCCCGTTCCAGTTCACTCGCCTGGCGGACGCCGCGATGGGCGTAAAGACGACGAAGCAGCGGATGAAGGTCGGACGGCAGTTCGCACCCGTCCGCCGCCTGACGACGGCGGAGTTCTGTTTTGTTATTCACCCGGCTCAACTACCCGTTTTCTGGCTGTCGAGCATCTGCTTCATTTCTTTCGGCCCCTGGTAACCCGGCACCATCATGCCGTTTTCCAGCAGAATGGCGGGCGTGCCCTGAATACCGTAC